>NZ_JAUFPN010000185.1 GCF_030409335.1 Paeniroseomonas aquatica
TAAGGTTGATAACACGGCATGCAAATTCGTCAAACAAGATAATTATCGTCAAAAAAAAGATTCCGCCGCCCGGCCGGGCCGCGCCCTCCCGCCGCGGAGGCTGGAGGATCGCCGGACGGCATGCGACCCTCACCGCATGACCTTTCGCCGCCGCACCCTCCTCGGCTTCAGCATCCTCCCGGCCATGCCGCGCCCCGCCCAGGCCCAAGCCCAGGCCCAGGCCCAGGCCCAGGCCGAGTATCCCCCGGTCCTGTTCCTGCACGGGAACGGCGACCATGCCGCCCTCTGGCAGACCACCCTCTGGCGCTTCGAGTCGAACGGCTTCGCCCGGGACCGGCTGCTCGCGGCGAACTTCCCGGACCCGCTGGCGCGGGACGACGACGCCGTGCCGCAGCCCAACCGCAGCGGCAGCGCGGAGCAGACCGGGCGCCTCGCCGCCTTCGCCGGCGACCTGCGGCAGCGGACCGGCGCCGCCCGCATCGCCCTCGTCGGCAACAGCCGGGGCGGCAACCCGATCCGCGACTTCACCCTGCACCAGGGCGGCGCCGGGCAGGTCTCCCATGCGGTGCTCTGCGGCACCCCGAACCGCGGCGTCCAGGACTGGCCCGAACGGGCGGGCAACGAGTTCAGCGGCCGGGGGGCCTTCCTCGGCCGCCTCAACGGCGGGCCGAGCGACGTGGTGGCCGGCACGGCCTTCCTGACGCTGCGCAGCGACGGCAACGACCTCTATGCCCAGCCACGCGCGGTCTGGTCGCCGCAGACGCCGGACCGCGCCACCGGCACGGATGTGGACGGGCCCGCGCTGCGCGGCGCGACCAACCTCGTCCTGCCCGGCCTCGACCATCGCGAAACGGCCTATCACGCGCGCGCCTTCGCCGAGATGTTCCGCTTCATCACCGGCCGGGCGCCGGCCCGCATCGCGGTGGTGCCGGAGGCGCGGCCGGTGCTGGACGGCATCGTCACCGGCACGCCGGGCGGCGTCCAGACCAACCGCCCGGTCGAGGGCGCGGTGGTCGAGATCTTCCGCACCGACCCGGACACCGGCGCCCGCCTGGGCGAGGCCCTGCATCGCCGCACCACCGGTGCCGACGGCCGCTGGGGGCCGGCGGCGGTCGAGCCCGGCTGGTCGCTGGAGCTGGTCGTCGCGGCGCCCGGGCACCCCATCACCCATGTCTACCGCTCCGGCATCCCGCGCTCGTCGGCGGTGATGCACCTGCGCCCGGCCCGGCCGCTGACGGCCGAGGACCGCGCCGCCGGCGGCGTGCTATTGTTCACCCGGCCGCGCGGCTACTTCGGCCTGCCGCGGGACACCATCCTGCTGGATGGCGCCGTGCCGCGCGACGTGCCGGCGGGCATCGCCCGTGCCGCCACCGCCACCCTGCGACTGCCGGCGGCGGAGCTCGGCCGGCCGGTCCCGGCCCTGTTCAACGACGAGCGCATCGTCGCCCGGGCCTGGCCCAGCGCCGAGGGCCGCATCGCCGTGGCGGAGCTGACCTGGTGAGCGGCCGGCGCGGTCCAGGGGGCGGCACCGGCCAGCCGGGGTGATGCGCCGGCGGGCGCGGCGTCATCCGGCCCGGGGGCGGGCCGGGGCCCTGTCCCTGGCCCCCGCCCCGGCCCCCGCCCCGGCCCCTGCGGCCTGCCCCGCCGCGCTTTCGTCCCGCAAGGCTTCGCCCAGGATCTCCGCCACCTGCCGGCGCATGCGCATGGTGGTCGGCACGTGGTCGAGGCCGGACTCGATCCGGATCGTCAGGCCGGGCCAGTGCCTGGCGCTCCGGCGCGGCAGGCCGAGGGCCTCGTTCCAGATGCCGTGGCTGGGATCCTCCGCCCCCAGCAGGACGAAGACCGCCACCCCGCGCCGCGTCAGGGTCTCGAGCGCCTGGCGGGGCCGGCCCGCCGCGTCGCCGCGCAGCCATTGCCGGCCGCGGGCCGCCGCCGCGGCGAGCTGCCCCCAGAGCACCCGGCCGATGGCGAGCTCGCCCCGGCGCAGCTTGAGCCAGGCCTGCGGCTGGCCGAGCGCGCGCAGGTAGGTTGCCGGCCCGCGGGACATGACCCGCGCCATCTGCAGCATCTGGTCGCCGGCGCGCCACTGGAACACGAGCTGGTTGACCAGCAACAGCCGCTCGACCCGCGGCTCGGCCAGTGCGGCGTGGAAGGCGTGATAGGCCCCGGAACAGGTGCCCTGCAGGGCGAAGCGCCGGTAGCCGCGCGCCGCCAGGGCATCGATCGCCGCGCGGAAATCCTCCAGGCGGTCGGTCTCATAGGCATGCGTGTCGCCTTCCGCCGGCGAGCGGCTGTCGCCGAGCCCGGCGAAATCCAGCCGCAGCGAGGCGATGCCCCGGGCCGCGAGGTGCCGCGCCAGCACCACCGTGCTGCGCCCGAAGCCCACCCGCGGATCGTAGCCGGTATTGCCGATGATGACCGCGAGGCCGGGCGGCGCCTCGCCCGCCGGCCGGGCGAGGATCCCGACCAGGGCCGCCGCCGGGCCGAAGCGGAGCGGCTGCTCGACCCAGCCCTCGCCCGCCAGGGCGGGCATGGGATCGGGCGCTGCCGCCGGCACCGCGTCGCGGGGCGGGTGCCGGCGGCGCAGCCAGTCGATGGCGCGGTCGAAATCGGCCAGCGGCGGCGGGTGGTCTAACTGCGCGTGCAGCAGCGCCTTGAGGCCCTCGAAAGGCAGGGTGGCGACCGCGGCGCCGCTGCCGCGCCAGGCCTCGACGCAGGCCGCCGCGGCGGCCGCGGGGCCGGCGGCCAGCAGCAGCACGGCCTGGTCCGGGCGCAGCGCGACATGGCCGAGCGCGAGCTCCGCCAGCCGGTCCAGCGCGTCGCGCGGCAGCCAGCAGCCATCCGCCTCGAGATGGCCGGGCTCCGGCGCCGTGCTGGCGAAGCGCTCGGCGGCGCGCCATTCGCGCACCTGGTCGCGGCCGGACAGCGGCGGCCCGAGCAGCATCAGGGCGGCGACGTCGGCCCGCCTGGCGGTCGCCGCCATGCCGAGCAGGGCGCCGAGGCGGAAGCCGCAGACCACGATGCGGGTCGCGCCGGAGAGCGTCCGCAGCCGGTCAGCGGCGGCCCGGATGGCCGCGAGCCAGGCCTCCGGCGCAGGCTCCGTCAGCTCGGCGGAATCGCCGCTGCCGGGGTAGTCCATGCGCAGCGTCGCATAGCCGGCCGCCGCCAGCCGGTCCGCCAGCAGCCGCAGCGCGCGATGCGACACGCAGGCCTCGCGCCCCAGCGCCGGGCAGACCAGCACGGCCGTCTCGCTGCCGCCGCCGGCCGACGCATGCAGCCAGCCGAAGCCGCCGGCGATCAGGACGGGCCGCATCAGCCGGCCTCCCCGGCCGCGGGCTGGGCATGGGACTGGGCATGGGATTGGGCAGGGGGCTCGCCCTCGGACAGGGCCCGGGACAGCCGCTGCAGCAGCGCCGGCCAGTCGAGCTCGCCGGTCCGGTCGCCGGTGCGGAGCAGCACCATGCCGCGGGCGCGCGAGACGTACAGCACCTGGCCGAAGAGGCCGGAGGCGAAGATGTCGGGCGGGCCCGCCGGGTTGGCGAAGCTCCACCACAGCAGGCCGTAGCCCGGCGCCCCCTCCGGCGCGGTCGCGGCCTGGCCCAGGCCGGCGATCCAGTCCGCCGGCAGCAGCCGCGTGCCGTTGGCCAGCACCCCGCCCCGCAGCACCAGCGCGCCGATCCGCAGGTAGTCCTCGGCGCAGGCGGCGATGCCGCTTTCCATCTTCTCGAAGCCTTGGGCGTTGCTGTCGAGGATCCATTCGGCCGGGCAGGCCGCGCCCATCGGGCGCCAGAGCCGGCGTTCCAGGAAGCCCGATGGGGTCTCGCCGCTGGCGCGGGCGAGCGCCATCCCCAGCAGCATCGCGTTGCGGTCGTCGTAGAGGAAACGCTCCCCGGGCCCGACCTCCGGCCGCACCGCCGCCGCCACCGCCCGGAGGTCGGGCGCGAAATGCATGCGCTGCGCCGCCCGCCAGGGCAGGCTGAGCGGACCCAGCGGCCACCGGTTGTCGAGGGCGAAGCCCGATTGCATGTCGAGCAGGTGGCGCAGCGTGACGCCGGAGCCGCGCAGGCCGGGGACCTCGGGCAGCAGCGTCTCGGCCGGGCTGTCCGGCGGCGGCAGCAGCCCGTCGCCGATCGCCGCGCCGACCAGCAGGCTGGTGACGGATTTCGCGACGGAGAAGGAATTCTGCGGGCTGCGCGGGCCATGGCCGTTCAGGTAGGCGGCATAGGCCAGCCGGCCGTCCCGCAGCACCAGCAGCGTGTTGGTCCCGGCCTGCGCCAGCGTCTCCGGCAGCCGCGCGCCGGTCCAGGCGGCGCCGCCGATGCGGCCGAAGGCCTCGGCCACCGCCGCCGCGCCCTCCGGCGCCCGCGGCAGGGGCGACGGCACGGCCGGGGCGGCGATGGCCCGGACCGGGAAGCGCTGCCGGTCGAGCGGGCTGGGGTGCTGCCAGAGGACCAGGCGGCGCACGTAGTCCGGGCCGAATTGCCAGGCGGCGATGCCGAGGTCGGCGGCCAGGACGGCCACGCCGAAGGCGGCGGCGGCTAGGGCGAGGAGAACCAGCGGCGAAAACAGCATCTTCATCGTTACCTCGGCAGGCGATGGCCACGACATTCACGGTATTGGCGAAGGGCCCGCCTTATTTGACGAAATCGCGATACGACTATGCCTGTGCTTCAATGATCATTAGGAACGTCCGCCATGGCAATGGTCGATTCCATCGATGGCCTGCAGCGGACGAGCCTGGAGGCGGGCTGGGAATTCTGCAGCACCGCCGCCGATGCCGTCGCCACGCCGGCGGCCTTCGGCCCGGCCGCGTGGCGGCCGGCGGTGGTGCCGGGCACGGTGGCGACGGCGCTGCGCGCCGCCGGCCTGGCCGATGCGGCGACCCTGGCCGGCCTCGCCGCCCGGGACCACTGGTACCGCCTGGCCTTCGTCGCCGAAGGCCCGCACCGGCTCCGCTTCGAGGGGCTGGCGACGCTGGCCGAGGTCTGGTGCAACGGCGAGCTCCTGCTGTGCTCGCACAGCATGTTCCGCGCCCAGGAGGCCGCCTTCCTGGGCCGCGGCGACAACCTGCTGCAGATCCGCTTCCGCGCCGCCGCGCCGGTGCTGGCGGCGCTGCGGCAGGGCCGGCCCCGGCCGCGATGGCGGCCCGTCCTGGCGCAGGAGCCCGGGCTGCGCTGGCTGCGCGCCACCCAGCTCGGCCACATGCCGGGCTGGGAGCCGGCGATCCCGGTGGTCGGCCCCTACCGCCCGGTCCTGCTGCTGCGCGAGACCGGGCCGCTCCGCGTCGCGGCCGTGCAGCTGCGGCCGTCGCTCGATGCCGATGGCCGGACCGGCCGGCTGTCGCTGCGCCTGCGGCTGGCGCCGGGCTGCGAGCCCGGCGCCGCGCTGCTGCGCTGCGCCGGTGCCGCGGCCCCGCTGCAGGCGCTCGGCGACGGGCTCTGGGGCGCCGCGCTGCGGCTGCCGGAGGTGCCGGTCTGGTGGCCGGCGACCCATGGCGGGCAGCCGCGCCACGCCGCGGCGGTGGAGACCGCGGCGGGCGCCATCCGCTTCGCCCCGACCGGCTTTCGCCGCATCGAGCGCGAGGCGCGCGAGGACGGCCGCTTCCGGCTGCGGGTGAACGGCGAGGCCCTGTTCTGCCGCGGCGCCTGCTGGGCGCCGCCCGACCCCGCCGGCCTGCCCGGCGACGCGGCGGCGCTGCGGCCGACGCTGCTGGCGGCGCGCGCGGCGGGGATGAACATGCTGCGGGTCGGCGGCACCATGGCCTATGAGGCGCCGGCCTTCCACGCGCTCTGCGACGAGCTCGGGCTGCTGGTCTGGCAGGAGTTGATGTTCGCCAATTTCGACTACCCCGCGGCCGATCCGGCGTTCCTCGCCGAGGCGGTGGCGGAGGCCGAGGAGCTGCTGGAGCGGCTGGAGGCGTCCCCCAGCCTGGCGGTGCTCTGCGGCGGCAGCGAGGTGCAGCAGCAGGCGGCCATGCTCGGCGCGCCGCGCACCGCCTGGGCGCCGGGGCGGCTGTTCGACGATGCGCTCGCCGGGGTCGCGGCGCGGCTGGCCCCCGGGGTGCCCTGGCTGCCGGGCTCGCCGAGCGGCGGCGACCCGCCCTTCCGGGTCGATACCGGCGTCGCGCATTACTACGGCGTCGGCGCCTACATGCGGCCGCTCGAGGACGCCCGCCGCTGCGGCCTGGGCTTTGCGGCGGAGGCGCTGGCCTTCGCCAACGTGCCGGACGCCGGGTCGCCGGCCCTGGCCGGCTGGCCGCCGGTGCACCACCCGGGCTGGAAGGCGGGCGTCCCCCGCGACCCCGGGGCCTCCTGGGACTTCGAGGATGTCCGCGACCACTACCTGGCCCGGCTGCATGGGCTGGATCCCGGGCTGCTGCGCCGCTCCGACCCGGAGCGCTACCTGCGCCTGTCGCGCGCGGTCACCGCCCAGGTGATGGAGGCCTGCTTCACGGAATGGCGGCGGGTCGGCAGCGACTGCGGCGGCGCGCTGGTCTGGCTGCTGCGCGACGTCCAGCCCGGCGCCGGCTGGGGCGTGCTGGACCATGCCGGCGAGCCGAAGGCCGCCTGGCATGCGCTGCGCCGGTCGTTCCGCCCCCTGCAGCTGCTGCTGACCGACGAGGGCTGCAACGGGCTCGACCTGCATCTGCTGAACGAGCATGCGACGGCCTTCGCGGGCCGGGTCGCGCTCCGGGCGCTGCGCGCCGACGGCCGGGTCCTGGCGGCCGGGGAGGCCCCGGTCGTGCTGCCGCCGCGCGGCGCCCTGCGGATGCCGGCGCAGGCGCTGCTGGAGCATTTCGTCGACCTCAACGCGGCCTATCGCTTCGGGCCGGTCCGGCACGCCTGCGTCGTGGCGGCGCTGCGGGACGCGGCGGGGCGGGAGGTCGCCGATGCCTGGTCGTTTCCCGCCGGCCTGCCGGTCGCGCCCATGCCGCTCGGGCTCGAGGCGCGGCTCGAGGGCAGCGCCGCGGCGGGCTGGTCGCTCCTGCTCGGGACGCAGCGCCCGGCGGTGATGGTGCATGTCGAGGCGCCGCACTGGCGGGCGGCGGAGAACTGGTTCCACCTGGCGCCCGGCCCGCCGCGGGCGGTCGCGCTGCTGCCACGCGGCGACCCTTCGCTGCCGGTCCAGGGCGAGGTGCATGCGCTGAACGGCGAGGCGCCCGCCGGCTTCCGGCAGGCGGCGGACTGACCCGCCGGGCCGGCGGGCCGCCATGTCGCATTCCCGAGAATGTGATCTTTTTTTAGGCCTGTTCCCGTAATTATTTGTTTACCACGGCAACATCCGGGCCGAGGCTCGCAACGAGCCGAACAAGAAATGTTCGTGGAGGGTGGCGATACATGGCCGCTGATGGACAAGCAACATCCATGTCCGACGCCGGGATCCTGACGCGGATCCGCGGCCTGGTCGGCGACCATGGGCAGCTCGCGCTGGACGTGGCGACCCTGCCGGACGATGCGGATCTCTACGATGCCGGCCTGTCCTCGATGGCCACCGTGCAGCTGATGCTGGCGATCGAGGAGGCCTTCGACCTCGAGGTTCCCGACCGGCTGCTCAACCGCGGGACCTTCCGCAGCCTCGCCGCCATCGGCCGCGTGGTGACGGAGCTGCTGGCCGCGACGCCCGGCCGATGAGCCGGCGGCGCAGCACCGTCGCCGAGCGCGCCGCGCATGTCGGCCGCGAGGTCGCGGCCCCGGCCGCGGAGGCGGTCGACCGCGAGGCCCGCTTCCCGCACGAGGCGATGGCCGCGCTGCGCGAGGCCCGGCTGCTGGGGGCGCCGGTCGACAGCGGGCTCGGCGGCGAAGGCGCGGCCTTCGCCGAGATCGCCGAGGCCTGCCACGCGCTGGGACAGCACTGCGCCAATACCGCCATGGTCTTCGCGATGCACCAGATCCAGCTGGCCTGCCTGATCGACCATGGCCGCGACCGCGACTGGCCGCGCGACTTCCTGCGCGAGGTGGCGACGCGGCAGCTGCTGCTGGCGAGCGCCACGACGGAAGCCGCGACCGGCGGCGACACCAGCCGCAGCGACTGCGCCGTCGAGGCGGCCGGGGGGCGCATCGGCTTCCTCAAGCAGGGCTGCGTCATCTCCTATGCCGAGCAGGCGGATGCCGTCCTGGTGACGGCCCGCCGCGGCCCGGCCTCGCCGCCGTCCGATCAGGTGCTCTGCGTGGCGCGCCGCGACGACCTGCGGCTGGAGCCGGCCGGCGGCTGGGACGTGCTGGGGATGCGCGGCACCTGCAGCGCCACCTGGCACCTGCAGTTCACCGGCCTGCCCGAGCAGGTGCTGCCGGTGCCCTATGCGACGGTGCTCGAGCAGACCATGCTGCCGGTCTGCCACACGCTCTGGAGCAGCCTCTGGCTGGGCATCGCCGCCGATGCGCTGGGCCGCGCCGGCGGCTTCCTGCGGACGCGGGCGCGGCAGCATCCGACGGAACGCCCGGCCGGGGCGCGCCGCCTGGCCGAGGCGCTGACCACGCTGGACGTGGCCCGCGGCCATGTCGCCGGCGGCGTGCGCAGCTACGAGCAGTCCCGCGCCGCCGGGGCGGAGCAGCGCGGCCTCGGCTTCGGCCTGGCGATGAACGGGCTGAAGACCCGGACCTCGGCCACCGCCCTCGGCCTGGTGCAGGACGCCCTGCAGGTCTGCGGCATCGCCGGCTACCGGAACGGCACCGCCTGGAGCGTCGGGCGGCACCTGCGCGACATAGCCTCCGCGCCGATCATGGTGAACAACGACCGCATCGCCGAGGCGACCGCCACCATGGCCCTGATGGCCCGTCCCCGGGAGACCCTGCTGCCATGAGCGGCGACCTGCTGCAGGAATTGTTCGCCGGCCGCCACCTGGTGCCGAGCGGCATCGACGGGCTCTACGGCCGCGGCCCCCTGTTCGAGGCGGTGGTGACCCGGCTCGAGGCGATGATCGACCGGATGGTCTCGGCGGATGGCGCCGAGGTCATGCGCTTCCCGCCCGGCATGCCGCGCCGGGTGCTGGAGCGCAGCGGCTACCTGAAGAGCTTCCCCGACCTGGCGGGCGCCATCCACTGCTTCTGCGGCGACGAGCGCGCCCATGCCCGCTTGCTTGCGACGTTGGAGGCGGGCGGCGACTGGACGGCGGCGACCACCGGCGCCGACATCGTGCTGACGCCGGCCGCCTGCTACCCGGTCTATCCCGCGGTCGCGGCGGCGGGGCCGCTGCCGCCGGAGGGACGGCTGATCGACGTCGCCTCCTGGTGCTTCCGGCACGAGCCGTCGCGCGACCCGGCGCGGCTGCAGATGTTCCGGATGCGCGAGCATGTCCGCATCGGCACGCCGGAGCAGGTGCGCCACTTCCGCGATGCCTGGATGGAGCGCGCCTCCGGCTTCGCCGCGGCGCTCGCGCTGCCGGCCCGGCTCGACCTCGCCAACGACCCCTTCTTCGGGCGCGGCGGCAAGCTGATGGCCGACAGCCAGCGCGACCGGCAGCTGAAATTCGAATTGCTGATCCCGGTCGGCAGCGCCGAGCGCCCGACCGCCTGCATGAGCTTCAACTACCACCAGGATCACTTCGGCCAGGCCTGGGACATCCGGGCGGCGGGGCCCGGCGGCGCCGGGGCGGTGGCCCATACCGCCTGCGTGGGCTTCGGCATGGAACGCCTGACGCTGGCGATCCTGCGGCACCACGGCCTGCGGCCGGAGGCCTGGCCGGCCCCGCTGCGGACCGCGCTGGACTGGCCCGCGGCATGACCGCCGCCACCGGCCAGCGCGCGCCCCACACCTGGCGGCCGCATCCGCTGCACGCCGCGGCGCGCGACTGGCCGGAGACCAATTGCTACACCGACCTCTGGATCTCCCTGCTGCACGACCGCGGCTTCGAGCCCACGGCGATGCTGGGCTTCCTGGCGGCGCAGGACTGGGAAGGCGACCAGTTCACTTTCTTCAAGCCGCCGCCGCAGGAGCTGCGGCTGCTCTATGGCGCCACGCTGCGCGAACTGGCGGTCTACGAGGTGCTGGAGGAGCACGTGGCCGAGGCGCTGCGGCGCGGCCAGGTGGTCCTGCTGGAAGTCGACGCCTGGTGGCTGCCCGATGTCGCCGCGACGGCCTATCGCCGCCACCACACCAAGACCACGATCGGCATCCTGGCGGCCGACCCCGGCCGGCGGCAGCTGCGCTACCTGCACAATGCCGGCCGCTTCACCCTGCAGGGGGAGGATTACGACGGGATCCTGGCGGGCGGCGCGGCCCTGTTCCCCTATGCCGAGGCGGCGGGCTTCCTGCCGGCGGGCGGGCTGACCGGGCGGGAGCTGCGCGAGGCCGCAGCCCGCCTGCTGCGGGACCAGCTGCAGGGCGCGCGGCCGGCCCGGCCGGTCCAGGCCTTCGCCGCCGACCTGCCGCGGCTGCTGCAGGGGCTGGCGCGGCGCGACGCGGCGGCGCTGCACCGCTTCTCCTTCAACACGCTGCGGCAGCTGGGCGCGGCCTGCGAGCTGCTGGCGCGCCACCTGCTCTGGCTGCGGGAGGGCGAGGCCGTGCCGGCGGCGGCGGCGGCGCTCGAGGTCTCGGCCGGCGCCAAGGCCCTGCAATTCGTCCTGGCGCGGCAGCTCCGCCGCGGCGACACCACCTCCCCCGCCGCGCTGCAGGGCCTGGCCGAGACCCATGCGGCCATGCTCGACGGGCTGCGCCGCGACTTCGGCTGACCGGCGGTCCGGCCGGCGCGGCACCGGGCCGCCGGCACCCAACCGAATCTTGTTCTTGATTCGTTCGACTCTTCCCGCCACCCTCCGGCGCATGACCTTCCCAGACCCGCCGCCGCCCGCCCCCTCCGACGTCCCGGCCGACCGGGTGCGGCCGGCGCCCGACCCGCTGCTGCCGGTCGACCAGGGCGAGCTCGCCTCGGCCCTGGCCTACGGGCTGCGCTTCGACGAGCGCGGCAAGCCCCGCCGCGGCACCGCCTGGGAGATGGCCGCCACCGTGCTGGCCGAGCAGCTCGTGGCGCAGCTCGAGCGGTCCCACTTCGTCGTGCTCAAGCGCCCGCCGCGCCCCCCGCACAGCACCTGACCGGGGTGCCCGCCTTCGCCGAGCTGGCCGCGCGGTCCAACTTCAGCTTCCTCGACGGCGCCTCGCACCCGGCCGAGCTGGCCGAGGCCGCCCGGGCGCTCGGCCTCGCCGGCCTCGGCCTCTGCGACCTCAACAGCCTCGCCGGCGTGGTCCGCGGCCATGTCGCGGCCAGGGCGCTGGGCCTGCCCTTCCTGGTCGGCTGCCGGCTGCGGCTCGAGGACGGCAGCGAATGGCTGGCCTGGCCCAGCGACCGGGCCAGCTACGGCCGGCTGACCACGCTGCTCTCCCGCGCCCGGATGCAGGCGCCCAAGGGCGAGTCCCGCATCGGCCGCGCGGCCATGCTCGCCGCCGCCGAGGGCTGGGCGCTCGCCCTGGTCCCGCCGGCGGCGCCGGATGCCGGCTTCGCCGAGGCGCTGCGGCGGGAGGCGGCGGCGCTGCGGGACCGGCTGGTCCTGCCGCTGCACCTCGCCGCCCATGGCCGCCTGCTCGGCGACGACCGCCGCCGGCTGGCCGAACTGGCCGGGCTGGCCGCGGCCACCGGCACCCGGCTGCTGGCCACCGGCGACGTCCGCTACCACCACCCCGCGCGCCACCGCCTAGCCGACGTGCTGACCGCTATCCGCCTGCGGACCACGGTCGATGCCCTGGGCCATGCCGCCGAGCCCAATGCCGAGCGGCACCTGAAGGGCCCGGCGGCGATGGCCCGGCTGTTCGCCGCGCAGCCCGCGGCGCTGGCGCACAGCCTCGAGATCCTCGCGGCCTGCCGCGGCTTCTCGCTCGACCAGCTGCGCTACGAATACCCCGACGAGGTCATGGAGCCCGGCCGGACGCCGCAGCAGACCCTGGCGGACCGGGTGGCCGCGGCGGCCGCCGAACGCTGGCCGGCCGGGCCGCCGGGGGAGATCGCCGGGCGCCTCGGCCACGAATTGCGGCTGATCGGCGAGCTCGGCTACGCCCCCTACTTCCTGACCGTCCACGAGATCGTCCGCTTCGCCCGCGACCGCGGCATCCTCTGCCAGGGCCGGGGATCGGCCGCCAATTCGGCGGTCTGCTACGTGCTCGGCATCACCGCGGTCGACCCGGCCAAGCACGACCTGCTGTTCGAGCGCTTCGTCTCGGCCAGCCGCGGCGAGCCGCCCGACATCGACATCGACTTCGAGCACGAGCGCCGCGAGGAGGTGATCCAGCACCTCTACGACCGCTACGGCCGCGAGCGGGCGGCCATCTGCGCCACCGTCATCCGCTACCGCACCCGCAGCGCGGTCCGCGAGGTCGGCCGCGCCATGGGCCTCAGCGAGGACGTCACCGCCCGGCTGGCCAAGGGCAGCTGGGGGCCGGGGCACGAGATGGGCCTCGCCGCCCTGGCGGTTGAGGAAGGCCTGGATACCGCCGACCCGCGGCTGGCCATGGCGCTCGAGCTGGCCGAGGAGATCCTCGACTTCCCCCGCCACACCGCGACCCATGTCGGCGGCTTCGTCATCACCCGCGGGCCGCTGATCGAGCTGGCGGTGGTCGCCGCCGCCGCCATGGAGGGCCGCACCGTCCTCGAGTGGGACAAGGACGACATCGACGCGCTCGGCATCCTGAAGGTGGATGTGCTGGGCCTCGGCATGCTCTCCTGCCTGCGCCGGGGCTTCGACCTGCTGCGCCGGCACAACCGCCTGCACCACGACCTGGCCAGCCTGCCGCGCGACTGCGGCGCGACCTATGCCATGCTGCGCCGGGCCGACAGCCTCGGCGTCTTCCAGGTCGAGAGCCGGGCGCAGATGAACATGCTGCCGCGGCTGCGGCCCGGGAAATTCTACGACCTGGTGGTCGAGGTGGCGATCGTCCGGCCGGGGCCGATCCAGGGCGACATGGTCCACCCCTACCTCCGTCGCAAGCAGGGGCTGGAGCCGGTGAGCTACCCCGCCCCTGGCCCCGAGCACGGACCGCCGGACGAGCTGGAGCGGGTGCTGGGCAAGACGCTCGGCGTGCCGCTGTTCCAGGAGCAGGCGATGCGGCTGGCGATCGTCGCCGCCGGCTTCACGCCTGAGGAGGCCGACCAGCTCCGCCGCGCCATGGCGACCTTCAAGCTGACCGGCGGCGTCGCGCAGTACCGCGACAAGCTGGTCGCCGGCATGGTCCGCCGCGGCTATGAGCGCGACTTCGCCGAGCGGGTGTTCCAGCAGATCGAGGGCTTCGGCAGCTACGGCTTCCCCGAGAGCCACGCCGCCAGCTTCGCCCACCTCGTCTATGCCTCGGCCTGGGTGAAGTGCCACCACCCCGCGGTCTTCGCCTGCGCCCTGCTGAACAGCCAGCCGATGGGCTTCTACGCCCCGGCGCAGATCGTCCGCGATGCCGAGGAGCACGGCGTCGCCATCCTGGCGGCGGACGTGAACGCCAGCGACTGGGACAGCAGCCTGGAGGCACAGCGGGCCAGCGCCGGCGGTCTGGCGCTGCGGCTCGGGCTGCGGCTGGTCTCGGGTCTGCAGGCGGATGCGGCGCAGGCCATCCTGGCGGCGCGGCAGGCCCGCAACGGCGCGCCCTTCGCCTCGGTCGAGGAGGCCGCCTGGCGGGCCGGGGTGGGGCCGCGGGCGCTCGGCGCCCTGGCCGGGGCGGATGCCTTCGCCAGCACCGGCGCCAGCCGCCGCCGCGCCGGCTGGGACGCCCGCGCCGTCGCCAGCGGGCCGGAGACGCTGCCGCTCTTCGCCGCCGCCCCCGCCACCGCGGCGGCGGCCATGGCGGCCGAGACGCCGGTGATGCCGGAGCCGGCGGTGGTCCTGCCGGCGCAGGGCGAGGGCGAGGCGGTGGTCGAGGACTACCGGGCGATGGGGCTGACGCTGGGCCGGCATCCGCTGGCGCTGCTGCGGCCGGCCCTCGACCGGCTGGGCCTCGACGACACCCGCCGGCTCGGGCGCCTGCGCTCCGGCACCTGGATCCGCCTGCCGGGGCTGGTGCTGATGCGCCAGCGGCCGGGCTCGGCCAAGGGCATCGTCTTCCTGACCGTGGAGGACGAGCACGGCGTCGGCAACCTCGTGGTCTATCCCGACGTCACCGCCCGCGACCGGGCGGCGCTGGTGGCGGGGCGGCTGCTGGTGGCCGAGGGGCGGATCGAGCGGGAGGTGGAGCGCGCGGAGGTGCCGATCACCCACCTGATCGTCCGCCGGCTGGTCGACCGCTCGGACCTGCTGGATGGGCTTGCCGCCATCGAGGGCCAGGGCGATGGCGGCGCCTGGGCCGAGCCGGTGCTGGGCCATGCCGACGAGGTCCGGCGACCGGACCCCGGCAGCCAGGGGCCCCGGGCCAGGCTGCCCGGCAGCCGGGACTTCCGCTAACCGCCCAGCCGTGGCCGGGCCGCGCGGCGCGGGGTCGATGTGCAGGGTGACAGGCGCATATCCCGGCCGGTCTTTCGGTGCAGGACCGCACCAGTCCGGCACCGCGACGGTGCGGCCGCAGTAAGGAGCGGTCGGAGTCTCCGGTTCCGATGCCGGGGTGCCGAAGGTCGCGCCGTATTTCAAAATGGGTTACAAACAGGAACACGCGGAAGTTTGTAACGATTTTTGGCTCGAACCATGGCCAACCGGCCAGTTACATAAGGTTTCCATTGAGTGGGCGAGATTTTCGAGCGGGAACGGTCGGCAACCGAACTCGGTTTCACCGGCGAGCGCCTGACCGGCACGATGCAGGGTCAGATCGAGATCGAGCATCTGCACCGTTACTTCCTGGCGCGACAGGCGAGTCGTGGCCTCGATGTGCTGGATATCGCCTGCGGCGAAGGCTACGGCAGTGCCTTGCTCGCCCAGGTGGCCCGCTCCGTCGTCGGCGTCGATGTCTCGGATGAGGCGGTGGGCTTCGCCCGGCAGTCCTACCGGCGGGACAACCTGCGCTTCCTGACCGGCGACGGCCGGGCCATCCCACTCGGCGATGCCTCGGTCGATGTGGTTGCCTCCTTCGAGACCTTGGAGCACCTGTACGAGCAGGAGCAATTCCTGGCGGAATGCCGGCGCGTGCTGCGGCCCGGCGGCCTGTTGCTGATCAGCACGCCGGACCGCGAGGTCTATTCGCCGGACGGCTCCACCGCCAACCGCTTCCACGTGCGGGAGCTGGACCTGGCGGAGTTCCACGCCGCGCTGGCGCCGCACTTCCCGCATGTCGGCATGTTCCGACAGCGGCCGATGCTCGGCTCGGCGATACTGCCGCTGGCGCCCGATTCCGCGGCCCGGCCGGCGATCACCTTCGAGCAGCGTGGCCGCGACACCTTCGAGGCCAATGCCGGCCTGCCGAGGGCGCTGTATCTGCTGGCCTATTGTTCGGACCGTCCGGTCGCGCCGCCCTCGGCCAGCCTCTACATCGAGACCAGCCAGATCGAGCTGCGGGCCGCCGAGGCGGCGCGCCAGCAGGAGGCGCTGCGGGTGGAGGCGGCCAACCGGGCCGCGGAACTTGCGGCTGCACGCTTGCGCCACGCCGCGGAACTCGCGGCCGAGCGTTCGCGCCATGCCGCGGCCCTGGACACCGAGGAACGCCGCCACGCCGGGGAGCTGGCCTCCGCCCTGGCCGCCGCGCACGAAAGCCATGCCCAGCGCATGGCGGTCCAGGCGGCGGCCGTCGCCGCGATGCAGGAGGATCATGCCCGGCAGCTGGCGGCCGAATGCAGCCATGCCGCCGCCGCCCATGCCCGCGTCGGCGCGATCGAGGCCAGCACCATCTGGCGGGCGACCGGGCCGCTGCGGGCGGCGCTGAGCGCCGCGCCCGGCATTCGGCGGCTTGGCCGCCGCGGCGCCAAGCTGGCGTGGTGGAGCCTGACCTTCCAGCTGCCGGACCGGCTGCGCCAGCGCCGCCAGATTCAGGCCTTGATCGCCGAGGCGGCTGCCGCCCCCCCGGCGCCGCCCGCGCCCATACCCGAGCCCTTGCCCGAGCCCGCACCCGCGCCCCTGCCTGATCCCCTGCCGGCCCGGACTACGCTTTCCCCGGTTGCCCTGCGGGTGCAGCAGCGGGCGTTGGGGAGCCTGCTGGCCCCGCCGCGGCTGGCGATCACCATCGGGCTGGTCACCTACGACAACGATCCGGCGGAGCTGGCGCGCTGCATCGCCAGCGCCCGGCTGGCGCTGGCGCAGGTCGACGGGCCGGGGCGCATCCTGGCCATCGACAACGGACGGCCGACCCCGCCCACGGAGGGCGTGGAATGGCTCCCGAGCGCCGGCAACATCGGCTTCGGCGCGGCCCACAACCGGCTGATGCAGGCCGCCTTCGCCGGCGGCGCCGAGCTCTATGTCGCGGTCAATCCGGACGGTGCCTTCTTCCCGGATTGCCTCGCCGCCATTGCCCGGATGCATGCCGCGCATGCCGGCCAGGCGCTGATCGAGGCATGCCAGTTCCCCGCCGAGCATCCGAAGGCCTACGACCCCGTCACCTTCGAGACCGCCTGGGCTTCGGGCGCCTGCCTGGCGGTCCCGCGCGGGCTGCATGAGGCGATCGGCGGCTTTGACGAGGATTTCTTCATGTACTGCGAGGACGTCGACCTCTCCTGGCGGGCGCGGGCGCATGGCTTCGCCGTGCTCATCAATCCCGCCGCGCTGTTCCTGCATGCGGTGACGAACAGGACGCACCGGCCGCAGCTCTGGCCGATGATGCTGCGCTCCGGCCATGTGCTCGCGCGCAAATGGGGCAATCCGGAATTCGTGGCATGGGCCGAAGCGCAGCTGGCCAGCCTGGGCGAGGCGCCGCCCGGGGCGGAGCCGAAGCCGGTGCCGGAGTCCTGGCACGACATACCGGACTTCTCCCGCGGCTTCTCCTTCTCCCCGGTGCGCTGGTGAGCGCCGCGCGGGACGGGGTGGACGTGATCGTCCGCTTCCACAACCTCGCCCGCCTCGGGGAGCTGCGCCGCGCGGTCTTCTCCCTCGCTGGGCAGGAGTTCCGGCCGATCCGCATCCTGCTGGTGCTGCAGCGCTTCAGCGATGCGGATGTGGCCACGGTCCGGGCAGCGCTCGCGCCGCTGCTGGCGCTGCCCGAGCAGCTGGCGCTGGAAGTGCTGCGCTTCGACGCGCAGGAGCCGCTCGATGCGCGCTCGGCGCTGATGAACCTCGGTTTCGCCGCGGCGACGGCCCGCTACGTCGCGCTGCTCGACTATGACGATGTCCTCTACCCGGAAGCCTACCGGATGCTGTCCGACCGGCTGCGGGAGAGCGGCGCGGCGATCGCCTTCGGCAATATCGGCGTGGCGATGGTGGACGTGCATGAAGGCTTCTTCCACGCCTATGCGCATCAGCAGCCGTTCTCGGGCAACAGCCTGGCCGACCTGTTCCGGCAGAATTTCTGCCCGATCCATTCCTTCATGGTGGACCGCACGCGGGTGCCGGCGGGGGAGCTGCGCTTCGAGCCGGCCCTCACCATCGAGGAGGACTATGAATTCCTGCTGCGGATCTGCTCGCAGGCAAGATCCGACTTCACGCTGGTGAATACCCGGATCGGCGAATACTACTACAAGTCCGACAACAGCAACACCGTGGCCGGGCGCGACTCCATCCCGCCGGCGGTGGTCGCGCAGATAGAGGCGGCGACGCGGTTCAACGACGGCCGCCGGAGGCTGGCGACGCTCTCCCCCGCCGTGCAAAGCCAGCTGGGCCTCGAGCCCTACCAGCCCGGCCTGACCATCCACCGCTTCCTGGTGGAGCGGTCCGCATGAAGGACCCCGGGGTGCCGGGGCCGGGCAACAACTTCGATGCCTTGCGGCTCGGCGCGGCATCGATGGTGGTGCTCGGCCACTCTTTCATCCTGGTCGGGCTGCCGCCGCATGCCGCGCTGGGCCATTCCGTCTCGACCCTGGCGGTGCTGATCTTCTTCGCCATCAGCGGCTATCTCGTCGCGGGCAGCTGGCTGCGCGATCCGCATCCGGGGCGCTTCGCGCTGCGCCGGGCGCGGCGCATCCTGCCGGCCCTCGCGGCCGTGGTGCTGATCTCGGTGCTGGTGCTCGGCCCGGTGCTGACGCCGCTGCCCTTCGGCGACTATGCCCTGCACGCGCAGACGCTGCGCTACCTCGGCAACGCGATACTCTATGTCTCCTACACACTGCCGCTGGTCTTCGCCGAGAACCACTACCCGCATGCGGTCAACGGCAGCCTCTGGACCCTGCCGGTGGAGGCGACGATGTACGCCCTGACCCCGGTGCTGATGCTGCTCGGGCGGTGGCGTCCGGCGCTGCTGGCGGCCCTGGCCCTGGCCGCCGGGCTGGCGGCCTACGCCCTGGCCGCCGCTCCGAGGGAGGTGGTGATCGGCGGGACCGGCTTCTGGAGCGCCGCGATGCTTGCGCCCTATTTCGTGGCCGGCGCCGCCGTCGCCCGCTTCCGCCTGGAGCGCTGGCTCGATCCCCGCCTCGGCCTCGCCGCGCTGGCGGTGCTGCAGATCGCCCCGCTCGGCGCCGTCCCGCGCGAGATGCTGCTGATACTCGCGCTGCCCTATGCGGCGCTGGCGGTCGCGCTGCGATCCTGGCCGGTGCTGCGCCGGGCCGGCCGCTTCGGCGATGCCTCCTATGGTCTCTACCTCTGGTCCTTCCCGGTGCAGCAGACGGTGGTGCATGTCCTGGGCACGGCGGGCGGCGGCTGGGCCAACGTGGCGGTGGCGCTGCCGGTATCGGTGATCCTCGGCCTGCTGTCCTGGCACATGCTGGAGAAGCACGCGCTGCACCGGGGCGGCCGGCCCGGGGTGCGGCGCATCGGACCGCCCCTGGCGCTGCCGCAGGCCGAGCCATGGCGGCGATCACCGGGATGACCGCCCTTCGCTCCGCCCTGCTGCGCATCCCGGCGGTCCGCCAGCTGAATGAGGGCCGCCACCGGCTGCTGCGGGCATTGGCCGGGGCGGCCCCGCCCACGACGGAGCCCGCCACGGCGCCGGTCGAGGCCAAGCTCCGCCAGGCCCTGGCCGATTGCGAGGGGCAGCTGGACGGCCTGCGCACCCAGCTGCTGCACCTCCAGAAGGACACCGAGGCGATGCGCGATGCCCGGCGGGAGCATCGCCTGTTCATCACCGACTACGCCTATTTCCCCAGCGCCCGGCCCATCGAGGCGACGGCCGGCGGGCGGCAGGTGGCGGCCCGCTTCATGCGCGACGAAGCGACGATCGCCGCGACGCTGCGCGACATCGCCGCCCGGGCCGGGGCGCTCGGCCGCATCAGCCGCGACGCCGAGGCGCCGCTGCAGCCGTTCTGGGCGAACGACTGGTTCCCTCCCTTCGACGGCGCCGCGTTGTACGGGCTGATCGCGGCTAATGCGCCGCGCCGCTACATCGAGGTCGGGTCGGGGATCTCGACCCGCTTCGCCCGCCGCGCCGTGGCGGACCACGGGCTGGCGACGCGCATCGTCTCGATCGATCCGCATCCGCACAACGCCACCGAGGGGCTGTGCGACGAGACCATCGTCAGCCGCATGGAGGACATGCCGGCCGCATTCTGGGCCGGCCTCCATGCCGACGACATGGTGTTCATCGACAACAGCCACCGCAGCTTCCCCGGGTCGGACGTGACCGTGTTCTTCACCGAGGTGATGCCCGCGCTGCCGGCTGGGGTGATCTATGGCGTCCACGACATCTTCCTGCCCTGGGACTACCCGCAGGAATGGCGTGAGCGCTTCTACAACGAGCAGTACCTGCTGATGACCTGGCTGCTCGGCGGCGGTGGCGCGGACGAGGTGCTGCTGCCTGTGCTCTGGGCCTACCGCCAGCCGGCGCTGCACGGACTGCTCGCGCCGCTGTGGGAGGCGCCGGGGCTGTTCGACGGGCTGACGACCCATGGCGGGACCTTCTGGGCGCGCCGGGGCTAGGGCCGCGGATGCGCATCCTGCCAGGCGCCCCTCGACCTCGGAGCAAGCGGACACAGCCATGACGAAGCCCGCCGGCAGCCCGCCCGACAGTCCGCCCGACAGCTCGGGAGACCGCACCTTCCCCCCGTGGCGCCGGGCCCTCGGGCGGTTGTCCGGCCTGCTGCCGCGGCCTGCTCCTGCTCCCCTGGACATGGCCACCCTGCGGCGAATCGAGGCGCTCGAGCGCCGCATCGCGCAGGTCGAAGGCCAGCATGCGCTGGAGCGGGACCGGGTGGACTGGGCCCTCGCGCTGCATGAGGGGCTGCCGGATCAGATCGCCGCCTACCAGACGGCACGCGCCGACCAGGCCTATTGGGCGGGCCACGCCGCAGCCGATCCGCTGGTCTCGGTCGTCGTGGCGACAGCCGACCGCACCGGGACGCTGCTCGAGCGCGCCATCCCCTCGGCGCTGGCGCAGACCCACAGGAACCTGCAGATCGTCGTCATCGGCGATTGCGCGCCGGCCGCCACCGAACGGGGCCTGGCCGCCTTCCGGGATGGCCGCATCCAGTTCGTCAACCGGGCCGAGCGCGGCCCCTACCCTCCGCCGGGACGGGACCGCTGGCGCGTCGGCGGCTGCCTGGCGATGAACGAGGGCCTCGCCCGCAGCATGGGCGACTTCGTCACCCATCTGGACGACGACGACACGATGGAGCCCTGCCGCGTCGAGGCCCTGCTCACCGCCGCCCGGCAGGAACGCGCGGATTTCCTCTGGCACGGGCTGCGCTTCCAGCTGCCGGACGGCAGCTGGATGGAGCTCGGCAACGGCGCGCTGGAAGTGGGCCAGGTCGGCACGCCGTCCATCTTCTACCATCGCTACTTCGCGCGGATTCCCTGGGACCTGCAGGCCTATCGCGCCTCCGAGCCGGGCGACTGGAACCGGCTGCGCAAGATCAAGGCCCTGCGCCCGCGCCTGCATTATGTCCCCCAGGTGCTGGCCAGCCATTTCGCGGACCCCTCGCCCCCACCCTTCCGGCGCCTGCCGGGGGAGCGCTTCCTGGACGACTGAGCGCGGGGCGGAGCGGCATGCCGGCGGCTGCCGGATCAGCCCGACGGCGCCTCCTGCCGCGCGGCCAGCAGGCGCGCCGGCACGCCGACCGCCGTCCGCCCGGCCTCGACGTCACGGATGACGACGGCGCCCGCACCCACGAAGGCGGAGCGCCCGATGCGGCAATGCGGCATGACCCGGGCGCCGACGCCGAGTTCGGCGCCGTCCTCCACCACGACGCCGCCCGCCAGCGCCGTGCCGGGGCCAATGGAGACGAAGTCGCCGATCCGGCAATCATGCGCGATGGTGACGCCCGGGTTGACCAGGACATGGCGCCCTACCGTCACATCGGCCGTGATGGAGGAGAGGCCGGCGACCACGCTCCCCGGCCCCACCGTGACCGTGCGGCCGACCAGGGCACGCGGGTGGATCAGCGTGGCGAAGCGGGGGCCCGCCAGGGCCTCCACCCGGCGCACCGCCTCCGCGCGCCGGGTCGGGTTGCCGATCGCAATGAGGATGCGGACGCTCGGGTCCTGGCGCAGCAGGGCCGCGGCATCGCGCCAGACCGGAAGGCCGTGGACCTTGGCCGGCGCGTCAAAGGCCGCATCGACCACGAAGCCGAGCGGGGAAAGCGGGAGCCCTGCCGCTGCCGCGTCGCGCAGCATCTCGGCGACCTCCCGGCCGAGCCCGCCAGCACCGAAGATCGCAACCCGGATGATGCTCATGGGCACGACCCCAGGGTCAGGCCAGGCATGCCGCGACCCGGGCGAGCTGGGCCGGCGTCAGGTCGACCAGGAACGGCAGGCCGATCACGCGGGGGGCGATGTCGTCGGTGACGCTGAGGTCATCGCGCGGGAGATCGGCGAAGGCCGCGTGCCGGTGCGTGCCGAGGCCCCACCAGCGGCGCCAGCCGACGCCCCCGGCGTCGAGCCGGTCAAGCCGGGTCTGCAGCTCCGCGCGCGGCAGGGTGACATTGAAGGTCATGGTCGCCCAGTCGCCGCCCGACGGCTGCTGCAGCCGCGCGCAGGAGCCGGCCAGGGCCCCGGCATAATCGCGGCCCAGGCGACGGAGCGCGGCTTCCTTGGCATCGACCTCCGCCAGCACGGCCAGGCCCATGGCCGCCGTGTATTCCGAGATGCGGTAATTGCCGCCCCGGAGATCCGATTGCCGGCTGCTGCCGGAGAAGCCGAAGCCGATCATGGATTCGATCCGGGCAGCCATGTCGCGGTCCGTCGTGATGACCGCGCCTCCCTCGCCGATGCCGAAGACCTTGGTGGCATGCAGGCTCACGCAGAGCGGCTGTCGGCCGATGCGGCGCAGGGAGGTGGCGGCGGCTGCGGCATCGAAGACAACCGGCACGCCGTGCTCCCGCTCGAAGGCTTCCCACGCCTCGACATCCGGCGGGGCGCCGAAGGCGCTGACGACCAGGACGGCGGCCGGCGGCATGGCCATGCGGCGCATGGCACGCTCGGCCAGCACGGGCGTGAGAACGAGGGACTCCGCGTCCACATCGACCAGGAAAGGCGTGAGGCCCGCGTTGCAGACGGCGTGCGCGCTTGCGATGAAGGTGAAGGATGGCATGAGGCAGAGGTGTCGTCCCGCCGCCGCACGGAGGCGGAGCGCCACCTCGATCGCCGTGGTGCCGCTGCTGGTCGGCACGACGTGGACACCCCGCACGCCGGCGCGAAGGCCGAGCCATCGCGCGAAGCCGTCACGGAAGGCCGTCCAGAGCGGCCCCTGATTGCTGTAGATCCGCGTCTCGTCGATCCGGCGAAGAAAAGGCAGCACCCGGTCGATCGTCGGCAGGCTCGGACGCAGCACGGGAATGGGCTGCTCCGCCTGAGGCGATCGCAGGAAGGCATCGGCGGGTCCCGCGGCTGTGTCCACACGTTCCTCAAGACGATCTGTGCCGCGGAACTATGGCATATCGCGGTGCCAATCCAATGCCGGAGCCTGTTCGGCCTTCCTCCCCGCCCGACTTCGCGCGGAATGGCGGAATTGCCGGCCTGGGAGGAGGCGGGATGCCGCGGGCCCCCGGCCTCCCTCAGGCGAACATCCTGTCCAGGCCGTCGCCGGTCGGCACGTGGTGGGCGATGCCGTCGAGGTTGTACCGGTTGGCCGGCCTGGTCTGGACGAAGGTCTTCTCCGCCTCCGAGGCGGTGCAGAAGTGGCTGCCGTGGCTGGGCCCGTAGAAGCGATACACGGCGGTGAAGCCTTCCTGCGCGGTCTTGCTGACGAGAAGGACGGACCGTCGTGGCCGAACCACGTGCCGAGGTCGCGGATCACCATGCCGCGCTCCTCCTCCGCCGGAGATGCTGGCGCATGTCGACCTGCTGCCGGACCGGGAGAGCCCGGGCAGGCGCCGGTAAAGCGTCCGCGGCGCGCCCGCCTTGCCCTCGGCATCGAGGAAGCCGATCACCCGGGCGGCCGTCTCGCGGTGGCGCGCGCTGCCCGGGCCGGTGGCGGCAAGGGCCAGGAATTGCAGGTAGTAGCCGCAGATCTCGGGAGAGACCCCGTCCCACTGACCATCCGCCTCGCGGTCGTTGATGATGCCGCCGGCGACGCCGGCGGGCGCGCGGAGGACGACCTCGTCGGAGAGCAACCACCGCTCCATCGCCGCGGCGTGGCCGGACGCGCCGGCTTTCGGGTGAGCTATCGGGCGCTGCCGGGCGCGGGCAGGCCCAGTGCCTTCATGATGCCGGGGTGAAGCCGGGTGGAGGCGGTGTACCGGCCGGCGGGGACGGCGAAGCCCATGCTGTCGTCGAGCGCCCACAGCGCCCAGCCGATGCGCGCCTGCTCGGCCGCGCGGCGGACGGCTTCCAGGTAGGCGGTGCGGGCGGTGTCGTTCAGGGCCTGGGCCGCACCGAACTCGGTCAGCGCCACCGAGACCCGGTGCTCCCGCCCCCAGCGAACCGCCCGGTCCAGGTTGGCCGCGACCGAGGCGGCGTCGTGGCGCTCCGAGCACCAGTAGTTGGCGATGGCCCGGGTCCGCTCGTGTTCGATGGAGGCGACGGCTGCCTCGCACTTCGCCCGGTCGGTGACCGGGAAGGGAAGCTTCCCCATGGCCCTGGTATCGACGCCCTGCTCCCAGGAGGCCAGCAGCGTGAGGATCTGCGGTTCGTAGGTGTGGAAGCTGTAGACCACGTTCCTGTCGGCGACCGGCTTGACGCGGAGCAGGCCGTCGATGCTGCTCCAATCCGCCCCGGCCAGCACGATGGTGTTCTGCGGCAGCGACCGGCGGATGAGGCCGACGAGCTCGGCCTGCATCTGGTCCCATTTCGCCGGGTCGGCGAAGGTCGGCTCGTTGACGACTTCCGGGAAGGTCAGGCCCGGCGGCAGGTGGGCGAGCGCCGGGGCCAGGTCGCGCCAGAAGCCCAGCAGGTTCTGCCGTGCCTGGGCCGATTCCTGAAGGTCCCAGTTGCCGAGGTTCTGCGGATGCGGCTCCACCATCACGGCCAGCCCCGCCTTCTGGAACCGCTCGACGGCCGCGACGATCGCCGCCAGCCTGTCCCGCTCGATGCGGCTGCCCTGCATCACCACCTCGGGCCCGACCGCCAAGCGCACGTAGGTGAAGCCGGCCCGCTTCAGCGAGGCCGCCGCCGCGTCGTCCATGTGCTCGCGCAAGGCGCGCAGGCTGCCGTCGGCCGGGAAGCGGAACCAGTGCGCGACGTTGATGCCGCGGGCGAGGCTGGCCATGCGGTCCGGCGGAGCTTCGGCATGGGCGGCAGGCACCCGGCCGAACAGGCCCAGCACGGCGGCGCCTGCCAGCAGTGCCATGCGGAGCGAGGACCGCACGGTCCCGGCGTGCCTGCTGCCGAGGCTGGTCGGCCCTGCGCTATCGTGTCCCATGCGTGCTGCCACCTTGCTGAATGCCGGCACAGTACTGCATCTCCCAATCCGGCCATCTCAAGACGGCGTGGGACACTGCGGCCGCCTACACATCCGCGTTGCCCTGCCGGAGGAAAGCCGGGACGCATGCGACGAGCCCGCATGGCGGCGCCGGCCGTGATCCATCGACCGCGGTCAACCAGGGTGATGCCGCATGGCCCACGGCACCGCCTGCACGGATACCGCGGCTGACCGGATCGGGAGCACGGAGCTGCCGGGTCTCGGCTTCGCCGACATGGGCGTGGCGGAGACGGCCGAGTGGATCGCCCGTCGCCCCGCGGATGCGCCCTTCGGCTCCGTGGTCACGCCCAATGCCGAGCACCTGGTCCGGCTGGCCAGGACGCCCGACCTGATGCGGGCCTGCCGGGGCCGTCATCGCGCATCATGTCCCGCCGCTCGGCTTCGGGCGGGACGAGGCCGCGTACCGGCGCACCGTCGACTTCGTGGTCGATCATCCCGCCCGCTTCTGCGTCTTCGCCTGCGGGATGCCGCGGGGCGATCTGCACGGCACCGCGCTCTGCGTCGGCTCGGCCCTGGAATTCCTCACCGAGGCGCAGCAGCGGGCGCCGGCCATGATGCAGCGGGCCGGGCTGGAATGGCTGCACCGCCCGTACCGGGAGCCACGGCGGCTCGGGGGCGGTGCCTGGTGCAGTCGCCGCCCATCCTCACCCTGCTGCTGCAGGAACGGGCCAGGCTGCGCCAGCGGCGGACGGGTCCCGCGCGCCCGTCCTGAGGCCACCACCCCGGCCGGTTTGACCCCCGCCGCCAGCGTGCAATGCTCCCCCCAGGGGAGGATGCCGATGCGCGAGACGCGGTGCGATGTGGTCGTGGCCGGTTGCGGCGTGGCCGGGCTGTCCGCCGCGGTCGCGGCGGCCGAGGCCGGTGCCCGGGTGGTCGTGCTGGAGCGGGCGCCGCAGGCCGAGCGCGGCGGCCAGAGCCGCTACACCGAAGCCTATCTCCGGATGAAGAGCGAGGCCGAGGTCACCGACGACTTCGAGACCCATCTCGCCGAGAACAGCAGCGGCCTCCTCGACCCCGACATCATCGCCGAGAGCGCCCGGCCGGTGGAGGGGCGCGCCGCCTATGCCGCCGCCATCTCGATGGCCGAGCCCGGCTTCATCGCCACCTTCGCCGACCAGGCCGGCCCGACCATCGCCTGGCTAAAGGGCTTCGGCCTGCGCTTCGACTTCCTGCCCACGCAATTCCTCACGAAATCCCAACCGCGGCTGCTGCCGGTCGGCGGCGGCCTCGCGCTGGTCGAGGGGCTGGCGGCGCGGGCCGCGGGGCTGGGCGTCGAGATCCGGTACGAGACGACGGCCGAGCGGCTCGAGCAGGACGCCGAGGGCCGCGTCACCGGCCTGCTGGCCCGCCACCGCACGGAGGGGCGGCTCACCCTGCGCGGCCGCGTGGTGCTCGCCTGCGGCGGCTTTGAGGGCAATGCCGAGATGCTGACGCGCTACCTCGGCCCCCGCGCCGCCTTCCTGCGCCCCATCTGCAAGGGCGGCCATTTCAACCGCGGCGAGGGCATCCGCATGGCGCTCGATATCGGCGCCGCCACCGCCGGCGATTTCGGCAGCTACCATGCCGAGCCGATTGACCCGCGCTCCGGCGTCCCGGAGCCCTCGGTCTTCGTCTTCCCCTACGGCGTGCTGGTGAACAAGGACGGCCGCCGCTTCACCGACGAGGCGCCGGGCACCGTCGATGCGCACTACGAAAGCGTCACCCGGCGGATCTTCGAGCAGCGCGACGGCATCGCCTACGTGGTGCTGGATGCGAGGCACCAGCGGGTGCCCAACGTCCGCCTCGCCATCCGCACCGACCGGCCGCCCATCGTCGCCGCCAGCCCGGAGGCGCTGGCGGCGCAGCTGGGCCTGCCGCCGGCGGCGCTGGCCGAGACCCTGCGGGGCTACAACGCCGCCTGCCGGCCCGGCGCCTGGAAGCCGCTCGAGCTCGACGGGCTGGCGACGGCGGGGCTCGACCCGCCGAAATCGAACTGGGCGCTGCCGGTCGACGAGCCGCCCTTCCACGCCTATCCGATCATGTCGGCCAATGTCTTCACCTTCGGCGGGCTGAAGGTGGACAGCGACGCCCGGGTGCTGGACGGCGACGGGAGGCCGATCGCCGGCCTCTATGCCGCCGGCGAGATCATCGGCACCTACTACCGCACCTATACCGGCGCGACCTCGGTGCTGAAGGGCCTGGTCTTCGGCCGGCTGGGGGGCGCCCATGCGGCGCGGCGCGACAATGCGGCCTGACCGCGCCCCGGCCCGAGGGGGGCGCTAGCCATGCGGATCTGGCACCAGAGCTTCAGCGACCTCGACCGCGCGCCGCTCTATCGCGCGACGCTGGCCCGCCATGCCGCGGCGGTGCTGCCGGGCGACGACGTGGTGCTGCACGGGCTGCGGCCCGGCACCTACGGCACCGACTTCGCCCCGATCCACGCCATCCGCCACCGCTACCTCGAATACCTGAACGAGGCGCAGGTCATCGAGGCGGCGCTGGCGGCCGAGCGTGCCGGCTACGACGCCTTCGCCCTCGGCTGCTTCTACGACCCGGCGCTGACGGCGGTGCGCTCGCTGGTGGATATCCCCTGCCTCGGCCTGTCGGAGACCTGCATGCTGGTCGCCTGCTCGCTCGGCCAGCGCTTCGGCCTGGTCTCGCTGGAGGCGAGCCAGCGCGCCCAGCACGAGGAGCAGGCCCGGGCCCATGGCCTGCGCGAGCGGCTGGCCGGCGTGGTCGCGATGCAGCCGCCGATCGACGAGTACAGCCTCGAGGGCGACGAGCAGGCCACCCTGCCGCTGCTGGACGGCTTCCACGCGGCCTGCGGCCGGCTGGTCGGGATGGGCGCCGAGGTCATCATCCCCGGCGACGGCTTCCTCAACGAATTCGTCTGGCGGCACGGGCTGCGCGCGAGCCATGGCGCGGTGGTGATGGACGCGCTGGGCACGCTGTTCCACCACGCCCGCTTCATGGTCGGCGCCCGGGCCGCGATCGGGCTGCAGGTCAGCCGCGCCGGCCGCTACGCCCGGCCACCCGCGGCGATGCTGGCCCAGGCCCGTGCCGCGGCGGGCGCCACCGCCATGACCGAGGACAGTTTTTCGGGCGACGCAGATCGCCGCTGAACAGTGGGAAGGATACCAAGCATGCGACGCGCATTCCTCATCATGGCGCTGCTGGCGGCCGGGCTGCCCGCCGCCGCGCAGACCCCGCCCGCTACCCGGCGGGAGGCGATCCGCATCGGTATCATGAGCGACCTCTCCGGCAGCTTCGCCGATGTCGCCGGGCCGGGCTCGGTGGTCGCGGCGCAGCTGGCGGCGCAGGATTTCGGCGGCCGCGCGGCGGGGCTGCCAGTGCAGATCATCTCGGGCGACCACCAGAACAAGGCCGACACCGGCTCCGCCATCGCCCGTCGCTGGTTCGACACGGATGGCGTCGATGCCATCGTCGACCTGCCGAATTCGGCGGTGGCGCTGGCGGTTGGCGAGGTCGCGCGGAACGCCAACCGCGTCGCCCTGGTGACGGCTGCGGTGTCGAGCCGCCTCTCCGGTGACCTCTGCTCGCCCAATACCATCCACTACTCGCTCGACACCTGGTCGATGTCGAACGTGCCGAGCCGGGCGCTGGTGCAGCAGGGCGGCAACAGCTGGTTCTACGTCACCGCCGACTACGCCTTCGGCCACGACCTCGAAAAGCAGTCGGGCGAGGCGGTGACGCGGGCCGGCGGGCGGGTGCTCGGCTCGGTCCGGCATCCGCTCGGCACCACCGACTTCTCCTCGGTGCTGCTGCAGGCGCAGGCCTCGCGCGCATCGGTGGTGGCGCTGTCGAACTCCCAGGCCGATTTCATCAACAGCATGAAGCAGGCCTCGGAATTCGGACTGTCTCGCCGTGGGCAGCGGGTGGTCGGGCTGGCGGTCTATATCTCGGACATCGTGTCGCTGGGCCTGGAGGCGACGCAGGATGCCGTCGTGGTCGGCAACTGGTACTGGGACCTGAACGAGGGCAGCCGCAGCTTCGGCCGCCGCTTCGCAGAACGCATGGGTGGCCGCATGCCGACCGACCTGCAGGCCAATGTCTATGCCGCCGTCACCCACTACCTGAAGGCCGTGGAGGCGCTGGGGCAATCGACCGATGGCCGCGCCGTCGTAGCGCGCATGAAGGCGACGCCGACCGACGACACGGTCTTCGGCCGGGGCGAGATCCGCGCCGATGGCCGCCGCATCAGCCCGGTCTACGTCTTCCAGGTCAAGAAGCCGGCGGAGTCCTCCGGCCGCTACGACGTCTACCGCCTGACCCGGGAGGTGCCGGTCGAGGACTCCTACCGGCCCGTCGCCCAGGGCGGCTGCCCGCTGGTGCCGCGCGGGGGCTGAGCCCGCCGCCCCTCAGGCCCGGATCATCGGGCAGCCCCCGTCCGCCAGGGGACGGAAGGCCTGCTCGGCCGCGACGGTCTCCACCAGCTTCAGGAGGTCGCCGGCGCCGCGGCTCTCCGCCGGCGTCTTCACCTGGAACAGGTGCACCGGGGCGATCATCTGCCCGTCCGCGCGGATCGTGCCGGCACCGTAGGCGTCGTCGTCGGTCGGCGTGCCCTTCATCGCGGCGACGGTGCGCTGGCCGGAGACCCTGGCCTCGGCCACGCCCATCGCCCGGACCGTCTTCAGGTAGTGCAACGTCGCCGCATAGGCGCCGGCATGCAGCGAGTTCGGCAGGATCGTCGGCCGTTCGAAGCGCCCCTTCACCCGGTTATAGAAGGCACGGGTGCGGTCGTTGAGGTCCCAATAGAAGCTCTCGGTCATCAGCAGCCCCTGGGCGAGCGGCAGGCCCATGGCGACGACGTCGGTGATCAGCGTGCCGAGCCCGGCGACCTTGGTGCCGCGCCGCGTGATGCCGAATTCCTGCGTCTGCTTCATGCAGTTGATGAGGTCGCCGCCGGAATGCGCGAGGGCGATGACCTTGGCCCGGCTCGACTGCGCCTGCAGCAGGAAGGAAGCGAAATCGGTCGTGCCCGGGAAGGGATGCCGGACCGCGCCCAGCACCTTGCCGCCGGCGGCGCGCACGAAGGTCGAGGCGTCCTCCTGCAGGGCATGGCCGAAGGCGTAGTCGGCGGTGACGAAGAACCAGGTGTCGCCGCCCGCCTTGGTCACCGCCGTCGCCGTCGCATGGCCCATGCTCCAGGTGTCGAGCGGACCGTGCACGAGGTTGGGCGAGCACTGCGCGCCGGTCAGCACCGAGGAGAGCGCGCCGGTGTTCAGGTGCACCTTGTCCTTCTCGCGCGCGACGGTGTTCGCGGCCAGGGCGACGGCGGTGTTGCCGACCTGCACCAGCGCATCGACGCCGCCGCGGTCGAACCATTCGCGCACGATGGCGCTGGCGACGTCGGGGCGGTTCTGGTGGTCGGCGGTGACGATCTCGACCTTCAGGCCGGGCGTCTCGGCCATGATCTCCGCGACCGCCTGCTGGACGCAGGCCGTGCCCGTCGGGCCTTCGACGTCGCGGTAGGTGCCGGACATGTCGGTGAGGGCACCGAGGCGGATCGTCCCGTCGGCGGACTGCGCCGCGCTGCGCCGTTGCGGCAGCAGCCCGACCAGGGGCACGGCGCCCAGCAGCATGCGGCGGTTCATGGTCATGGCGTAATTCCCCGAGGGCGGTCCCGGACCGCGGCTTGGGGCGTCTTCTAGACCGCGGAGCGCCGCGCCGCCAAGCGGCGGGGACCGCAGGCGCTCATCCGCCGCGCCGGCGCGACCGCATGACCGGCCGGACCAGGTGCGCGATGAAGTTGCGCAGCTCGGTCTGCCGCAGGGCAGGATCGGTGACCTGCCTGTCGAGGCCGAGCTGCCACGCCAGGTCGCGGCGGGAGGGCTCGCGGTGCAGCGCCTCGATGCGGTCGGCATGGTCGTCCAGGTCGCGCCGGTCGTGGGCGAGCCCCTGTCGCAGCAGGTCCTCGGCCTGGCGCCGCACCGCTGCCGCGACCTCGCCCAGCGTCAGCTCCGGGTGGTACTGCACGCCCCAGAACACGCCGCCTCCGTGCCGGATCTCGGCCGCCTGCACGGCGCTTACCGCGTTGCCGGCCAGCAGGACCGCCCCTTCGGGCAGCCGCTCCACCTCGTCGGTGTGGATCGCCGGGGCATCCCAGGCCGCCGGCCGGCCGGCAAGCAGCGGGTGGTCGCGTCCCGCCGCGGTCGCCACGATGCGGCGGGCGAAGGCGGCCTCGTGCCCGCGCCGGCTCTCCCGCACCGTGCCGCCCGCGGCCGCCACCGCCACCTGCAGCCCGGCGCAGGACCCGAAGGCGGGCGTGCCCGAGGCGAAGACGTCGCGCATGAAGGCAAGCTGGCGGCGGACCGCGGGCGTGTCGCGGTACACATGCAGCGGCGAGCCGGTGAGGAAGACCGCATCGTAGCCGGCCAGCGCGTCCCGCCCCGGCGCCTCCGCCCCTTCCTCCGACGGCCGGGCGAGGTCGCAGGCGGCGCCCGGGACGAGGGCCCGGAGGGTGTCGAGGTAGGTCTCGCCGCTGCTGCGCCCGACGCTGGCGCGGCGCTGCTCGCGCTGCTCAAGCGTCTCGCTCTCCGCCACCAGGAACCGGGGCCCGGCCCCCTCCGGGGGCGTCACGGCCGGGCCGGCGCGGGTGGCAGGGGCAGGGCGGGGCGCAGGGTGATGGTCATGGGGCTTCCAGGCGGTTTGCCGCTCATGGAGTGGGGTCGAAGCGACGCGGCGCAACCCGCAGCGCCGGCAAAGCTGCGTGGGGCATCGCCGCGGCCTGCCGGGCCGCCGGGATTTCCGCTAGACCGTGATCCGCGCTCCGGACGCGCGATCGCGCCCGAGGCACCCGGCCGGGAGTCTCCGGCGTTGGCGCATCTGGCAGCAGGGTCGGGAGGCGGGGATGTGCAACCTCTACAGCATCACCAAGGGTCAGCAGGCGATCCGCGAATTCACCAGGGCGATGACCGACCGGACGGGCAACCTGCCGCCGCTGCCCGGCGTCTATCCCGACTACGCGGCGCCGATCGTCCGCAACCGGCCGGAGGGCCGCGAGCTGGCCATGGCCCGCTGGGGCATGCCCTCGCCCGCCTTCGCGCTGAAGGGCCGCAAGACCGATCCCGGCGTCACCAATGTCCGCAACGCCCAGTCCCCGCACTGGCGCCGCTGGCTCGGGCCCGAGCACCGCTGCGTGGTGCCCTTCGGCAGCTTCGCCGAGCATGAGGTGCTGCCGGACGGCAGCCGCCCGCCGGTCTGGTTCGCCCGCGACGAGGGCCGGCCGCTGGCGGCCTTCGCCGGGATCTGGACCCGCTGGACCTCGGTGCGCAAGCTCAAGGAGGGCGAGACGACGAACGACCTCTTCGCCTTCCTGACCACCACGCCGAATGCCGAGGTGGCGGCGGTGCATCCCAAGGCCATGCCGGTCATCCTGACCACGCCGGAGGAGATCGACACCTGGCTCTCGGCCGGCACGGAGGAAGCGCTGGCGCTGCAGCGGCCGCTGGCCGATGGCGCGCTGGTCGTCGTCGCCCGGGGCGAGAAGCAGGACGGGGCGCCCGCCGCGTCCTGATGGGGGGAAGCGTGGCCGAGACCGACCCCGGACCGGAGGCGACGGACCAGGCGGCGGCGCGGCCGCGCAAGATCATCCACATCGACATGGATGCCTTCTATGCCTCGGTCGAGCAGCGCGACGACCCGGCGCTGCGCGGCCTGCCGGTCGCGGTCGGCGGCTCGCGCGAGCGCGGCGTGGTGGCGGCGGCCAGCTACGAGGCCCGGCGGTTCGGCGTCCGCTCGGCCATGCCCTCGGTGACCGCCCGGCGGAAATGCCCGGAGCTGGTCTTCGTGCCGCCGCGCTTCGAGGTCTACAAGGCGGTGTCGCTGCAGATCCGCGCCATCTTCGCCGCGCATACGCCGGTGATCGAGCCGCTCTCGCTGGACGAGGCCTATCTCGACGTCACCGAGAACATCCAGGGCATCGCCTCGGCGACCGAGATCGCCGAGCGGATCCGCGCCGAGATCAGGGCGGCGACCGGGCTGACCGCCTCGGCCGGGGTCTCCTACAACAAATTCCTGGCCAAGCTGGCCTCCGACCACCGCAAGCCCGACGGGCTCTTCGTCATCACGCCGCGGCTCGGCCCGGCCTTCGTCGAGGACCTGCCGGTCGGCCGCTTCCACGGCGTCGGCCCGGCGACCTCGGCCCGGATGGAGCGGCTCGGGATCCATACCGGGCGCGACCTGCGGGCGCGGAGCCTGGCCTTCCTGCAGCAGCATTTCGGCAAGGCCGGCGCCTACTACTACTGGATCGCCCGCGGCATCGACGAGCGCCCGGTACGGGCGGACCGGATCCGCAAGTCGGTCGGGGCGGAGAATACCTTCGCCGCCGACCTGGCCACGCCGGAGGCGGCGCGGGCGGCGCTGCAGCCGATCCTGGACAAGGTCTGGCGCTACTGCGAGGGCACCGGCATCCGCGGCCGCACCGTGACGCTCAAGGTCAAGTACGCCGACTTCAGCCAGGCCACCCGCAGCCGGACCGGCCTGGCGCCGGTGGCGAGCCGCGGCGAGCTGGAACGGCTGAGCTTCGCGCTGCTCGAGCCGGTCTTCCCGGTGCCGCGCGGCATCCGGCTGCTGGGCGTGACGCTGTCCTCGCTCAACGACGAGCCGGTGGCGGGCGAGGCGCAGCTGCGGCTGTCCCTCTGAGCAGCCTCCGACCTGATGGACTCATCGGACCGGAGATATCTGCTCGCGGGAACAGCAGGCCGGAGCGGGCTCCGTGAGCCGGTGCGGACGGAAACCGCCCTGGCCGCGCCGGGCGGGCGCGCTCAATGTGGCGCCAGCGGCCAGAAATAGGCGATGAGCGGCACCCCCGTCAGCAGCACCAGGATCGAGAGCGGCAGGCCGAGCCGCGTGTAGTCGCCGAAGCGGTAGCCGGCCGGCCCCATGACCAGCGTGTTGCACTGGTGCCCGATGGGGGTGAGGAAGTCGCTCGCGGCGCCGAGCGCCACCGCCATCAGGAAGGGATCGGGGCTGAGGCCGAGCTGCTTCGCCAGGGTCGCCGCGATCGGGCCCATCACCAGCACCGTCGCGGCGTTGTTCAGGAAGGGCGTCACCGCCATGGCGAGCAGCATGGTCACGCCCAGCGACACCAGCCCCGGCAGGCCGACGACGGCGCTGGTGAGCCAGCCCGCGAGCAGGTCGGTGCCGCCGGTGTGCTGGATCGCCCCGCTCACCGGGATCAGCGCCGCGAGCAGCACGACGACCGGCCAGTCGACGGATTCGTAGGCCTCGCGCGTGGTCATCACCTTCAGCGCCAGCAGCGCGACCACCGCCCCGAAGAAGGCGGTCGCCACCTTCAGCGCCCCCATCGCCACCAGCAGCATCGCCGCCGCCAGCACCGCGAGCGGGATCCAGGACCGCCTGCCGCGGCCGAGCGCCATGGCGCGCTCGGCCAGCGGCAGGATGCGCAGCTCCCCCAGCTTGTCCGGCATGGTGGCGGCCAGGCCGCGCAGCAGCACCACGTCGCCCGCCCGCAGCCGCATCTGGGCGATGCGGTCGCGCAATTGCTCCCGGCCGCGGCGGCTGACCGCCAGCAGCGAGAGGCCGTGGCGCGTCCGCAGGGTCATCGCGGCGGGGGTGCGCCCGACCAGCGGGCTCTCGCCGGTCACCACGCCTTCGACGACGCGCAGGTCGTCCTCGTCGGTGTCGGGGTTGTCGACCACCGGGCCCTCGCCGGCGAGCACCAGCCCGGCGCCCGCGACCAGCCGCTCCAGCTCCGCCGCCTCGCCGCGCAGCATCAGCCCCTCGCCCACCGCCAGGCGGTGCCCGCCGTCGGGCGGCCCGGCCGCCGCCTCCTCCACCACCGCCGCCACCCCGCCGCCGTCGGCGACCGGCCGCTCCTCGCCGCGGCGGGGCAGGAGGGCGGAGACCTGGACCTCGCCCTCGCCGAGGGCCTTCAGCTCGACGACCGTCATCCCCGCGGCCGTGGCCCCCGTGGGCACCCGGGCCTCGAGGGTGTACTGGCCGATGGTGAAGGCCGCCTCCATTGAGGAGGCGCCCTTGCGCCCGCCCGGCAGCAGGCGCCAGCCCACCATCAGGTACAGCAGGGTGACGACGCAGACCCCGAGCCCGACCGGCGCGTAGTCGAACATCCGGAAGGGCGTGCCGGTCAGCTCCTCGCGCACCCGGGACATGATGATGTTGGGCGCCGTGCCCACCAGCGTGACCACGCCGCCGACCATGGCCGCCGTCGCCATCGGCATCAGCAGCGCCGCCTGCGGCGTGCCGGTGCGGCGGGCGATCTGCAGCGCCACCGGCATCATGATGGCCAGCGCCCCGACGTTCTTGGTGACCATCGACAGCAGCATGGTCGCGCCCGCCAGCACCGGGACCTGCACCGCCACGGTCCGGAGCCGCGGCGTCACCGGCCGCATCAGCGTCTCCACCGCGCCCGACTTGGCGACGGCCTGGCTGATGATCAGCGCCGCCGCGACGATCACCACCACGTCGTCCGACAGGCCCTCGAAGGCCTTGTCGGCCGGGATCACGCCGATCAGCACCCCCGCCAGCAGCGCGCCGAGCGCCACCGCGTCATAGGCGAAACGTCCCCAAAGGAAGAAGCCGATGGTGGCGCCCATCAGCCCGAAGGCAAGGCCCTGGTCCAGTGTCATGTCGTGCGCTTCGATCTGTGTCGGGGAGGGCTGGTCGTCCGGCAGGCCCCGGGTGGGGCGGGCCGGAGCACAACCGGCGCGGTGACGGGGAGTTGCCTCCCTGGTTGAGTTTGCGCGAGGCGCTGCCCGCGCCGCAGGTTGCGGCGGGGCGGCCAGCGGCGTCACCGTGACGGATGCCGGCGGCGGCCCGCGCGGCGAGGTGGACGGCGCCGTGCTGGCGGGTGGCACCATCCTGCGCCTGCCGCCGCGCGGCTGAGCCTGGGCCCGAGGCCCCGGGATGCCCGGGTTGCGGCGATGTCATGCATCCTGGGGGCGGGGACCGGCGCTGAAGGCGGCGCCGGATCCCGACGCCGATCGCCGGCCATGCCCGGCCTGCCGATTTCCGGAAGGACCACCCGATGCGCGATGACTGCCACCCGCTGGTGACGGCCTGATGCTGGCGACGCTGGCCGCCTCCCCCTGGAGCACCTGGGGCATCGCCGCGGCGGCGACCGCCGGGGTGATCCTGCGCCCCTTCGGCTGGCCGGAATTCGTCTGGGCGGCGGCGGGGGCCATCCTGCTCGTGCTGCTCGGCCTGCTGCCCTGGCCCGAGGCGCTGGCCGGCGTCGCCCGCGGCACCGATGTCTACCTCTTCCTCGTCGGGATGATGCTGCTGGCCGAGTTGGCGCGGCAGGAGGGGCTGTTCGACTGGCTCGCCGCCCGGGCGGCGCGGCTGGCGAAGGGCTCGGCCACCCGGCTGTTCACCCTGGTCTTCGCGGTCGGCACGCTGGTCACCGCCTTCCTCTCGAACGACGCGACGGCGGTGGTGCTGACGCCGGCGGTCGCCGCGGTGGCGCGGGCGGCGAAGGCGCAGAATCCGCTGCCCTACCTGCTGGTCTGCGCCTTCATCGCCAATGCCGCGAGCTTCGTGCTGCCGATCTCGAACCCGGCCAACCTCGTCATCTACGGCCGCCAGATGCCGCCGCTGCTGGACTGGCTGCCGCGCTACGCGCTGCCCTCGCTGGCGGCGATCCTCGCCACCTATGCCGTGCTCTGGCTGACCCAGCGGCAGGCGCTGCGGGCGCCGGTCGCGACGGACATCGCGGTCCCCACGCTGTCGCCCGGCGGCCGGATGGCGGCCCTCGGCATCCTCGGCACCGCCGCGGTGCTGCTGACCGCCTCGGCGCTCGGCGCCGACCTCGGCCTGCCGACCTTCCTGGCCGGGCTCGCCGCCGCCGGGCTGGTGCTGCTGCGGTCGGACTGCGGTCCGCTGACGGTGCTGCGCGGCATCGCCTGGGGCGTGCTGCCGCTGGTCGCCGGGCTCTTCGTGCTGGTCGAGGCGCTGCAGCGCACCGGCGTCACCGCCGTGCTGGCCGGGCTGCTGCAGGACCTGGTGCGGCACTCGGTGACCGAGGCCACCTGGATCGCCGGCGGCGCCCTGGCGATCGGCACCAACCTCGTCAACAACCTGCCCGCCGGGCTGGTCGCCGGCCGCGTGGTGGAGCTGGCGCAGGTGCCGGAGCCGGTGCGCGCCGCGGTACTGATCGGCGTCGACCTCGGCCCGAACCTCTCGGTGACCGGCTCGCTGGCGACGATCCTCTGGCTGATCGCCCTGCGGCGCGAGGGCGTGGTGGTGACCGCCTGGCAATTCCTGAAGCTCGGCGCGCTGGTGATGCCGCCGGCGCTGATCCTGGCCATCGCCGCCGTCTTCCTTGGCGCCTGAGCCCACCCCCGCACCGAAGACCGGAGTGACCCCGATGACGGCTGCCACCGACGCCCGAACCATGCCCGGAGGCGGGCAGCCCTCGCCGCGCATCCGCCGCGGCCTGGATGCGCTGAACTTCTTCCTGGCCGATGTGCGGGACGGGCTCGGCCCCTACCTCGCGATCTACCTGCTGGCGGTGCGCGGGCCGGACCAGGGCTGGAACGAGGCGACCATCGGCCTAGTCATCACCCTCTCGGCGGTCGCCGGGCTGCTGTCGCAGACCCCGGCCGGGGCGCTGATCGACCGCAGCCGGCACAAGCGGGGCATCGTCATCGCCGCCGCGGTGGCGGTGACGGTGAGCTGCGTGGTGCTGCCCTTCATCGGCAATTTCTATGCGGTGGCCGCGACGCAGTCGCTGGCGGGCATCGCCGGCGCCATCTTCCCGCCGGCCCTAGCGGCGATCACCCTCGGCATCGTCGGGCCCCGCGCCTTCTCCCGCCGGGTCGGGCGGAACGAGGCCTTCAACCATGCCGGCAACGCGGCCTCGGCGGCGCTGGCGGCCGGCTCGGCCATCCTGTTCGGCCCGGTCGTCGTCTTCTGGATCATGGGGGCGCTGGCGGCCGCCAGCATCGCCGCCATGCTGCTGGTCCCGGCCGCGGCGATCGACGACGACATGGCGCGCGGGCTGGAGGACGCGCCCGACGGCAAGCCCGCCGGGGAGGAACCCTCGGCCTGGAAGGCGCTGCTGACCTGCAAGCCGCTGCTGATCTTCGCCGGGCTGATGGCGCTGTTCCACCTGGCCAATGCGGCGATGCTGCCGACCGTGGGCCAGAAGCTGACGCATATCGTCGGCAAGGACTACGCCACCTCGCTGATCGCCGGCTGCATCGTCGCCGCCCAATGCGTGATGGTGCCGGTCGCCATGCTGGTCGGCGCCAGGGCGGATGCCTGGGGGCGGAAGCCGATCTTCCTGGTGGCCTTCGGCGTGCTGGCGCTGCGCGGGCTGCTGTACACCTTCTTCGACAGCCCCTGGTGGCTGCTCGGCGTGCAGCTGCTGGACGGCGTCGGCGCCGGCATCTTCGGCGCCCTGTTCCCGGTGGTGGTGGCGGACCTGACGCGCGGCACCGGGCGCTTCAACGTCAGCCAGGGGGCGGTCGCCACCGCGCAGGGGCTGGGGGCGGCGCTGAGCGCGACGCTGGCCGGGACGGTGATCGTCGGCGCGGGATATTCCGCGGCCTTCCTGCTGATGGGCGGCATCGCCCTGGCCGGCTTCCTCGGCTACCTCCTGGCCATGCCGGAGACCGGGAGGACGGCGGGCGCCCGCGGCGGCCGGGGCCCCGGCACGGCGCTGCAGGCCGCGGGGGCCGCCGCCCCGGAGGGATGATGCCCGCCGCCGGGCGGCTCAGGCCTCGGCCTCGGCGATGCGCTGCAGCAGGGCGCGGTCGCGGAGGACGAGGCAGCCCTCCTCGGTGCCGAGGTGCCCGGCCCGGGTCCAGTCGCCGAGGTGCTTGTTGATGCTCTCGCGCGAGGCGCCGATCAGGCTGCCGATCTGCTGCTGCGAGAGCTTGATGGTGAGGCGGGTGCCGCCCGGGGTGGGGCGGCCGAAGGTATCGGCCAGCCGCAGCAGGCCGCGCGCCAGCCGCGAGGGCGCCTCCCGCAGCAGCGCATCCTCCAGCGTCTCGCTGGTCTGGCGCAGCCGCTGGCAGAGCACCGTCAGCAGCCGTGCCAGGGCTTCCGGGTTGCTGGTGAGGAAGGGCAGGAATTGCGCGCGCTCGATAACGAAGAGCTCGGTCTCCTCCAGCGCCACCGCATCGGCGGTGCGCGGCCGGCCGTCGAGCAGCGCGATCTCGCCGAACATGCCGCCCTGGTCGAGGATGTTCAGCACCAGCTCCCGCCCGTCGTTCGAGAAGGTGCAGATCTTCACCCGGCCGCGGATGATGGCCATCATGCTGGCGCCGGGATCGCCCTTCTGGAAGATCGTCGCGTGGCGCGGGTGGCGCATGATCTGGGCGGTGGCGGCGAGGCGCCGGAGGTCCTCCGGCCGCAGGTGCCGCAGCAGGGGATGCGCGGCGAGCACCGCGTCCCGGTGGCTTTCGGCAAGCGCCATCGCGCAACTCCTTGCAGGCAGGGCCGGCAAAGTGTCACGCGGGCATGGCGGGGATACAAGGGGATGACGAAAAGCGTGATATCCCGGGGCGGCAGGTTGAATGACTGCCGCCCCGGAGCGGTATCTTGGATGGTCACTGTCCGCCGACGGTGACGACCTGCTGGCCGGCGAAGGCGCCG
>NZ_JAUFPN010000186.1 GCF_030409335.1 Paeniroseomonas aquatica
CCGCCCCCCCTGCCGCCCCGGCACCCAGCGCGGCGGCCCCGGCCCCGGTGCCGGCCCCGCCCGCCGCGGCGGGCGGCCTGCCGCGGGTCCTGGTCCGCAGCCCGGCCAACGTGCGATCCGCCCCGGATGGCAAGGCGACGGTGCTGCGCACCGCGCCGCGCGGCGAGGCCTTCCGGGTGCACGGCGAATCCAAGGGCTGGCTGCAGGTCGGCAATGCCAGCCCGGAGGGCTGGATCTTCTCCGGCCTGCTGAGCGACCCGGCGCCCTAAGGCGAATCCCGGTCCGAGGGAATCCTCGGACCGGAGGGGCCTGTCCGCTGGCGCGACCCGCCAGGGGGGCGAGCGCCGGGCCGGGGCGGGCGGACACCGCCCTTAGCCCTCCAGCGCCAGCACCCCCTGCCGGCGGCGGCGCCCGTCCAGCCAGCGCATGGCCGGCGTCACCGTCATCCCGTGCAGCCCGACCGAGATCAGCACGGTCAGCCCCACCACCGCCCAGAGCTCGGCCATCTCCGGGAAGCGCGCCGCATTCGCCGCGAAGGCCAGGTAGTAGAAGCTGCCGAGGCCGCGGATGCCGAAGAAGGCGATGGCCCCGCGCTCCGGCAGCCGGGTCGTGGTCCCCAGCAGGGACAGCAGCCCGGCCGCGGGCCGCACCACGAAGAGGATCACCGCCGCCGCCGCCGCCCCCGGCCAGCCCAGCGGCGCCAGCAGCCCGCCGGCGACGGCGCCGCCGAACAGCACCAGCAGCACCATCATCAGCAGGCGCTCGGTCTGCTCGGCGAAGTCGTGCAGCCGGTCGTGGTAGGCGTGGTTCCGCTCGGCGTCGCGCATCGCCAGCGCCGCGACGAAGACCGCGACGAAGCCGTAGCCATGCGCCAGCTCGGTCAGCCCATAGGCGAGGAAGGTCGCCCCCAGCGCCACGAAGCCGTCCCCGGTGCGCGACAGCCGGGCGCGGTTCGGCATGCGGAAGGTCAGCCAGCCCAGCAGCCGGCCGATCCCCCAGCCCGCCGCCAGCCCCGCCGCCAGCTTCCAGACCACGTCGACGCTGAAGAAATGCCCCATCCAGTCCGACGGCTCGGTGCCGACCAGGGCCAGCGCCACCGCCAGGTTGACGAAGGGGAAGGCCAGCCCGTCGTTCAGCCCGGCCTCGGCGGTGAGGGTGAAGCGGACCTCGTCCTCCTCGCCGCTCTGCGGCGGGCCCACCTGGACGTCGGAGGCGAGCACCGGGTCGGTCGGCGCCAGCGCGCCGCCCAGCAGCACCGCGGCCGCGGTCCCGAGCCCGAGCATCCAGTGCCCGACCAGGCCGATGCCGAGGATCGAGAGCGGCATGGCGATCCCGAGCAGCCGCCAGGTCAGGCCCCAGCCGCGCCAGGTCAGCCGCCGGTCGAGCTTCAGCCCCGCCCCGGTCAGGGCGACGATCACCACCAGCTCGGTCAGCCGCTCCGCCGCCTCCGGGTAGTGCAGCGGGCTGGGCGTGTCGCCGCCGAGCAGGGCGAAGACGGCGTAGCCGATGCCGATGCAGAACATGGGCAGCGACAGCGGCAATTCGCGCAGCACCATGGGCAGCCAGGCCACCAGCAGGATGAGGCCACCGATGCCGACCAGCATAACAATGTAGGGATCCATGGAACGGCAACGCAGGGCCACCCCCGAGTTGCCGCGGATTCAGCCGGCCAGGGCTTCGTGGATGCCGCGGGTCCAGGCGCCCGCCCCGGCCGAGAGCAGCCCGATGTCGGTCTGCGTCGTCAGGAATTGCGCGCCGCGGCGGATGACCGCCGCCTGCGCCGCCGGGTCGCGGTGGCCACCGCAGCCGAAGAACTTGCCATGAGCTTTGCAGGCCGCCTGGATGCGGTCCACCGCCTCGGCCAATTCCGGGTCGGCGTATTGGCCGGGCTTGCCCATGTCGGTCAGCAGGTCGTTCATGCCGACATGGATCACGTCGATCCCGGGCACCGCGGCGATGGCCTCGACGTTCCGCACCCCCTCCCGGGTCTCGATCATGCAGGCCAGCAGGGTGGCGGCCTCGATCGCCGGCAGCGCCTCGGCCGGCGGCACGCCCTGGTAGTCGAACCAGGGATAGCCGCCGGTGACGCTGCGCCGGCCGAGCGGGCCGAAGCGCCCGGCCGCCACCGCGAGCCGCGCCTCCGCCGCGGTGTTCACGTCGGGGAAGACGATGCCGCTCACCCCGTTGTCCAGCAGCGCCTGGATGTCGGGGTCCCGCACCGAGCGCACCCGCGCCAGCGGGGCGATGCCGAGGGCCAGCGCCGCCTGGGCGATATGGCCGACGGTCTCCAGCCCGAAGAGGCTGTGCTGCAGGTCGATGAAGAGGAAGTCGTGCCCGGTCGCCCGGGCGATCCGGGCGATCTCGGCCGAGCGCGACATCCGCACGCCGAGCCCGAGCGCCACCCCGCCGGCGGCCATCTTCTGCGTCACCGGATTGGTCGGCGCGGCGGCCATGGCATCCCCCTGCGGTCGTTGCCGCCATGCCAGCACCGGCCGGGCCCGGCGGCAAGCCGGCTTGACCATTCCCCGCGCCGCGCCTGCAATGGCGCCCGGGGGACCGACCCCAGGAAGGCGCCGCATGGCCGATATCCGCGTGAAATCCGAGATTGCCGGCTCCGTCTGGAAGATCCTGAAGCGGCCGGGGGATGCCGTGGCGGCGGAGGACGAGCTGCTGCTGCTGGAATCGATGAAGATGGAGATCCCGGTCGCCGCCCCCCGCGCCGGCACCGTGCAGGAGGTGCTCTTCGCCGAGGGCGAGACCGTCGCCGAGGGCGACGTGCTGCTGGTGCTGCGCACCGGGTAGGAAGGATGCCCCGCTTCGGGTGAGACGGATGCTCCGCATCGGGTAAGAAGGATGCTCCGCATCGGGGGGGTAACCGGCCTTTCCCCTGCGGCGCGCTTTGCGGTAGTTTCGCGCCACAGGCGGTGGAGCGGGCACTTGGCGGATACATCCGGTTCGGAGACGCTGGCGTCGGGGGCTGCGATCGCCGCCACCTGGTCCAAGGGGAAGGCGCAGGAGCTGGAATTCTGGCGCATGGTGGCGACCAATACGCCGCCCTGCCCGCCGGACTACCACGCCGAGATGCTGGCCCGCTGCGACCCCGCCGCCGAGATCCACCCGAGCTTCATCGCCAGCATCGTCACCGCCCCGCTCGAGGAGGCGGTGCTGCTCGACATCGCCGCGGGGCCGGTCTCCTCGCTCGGCTGGTGCCACCAGGGGCGGCGGCTGAACGTCGTGCCGATCGATGCCCTGGCCGAGGACTACGGCGCCATCCTGGCCGAGGCCGGGCTGGCCCCGCCGGTGCCGACCCGGCCCGGCCATGCCGAGGACCTCGCCAGCCTCTTCCCGCCCGCCTCGATCGACTTCGCCCACATGCGGAACGCGCTCGACCACTGCTACGACCCGATGAAGGTGATCCGCGGCGCGCTGGGCATCCTCAAGCCCGGGGCCAGCTTCCGCATCCATACCATCGTGAACGAGGCGGTGATCGAGGGCTACGAGGGCTTCCACCAGTGGAACATCGAGCGCCGCGGCGACCGGCTGGTGATCTGGCGGCCCGGGACCGAGATCGACGTCGGCGCGGAAGTGCCGGAGGCCGCGCTGACGCTGCATGGCGGCGAGCACTGGCTGTTCATCGAGCTGGTCCGCAAGGCCTGAGGCCGGCCTTCAGGCCAGCTCCACCACCGCCGCGCCGAAGCCGAGGAACTCGCCGGTGACGCGCTGGTGGCTCCCGACCCAGAGCAGCCCGGTGCAACTGCCGGTGGTGACGACCTGGCCGGCCTCGAGCTGCAGGCCGAAGGCCGGCAGGTGGTTGGCCAGCCAGACCAGCGGCACGAAGGGATGGCCGGAGGGGTTGCCGCCCAGCTTCTCCACCTGGACCTCGCCGCCGCAGCTCTGCCGCACCGTCAGCGCCGCCAGCTCCATCTCCCGCCAGCCCGGCACCTCGGCGCCGATGATCAGCCCGGCATGGGCGACGTTGTCGGCCATCTGCTCCTCGGGCGTCACCGCCTTGGGGTCCTGGTAGCGGCTGACGACCATCTCGATGACCGGGAAGGCGGCCTCGACGCAGTCCAGCACCTCGGCCTGGGTATAGGGCGTGGCGCGGGGCGGCAGGCCGCGGCCGAGGCGGAAGGCGATCTCGGTCTCGATGCCGATCGTCTCGCCGGGGGCGACGGTCCAGGTGCTGCCGCTGGGGCGCAGGCCGCTGGCGGCCATGATGGCGGCGGAGGCGGGCTTGCCCGGCGGCGCCGCGCATTTGTAGCCGCCGATCCGGCCCCCCGTGCGGCGCAGCACCTCCTGCTGGATGGCCCAGACCTCGGCCTCGGTCCGCGGCGCGGCGGCGCCGAGGCCGGCGAGGCGGGGGCCGCCCTGGCGGACCGCGAGCAGGAGGTCGGCGGCGGATTGGGGCATGGGGCGGGATCCTGTCAGAGAAAACCGGGGGGCGCGTTGCCGAGCAGCACCTGGCCGGCGGCGGCGAAATGGCTGCGGCGGGACTGGATCTGCTGCGACAGGGTGTGGATGTCGCGGAAGCGCCGCTCGAAGGGGCTGCCGGGGAAGATCGCATCGACGCCGGCGGCCCGGTAGGTGGAATCCGCCACCTCGATGGCGGCCTGGGTCGCATGGGCGCAGCCGAGGCGGAGCCGGGCGCGGTCCGCCATGCCGATGGGCGCCTCCGGCCCGGCGGCGGCGGCGATCTCCTCCAGCAGCGCGACCAGCCAGGCGCGGGCGGCGCCGAGCTTCGCCAGGGATTGCGCCACCTCCTGCTGCACCAGCGGGTCGTCGGCCAGGCGGGGGCGGCCGCGCGGGGCCTTGGCCTGGGCGAGGGCCATGAACTCCTCCAGCATGGCGCCGGCCGCGCCAAGGGCGACGGCGGCGACGCCGACGGCATAGAGGCCCTGCTGGGTGAAGGCGTAGAGGCTGCCGGGTTCGCGGCGCAGGGAGGGGTCCTCCCGCGTGGTGCTGAAGGCGTCCGGCACGAAGAGATCGGTGACGGTGTAGCTGTCCGAGGCGGTGCCGCGCAGGCCGATGGGGTTCCAGGTATCCAGCAGCTCCGCCTGCGCCGCGGGAAACAGCAGGGTGCGGATGGCGGGCTGGCCGAGGTGGTTGGGCCGCAGGCTGCCGTCGGCTTCCCGCACCCGGCAATGCACGCCCATCCAGGTGGCGAGGCGGCAGCCGCTGGCGAAGTCGAAGCGGCCGGCGGCGACGCGGTAGCCGCCGGGCACCGCCTCGGCGAGGGTCGCGTTCGGCGGGCCCCAGGCGATGACGGCGCGGGGGTCGTCGAAGATCGTGTGCGCTTCGGGCGGGGCGAGGTAGGCGGCGACGAGGCAGGCGCTGTTGCCGACGAAGAGGTTCCAGGCGACCGAGGCATCGGCGCGGGCGATGGCCTCCAGCGCCAGGAGGTAGGTGGCGGGGCTGGCTTCCTCGCCGCCATAGGCGCGGGGCAGCAGCAGGTGGAAGAGGCGGGCGGCGTGCAGGGCCTCCGCCAGATCGGGCGGGATGCGGCGGGTCGCCTCGATGGAAGGCGCGGCTTCGGCGATGCGGGCGGCGAGGGCCGCGGCGCGGGCGATCGGGCTGGGCGCCGTGGGGGGAGCGACCAGCCCGGGCATCGTCAGGCCCCGCGTGCCCGGACCAGCTTGCCCGGCAGGGCGCCGGTGAAGTGGCCTTCCTCGAAGACCGGGACGCCGGAGACGAAGGTGGCGCGGTAGCCGTCGACCCGCTGCACCAGGCGGCGGCCGCCGGCGGGCAGGTCGTAGCGGACCTCCGGCTTGTGCAGCCGCATGTTGGCGTGGTCGATGACGTTGACGTCGGCCTTCATCCCTGGCGCGAGGATGCCGCGGTCGTGGAAGCCGAAGAACTGCGCGGTCTCGCTGGTCTGGCGCTTCACCACCAGCTCGAGCGGCAGGCGCTCGCCGCGGCTGCGGTCGCGGGCCCAGTGGGTCAGCATGTAGCTGGGGATGCCGGCATCGATGATGGAGGAGCAATGCGCCCCGCCGTCGCCGAGGCCGAGCACCGTGGCGTCGTCCGTCAGCATGGTGCGGATGATGTCGTGGTTGTCGACGTTGTAGCCGGTGACCGGGAAGAACAGGAAATGGTCCGGGTTCTCGGCGAGGTAGTCGTAGGCGACCTCGTCCGGGGTGCGGCCCTCGCGCGCCGCGATGGCGGCGATGCTCTCGCTCTCGGGCGGCTCGTAGTCCGGCGGGTCGCCGAGCTTGAACATGCGGTTCCAGCGGCGGACGATGTGCTGGCGGAACTGGGACAGCTTCCGCAGGTATTCCTCGGCCGGGGCCTCGCTCAGGATCCGGGCGCGCACCGCGGGGTCCTGCAGCCGGGCCATGCGTTCGGCGACCGGCAGCTTCAGCAGCGCCTGGTAGCCGGGGCGGATGGAGAAGGGGTTGAGCGCGGTATCGGCGCCGAGCAGCACGCCAACCGGGCGGCCGCAGACCTGGGCGGTGACCATGGCGCCCTGGGCGCGGGCGGCCCGCACCCCCTCCATCAGCCGCTTCCAGCGGGCCGGGTCGGTCGGCCAGTCGGTCAGCAGGAACCAGACGGGGCGGCCGGTCTGCTGGCCGAGCCTGGTCATCCAGCCGAGCTCCTCGGTCTCGATGTCGAAGTCGCTGTTCATGCCGAAGGCGCCGTAGCCGACCTTGCCCAGCGCCTGGCCGATGCCCATGAGTTCGGCCACCTCGGAGTAGCGGCCGGGCACCATCTCCCCGGTCAGGGTCTTGTGGCTGTTGGTGCGGCTGGTGGTGAAGCCGAAGGCGCCGGCGCGCATGCCTTCCTCGACCAGCCGGTGCATCTCGGCGATGTCCTCGGCGGTCGCGGCCTCGCGGCGGATGGCGCGCTCGCCCATGACATAGACCCGCAGCGGGTGGTGCGGGATCTGCGCGGCGACGTCGATGGCGCGGGGGAAGGCGTCCAGCGCGTCGAGGAATTGCGGGAAGCTTTCCCAGTTCCACTTGAGGCCCTCGGCCAGGGCGATGCCGGGGATCTCCTCCACCGCCTCCATCAGGCCGATGAGCTCGTCGTGGTCGCGGCGGCGGACCGGGGCGAAGCCGACCCCGCAATTGCCGAACAGGATGGTGGTGACGCCGTGCCAGGAGGAGGGGGCGAGCTCGCTGTCCCAGGTGGCCTGGCCGTCGTAGTGGGTATGGGCATCGACCCAGCCGGGGGTGACGATATGGCCCTCGGCCCTGATCTCGCGCGTGGCCGGGCCGGCCTTGCCGCCGACCTGGGCGATGCGGTCGCCGTCGAGGGCGACGTCGCCGGTGTAGCCGGGCCGGCCGGTGCCGTCGATGATGGTGGCGCCGCGGATGACGGTGCTGTGCATGCGGACGTTCCCCTTGTTGCCAGGGCTTGGTGCGGGGATTGAAGGCCCCTGCGGACGGGGGGTCAAGCGCGGGAAGGGCTGCGGGCCGCCCGTCCCCTTGGGCCTCCCGGTTGAAAGTTGCGTGTGTGAACCCGCATCGCTGGACGCGAAACGAAGCCCTGCCTATCCTGCCCCCGCAAAGACCTCGTCCGGACGCTTCGAGGCAGCGATTAGGAATATCATGGGTTCCCGGAAGGATTTGTGGCTCAGCCTGGCTGGCCTCGTCGTCGCGCTGGTATGGCCGATCCTGGTCGTCGGCTATCCGCTGCTGTTCTGGGACTCCCTCGACTACCTGGGCACCGGCATCGAGCTCGGCTACGGCACGCTGCGGCCGCCGGTCTACGCCTACTTGATCCGGCTGCTGCACTGGAACCTGTCGCTCTGGCCGGTCATCCTGGGCCAGGTGGCGCTGGCGGTCTGGCTGATCTGGCGGGCCATGGACGCGCTGCAGGTGCCCTGGCGCAGCCGCCTCGCGGCGCCCGTCCTCATCGCCCTGTCCAGCCTGCCCTTCTTCGTCATCTGGGTGATGGCGGACATCCTGACCGGGCTGATGGTGCTGGCGGCCTTCATCCTCGTCGCGCGGCCGCCGGTCCGCGGCTGGGAGCATGCGCTGGTGGCCGGCTTCGCCTTCCTGGCCGGCATGGCGCATGTCACGCACCTGCCGCTGCTGCTCGGCATCGGCCTCGTCCTGCTGGCCGCCGCTCTGCTCTGGCCCGGGCTCGGGCTGTCGCGCGGCGCGGCGCTCGGCCTGATCGGCGCCCCGGTGCTGGCGGCCTGCCTGCTGGTGGCGGCTAACCTCGCGCTCTACGGCGTCGCCCGGGTGACCTACTCGAGCCCCGCCCTGGCGCTGACCCGGCAGGTCGAGGACGGGCTGACCCAGCGCACGCTCGACGCCGAATGCCCGACGCGGCGGTGGCGGCTCTGCGACGAGCGCGCGGCGCTGGAGGGGGCCACCTCGCTCTGGTTCGGCTTCGCCGACGACAGCCCGCTGCAGGCCCGGCTCGGCGGCATGGTGGGCTACGCGGCGGAGGCGGCGGAGATCGTCTCGGCCACCACCCGGCGGTACTGGCGGGATTCGCTCACCGCCGGCATCGAGCGGGCCGGCGCCATCCTGCTCTCGCGCGACAGCGCCTCCTTCGGGGCGCGGCGGGACCAGGCGGCCATCCTGGATCTGCTGCGCAGTCACCGCTACGGCTACCTGGACGGCGGCCTCGACCGGCCGCTGAACACGGCCGAGCTCACCGCCGCCGCCCGGCCCGGCGACCTGACCGCCCTGGCCTGGGCGCCGCTGCTGGCGGTCGGCGGGCTGATCGCCTGGCGCCGCCGGGCGCCCCTGGCGGCGGTCTTCCTCGGCGTCACCCTGGCGGCGATCATCGGCAATGCCCTCGTCATCGGCGTCGGCGGCGACGTGGAGGGCCGGTACCACGGCCGGCTGGCCTGGCTCGCGGTCTTCGGCTGCTTCCTGGCCGCCACCTCGCGGGCGGTCAGCCGGTCCGACCGGTCCGCCGCCCCGGCGCCGCCCAGCTTCGGGAAGCTCGAGCCCGGGCAGACCGGCTACGCGACCTGAGGCCGCGGGTGTGCCCTCGGGCCGCGGTCGTCAGCGGCGGCGCCCGGCGGCGATGAGCTCGGCCATGGCGCCGATGGCGAGCTCGTAGCCGCGGACGCCGAGGCCGCAGATGCTGGCGGTGGCGGCGAGGCTGGTGAAGGTCCTGGCGCGGAAGCCCTCGCGCCGGTGGAGGTTCGCCCGGTGGACCTCGATCACCGGCCCGTCCAGCATCAGCATCGCATCCATGACCGCGATGGAGCTGTGCGCGAGGCTGGCCGCGTCGATGAGCAGCCCGTCGGCGCCGCGGGCTTCCTGCACCCAGTCGATGAGCTGGCCTTCGTCGTTGGTCTGGCGGAGGTCGAGCAGCAGCCCCGCCCGCTCCGCGGCCCGGTGGCAGCGGGCGCTGACGGCGGGGAAATTCTCCTGCTCCTCGCCCACGGCGCCGAGGCGGTCGGCATGGGGACCGTTGAGGAAGAACACCGTGGGCATGGCGGGATGGTTCCACAACCGTGACGCTGGCGCCAGCCTCGCGTGGCCGGCCGGCCCGGGTTTCGGCCGGGCGGCTTTTGCGGGCAGTATCGCGGGCCGGACCGTGCCCGGATTGGAATCGTGTCGCATCCGCTGCGGTCGCCCCCGGGCGGCCGGGCCAGAAGGAGAGTGAAGGCATGCCGCGTTCGGCGATCGTGCTCGGGGCTGGGATGGTCGGCGTCTCCGTCGCCCTGCATCTGCGGCGGCGGGGCTATGATGTCGCCCTGCTGGACCGCCAGGGGCCGGGCGAGGGCGCCTCCTTCGGCAATGGCGGGCTGATCCAGCGCGAGGCGGTCTATCCGCATCCCTTCCCGCGGGCGCTGGCGGAGCTGCGGCGCATCGCCGGCAACCGCGCCGTCGACGTCTCCTACCATCCGCTGGCGCTGCCGGGCTTCGTCTCGCCGCTGCTGCGCTACTGGTGGAACTCGGAGCCGCGCCGCTACCTGGCCGCGGTGGAGGCCTATTCCCGGCTGATCGCCACCTGCGTCGACGAGCACCTGGCGCTGGCCGCCGGCACCGAGGCCATGCCGCTGCTGCGGCCGATCGGCTGGATGCGGCTGTTCGGCAACCCGGCGCTGCTGGAAGCCGCCCTGGCCCAGGCCGAGACCGCGCAGCGCGACTACGGCGTGCACTACGCCGCGCTCGACACCAAGGCGCTGGCGGCGGCCGAGCCGCATCTGCTGGTCGAGCGCGCCGGCGCCATCCACTGGACCGACCCGCTCTCGGTCAGCGACCCGCATGCGCTGACCCTCGCCTATGCCGGCATGTTCGAGGCCGAGGGCGGCAGCCTCGGCCGCGGCGACGCGGCCAGCCTGCAGCGGACCGGCGCCGGCTGGCGGGTGGAGACCGCCGCCGGCCCGGTGGAGGCGGCCGAGGTGGTGGTCGCGCTCGGCGCCGCCTCGGACCGGCTCACCCGCCGCTTCGGCTATGCGCCGCCGACCTTCGGCAAGCGCGGCTACCACATGCACTACGGGCTGAAGGGCAATGCGACGCTGCACCGCCCGATCCTCGACACCGACAGCGGCTTCCTGCTGGCGCCGATGCGGGCCGGCATCCGGCTGACCACCGGCGCCGAATTCGCCCGGCCAGACGCGCCGCCGAGCCCGGTGCAACTCGACCGCGCCGAGCCGGTGGCTCGCAGCCTGCTGCCGCTGGCCGACCGGGTGGAGGCGACGCCCTGGATGGGCACCCGCCCCTGCACCCCGGACATGCTGCCGATCATCGGCCCGCTGCCGCGCCAGCCCGGCGCCTGGTGCGCCTTCGGCCATGCCCACCAGGGGCTGACCCTCGGCCCGACCACCGGGCGGATGCTGGCCGAGATGATGCTGGGCGAGACGCCCTTCGTCAGCCCCGAGCCCTACCGGCCAGCGCGCTTCTAGGGAGCGTCAGCCCGCCGGCGTCCAGGCCGGCGGCGCCACGCTGCCGGTCTGCGCGGTGATGCGGCCATAGGCCTCCGGCCGGCGGTGGCGGGCGAAGTCGAAGATCGTGGTCCGCCCCAGCTCGCACATCGCCAGATCGCAGTCGGCGACGATCAGCTCGTCGCCCCAGCTGGTCGCCTGGGCCATGATCTCGCCGGAGGGATTGACGATGATGGAATGGCCGAACAGCTCGTGCCCGTCCTCGTCGCCGGCCTTGGCGACGCCGGCGGCGAAGCAGGCGTTCTGGTAGCAGCCGGCCTGGATGCTGAGGTGGCTGTGGGCGACCCGCAGGTGGTGCGCCTCGAAGCCGCGGTTCTCCATGTTCAGGCTCGGCGTGTTGTAGCCGAGCATGACGAGCTCGACCTGCTGCAGCCCGAGCACCCGCCAGCCCTCCGGCCAGCGCCGGTCGTTGCAGATCAGCATGCCGATGTTGACCTCGTTCTCGCCGATGGGCGCCCGCACCACCGGGAAGCCGAGGTCGCCCACCTCGAAGTAGCGCTTCTCCAGGTGCTGCACCTTCCGCTGCGGGTCGTATTCGCGGTGCCCGGGCAGGTGCACCTTGCGGTACTTCAGCACCACCTCGCCATTCGGGTGGACATAGACCGCGGTGTTGTAGCGGTGCCCGTCCGGCGTCTTCTCGGCATAGCCGAGGTGGAAGCCGAGGTTGTACTTCCGCGCCGCCGCGAACAGCGGCGCCGTCGCGTCGGAGGGGAGGGCGGTCTCGTACCAATGGTCCGCCTGGGCCAGATCCGCCTCGTACCAGCGCGGGAAGAAGGTGGTCAGCGCCAGCTCGGGGAAGACCACCACCTCGGCGCCGCGGCGATGCGCCGTCTCCATCAGCCGCACCATGCGGCCGACCGCGACGTCGCGGCCCTCGGCCTTCTGGATGGGGCCGAGCTGGGCGGCGGCGAGGACGAGGCGGCGGGACATGCGGTGGCTCCGGCGAGGGTTGCCGCAGCTTTCCCCCGGCCGCAGGCTGATGACAAGTGGGCGGCCTTGCGGCATGTCCGCCGCCAGGAGGACCGCCCCGATGCTCACCCGCCGCACCACCCTCGCGCTCGCCGGCGCCACGCTCGCCACCCCCGCGCTATCTCAGGGCAGCGATTTTCCCAACCGTCCGCTGCGCATGGTCATCCCCTTCCCGCCGGGCGGCGGCAGCGACATCCTCGGCCGGCTGCTGGCCCAGCGGATCGGCGATGCCCTCGGCCAGCCGGTGGTGCCGGAGAACCGGTCGGGTGCCGGCGGCAACATCGGCACCGATGCCGTGGCGAAGTCCCCGCCCGATGGCTACACGCTGGTGACGGTCTTCAACACCATCGTGGTCAACCAATTCGTCTTCCGCTCGATGCCCTTCGACCTGAAGAAGGACCTGACCCCGGTCGCCCGGGTGGCGCTGGCCCCCACCGTCATCGCCGGCGGGCCGAAGCTGAAGGCGCGCGACCTGGCCGAGGTCATCGCCATCTCCCGCGCCCAGCCCGGGTCGCTGAACCATGGCACCCCCGGCCTCGGCACCATCACCCATGTCAGCGCCGAGCTGATGGATGCGATGTCCGGCGGCAAGCTGACCCATGTGCACTACCGCGGCACCGGTCCGGCGGTGACCGCCGCCGTCGCCGGCGAGGTCGAGCTGGTCTCCGCCCCCTGGTCGGCGGTCGAGGGGCTGGTCAAGGGCGGCCAGCTCCGGGCGCTGGGCAACCTCGCCGCCGCCGACAGCCCGCTGATGCCGGGGGTGCCGACCGTCGCCGCCGCCGCCGGCCTGCCCGGCTATGCCGTGGACAATTGGGGCGCCGTGCTGGCCCCTGCCGGCCTCCCCCCCGCCGTGCTGGCGAAGATCACCGCCGCCGTCCGCCAGGCGGTGGATACGCCCGAGGGCCGGCAGGCCATGGCCGCCCGCGGGATCGAGGCCGCCTATGCCGACGGCCCGGCGCTCGCCCGCATCATCGAGGAGGATGGCGCCCGCTGGGAGCCGGTGATCCGCAAGGCGGATATCCGCGTCGAATAGGGCAATGCAACCCTGGGTATAGGGGACTGGGGCGCTACCACCATAGCGCGAAGAAAATGCATGCCTGGACACCCGTTACGCATCCGGAGGGTCGCCTTCTGCGTAATGCCCTACCGGAGGGTGTGCAGATGCCGCAGGGATGCGATGAACCGACAGGCGGGGGTGGGCGGCGCGAGGGCTCGGCCGAGGCGCGCGGCGCCGATGAGCTGGGGATGTCCCTCGGCCTCGCCATCCTTGCCGCCGATGCCATGGGCCTGCCGGGCACCCGCGCCGCCCTGGCGGCGGCGCTGCGCTGCCTCGATGCCGAGGCCCCCGGCGCGGACTGGCTCGAGGCGAGGCCGGGCGCCGAGCGCTGAGGCCGGCGCCCGGCCTAGCGCCGCGCCGGCTGCTTCGGCAGGAAGACCATCAGCAGGCCGAGCGCCGGCAGGAAGGCGCAGACCTGGTAGACCGTGCGGATGCTGGTCATGTCGGCCAGCTGCCCGAGCGCCGCCGCCCCGAGGCCCCCGAGGCCGAAGGAGAAGCCGAAGAACATCCCGGCCACCAGCCCGACCCGCCCCGGCAGCAGCTCCTGCGCATAGACCAGGATGGCCGAGAAGGCGGAGGCCATGATGAGGGCGATGACGACCGAGAGGATGCCGGTCAGCGCCAGCCCGACATGCGGCAGCGCCAGGGTGAAGGGCAGCGCGCCCAGGATCGAGACCCACATCACCGGCACCCGGCCGATGCGGTCCGCGACCGCCCCGCCGATCAGCGTGCCGACCACCAGCGCCGCCAGGAAGGCGAAGAGGAACATCTGCGCGACGGGCACCGAGACGTGGAATTTATCGATTAGGTAGAAGGTGTAGTAGCTGCTCAGGCTGGCGGTATAGACGTTCTTCGAGAAGAGCAGCGCCACCAGCACCGCGATCGCCAGCCCGACCTTGGCCCGCGGCAGCGGCGCCGCCCCCGCCGCCCGGCCCTTGGCCGCCGGCCGCGCCGCCTGGTTGCGGGCGTACCAGCCGCCGACCTGGAACAGCACGACCATCCCGAGCAGCGCCGCGCCGGAGAACCAGACCAGGCTGCGCTGCCCGTGCGGCACCACGATGAAGGCCGCCAGCAGCGGCCCCGCCGCCGAGCCGGTGTTGCCGCCCACCTGGAACAGCGACTGCGCCAGGCCGTAGCGCCCGCCCGAGGCCATCCGCGCCACCCGCGAGGCCTCCGGATGGAAGACCGAGGACCCCATGCCCACCAGCGCCGCCGCCAGCAATATCAGCGGATAGCTCGCCGCCTGCGCCAGCAGGATCAGCCCGACCAGGGTGAAGCCCATGCCGATGGCCAGCGAATAGGGCATCGGCCGCTTGTCGGTCACCATGCCCACCACCGGCTGCAGCAGCGAGGCGGTGCACTGGAAGGCCAGGGTGATCAGCCCGATCTGGCCGAAGTCGAGGCCGTAGGAGGTTTTCAGGATGGGATAGATCGCCGGCACCAGCGACTGCATCAGGTCGTTGAGGAAGTGGCAGAAGCTCAGCGAGAGGATGACCGCGAAGGTGGTGCCCGCCACCGGGGCCGCCTTCGGGGCCGGGGCATCGATGGTCTGCTCGCTCACGCCGCGATCCTCGTCCTGCGCCGGCCAGTATAGGCGCAATCGGACGACTGACCAGCTTCCCACCCCCGCCGGACGCGCTAGGCTGGCCTGCGTCAGGAAGGGAACAGGACCATGGCGAAGAGCGCGATGCACAAGAAGGGCTCGGCGGTCCGCGAGGAGCTGATGGGCAAGGCGATGGCCAGCAAGATGGCCACCACCGTCTACAACGACCCGCTGATGGAAGGCTTCGCCGACTGGACCCGCGAGGCGGTCTTCGGCCTGCTCTGGACCCGGCCGGGCCTCGACCTCAAGACCCGCGCCCTGATCACTGTCATCACCGATACCTCGACCGCCGCCTGGCCGGAGCTGCGCATCCACCTGCGGATGGCGCGCAACCAGGGCTGGACCGAGGCCGAACTGGGCGAGGCGCTGCTGCACACGGCGGGCTACATCGGCGCCCCCTCGGTGCGGGAGGCGCTGCTGGTGGCGCGCGAGGTCTTCGAGGAAATGCGCGCCGAGGCCTGAGGGGCGCCGGTCCGGCGCCCCGGCCGTCGCCGGTCAGACGATGGCACCCTCCACCAGCGGCCCGAAGCGCTCGTAGAGCCGCCCGGTCCAGCGCTGCAATTGCATCTGCCGGATCGGGCGGTAGTTGGTCGGGCTGGAGTTCAGCCGGATGCCCGGCAGCATGGTCGGCAGCTCCACGTCCTGCAGGCTGGCGGCCTGGCGCATGATGTTCTCGCGGGAGAAGTCCTGGCCGCAGTGCTGCAGCACGTGGTGCATCAGCCGGGCGACGCTGTAGCCATAGACGTAATTGGCATCGGTCAGGTCGCCCTCCGGCATATAGCGGACCATGAAGCCGCGCCATTCCTTCATGCCGGGATCCTCCGCCCATTCCGGGTCGGTCGGGTCCTTCATGTAGGCGGCGGTGGTCAGGCCGATCGCCTTCTCCAGCCCGGCCGGCTGCAGCACCACCCCGACCGAATTGGCGCCGTAGTGGATGCAGGTGGTCGGCCGCCACTGGATGTCGTGCAGCTTGCGGATGGCCTGGGAGCCGAACTTGGCCGTCACCGCCAGCACCAGCGCATCCGCCCCGGTCGCCTGCAGCCCGATGAGCTGGGAATCGATGGTCGGGTCGGTGCTCTCGTAGGTGGCGAGCTTCACCACCTGGTCGAACCGCTCCCCCAGCACGTCCCGCACGCCATTGACGTAGTCGCGGCCGAAGTCGTCGTTCTGGTAGAGGATGGCGATGCGCGCGGCGCGGTTCACCTCGAGCATGTAGCGGGCATAGATCTGCGCCTCGATCCGGTAGCTCGGCGGGAAGCCGATGGTCCAGGGATACTCCCGGTAGTTGCTCCACTTGTCGGCGCCGGTGGAGGGAAAGAGGTTCGGCACCTTGCGCTGGTTGGTGTAGCGCAGGATGGCGCTGTTGGTCGGCGTGCCGAGGTTGCTGACCAGGCAGGCGACCTGGTCCTGCTCGACCAGCCGGCGCACCTGCTCGACCGTCTTCGGCGGGCTATAGGCGTCGTCGTAGCTGAGGAATTTGATCCGGCGGCCGCCGACGCCGCCGGCGTCGTTCACCATGCGGACATAGGCGTCGATGCTCTTGCCCTGGACCCCGAGCGAGGAGACCGGGCCGCTGTAGGACATGGTGTTGCCGATGCGGATCTCGGTCGCGGTGACGCCGGGCGTCTGGGCGAGGGCAAGCCCCGGCGTGGCGAGGCCGGAGGCGGAGGCAAGGCCGATGGCGCTCCCGAGGAGGCTGCGGCGGCTGGACATGGCGTTCTCCCTGTTGTCCCGATTGGGCGCGGCACCGCCACGCCAATCGGCAGCCTAACAGGGTCATCGGGCCGGCTGCGGCGGAATCCGCAGCGGCCGGTGCCGCAACTTCGCAGTCCGGCTCAGCATCCCTCCGCCGCCCGCCGCGACCCTTCGCGGCGCCGGCTAGTGCGACGGCTGCTGCGGCTGTTGCTGCTGCCGGGCGGCGGCACGGTCGGCATTGCCCCGCTCATGCGAGCCGACGGCGCAACCGGCCGCGGCCCCGGCGACGGCATGGCCGCTGCCGGCCATGTGGCCACTGGCCGCGCCCAGGGCGGCACCCTTGAGGCAGGAGGGCTTCGCCATGGCCGGCGCGGCGGAGACCAGGGCAAGGAAGGCGGCGGCGGCAATCCAGCGTGTCATCGGTCGGTTCTCCTTGGGTCGGAAAAGCGACCGGCCCGACGCCGGGTTGCGGTCATTGCGCATCCTTCATGCCGCGTGCAGGACCATCACCCGCGCTGCTCGAAATCCACCGGCTCATCCACCGGCAGGCCGAGCAGCAGCCGCCGCAGGCAGTCGAGCCCCATCTCCGTCGCCCCCTGCCGCACCCAGTCGCGGCCGTTGGTCAGCCGCGCCCGCCGCGTCACCACATGGCCCTCGGTCGCCAGGCCGATGCAGACCACCGCGCCCCACTCCCGGGCATCCGGCCCGGCATCCGGCGCCACCAGCACCGCCAGCGCATGGCTCGCGCCGCTGCCGGCGCGCAGCGCCCGGGCGATGATCGCCGCCGCCTCCGGCGTCACCGCCTCCGGCGCCGGGATGCCGACCGCGGCACACAGCCGCTCCAGGGTCGGCGCCACCACCGCGCTGGCGAACAGCCCCTCGGCCAGCGGCGAGCGGGCAAGCCGGGAGGCGATGGCGCCGCTGGTGAACATCTCCGCCACCGCCAGCATGCCGCCGCCGGCCTGCAAGGCCCCGAGGATCACGCTCTCCAGCGAGGCGTCATCCTCGGCGAGCACGAAATTGCCGAGCCGCCGGCGCACCTCCGCCTCGATCGGCGCCAGCGCCGCCTCGAGCGTCGCCATGTCGGCCGCCCGCACCGCCAGCTTGGTCTCGAGCTGCGGGTAGTGCGACTGGAAGCCGAGCTTCACCGGCCCGTCCTCGAGGCCCGGGATGTCGCTCAGCATCTGGTCGGCCCGGCTCTCGCCGATGCCGAAGGTATGGAAGCGCTTCAGCCGGGTCACGCCGGGCAGCCCGCCGAGCGCCAGCAGCCGCGGCAGCAATTGCTCCTCCAGCATCCGCTTCAGCTCCCGCGGCACGCCGGGGGTGAAGAAGAAGCGGGCGCGGCCGATGGTGACGGCGAAGCCGCAGGCGGTGCCGATCGGGTTGTCGATGAACTCGGCGCCCTCCGGCAGCATCGCCTGCTTGCGGTTGTTCGGCGGCATGACCCGGCCGCGCCGGGCGTAGAAGGCCTCGACCCGCGCCAGCCACTCCTCATGCAGCACCAGCGGCACCCCCGCCGCCTCCGCCGCCATCTCCTGCGACAGGTCATCGACCGTCGGGCCGAGCCCGCCGTTGACGATCACCGCATCCGCCCGCTTCGCCGCCTCGGCGAAGGCCGCGCTGAGGCTCGCCCGGTCGTCGCCGACGATGGTGCCCCAATGGATGTCGAGCCCGAGCTCGACCAGCCGCCGGGCGATGTGGCTGTAGTTGGTATTGATGGTCTTGCCGGTGAGGATCTCGTCGCCGGTGCAGAGGATCTCGATGCGCATCAGGGGTTCCGTTCAGGCGTTGAGGCCGGCCAGCAATTCCAGGTGGCGGTCATGCGCGCCGGCGAAGCGCAGCACCAGGTGGCCGACGCCGGCGGCGGCATACTCGGCGATGAGCTCGCGCGCCCCGGCGAGCCCGCCGGCGTAGCAGCGCTGGCGCTTCCGCATCACGTCGGGCCGCTGGCCGTAGTAGCCAGCCATGAAGGCATCGATCCGCGCCTCGGCCCGGGCCGTATTCTCATCGATCGCGAGCGTCAGGTAGACCGCGCCGGTCAGGTCGGCGGGGTCGCGCCCGGCCTCCCGCGCCACCGCCTGCATCGCGCCGAAGGTCTCGGCGAAGGCGGCGGGGTCGTGGCCATTGGGGAACCAGCCGTCGAAATGCCGGCCCACCCGCTCGATGGTCGCCGGCGCCGCGCCGGCCAGCCAGATCGGCGGCCCGCCCGGCCGGTGCGGCACCGGGCCCAGCACCGCGCCCTGCAGGATCCAGCGCCCGTCCCAGTCCACCGGCGCGCCGCCCCAGAGCGCCCGGCACAGCCGCAGCCCTTCCAGCATGCGACCCACCCGCTTCTCCCAGGGCACGCCGCAGGCCGCGAATTCCGCGCGGATATTCGCCACGTCGCTGGCGATGCCGACGCCCAGGATGACGCGGCCTTCGGCAATCTGGTCGAGCGTCGCCACCTGATGCGCCAGCAGCACCGGGTTGCGCAGCGCCGGCAGCAGCACCGCGGTGCCGAGCTGCACCCGCCGCGTCCGCCCGGCGACGGCGGCGAGCAGGGTCAGCGGGTCATGCCGCGGCCGCGCCAGCACCGAATCCCCGACCCAGACGGAGGCATAGCCCAGCGCCTCGGCCCGCTCCGCCAGCGCCAGCAGCGGCGCGGCCTCCGGCCGGCCCTCCATCACCTGCTCGCGCGTGGGCAGCAGGTAGCCGATGCGTGGCGTCATGCGCGCCCTCCCCTTCGATGGGCGCCAGGGTGGGCGCATTCGCGCGGATCCGGCAAGCCGGCCTAGCATGGCGCTTGCATCGCCCCCCCCACCCTTACGGAGCTTCGGATGCAGTTGCGCACCCTGATCCCCTCGGCCATCCCGCCGTTCCAGGCGGTGGAGACGTAGCGGCATGCATGACGTGATCGTGGTGGGCGCCGGCTCGGCCGGCGCCGCCCTGGCGGCGAGGCTCTCCGCCGACCCGCAGCGCCGGGTGCTGCTGCTGGAAGCCGGGCGGGACTGGCGCGCCGCCGAGGCCCCCCAGGCCATGCTCAGCGCCAACCCCATCCCGATGATCCACGACCCCGGGCTGCAGGCGGAGTGGCACTGGCCCAGGCTGGTCTCCCGCCGCACCGCGGTGCAGCAGCCGAAGTTCTACTGGCGCGGCAAGGCGCTCGGCGGCAGCTCGGTGGTGAATGCGCAGATCGCCATCCGCGGCGTCATGGCCGCCTTCGACGCCTGGGCCGAGGCCGGCTGCGAGGGCTGGTCCGGCCGCGACGTGCTGCCCCTGTTCGATGCCATCGAGTGCGACCCCGCCGAGGGCCATGGCAGGTCCGGCCCGCTGCCGGTCTACCGCGCCCCGGAAGCCAGCTGGGGCCCGGTCGACCTCGGCCTGAAGGCCGCGGCGCTGGCCGCCGGCTACCCCTGGAACGCCGACCTCAACGCGCCGACCGGCGAGGGCGTCTCCTGCTACCCCATCAACAGCCGCGACGGCCGCCGCGTCTCGACCAACGAGGCCTTCCTGGAGCCCGCCCGCGGCCGCCCCAACCTCGAGATCCGCGGCGATGCGCTGGTCGATAGGGTGCTGATCGAGGCCGGCCGCGCCACCGGCGTCCGCGTCCACCTCAAGGGCCAGGGCTGGGTGGATCTTCCGGCGCGGGAGGTCGTGCTCTCGGCCGGCGCGGTGCATAGCCCGGCGATCCTGCTGCGCTCGGGCATCGGGGCCGGGGCGGCGTTGCAGGCGATGGGCATCGATGTGGTGCACAACCTGCCCGAGGTCGGCCGCAACTTCATGGACCACCCGATCGTCCGCGCCAGCCTCGACCTGAAGCCGGACTTCGCCGCCACCGACCCCGACCAGCGCCACACCAACTGCTGCGTCACCTACAGCAGTGGCCTCGGCGGCGGCGGGGTGCGGGACATGATCCTCATCGCCTTCAACCACCGCGGCCTGGCCCCGCCCGGCGCCCGGCCGCAGCCGCTCGGCGCCATCGGCGCCGCGGTCTACGAGGCCTTCTCGCGCGGGACCGTCACCCTCGCCTCGGCGGCGCCGGAGCAGGACCCGATCGTCGAGGAGAACATGCTCTCCGACCCCCGCGACCTGCTGCGGATGCGGGATGCGGTGGCGCGGCTGGCGACACTCGCCGCGCAGCCGGCGCTGGCCCGCATCGCCTCCCGGATCACCTTCGGCGAAAGCGGGTTGAGCATGGCCGAGGCCGCCGCGCTGCCCGGCGATGCGCTCGACGCCCTGCTGCTGCAGGAGGCCGGCGACATCCAGCACGCCGCCGGCACCTGCAGGATGACCGCCTACGAGGAACCGCGCGGCGTGGTCGACCCCGATGCGCGGGTGAAGGGCATCGCCGGGCTGCGGGTGGCGGACGCCTCCATCATGCCGGCCGATTGCCGGGCCAATACCCACTTCACCTGCGTCATGATCGGCGAGGCGGTGGCGCGGAGAATGATGGCATGAGGGCGGACCGCTTCACCGGCCAGGTGGCGCTCGTCACCGGCGCCGGCTCCGGCCTCGGCCGCGCCACCGCCCTCGGCCTGGCCCGCGAGGGTGCGAAGCTGCTCCTCTTCGACCGCAGTGCCGAGGGGCTGGCCGAGACCGCCGCCCGCTGCCCCGGCGCCGTGACCGTCACCGGCGATGCCGCCAGCGCGACGGATGTCGCCGCGGCGGCGGCACGCGCGGCGGAACTCGGCCCGGTCACCCTGCTGGTCACCGCCGCCGGCATGCTGGGCCCGGCCAGGCCCCTGGCCGAGGTCGAGGAGGCCGAATGGGACCGGCTCTTCGCGGTCAATGTGAAGGGCACCTGGCTCGCGGTCCGCGCCGTGCTGCCGCGGATGCAGGCGGCCGGCGGCGGCGCCGTCGTCGCCTTCGCCTCCACCGCCGGGCTGGCGGGGTCCGCCACCCTGCCGGCCTATTCCGCCAGCAAGGGCGCGGTGGTCATGCTGACCCGCAGCCTGGCGCTGTCCCATGCCGCCGAGGGCATCCGGGTGAACTGCGTCTGCCCCGGCTCGATCGAGACGCCGATGCTGGAGGCCACCTTCGCCGCCGCCGGCGACGCGGCCGCCCGCGCCGCCCGCGAGGCCGCCTTCCGCGCCCGCCACCCGATGCTGCGCTTCGGCCGCGCCGAGGAAGTCGCGGAGACCGTGCTCTTCCTGCTCAGCCCCGCCGCCGGCTTCATCACCGGCGTCGCACTCCCCATCGATGGAGGCCGCCTTGCCTGACCCGAACCGCTTCGCCGGAAAGGCCGCCATCGTCACCGGCGCGGCCCGCGGCATCGGCGCCGCCACCGCCGCCCGGCTGGCGGCCGATGGCGCCCGGGTGCTGCTGGCCGACCTGTCGCCCGCGGTGATGGCGACCGCGGCGGCGCTGGGCGCCACCGGCCTCACCCTCGACCTGAACGCCCGCGGCGCCGGGGAGGCGCTGGTCCAGGCCGCGCTGGAGGCCTTCGGGCGGCTCGACATCCTGGTGAACAACGCCGGCATCGGCGGCTCGAAGCCGCTGGCCGAATCGGACGACGAGCTGATCGACCGCTTCATCGACACCAACCTGAAATCGGTGCTGCGGGTGACGCGGGCGGCGATCCCCTACCTGGCGCGGCCGGGCGGGCGGGTCATCAGCGTCTCCTCGACCTTCGGCATCGCCGGCTATCCCGGCACCACCGCCTATGCCGTGGCCAAGGCCGGCGTCGCCCAGATGACCCGGCAGATGGCCGGCGAGCTGGGGCCGGAGGGCATCCTGGTGAATGCGGTGGCGCCCGGCGTCATCGAGACGGCGATGACCGTGGGCCACCTCGGGAGCGAGTACTACCGGCGCGCGGTGCTGGAGCCGACGCCGCTGCGCCGCGCCGGCCAGCCGGAGGAAGTGGCTGCCGTCATCGCCTTCCTCGCCTCGGCGGATGCCGCCTATGTCTCGGGCCAGGTGATCGCGGTCGACGGCGGGTGGCTTGCGGCGCGGCATCCGCCGCGCGAGGCTGGCTGAAAGGAGTGCCCCCGATGATCGACATGCGAGTCAACTGGCCGAACAAGGCGCGGGTCGCGGTCATGCTGACCTTCGACTTCGACGCCGAGACGCTGTGGCTGGCGCGCGACCCGGAGAATATCCGCCGCCCCGGCATCCTCAGCCAGGGCAGGTACGGCGCCAAGGTCGGCGTGCCGATGATCCTGCAGACGCTGCGCGAGGAAGGGGTGAAGGCCACCTTCTTCGTCGTCGGCTGGACCGCCGAGACCCACCAGGACCGCGCCGAGATGATCCTGCGCGAGGGCCACGAGATCGCCCACCACAGCTATTCCCACAGCTGGATCGACCCGTCCTTCCCCGACAAGGAGGTCGAGGAGATGGAGAAGGGCCTCGAGGCGCTGAAGCGCTGCCTCGGCGTGGTGCCCAAGGGCTACCGCTCGCCGGCCGGGGAGACCAGCGACAACCTCATCCGCCTGCTGCAGAAGCACGAGTTCCTGTACGACAGCTCGCTGCTCGACGACATCAACCCCTATCGCCACGTCATGCCCGACGGCAGCCGCGGCCCGGTCGAGCTGCCCTGGCACTGGAGCCTGGACGACGCGGTCTATGCGCTGTTCAGCATCAAGGGCCCGCGGCCGATCTTCCCGAACAGCCACATCCGGCAGGTCTTCCAGGACGAGTTCCGCGAGATCTACCGCTGGGGCGGGCTCTACAACCTGGTGATGCATCCGCAGGTCAGCGGCCGGCCGAGCCGGATCATGCTGCTGCGGGAGATGATCCAGTGGATCAAGACCTTCCCGGACGTCTGGTTCGCCACCGGGACCGAGGTCGCCGAGGCCTGGGCCGCCGGCCATGAGAAGGGCTGAGACCATGCTGCGACGCCTGCTGCTGGGCCTCCTCGCCGGCTGCACCCTGGCCCTCGGCGCCAGCGCCCAGCCGCGCGAGCGGCCGCTGCGCCTGGTGCTGAACGTCGGGCTGCAGAACCTCGACCCGATCGCCAGCCCCTCCTTCGTCACCCGCAACTTCGCCTACATGGTCTACGACACCCTCGTCGCCATGGACGGCAAGGGCGAGTACCAGCCGCAGATGCTGGAGGGCTGGCAGGTCAGCGAGGACAAGCTGACCTGGACTTTCACCCTGCGCCCCGGCCTGGAATTCAGCGACGGCACGCCTGTCACGGCGGATGACGTCATCGCCTCCCTCAAGCGCTGGGGCGCCCGTGATTCCATCGGCCGCCGGCTGATCGCGGCGACGAAGGAGCTGCGCGCCGAGGCGCCGAACCGCTTCGTGCTGCAACTGGCGCAGCCCTTCGGCGGCGTCATCGACGCCCTCGGCAAGCCGAGCGTGCACGTGCCCTTCATCATGCCGGCGCGGCTGGCCGGCACCACCCCGCCGACCCAGGCGGTGGCCGAGGTCGTCGGCAGCGGCCCCTACCTGTTCCTCCGGGACGAATGGGTGCCGGGCGAGCGCACCTTCTTCCGCCGCAACCCGCGCTACGTCCCGCGCCCCGAGCCGGCCGACGGCCTCGCCGGCGGCAAGGTCGCGCATATCGAGCGCGTCGAGTTCGTCACCCTGCCGGATGTCTCGCTGCGCGCCGCGGCGCTGACCAGGGGCGAGGTGGACTACCTGGAATACGGCCCGATCGACTACCTCTCGATCTTCCGCCGCGACCGCAACCTGGTCATCGCCAGGCCCGGCGGCATCGCCCATATCGTCGGCGGCGTCAGCATCAACCACCACCTGCCGCCCTTCGACCGGCTGCCGATGCGCCGGGCCCTGCAGGCGGCGCTCGACCGCAGCGAGATCCTGGCCGGCCACGGCCTGCCCGAGGGCATGACCGATGCGGGCTGCACCTCGATGTACCTCTGCGGCACCCGCTACAGCAGCGACGCCGGCGGCGAGGCCATCCGCGCCCCGAGCCTCGAGCGCGCCCGCGCCCTGCTGCGGGAGGCCGGCTACGCCAACGAGCGCATCGTCATCCTGCAGCCGGCCGACAGCGCGCTGATCAACCCGATGGCGCTGGTGGTGATCGACAGGCTGAAGCGCGCCGGCTTCAACCTCGACGTCAGTACCTCCGACTGGTCCTCCATCGCCCAGCGCTGGGTGGCGCGGGAGCCGATCGAGCGCGGCGGCTGGAACCTGGTGCCGGTGATCTATACCGGCTTCGACATGGCGGACCCGCTGAGCAACGTCGGCATCGGCTACAACTGCACCAATACCCAGCCCTGGGGCTATTGCGTCCCGGCGATGACCCCGGTGCTGGACGCCTTCGCCGCCGAGAGCGACCCGGAGAAGCGCAAGGCGCTGGCCGCCGACCTCCAGCGGCTGGCGATCGAGAACGTCACCTTCCCCGTCGACGGCCAGTTCCAGGCCCCGGCGGTCTGGCGCGCCGAGCTGAAGGGGGTGATCGACTTCGGCTTCCCCGTCCTGTGGAACATCGAGCGGAGCCGGTAGCGGCTTTTCCCGCAGGCCCGGCTGGGCTATGCTGGCGCCAGTGTCCGCGTAGCTCAGCCGGATAGAGTACAGGATTCCTAAGGGTTAATTGGGCGTTGCGCCCGGAAACGGCGCAACGGATCCGCTCAAAGTCGGGGAAAGCTCGGGCGCCCTCAGCGCCTTGCCGATCCCGAGCCAAGCCCCCGGCGAAAGCCGCGGGGAAGGTGTAGAGACTGGACGGGCGGCACCTAAGGGCCTCGGCCTAGGGTGAAGGGACAGTCCAGACCACGAACGTCGCGCAAGCGGCGGCGGCGAAAGCCGAAGTGGAATTGAATCCTGGGGCCGTGGGTTCGAATCCCGCCGCGGACACCATCCGGACCATGCAGGGCGTCGGTCCCGCCGGGCCCCGCGCTTCGCCCGCGCTCGGATGCGGCGCCCCGCGTCCCGCTGATGGCCGCGTGGCGGTCTGGTCATCAGGCGAATGCGAAATCCGTCGCGCGCAGGCTGGCGATGGCGACACCCGCGAGGGCGATGGTGTTGTCCGCGTCGATCGTGATGATCGTATCCCCGCCGGACGCCACCGCGTGGCTTCCCAGCCAGGCGTCGAAGCTGCCGATGGTCAGGCCGAGCGCGCGGAGATCCAGCCGGTCCTCGCCCGGGCGGAAGTCGGCCAGGGTATCGCCCCCGAAACCCGCGGCGAAGGCGAAGGCATCGGCCTCCGCGCCTCCGCTGAGGCTGTCGGCACCCTGACCGCCGATGAGCGTATCCCGGCCGGCACCACCGGACAGCGTATCGGCGCCGCCGCCGCCTGCCAGCCAGTCGTTGCCGCCGCCGCCGAGCAGCGAATTCGGCCCGCCATCCCCGGTCAGCAGATCATTGAAGGCGCTGCCGGTCAGTGCGGCCACGCCGGCGCCGATGGCGGTGGACGGCCCGCCGGCCGGCGGATCGGCCAGTATCGCGGTGGTCCAGTATCCGGCCATCTCCAGGTAGCCGCCATCGGTCGGGTGGATGCCGTCGAACAGGTCTGCGGTGCTGACGCTCAGCATCTCCACCTGACGGACGGTCTGGCCGCGGCCGATGGCATCGGCGACGACCGCCCGGATGGCGACATTGACGGCATCGACTTCCGCCGTGTTGCCGCTGAGCGGCAGGACCGTCGAGACATAGACGGTCGTGGCCGGGCTCCGCTGCGCCAGCAGGTCCAGCATGGCCCGGATCTCGGGGCCGACCGAGTTCTGCGCGTTGGTCTCCTGGAGGATGTCGTTGGCGCCGGCCAGCAGCAGGACGGCGCCCGGTGCATAGGTGGCGAGCAGGCTTGGCAGCAGCGCCAGCAGGTCGTCCGCGGTCTCGCCGGGATAGCCGGCATGGTCCGGGTCGGGCACCAGGCCATTGCTGTTGGGTCCGACGAAATCGGCCAGCACGCCGGCCCCGGCCAGGTTCTGCCAGAGGAAGCCGCGGTAGCCATGCTCGTCGCTGCCCTCGGGGGCATCGCCATTCGTGATCGAATCACCGAAGGGCATCATCCGCAGCGCGGGATGCCAGGACGCCGCCGCGAGGTCGGCCGCGACGCCCTGCGTGGCGTCGGCGAAGCTGAGCGTGCCGGACGGCGGCGGGCTGGCGGTGAACTGGAAGGTGCGCGGCACCGGAGTCGAGCCGTCCTCGTTGCCATCCTCCACCGAGACCGCGAAGGACGCCGCCGTGACCCCCGGGTCGCTGAAGCGGAAGGAGACCGCGCCGGCGGCGAGCTGCTGTCCGGTGAAGCTGCCGGCCGTCACGCCCTCCACCAGGATGCCGCCGTTGACGGCGCCGCTGACGGTGAAGGTCACGCCCGAGGCCAGGTCGTCGGGGTCGGTGAAGGACAGGTCGGCGGTGGTGATGACATAGGCCGCGCCGGCAATCGGGGCTGCCAGGTCGCCGGTGAGGACCGGGGCGATGTTCCCGCCGGCCGTCAGCGCGATGGTTGCCGTGGCGCTGCCCGTGGCCTGGCCGCCATTGGCGGTGCCGTCGCCGTCGTTCAGCGTGAACGTCACCTGCTTGGTCGCGGTGGAAGCGGCGGTGCTGCTGTAGCCGATGCGGCCGAGCACGGCCTGGACATTCGCCGGGGTCGCGCTGGCGCTGGTGAAGCCGATGACGAGCGCCGCGCCATTGCCGCCGCCCGAGACGGTGCCGATGGCGGTGCCATTGACGGCGACGGTGGCGCCGCCATTGGCCAGGGTGACCACGCCATCGGCGAGGATGCCGAGCTTATCGGCCAGGGTGCCGTTCTGGGTCAGTTCGGCCCGCAGGAAGCCACCGTTGAAATTCGCCGAATCGGCATCGAGGATGCTGCCCGCCGGGGCGATGCGGACCGCCGGATCGCCGCCGCGCCAGGCCAGGGTGACGGAGGTGCCGGACGCGCTGCCGTTGAGGTCGGGCACCGGCGCATCATTGACCGCCGCCAGGGTGACGGCCAGGTCGCGGGCGGCGCTCGGGCCCTGGCCGTCGTTCGCGGTGACCCGGACGGTCCGGTTCGCGCCTGTCGGGGCGTCGCTGAGGTTGTCGTAGACGACGCCGCGCAGGATGGCCTGATAGGTGTCCTGGGGGGCGGTACCGGTGATGCCGAGGCTGCCGGTTGCCGCATTGTAGCCGACCGCCAGCCCGGCCGCCGTGGCCAGCTGCGCTGCGGCCGCCCCGAGCGCCAGCGATTCGACCGCGTCGCCGTTCGGTCGCGTGGTCAGGGTTGCGGTCAGGGCGGTGAGGCTGGGGGAATCCGCATCCGTAAGGATGGCCGCAGGGGCGATCGCGGTCGGCGTCTGCTCGCGGACGCTGGCCGCGCCATTGGTGCCGGACGCGGTGCCGTTGAGGTCGAGCTGGGGCAGGTCGTTGACCGCGGTGACGCTGATGACGGCGGTCCTGACCGTGCCGGCCAGGTTGAACGTGACGGCCTGGCTGGCCGCGGGGGCGTCGCTGGTGCTGGCGAAGGTGAGCTCCTGAATGAGCGTCTGGATGCGGGCGGCCGTGGCGCTGGCGTTGAAGGCGATGACGATATCCACGCCGTTGCTGCCGCCGGTGATGGTGCCGATGGTCGTGCCGCTGATCCGGACGTTGGCGCCGGACAGGGATGCGAAGCCGTCGAACCCGATCCTGGTCTCCGGCAGGAGGCCGGAGATCCTCAGGCTCTGGCCAGCGAAATTCCCGACCGCGCTCACCGTGGCGACCGGCGCCAGGTCGATCGCCGCGGCGTTCTCGACATAGGCACGGGCCTCGTTCAACCCGGCGCGGCTGCCGTTGAGATCGAACCCGGTCACCGTTGCCATGCCGCATCTCCCTTTCGAACGACTGTCCAATTCGGGAGGCGAATTCCATAGGGGGTATCGGGATAGGGCGGCGCCGTCGCCTCCTCCCCTTCGGAGCCGCCATACCCACGGCGGATTACCCCTTCCGGTCCGTGCGGCCACGGTCACCGCGGCACGGCCGGCGGCCCGCGCCGGCTCGGCCCGATGCCGCCGGCGCCGATCTCCTGCGCCCGGACGCTGCTATTCCGAAGCGTGCCGCATCGTCGCGATGGATGTCGGCGAGCTCAAAGTCTGACCCATGGCCTGATCGCCCCTGCCTGCCTCACCCCGGCCGGATCGCCGCCAAGCGCGGCATCACGTGCTCGGCGAAGCGCCGCATCTCCGGCTCGAAGGGCTGGAACTGCGTGAGCAGGGTATCGATCCCCGCGGCATGGAACTGCATCAGCCGCGCCGCCACCTGGTCGTAGCTGCCGACCGTGCCGCCGGCGGTGCCGCCGTTGGTGCCGACGCTCTCGAACTTCGCCTGGGTCTTGCGCATGGCGACGGCGGCGTCGGTATTGGCCTTCACATAGGCCTTGATCTCCGCATCCTGCTGCGCCAGGGCCAGCAGGCGCCGGTAGGCCGCCTGCGCCTCCGCCTCGGTCTCCCGGGCGATGACGAAGGTGGAGAGGCCGAAGCGCACCGGCTCCCCGGCCCGCGGCCGCCGGCGGACGTCGGCGATCAGCGCCGCCACGTCCTCGACCGGCTGGCCGTTGATGAACCAGACATCCGCCTGCGCCGCCACCAGGTCCCGCGCCGGGCCGGATTCGCCGCCGACGTAGATGCGCGGCCGCGGCCGGGTCGCGGCGGCCGGGCGCAGCAGGTAGTCCTTCACCTGGAAGTAGCGGCCCTGGTGGTCGACCTGCTCGCCCCGCATCAGCCGCTCCACGACGCCGAGCCATTCGGCGCCATAGGCGTAGCGCTCGTCGTGCTCGCGGAAGAGCATCCCGGCGTCCTCGATCTCCTTGCGGTTCCAGGCGTTCACCAGGTTGATGGCGAAGCGGCCGCCGCTGATCTCCTCGATCTGCAGCGCCATCTTCGCCAGCACCACGGGGTGGTAGAGCATCGGCTTGATCGCGGTGATGAGCTCGATCCGCCGCGTCTCCGCCGCCAGCGCGGCGGAGGCGGTCCAGGCCTCGAGCTGGCCGAGGTCCGGCCGGTGCGGGTTCATCGTGTGCTGGGCGACCAGCACGCAGTCGTAGCCCAGCGCCTCCGCCTCCAGCACCAGCCGGCGGTTGCGCTGCCAGGAGGCGTCGTAGGGCTCCTCCGGGTCGTGCAGCGCGGCGCGGTTGCCGTGGACCAGGGCCCAGATGCCGATGCGCAGCGGAAGGGTCATGCCGGTCTTCTCCTGTCGGTGCGGGCGACGCCGGGCCTCAGCCCGCCGCCGGCCCCCGCATGCGGATGATGAAGCGCTGCATGCCGTCCAGCACCAGTTCGCGGCGCTGGTTGTGCACGGTGCTGCCGAGGCCGACGACGCCGGTGGTCCGCCGCGGCGTCAGCTCGGCGACGGTCAGCGCCGGATAGAGCGTGTCGCCGACGAAGACCGGCTTGTGGAAGCGGCTCGACTGCTCGAGGAAGCCGACCAGCGACTCCTCGACCAGGTGCGGGAACAGCCCGGCCCCCGGCGCGGTCTGGATCAGCGTCTGCAGGCCATGCGCCAGCATCTGCGGCATGCCGCGGGCGCGGCAGTATTCGGCGTCGTAGTGGACCGGGTGGTTGTCGCCGCTGGCCGCCTGGAAGGCGAGGAAGATGGCCTCGGTCATCGTCCGGCTGGGCAGGACGAAGCGTTCCCCGAGGGTGAAGTCGCCGAACCAGCGCTGCTGCGGCACCATGCGGTGCCGGGCTGGATCGAATGGGGCGGGGTCGAACTCGCTCATGCCGGCTTCCAGACCGGCTTGCGCTTCTCGACGAAGGCGGCGAGCCCTTCCCGGCAGGCCTCGGTGCCGAAGACGGTCGAGACGGTATCGACCGCGCCGGCCGCGCCCTGGCGGTAGCCGTTGTCGATGGCGCGCATGAAGGCGGCCTTGCCCAGCCGCATCAGCTCCGGCGACTTGGCGGCGAAGACCGCGGCCATGCGGCGCGCCTCCGCCAGCAGCTCCGCCTCGGGCACGTGCCGGGTGACGAGGCCGAGCGAGACCGCCTCCGCCGCGTCGAAGCTGCGCCCGGTGAAGAGCAGCTCGAAGGCGCGGTAGCGGCCGACGATGCGGGGCAGGTGGGTGTAGTGGATCGCCGGCAGCAGGCCGATGTCGAGCTCCGGGTAGCCGAAGGTCGCGGTATCGGCGGCCAGGATGATGTCGCAGGTGATGGCGACCGACATGCCGCCGCCGCGCGCCGCGCCGGTGATGGCCGCGATCGAGGGCTTGCCGAGGCCCGACTGCAATTCGCTGAGCTGGGCATAGAGCTTGCCGACGACGGCATGCACCTCCGAGGGCGTGCTGCGCCGGAAGGCGGCGAGGTCGAGGCCGGCGCAGAACCGCCCGGGGACGGCGCTGGCGAGGATCACCGCCCGCACCGCCCGGTCGTCCCGCGCCCGTTCCAGCAGGGCGATCAGCCGGTCCAGGAAGGCCTCGGTGATGGCGTTCACTGGCGGGTTGTTGAACAGGATCTCGGCGACGTGGTCCTGCACCCGGTAGTCGATCATGCTCCTCGGATCCTGCCCTCTGGTGTGTCCGGTCTCGGCCGGTTGCCGCAGTGGTAGCACGCGGTGGCGGCAGGTCACCCCCCGCCGCCCGCTTGCCGGCCATCGCCGGGCGGGCTGAGATGGCGCCGAACCCGGGGGACACCGACCATGATCGATCGCCGCGCATTGCCCGCGGTGTTGGCCAGCATGGCCGGTTGGCGCGGGGCCGGGGCGGCCGAGCCCGCCACGCGGCCGCTTACCCTGGTGGTGCCCTTCCCGGCCGGGTCGGTCACCGATGGCGTGGCCCGCGCCCTGGCGGCGCCGCTGCAGGAGGCGCTGGGCCAGCCGGTGCTGGTGGACAACCGCGCCGGGGCGCAGGGGACCCTGGGCGCCGCCCTGGTCGCCCGCAGCCCGGCGGACGGCCATACCCTGCTGGTCGCCTCCTCGCTGCTGTTCGTGGCCCGCAGCCTCTACCGGATGCTGCCCTACGACCCGGTCGAGAGCTTCCGGCCGGTCTCCGGCATCGGCGCCACCTGCATGGTCTTCCTGGTCGGCGGCGCCTCGCCGATCCGCTCGGTGGCGGAACTGGCGGCGCGGGCCGGGCGGCAGGACCCGCCGCTCAGCGTCGCCTACGGCTCGCCGAGCGGCCAGGTGGCGCTGGCGCTCTTCGCCGCGGCGAGCGGCACCCGGCCGGTCGCGGTCAGCTACCGCGGCATCCCGCAGGCGATGACGGACCTGGTCGGCGGCCATGTCGAGGCGGCGGTGGTCGACCTCGGCAGCGCCCTGGCGCAGGCGAAGGCCGGCGGCATCAGGCCGCTCGCCACCTCGGCCGGGTCCCGCAGCGCCCTGGCGCCGGAGATACCGGTCTTGCGCGAGGCCTTCCCCGATGCGGCGGCGGCGCTCGAGACCATGATCGCCCTGGTCGCTCCGGCCGGCACCCCGGCCGCCACGGTCGGGCGGATCGATGCCGCCATCCGGGCGGCGCTGGCCCGGCCGGCGGTGCGGCAGCAATTCGCCACCCTGGCCACCGCCCCGCTGCCGCTGGGGCCGGAGGCGCTCGGCCAACGCATCGGCACCGACAACGCGCGGTGGGAGGCGCTGATCCGCCAGGCCGGCATCGAACGGGAGTGACTGCGTCACCCCGAGCTTCTGCACCTCGGCGCGGACCAGCAGCGTGATCGCGCTCGAGCCGGACGAAATCGGCATCCGTCCGCTCGCGCGGGCGGGGCATGTCGATGTCGAAGACCTGCTTCACCGCGCCGGGCCGGGTGGCCATGACCACGACCCGGTCGGCGAGGAAGATCGCCTCCGAGATCGAGCGGGTGACGAAGACCACGCTCTTGCGGTCCTGCTCCCAGATCCGCAGCAGGGCCTCCCGCACGGTCAGGCCGGCGGTGGCGATGATCGCCGCCAGGGTCGCGCCGGATGATCGCATCGCTCATGCCGCCGTCTCCCCCTGCCTGGTCCACTGCCGGGGCGAATCCGGCCGGGCGCCGGGGCCGCATCCAGCCCCGGCGCGGGCCGCCCGCTCAGTGCGTCATGCCAGGCGCGTGGTCATGGGCCGCCCTCGGCGCCCGCGCCGCAGGGGCGTGGCCGGCGTGGGGATCGGCCGGGGGCGCGGTGTCCGCCGCCGGCCCGGGCATGGCGCCATGCGCCATCCCCGCCATGCCGTGCACCATGCCCGGCGGCACCGCCACCGCCGCCGCATCGCCCGGCCAGGCGGCGATCACCCGCCGCATCAGCCCGATTTCCTGGGTCTGGTCGGTGACGATGTCGACGTTCATCAGCCCGAGGAAGCCGTTCGCACCCGCCCCGGCCCGGTAGTCCCGCACCATGTCGAGCGCGCCCTGGTGGTGCAGGATCATTGCCTTGGCGAAGAGCACGTCCGCCCGCGTGACCGGCGCCGCGGCGGTGGCGATGGCATCCATCGCCCCCGGGATCGGCGAGCGCTGGAATTGCGCCATCTGCGCCAGCCCCTCGGTCGCCATCGGCTGCAGCACCAGCCCGCCCAGCCGCAGCGGCGGCAGCGCCAGGTTGCGCCCGACCTCCTCGAGCAGGGCCAGCTCGAAGCGCTGGTTGCGGATGATGGCCCGGGCCAGCCGGCGCAGCAACCGGGCTGCTGGCCTCCGGCTCGGCGAGATAGGCCTCGCTCATCGTCAGGGCGCCGGCGTGGTGGGCGCGCATGCCCTCGACATAGGCGCGGTCGGCCGCGGCGGCGGCCGGGTCGGCCCGGCGGTACCAGGTGGTGGGGGCCGGGGTGCCGCCGGGCACGTAGCCGTCCTCGATGCTGGCCTGGGCGGATGGCGCGGCGCCGAGCAGCAGGCCCGCCGCGAGGGCGAGGCCGGGGAGGGGGTATCGCATGGATCGGTATCCTCTGGTCCCGGCGCGCGGCCGGGGACCGGAATGGGGTCAGGGATGGCGGTTCCGCCCGGCGGGCCGGGGCGGCGGCGTCAGCCCCGGGCGCGCGGCGGTGGCCGCGGCGGACCCCGCAGGATGCCCGGCGGCTCCGACCCGGGCGCGGCCGTCGCCCGCGGCCCGGCCTCGGGTCCGGCCTGTGCCGGCGGCGGCGGCGCCGGCGGCGGCAGGGTGACCAGCATCGGGCATTGCCCGGCCAGGCAGCAGCCGTCGTGTTGCGCCTGCGGCGGCTGGGGCTCCGGCGCGGCGTGGCCGGCCGCTTGGTCGGCCCCTCGGTCGGCCCCTCGGTCGGCCCCAAGCGCGGCCGGTGCGGCGTGATGCCCGGCGCAATCGGCGACCGCCGCCGCGGCCGGCATGGGCCGGGCCACCGGCGGCATCACCGGCAGCAGCAGCAGGGCGAGCGCCACCAGCGCCATGACCAGGCGCCGCCGGCCCATCCCGTCGTCGTGCCATCCGTTCCGCATCGCGTCGCAGATGGGACGTCCCCGGCCCCCTGTTCAAGGGAAGGATGGCCGCCGCCGGGCGCGCATGGCTGAATGGCCGCCCGCAGAGGAGAGACCCGCCATGGCCGAGCCCATCAGCTTCCCCGGACAGGTCGAATGGTCCGGCGAGAACCCCGGCATCAGCCTGAAGACCGACCCCGACGGCCCCTTCACCACCCTGGCCAGCTTCTTCCGCGTCGTGCTCTCCCCGCATGGGCGCGGGCATGCGCTGGTGCTGCTGCAATCCCCGGGCGAGGCCGACGCCCCGGGCAATGTCTGCCTGACCGACAACGAGCCGTTGGCGCGCTACCTGGTCGCCGGCTTCGTCTCGAGCTTCGGCGCCTGGCGCGGGCTGCCGGGGCTGGCCGGGCTGCGCTACGCCCCGCTCGACAGCGTCGCCACCGAGGGCGATGCCGGCAGCACCTATTCGGAGGTGGTGAAGGCGCCGGGGATGGAGGTGACGCTCACCTGGGCCGGGCTCGGCGCGCCCTTCTGCTTCGCCCTGGCGCCGGAGCATTCGGCGACCGGCCGGCACCACATGCCGAGCCTCTTCGTCGGCTGCGAGAGCGCGGGCATCACGGTCAACGGCCGGGCGCTGCCGGGCAAGCCCCTGCCGCGGGTGGTCGCCGGCCATGCCATCAGCACGGCGATGCTGGCCTTCTCCGAGACCTGGATCCGGGCGTGAGGGCTGCGATCATCGAGGCGGCGCGGGCGCTGGATGCGCTCGGCTTCATGCCGAGCAAGTCCGGCAACCTGTCCTGCCGCACCGCGGGCGGCTGCCTGATCACCCCGGCCGGGCTGCCCTACGCGGAGTGCGGGCCGGAGGACCTGGTGGAGGTGGCGCCCGACGGCGGCATCCTCGCCGGGCACCGCCGGCCGTCGTCGGAATGGCGGCTGCACGCCGCGATCTATGCGGCGCGGCCGGAGGCGGGGGCCGTCGTGCATACCCACAGCCCCTTCGCCACCGCGCTGTCCTGCGCGCGGCAGGGCATCCCGCCCTTCCACTACATGATCGCCCTCGGCGGCGGCGCGGATATCCCCTGCTCGGCCTATGCCACCTTCGGCACCGCCGAACTGGCCGAGGCCTGCGTCGCCGCCCTGGCCGGGCGCCGGGCGGCACTGCTGGCCAACCATGGCGCGGTGGCGCTGGGCAGCACCCTGGCGGGGGCGCGGACCCTGGCGATGGAGGTGGAGAACCTCGCCCGGCAATACCTGGCGCTGCGCGCCGCGGGCCTCGCCCCGGTGCTGCTGACCGAGGCCGAATTGCGCGGGGTCTTCGCGCAATTCGGCGACTACGGCCGGATCACCTGAAGTTCAGCTCGCGGAGCGAGCAGGTCTCCACCCGCCGCCGCTCCAGCGCCCGCCCATCGGCATAGACCACGCGGATGTCGACGGTGCAGACCTTCCCCGCCGGCAGGCTGACCGGCAGGCCGGCGCCCGGCGCCAGGGTGCCCTGGCCGAGCCGGTCGCGGCCCCAGCCGGTGTCGGTGCTGAGCGAGACATAGAGCTCGTTCACCACCACGCCGGTGGCGTTGACGAATTGGAAGCTCGGGTCGCCGGCCCCGGCGGGCGTGCCGCCCCAGACCACGCGGGAGAGGCTGCAGGCATTCACCTGCCGCCGCTCCTCCTCCCGCCCGCCCTGGTAGACCACCTTGATGTCGAGCACGCAGTCGGACTGCTGCGGCACGATCCAGGCGCTCTGCCCCGGCGGCAGCACCGCCTGGCCCAGCACGTCGGGGCCCCAGGCGGAGACGCGGGAGGGCGAGACGAAGACCCGCTCGATGGTCTGGCCGGTGCTGTTCACCAGGCTGAATCGGTTCTGCGCCTGCGCCGGCGCGGCCCCGCCGGGGAGCCCGCCGGCCATGGCCAGCGCCAGGCCGAGGAGGAGCAGGAAGCGTGCGCGCATGGTTCACCCCTTCGCAATACCCATGGTTGCGGCACCCTAACATGCCGAAACCGGTCCGAACCAGGATGTCGCGGCCCCGCCGCCGGAGAGCCGGCCCGGGCGTGCACCGCGGCGATATCGCAGCGCGGCATTCTGCGGTAGCCTCGGTGGGATGCAGTTCCCCGGCCCCCCGTTCCGGCTCGTCCTCCTGGCAGCCGCCCTCCTGTCCGCCTGCGGCGCCAGCGGTGCCTCGAGTGCCCCCGGGCGGGACCGCGCGCCGCGCATCATCCTGGGCCAGCCCGGCATGGGCGCCTTCGGCAGCTACCTCGCGGGCCGCTTCGCCACCACCGAGACCGACACCCGCGCCGCCGCCGACAACCTGCTGGCCGCGCTCCGCGCCGACCCGGACCAGCCGGAGGTGCTGAACCGCGCCTTCCTCGCCGCCCTGCTGGACGGCCGGGCGGATGCGGTGCGGCTGGCCCGGCGCCTCGGCGACAACCCGGCCGCCAACCTGCTGCTGGCCGGGGCCGACGTGCAGGCCGGCCGCTGGGAGCGGGCCGAGCAGCGGCTGCGCGCCACCGCCCGCGGCGGCCCGGTGCAGGTGCTGCAGCCGACGCTGCTGGCCTGGGTCCAGCTCGGCCGCGGCCAGCCGGACCAGGCGCTGGCGACGCTCCGCCCGCTGGTCGAGGCCAACCGGCTGCGGGCGCTGAACGCCCTGCATGCCGCCCTGATCGCCGATATCGCCGGCCGCCCGCGCGACGCCGAGCGCTTCGCCCGCCAGGCGGTGGCCGACCAGCCGCAGCCGCCCTGGCGGCTGGCGGTGCTGGCCGCCGGGGTGCTGAGCCGGGCCGGCCGCGCCGCCGAGGCCCAGCGCCTGCTGGACGGCATCCTCGCCAGCGGCGACGACGCCGCGCTGGCGGCGACCGAGGCCACCCGGCGGCTGACCCTGGCGCATCGCGGCGTCGCCTCCCCGGCGGAGGGCATGGCCGAGGCCTATACCGCCCTGGCCAGCGCCCTGCGCGGCCAGGGCTCCAACGACTTCGCCCTGGTGCTGGCCCAGCTGGCGCTGCGGCTGCGGCCCGGCTTCGCCGTCGCCCAGGTGCTGGTCTCCGACACCCTGGCCGACCAGAACCACCCCGAGCAGGCGCTGGCCGCGCTGGAGCAGGTGCCGGCCGAGGACCCGCTGGCCCCGGTGGTCGGGCTGCGCCGCGCCGCGCTGCTGGACCGGCTCGACCGCACCGACGAGGCGGTGGCGCTGCTGCGCAGCCTGGCCGGCGCCAGCCCCGGCATGCCGCAGCCGGCCGCCCGGCTCGGCGACCTGCTCCGCCGCCGCGACCGCTTCCCCGAGGCGGTGCAGGCCTACGACATGGCGCTGGCCCGCGGCGGGCCGGGCGGCGAGGCGGCGGGCGGCGAGAAGGACTGGCCGCTGTTCTACGCCCGCGGCGTCGCCCGGGAACGCGCCGGCGACTGGACCCGGGCCGAGGCCGACCTGCTGCGCGCGCTCGAGCTCGCGCCGGAGCAGCCCTACGTGCTGAATTACCTCGGCTACACCTGGGCCGAGCAGGGCAAGAACCTCGACCGCGCCAAGGCCATGCTGCTGCGGGCGACCGAGCTGCGGCCGCAGGACGGCAACATCGCCGACAGCCTCGGCTGGGTGATGTTCCGCCTGGGCAACCTGCCGGAGGCCATCACCTGGCTGGAGAAGGCCGCCGAGCTGGAATCGCGCAGCAGCGTCATCAACGACCACCTGGGCGACGCCTACTGGGCCGCCGGGCGGCAGCGCGAGGCGCAGTTCCAGTGGCGCCGCGCCCTGGCGCTCGACCCCGAGCCGGTCGAGATCGCCAAGATCGAGACCAAGCTGCGGGACGGGCTGCCGGGCTACCCCGCCTCCACCGCCCAGCGCTGAGCGGGACGGCGATGCGCGAGCCGGCGCCGGCCAAGGTCAACCTGTACCTGCACGTCACCGGCCGGCGGGACGACGGCTACCACCTGCTGGACAGCCTGGCGGTCTTCGGCCCGGCCGCGGACCTGCTGGCGGCGGCGCCGGCCGCGGCGCTGACCCTGGCGCTGGAGGGCCCCTTCGCCGCCGGCCTCGCCGCCGAGCCGGACAACCTGGTGCTGCGCGCCGCCCGCGCCCTGGCGGCCGAGGCGGGCCTGCCCGGCGGGGCGGCGCTGCGGCTGGCCAAGCACCTGCCCGTCGCCTCCGGCATCGGCGGCGGCTCGGCCGATGCGGCGGCGGCGCTGCGGCTGCTGGACCGGCTCTGGGGCCTCGGCCTGCCCGAGGCGCGGCTGGCGGCGATCGGGGCGCGGCTGGGGGCGGATGTGCCGGTCTGCCTCGCCTCCCGGCCGCGGCGGATGCAGGGGGTGGGGGAGGTGCTGCGGCCCGCCCCGGCGCTGCCCGACTGCGGGCTGCTGCTGGTCAACCCCGGGGTGGCGCTGGCGACCCCGGCGGTGTTCCGCGCCCGCCCGCCCGGCTTTACCCCGGCCGCCGCGCTGCCCGCCGCCTGGGCCGATGCGGCGGCCATGGCCGGCGACCTCGGCCGGCTGCGGAACGACCTCGAGGCCCCGGCCATCGCGCTCTGCCCGCCGGTGGCGGAGGTGCTGGCGGCGCTGGGCCGGCTGCCGGGCTGCCTGCTGGCGCGGATGAGCGGCAGCGGCGCCACCTGCTTCGGGCTGTTCGCCAGCCCCGGCGCGGCCGAGGCGGCGGCGGCGGGGCTGCCGGGCGGCTGGTGGCGCGCGGCCGGGGGGCTGTTCCGGGCGGATTGAGCGGCCCGGCTGCACGGCGGGGCTTTACGAGGGCGGGGCGCGGTCCTATCCAGGCGCCGTCGCCCCGGCGACCCGCTGGTGGGGCGTAGCCAAGCGGTAAGGCAGCGGTTTTTGGTACCGCCATTCCCAGGTTCGAATCCTGGCGCCCCAATCAGAGCCACTACATCACTATGAAGATCTGCCGTTTTGCAAAGACTCAGCTGAAGTGCGACGACGATATCTAGGCGTGGTCACCAAATCGGCGCTTGTTGCGGAAAACAAATAATCAAGAACTATCTCCGGACCTGTGGGATCGCCTGTCAAGGTAATGTCTGATCGGCTAGAGCACATTGAGGTTGCGCGGAATCGCGCGTTCTG
>NZ_JAUFPN010000187.1 GCF_030409335.1 Paeniroseomonas aquatica
GGGCGCCCGCCTCGGCCTCGGCCGTGGCCCGCCACCGGGCCAGCCCGGCGGCGGCGGTTCCGGCCGCGGCGCGCTGCTGGCCGAGCTGCGCCTCGGCGGCGGCGCGGGCCATGGCCTGGGCCTCGACCTCGGCGCGAAGCTGATCGGCCTCGGCGAGGGTGCCGGCGGCGAAGGCGGCCGCGGCATCGGCATGGCGCTGCACCAGCACCCGCTCGAATTCGGACCGGCCGATCTGGGCGAAGACGCGTTCGTAGTCGCCGCGCAGGTCGACCGCCGCGGCCGTCCCGGCGACCTCCGCGGCCGGGTCGGGCCTCAGCCAGCGGCGCAGCCTGGAGCTGATCCCCGCATCCTGGCCGGGGACGGCGGTCCGTCGTTCAGCGGCCATGGGACTGCAGCCCCCCGGCCATCAGGCGAAGGCCGGCCGCCATGCTGCGCAGCGCCGCCTCGGCCTCACGCTGCCGCCGCCGACGCCAGGGATTCCAGGCGGCCCGGCGGCCGAGGGCGCGGGCCTCGGCGGCGGCGGTGCAATGCCGCGCGGCGGTCTCCAGGGCGGCGATATAGCCCTGGGTGAAGCCCTGGTCGGCATCCGGCGGGCCGGCGGCCTGCCAGCCGCCCAGCCAGGCCGCCAGCGTGGCCTGCACCGCCTCCGGCAGCGGGGTGCCGGAGGCGGCGGCTGCCGCGGCGGCAAGGGCGAGGTCGCGGAGCAGCCCGACCTCGCCGGCAGCGGCCTCGGCCGGGGCCGCTTGGTCCTTGGAAATATGCAAAGCCCGATCCTTCCGCCACACCACCTGATGGAATCAGGTCTTGTGGAATCATTGCCATTGATTGCGCAAGGGCAGCGACAGGGCGGCCGGTTCGCGTCGTCCCTCAGTCTGCGAGCACAATCTTGCCGAAATGCTGATTGTTGCGCATATGCGCCAGGGCCTCCACCGCCTCGGTCAGCGGGAAGATGCGGTCGATCGGCAGCGCGAGCTTGCCGGCCTCGACCGCGGGCCAGAGGTCGGCGCGCATGCGGCGGTTGATCTCGCGCACCTCGGCCACGCTGCGGGTGCGGAAGGTGACGCCGACATAGGCGATGCGACGGAGCGCATGCAGGTCGAAGTCGAACTCGCCCTTCGACCCGCCGAGCCGGCCGACGTTGACGATCCGGCCGAGGATGGCGCAGGCCCGCATGTTGGCATTGGCGACGCCGGCCGAGACCTGGTCGATGATGATGTCGACGCCGCGGCCCTCGGTCGCGGCCAGGATCTGCTCGGGCCAGGCGGGATCGCTGGTGTCGATGGCGAGGTCGCAGCCGAACTCGGCCAGCCTGGCGCGCCGGCCGGCATTGGTCGAGGAGCCGAAGACCTGGCTCGCGCCCATCGCCTTGGCGATCTGCATGCCCATCAGCCCGACGCCGGAGGAGGCGCCCTGGATCAGGATGGTCTGGCCGGGCTTGAGGGCGCCGTTAGTCATGACGGCGTCGTGCATGGTCTGCAGCGCGACCGGCAGCGTCGCGGCCTGGGCCCAACCCATGTTGCTGTCGGGCAGCGGCGTGGTGCGGCCCCAGTCGGCGACGGCGTATTCGGCGTAGCCGCCGTTGCCGCTGCACATCACCCGGAGGCCGGGGGTGAACTCGGCCGGAACCTCGGCGCCCACGGCCACGATCTCGCCGGCGAATTCCAGGCCGAGGATGGTGCCGGCGCCGCCCATGCGGCCATGCGCGTGGCCGGCGGCGACGCCGAGGTCGGCGCGGTTCAGCCCGCTGGCGCGGACCCGGACCAGCACCTCCTGCGGGCCGGGCTTCGGTTCGGCGACGTCGGTGACCTGGACGCCGGATGCGGTGACGACGGCTGCCTTCATGGGGGCGTTTCCTTGGACGGGGGTTGGGCGGCGGGCGCCGCCGGCCTCAGAGGCTCTTGCGGAACCAGAGGCGGGAATGGCCGGGCGGCATGCCGTCGAGCCGGCCGAATTCCTCGTAGCCGCGCCGGGTCCAGAAGCCCGGCGCCTGGAAGCTGAAGGTGTCGGTATAGGCGTGGGTGCACTGGCGCGTCCGGGCCAGGGCCTCGGCGCGTTCCAGCAACTGGCCGCCGAGCCCCTTGCCGCGCTGGTCCGGGGCCATCCAGAGCCAGTCGATGAACAGCCAGTTCCAGTAGGTCAGCCCGAGCAGCCCGCCGAGCACGGTGCCGTCCGCGTCCCGCGCTAGCACCGTCACCGGCTCCCGGTCGTAGGGGCCGCCCATGTCCTGGTTGTAGGCATGCAGACCGCGCTGGATGGCGGCCACCGCCTCCATCTCGGGGTAGTCGTCCTCGCTGATGATGATGTCGGACATGATCTAGTGCCCGAAGCGGCCCCAGGCGGCGACGGCGACGGTCAGCAGGCCCAGGGCGAGGTTCATGGTGACGAGCTGGCGGATGCGGTTCACCGCCGTCGCGGCGGCGGCCGCGTCGGTCCGGGCGCGGGCGGCGCGGAATTCCTTCCAGGGGCCGGTGACGATGGCGATGAAGGTGGCGGCCATGATCAGCGCGGTGAGGTGCATCGCATGGATGTGCCAGCCCGCGCCGACGAAGCCGCCGTACCAGCCGAACAGCAGCGCGTAGCCGGTGATCAGGATGATCGGCATGGCATGCCAGATGAGGCGGAAGAAGCGCGCCAGCACCGCCTCGTGCAGGGCGAGGCGCTGCGGCGCCTCCAGCACCCCGAGCGCCGGCCGCAGGGTGAGGATGGCGAAGGCCATCCCGCCGACCCAGAGCACGGCGCCCAGGACATGCAACGCGTAGAACAGGTTACCCAACATTCTTCTTCCTAATGACCAGTGCGGCGATGGCGGCGGCAAGCGCCCGCATCTCGGCCGCGGCGGGGCTTCTCGGGGAGGCTTCGGTGACGGCCAGGCCATCGAGGAAGGCGCTGGCGAATTGGACGCGGTTGCCGAGGCTCTCGGCCAGCACCGGCACGCCGCGCTGGCCAAGTGCGGCCAGGATGTTGGCCTTCATCTTGCCCTGGGCGGGGGCGCGGTTGAGCACCACCATGACCTGGCGGCGCTCGGCCTGGGCTAGCTTGACGGTCGCCTCGCTGGCCCAGAAATCGGCCGGCGAGGGCTGCATCGGCATCAGCACCAGGTCGGCGGCGCGGATGACCTGCTTGGCCTCGGATTCGGCATGCGGCGGGGTGTCGACGATGACGAAGTCCTGATCCCGCCGCAGCCTGTCCAGCGCCCCGGGGACGCGCCAGCCGGAGGGGCTGTCGAAGGTGAGGGGGGCGGGCTTCGCCCCCTGCTTGACCCGCTCGGCATGCCAGCGGACCAGGGATTGCTGCGGGTCGGTGTCGAGCAGGGCGACGCGATGGCCCTCGGCCGCCAGCGCGGCAGCGAGATTGGCCGCCACGGTCGACTTCCCGGCGCCCCCCTTCTGCTGCGCCACTGCCACCACGAAGGCCATGCCTGCCACTCCCCCAACTGTGCCCTAACTAACCCGGATCGGTGCCGGAGCCACCATCGCCAACTGCGCCAGTGGCTTTTAGGTTGCGTCACAGCGTTGCGGGGGCCGGGTCAGGTGCCTGCCGATCAGGGAGGTTTGCCATGAATCAGCTCGATCTCAAGGGGCGTGTCGCGGTGGTCACCGGCGGGGCGCGGGGCATCGGCCTGGCCATCGCCGAGCGGATGACCGAAAGCGGCGCCCGGGTGGCCATCTGGGACGTCGACCTCGGCGAGGCCGAGCGCGCCGCCGCCCGGCTCGGCGGCCATGCCGCCCGGGTGGACGTGACGGATCACGCCGGCATCGAGTCGGCCCTGGCCGCGACCGAGGCGGCGCTGGGGCCGGTCGACATCCTGGTGGCCAATGCCGGGATCACCGGGCCGAACGTGCCGGTGGAGACCTACCCGGTCGATGCCTGGCGGCAGGTGATCGAGATCGACCTGACCGGCGTCTTCCTGTGCTGCCGGGCGGTGGTGCCGGGGATGCGGGCGCGGAACTACGGGCGGATCGTCAACATCGCCTCGATCGCCGGCAAGGAGGGCAACCCCAATGCGGCGGCCTATTCGGCGGCCAAGGCCGGGGTGATCGGGCTGACCAAGTCGCTGGGCAAGGAACTGGCGACGACCGACATCCGGGTCAATTGCGTGACCCCGGCGGCGGCCAAGACCGACCTGTTCAAGCAGATGACCGAGGCGCAGATCGCCTACATGCTGAGCAAGATCCCGGCGAACCGCTTCGCCGAGGTGGAGGAGATCGCGGCCCTGGTCTGCTGGCTGGCGACGGAGGACTGCAGCTTCTCGACCGGGGCGGTGTTCGACGTCTCCGGCGGGCGGGCGACGTATTAGGGAAGAAAGGTCGGGGGAAGGCACTTCCCCCGAGCCCCCTTCGCTTTCTTAACTATTAGAAATAGAGGTGGGTTCGGGAGGATACTTCTTCCCGACCTTTCTTATGCCGCCTTCGCCCGCTCCCGCAGGATCGCCAGCCCGCGCCGGAAGGCCTCGGCCATGTTCTCCGGCGGCATCGCCCCGCTGAACAGCACATGCCCCTCCAGCGCGAAGGTCGGCACGCCCGAGAGCCCGCCGCGGCGGAAGGCCGCATCCTCGGCGCGGACCTCCTCGGCGCCCTCGTCCCCGGCAAGGTAAGCACGGATCTCCCCGGCATCGAGGCCGAGCTGGGCGGCGATCTCGGCCAGCACCACATGGCTGCCGATGTCGCGGCCCTCCTGGAAGTAGCCGCGGAAGACCGCCTCCATCAGGTCGTTCTGCAGGCTGCCGCCCATGCCGCCGGCGAGGCGGATCAGCCGGTGGGCGTCGATGGTGTTCGGCGTCCGCAGCATCAGCTCGTGGCGGAATTCGAGGCCGGCGGCGCGGCCGGAGGCGGCGACCTGGGCATCGAGTTCCCGCCCGCGGGTCTCGCTGCCGAATTTGGCGGCGCGGTAGGCGGCGCGCTCGACGCCCTCGGCCGGCATGTCCGGGTTGAGCTGGAAGGGGCGCCAATAGATCTCGAATTGCTCGCCCTCGAGCAGCGCCAGCGCCGCCTCGAGGTTGCGCTTGCCGACCCAGCACCAGGGGCAGATGGCGTCGGAGACGATGTCGATGCGCGAGGGCGCGGCGGCGAGGGGCAGGGTGCCCGGCCGGGTGCCCGGTTGGGTCGCCGGCACGTCGCAGCCGTCGGGGCCGCAGGCATGGGTCTCGTGGTCCATCGGGTCGCTCCTTCGCTCAGCGGCAAGGTCGTGCCTTGGCGCCCGGGGTGCAAGGCTACAGATTGGCCGGACGGGCTGGGGGAATGGGCGGGATGCGGACGCAGGTGGGGATCGTGGGGGCCGGGCCGGCCGGGCTGCTGCTGGCGCATCTGCTGCACCTCGCGGGGATCGAGAGCGTGGTGCTGGAGACGCGGTCCCGCGCCTATGTCGAGGAGCGCATCCGCGCCGGGCTGCTGGAGCAGGGCAGCGTCGACGTGCTGACCGAGAGCGGCCTCGGGGCCCGGCTGCAGCGGGAAGGCCTGGCGCATGACGGGCTGGAGCTGCGCTTCGGCGGCGCCGGCCACCGGATCGACCTCAAGGGCCTGACCGGCAAGCAGGTGACCATCTACGGCCAGCAGGAGGTGGTGAAGGATTTGATCGCCGCGCGGCTGGCCTATGGCGGGCCGCTGCGTTTCGAGGTCGCGGATGTCGCGGTGCACGACCTCGAGACCGACGCGCCGCGCATCACCTACACGGAGGGCGGCGAGGCGCGGGTACTGGAGTGCGACCTCATCGCCGGCTGCGACGGCTTCCACGGCATCTGCCGCCCGGCGATCCCCCCCGGGGTGCTGACCGCCTATGACCGGGTCTATCCCTTCGCCTGGCTCGGCATCCTCGCCGCGGCGCCGCCGGCCTCGCATGAGCTGATCTATGCAAGGCACGAGCGCGGCTTCGCCCTGGCGACGATGCGCAGCCCGACCCTGTCGCGGCTCTATCTCCAATGCGCGCCGGAGGAGGATATCGCCGCCTGGTCCGACGACCGGATCTGGGCGGAGCTGCATGCGCGGCTGGCGCGGCGGGACGGCGCGGACCAGGTGACCGAGGGCCCGATCCTGCAGAAGGGCATCACTGCCATGCGCAGCTACGTGGTGGAGCCGATGCGGCACGGAAGGCTGTTCCTCGCGGGTGATGCCGCGCATATCGTCCCGCCGACCGGCGCCAAGGGGATGAACCTGGCGATCGCCGATATCCGCGTCCTCGCCCGTGCCATCGAAGGCTTCTGCCAGGGCCACGGCAGCGATCTGCTGGACGGCTATTCAGCGAAGGCGCTGGCGCGGATCTGGAAGGCGCAGCGCTTTTCCTGGTGGATGACCTCCATGCTGCACCGCTTCGACGGCGGCGACCCCTTCGAGCACAAGGTGCAGGTGGCGGAACTGGACTACATCTGCGCCTCCCGCGCCGGGGCGATGACGCTGGCCGAGAACTACGTCGGGCTGCCGCTGGACTGAGGCGCGGCGAGGATCGCCTCGACGATCTCCTGCACCTCCAGCGCCTCCCGGAGCGTCGCCAGCGGATGCGCCTCGCCGCGGGTCATGGCGGCGACGCCGGCGAGCTGGCCGCGCAGCACCAGCGGCCGCATCCGCTCGTTCGGCAGGGCATCCGGCGCCGCGGCCCAGCCCCCCGGGCCGCCCCCTGGCCCGCGGCGCTCGGCGAAGGACCAGTCGCGGATGCGGATGCTATCGTTCAGCACCCAGGTGTTGTGGTCGTCCTGCGCGGTGGTGCCGACGCCACCGGTGAGCGTAACCGGGGTGCCGCCGGCGGTGAGCCGGGCGGTGATCGCCGTCTCGGACGCATCGCCGGGCGGGTAGCTGACGGTCGCGTCGAGCAGCGCCAGCGGGCCGAGCTGGCGGCGGGTGAGGAAGAGGAAGTGGGAGACGACCTCCCGGGTGAAGCCGCCCTCGGCGCGGCGGGAGAGCCAGCCCGCGGCCTCCTGCTGCCAGCCGCGCGGCCAGCGGGCGAAGGCGACCTGGATGGCCAGCGCCTCGGGCGTCAGCCCGGCACGCCAGGCGGAAAGCTGGGCGATGGCGGGGGAGGAGGCCATGGGGAAATTCACCGCGGCGCGGGCGCCGGTCGCCTCGGCCCGGGCCACGAAGGCGCGGGCGGCGGCGAGGTCGGTCGCCAGCGGCTTCTCGAGGAAGACCGCCTTTCCGGCGGCCAGCGCCGCCTCGGCCAGCGGGATATGCGCGGCCGGCGGCGCGGCCACGTAGAGGCACTCGCAGGCCTCGATGACCGCCTCGGCGGAGGCGAGCATGGGCACGCCGGGGGGGGCCTCGGCCAGCCGCGCGGCGGCGGCGGGGGAGGGATCCCAGACGCCGATGGGCCTGACGAAATCCGTCGCCTGGCCGAGGGCGGCCCGCAGCAGGCGTTCGCCCATGATGCCGAAGCCGATGATGCCGAGGGCGGTGGGGGCGGGCATGGGGGAACTCCGGGGCAATGCGGCGGGAGGTCTAGCAGAGCGCGGCGAAAGCCCGAAGCCGGGGATGGCGGAACCACGAAGCCCGGGCGATAATAGCTCTCATCGGACGATCTATGATCGGATAATTGCCCGGGCTTGCGGGCCAGCGCCGCTGGTGCGCCAATCCGCGCAACCAGGGAGACCAGGATCATGAAGGCAGGCAGCGTCCTCGAGACCATCGGCAAGACGCCGCATATCCGGCTCGGCCGGCTCTTTCCGGAGGCCGAGGTCTGGATCAAGTCGGAGCGCTCGAACCCCGGCGGCTCCATCAAGGACCGCATCGGCATCGCCATGATCGAGGCGGCCGAGGCCGAGGGGCGGCTGAAGCCGGGCGGCACCATCATCGAGCCGACCTCGGGCAATACCGGCATCGGCCTGGCTATGGCCGGGACGGTGAAGGGCTACCGGGTCATCCTGGTCATGCCCGACAGCATGTCGATCGAGCGGCGCCGGCTGATGACCGCCTATGGCGCGACCTGCGAGCTGACGCCGCGGGCCGAGGGCATCAAGGGCTCCATCGCCAAGGCGGAGGCGCTGGCCGCCGCCATCCCCGGCGCCTGGATCCCGATGCAATTCGACAACCCCGCCAATATCGCCATCCATGCGAAGACCACCGCGCAGGAGATCATCGCCGACTTCCCCGAGGGGATCGACGCGCTGATCACCGGCGTCGGCACCGGCGGGCACATCACCGGCTGCGCCCAGGTGCTGAAGGCCAAGTGGCCGAAGCTGCAGGTCTTCGCGGTGGAGCCCAGCGCCTCCCCGGTCATCTCCGGCGGCGCCCATTCGCCGCACCCGATCCAGGGCATCGGCGCCGGCTTCGTCCCGAAGAACCTGCACACCGACCTGCTGGACGGCGTCATCCAGGTGAGCGGCGACGACGCCAAGGAATTCGCCCGGAAGTCGGCGACCCAGGAAGGGCTGCTGGTCGGCATCTCCTCCGGCGCGACGCTCGCGGCGATCGCCCAGAAGCTGCCTCAGCTGCCGGCCGGGTCGCGGGTGCTCGGCTTCAACTACGACACCGGGGAGCGCTACTTCTCGGTGCCGGACTTCCTGCCCGAGTGAGCTCAGCCGCCGAGACGGCGGAGGATGCAGGCCGCGGCGACCAGGCCGAGGATCGCCGCGGCCAGCAGCAGGTGGTTCCGCGCCACGTGCGCGGGCGGCATGCCCCGCGTCGCGGTGAGGGCGGGGGAGTCCGGCTTGCGGCGGAGGATCCGTCCGGGCATGGGCGGCTCAGGCATCGCCGGCTGTGGCCAGCGCCGGGATGGCGCCGCTCAGGGATGCGGTGGACATGGTGCGGCGCCTCAACGGATGGCGGGCTGCATCCGGCAGACCAGCAGCAGCTCGCCCTCCGCCCGGGCGCGCAGGCGGAGGCGCTCGAGGCCGTAGTCACGCAGGCGGCGGGCGATGGCGCCGGCGCCGGGCCGCAGCAGCGGCGCCAGCCGCCCGCCGGCCGGGCTTGCCGCCAGGGCGCGGCGGNGCGCCAGCCGGCCGCCGGCCGGGCTTGCCGCCAGGGCGCGGCGGGCGCAGGCGGCCAGCGCGGCGGCGGCCTCCTCCGAGCCGATACGCGGGGCGACGACGACATCGGCCGGCTCCGGCCGCAGCGGCGGCAGCGTCGCTTCCTGGGCGGCGCGGCAGCCGTGGCGCAGCGCTGTGCAGAGCAACTCGGCGCTGGTGGCGCCGATGATCAGCACCCGGCCGCCCGGGCCGGCCGCGGCCTCGTCGAGCAACTGGGTGTCGCCGCCGGGCGCGGCCGGTGGCGGTGCCGGGGGCAGGGACTTGGGCAGGGCAAGCGGGACAGGCATGGGATCCTCCGCCGCGGACTATCCGGCGGCGGGGCGCAAGGCCGCGATGCGGATCCCGGGCGGCGGCATAAGGCCGGCATCATGGCGGGCCGGCTTGCCCCCCGGCGGGGGGCGCCGCATCCTCCGCCGCAAACCGAGGGGATGGACCGCGACATGGCCGACGACACGCCGCTGCTGGTGACGCGCGAGGGGCCCGTGGTGCGGGCGGTGATGCACCGGCCGGAGCGGCGCAATGCCCTCAGCACCGCCATGGGCGAGGCCTGGGACCGGCTGCTGGCCGAACTCGCCGCGGATGCCTCCGCCCGGGTGCTGGTGATCGGCGGCGCGGGGGGGCATTTCTGCGCCGGGCTGGACCTGACCGAGGTCGCCTCCGACGAGACGCCCGAGCAGAAGCTGGCGCGGCAGACGGTGCGCAACCGGCGGACCGGGGCGCGCTTCGGCGACATCGCGGCGCTGCCGCAGGTGGTGATCGCCGCCATCGAGGGATCCTGCCACGCCGGTGGCCTGGGCTTCGCCTGCGCGGCCGACATCGCCTTCGCCACGGCGACCGCACGCTTCGCCGCGCCCGAGGTGCGGCGCGGGCTGGTGCCGGCGCAGATCCTGCCCTGGGTGGTGAAGCGGACCGGGCGGACGGCGGCGACGCGGCTGGTGCTGGAGGCAACGGTGATCGACGCGGCCGAGGCCGGGCGGATCGGGCTGGTGCACCAGGTGCTGGCCGATGCGGCGGCGCTGGAGGCCCAGGTGCAGGCGACCATCGCCGCGGTGCTGGAAGGTGCCCCGGGGGCGCTGGCCGAGACCAAGGGGCTGCTGGCGGCGCTCGGGCCGATCGCGCCCGAGGGCTATGCCGAGGCGGGGGCGGCGGCCTTCGCCCGTACCGCCTCCAGCCCCGAGGCGGCCGAGGGCATCGCCGCCTTCAAGGCCAAGCGCAAGGCCGCCTGGGTCCGCTAGGCCGGGTTGCCAGGCCTGGGTCCCCTGGGCCTGGGTTGCCAGCGCGGGGGCCGCGGTGTCTTCTCCGCCGCAATGCCGGAGGGAATGGGACATGGCTGGAACGATCGCGCCTCACCGCTGTTGCCGCGGATGCTGACCCGCCGCCTGGCGCTTGCCGCGCCGCTGCTGCTGCCCGCCGCCGCCCGCGCCCAGGGTGGGTCCCAGGGCGCCTGGCCGGACCGGCCGATCCGCCTGGTGGTCGCCTTCCCGGCCGGCAGCGTGACCGACACGCTGATGCGGCACCTGTCCGAGCCGCTGGGGCGCGAGCTCGGCCAGCCCGTCATCATCGACAACCGCCCGGGCGGCAGCGGCGTCATCGGCACCGACAGCGCCGCCCGGTCGGCGCCGGACGGGCATACCTGGTGCGTGCTCAGCGTCACCAACGGCGCCCTGAACACCTACCTCGTGCCGAAGCTCTCCTACGACCCGCTGCGCGACTTCGCCCCGGTCGGCTTCATCGCCGAGACCGCCTATGTGCTGGTGGTGCCGGCCGCGAGCCCGGCGAAGGACCTGCCCGGGCTGCTCGCCCTGGCCAAGCGCCGCAACCTGACCTTCAGCCATGGCAATTCCAGCGCGCTGATCGCCTCCGCCACCCTGGCGCGGATGGCCGGCGTCGAGATGACGGCGGTGCCCTATCGCGGCGGGCCGGAGGCGCTGACCGACGTGATCGCCGGGCGGATCGACTGCACCTGGACCGACTTCGCCGCCGGCATGCCGCAGGTGCGGGAAGGCAAGGTGCGGGCGCTGGCGGTGACCTCGGCCAGGCCCTTCGCCCTGGCGCCGGAGATCCCGCCGGTCTCCAGCGTGCTGCCGGGCTACGGCTTCGACTTCTGGTTCGGCATGGCGGTGCCGGCCGGCACGCCGGCACCGGTCGTCGCCCGGGCCAATGCGGCGATGAACACGGTCCTGGCCTCGGCGGAGTTCGGCGAGAAGGTGGCGCGGCTCGGCTACGTGCCGCGCGGCACCGCGCCGGAGGAGTTCCGCGGCTTCCTGCGCGGCCAGATCGAGGAGCTGACCACGCGGGCGAAGGAGGCGGGGCTGGAGCCGGGCTAGGCCCCGCTCAGTCCGGCGTCACCCCGGCCGCCTGGATCACCCCGCGCCAGCGGGAGAGCTCGCCGGCGATGAGGCCGGTGTACTCGCCCGGGCCCATGCGGCCCGGGACCACGCCGATCCCGGCGAAGCGCTCGCGCAGCCTGGCATCGGCCAGCGCCTCGGCCAGGACCCCACGCCAGCGCTCGAGGATGGCGGGGGCGATGCCGGCGGCGGTGGAGAAGCCGAACCAGTTGGTGCTGGCGACGGCGGGGAAGCCGGCCTCGGCGAAGCTCGGCACCTCCGGCAGGGTGGCGTCGCGCGCCGCCTCGCTGGTGGCCAGCGCCCGCAGCCGGTTGGCGCGGAGATGCGGCAGGGCGATGGGCAGGCTCTCCATCACCGCCGGGACCTGCCCGCCGATGGCATCCGCCAGCGCCGGGGCGGAGCCGCGATAGGGCACGTGGGTCAGCTCGATCCCGGCGGCGCGCGCCAGCAGCGCGCCGGTCAGGTGGTTCATGGTGCCGTTGCCGCCGGTGCCGAAGGCGAGGCCGCCGGCGCGGCTCCGGGCCAGGGCGAGGAACTCCGCCAGGGTCTGCGCCGGCACGCCGGGGTTCACCACCAGCACGCTCGGGAAGGTGCCGACGAGCGCGACATGGCGGAAATCCGCCATCGGGTCATAGGGGACGTTCGGGTAGAGCACCGGGCCGATGCCATGCGAGGCGGCATTCGACATGATCACCACATGCGCATCGCCGCGCGCCTTGGCGACGAGGTCGGCGCCGACCAGCCCGCCGGCGCCGGGCCGGTTCTCCACCACGATGGGCTGGCCCAGCCGGCCGCCGATGCTCTCGGCGAGGATGCGGGAGAGGGTGTCGGCCGCCCCGCCCGGCGGGAAATTCACCACCCAGCGGATCGGCCGCTCCGGCCAGCCGACCTCGGCCCGGGCGAGGCTTGGGGCGGCGAGGGTCACCAGCAGCGCGCGGCGGTCGAGGAGGGCGGGCATGGCGGGTTCTCCGGGGCGGCGGGCGGTGCCGCGTCGCTGGGCAGGGCGGTGGGGACGGCAGGCATCCGGCCGGCGATGGGTCCCGGAAACGGCGGTTTCCCGGGTCCCGCCCGGTGCCATGCCAGCATCGTGCCAAGGTGTGGCCTCGGCCGCCACGAAAGCGTGTCGCCCCGGCAACTATCCGCCCGCTCCGGCATTGCAGGCAGCGGGACGGCGGGCCGGGCATCGTGCCGGGGCCGGGCCCTGATCGGGTGCGAGATGCGGAAGATGGGGCTGGCATTGGCCGCGGTGGCGCTGGCAGCGGGGAGCGGCGCCATGCTGCTGCGTCCGCAGGAGGCCGGCAGCGCGACCGGGGTGGTGCCGCCGGCGGCCGAGGCGGGCTACGTCGCCGCCGCGGAGGCGGCGCTGCGCAGCCGGCTGCGCCAGGCGGAGGCGCTGGAATTCGGCCCGGCCGCGGTCTTCCGCTTCGGGCCGGAGGATGAGCGCGCGGTCTGCGGCACGGTCCAGGCCGCGGGCGGCCCGGCCAGCCCCTATGTCATGCGGGTGCTGCTGCCGCGCGGCGCGACGGGCCTGGCGCCGCGCTACGTGACGGTGATGGAGCAGGGGCCCGGGCTGGTGCATGCCGATGCCCAGGCACCCGGCCGCTATTGCCGCGATGGCGCCGCCCTGGCCGTGGACGCCGCCGCCCCGCCGGCCGCGGCGCCGGTGCCCGAGCCGGCGGCGCGCGCCACGGAGGCCGCGGCCACCGCGCCGGAGAAGGTGGTGGTGCGGAGCCCCGCCCGGCTGCGGGCCGCCCCGGGCGGCGAGGTGCGGCGGATCGCGGCGGCGGGCGAGGCGCTGGGCGTCTTCGGCCGGGCGCCCGGCGGCTGGCTCCAGGTGGGCAGCACCGGCGCCGAGGGCTGGGTGCACGCGAGCCTCCTGGCCGAGGTGCACTGAGCCATCGCCGCCCGGCGGCGATCCGTCAGCCCGCGACCACCCAGGGCATCTCCATCGCCCGCAGCCCGAGCGGGCGGTCGCCCTCGATGCGGGTGCGGTGCAGGGCGGTGGCCGGGCTGCCGGTGTGCAGAACCGCGCGGTTGTCCCAGAGCAGCAGGTCCCCCGCCTCCCAGCCGTGCCGCCACGTCACCGGCGGCGCCGTCGCTGCGGCGAAAAGCCGCGCCAGCAGCCGGTCGCTCTCGGCCTGCGGCAGGTTGAGGATGCGGGTGGTGAAGGCCGGATTCACGAACAGCGACGGTGCGCCGGTGATCGGGTGGCTGCGGACCACCGGGTGCTCGGCCCGCTGGCCAGCATGGCGATGCTCTGCGCGGAGCTCCTCGGCCCGCTGGCGCAGGCCGGGCGGCAGGCCCTCCAGCGCCGCGCGCTGATCGGCGAAGGCGATCTCCCCGTACCGGGCCTCCGGCCCGGCGGCCTGCGCGATGCAGGCGATGCTCGGCTCCGCCGCATGGGAATGGTCGGCGTGCAAGGCATCGCCGGGCGGCGGGGTCTCGCCCGGGGGGATCGCCGCCGACGGCGCGGAGGACGGGCGGCAGCGGCGGGCTGCCGCGGTCGAGCAGCGGGCGCTCCAGCGCCGCCAGCCGCCCGGCGAAGCTCGCCCGGGCGCCGGCCTCCGCCTGCTCGCCGCGGAACAGCAGCACGGCATGGTCGAGGAAGGCGTCGTGCAGCACCTCGAGCGTCGCGGCATCGATCGGGCCGGCGAGGTCGAGGCCGGTGACCTCGGCGGCGAAGCGGGGCTGGATGTCCATGGGCGAGGCTCCCGGCAGGGGCGGGCAGCAGGCTTGGGCGGGAGGAGGCTCAGCGCCGACAGCCTTCCCGCAGGCGCCGGCCGCCTGTCCTCGGCCCCCTTGCCATCCGCCAATCCCGGCCTGCCGCCACCTGGTGCAGGCGCACTGATTTCACACCGTTCGATGGTTGGTCTGCGCCAAAACATCCGATGATCAGGAGCGAGGTCTTGCGGCGTGATCGCCGGATTAAACCATGAAAATTTGTATTTCTTGAATTGCGCGTCGCGTGATGGTTGTTTGCACCGCGCCTTCAGCATGGAGCCAGCATGATGCCGCGGCCCCGACCTCATGCGGCGACGGCCGCGGCCCGGCCCCGGGAGCACCCGGGGGAACGCGCGGCCCGCTCGCGCACTTTCCGACCAGCGCACTTCCTGATCAGCGAGGGAAGCCCTGCCATGCCTGCCAGCCTCGGCCGCCGTTCCCTGCCCGGCCTCGTCCTCGGCGCCGCGGCGCCCCTGGGCGCCGCCCGGGCGCAGCCGGCCGGGCAGCTGCTGAACGTCAGCTACGACCCGACCCGCGAATTCTACCGCGACTACAACGCCGCCTTCCTCGCCCACCGGAAGGCGGCCGGGCATGCCGAGGCGCTGCGCCTCAGCACCTCGCACGGCGGCTCCGGCCGGCAGGCGCGGGCGGTGATCGACGGGCTGCAGGCCGATGTCGTCACCCTCGCCCTGGCCTATGACATCGACGAGATCGCCGGGCGCGGCCTGATCGCCGCGGACTGGCAGCAGCGGCTGCCGCACAACAGCGCGCCCTGTACCAGCACCATCGTCTTCCTGGTGCGGCAGGGGAACCCGAAGGGGCTGCGCGACTGGGGCGACCTGGTGCAGCCCGGCGTCGGCGTCATCACCCCCAACCCGAAGACCTCGGGCGGGGCGCGCTGGAACTACCTGGCGGCCTGGGCCTGGGCGCGGCGCCAGCCGGGCGGCTCGGATGCGACCGCGGCCGACTATCTCGGCCGGCTGCTGCGCCGCGTGCCGGTGCTCGATACCGGGGCGCGGGGCGCGACCACCAGCTTCGTCCAGCGCGCCCAGGGCGACGTGCTGCTCGCCTGGGAGAACGAGGCGCATCTGGCCTTCGCCGAATTCGGCGCCGGCAGATTCGACATCGTCTATCCCAGCCTGTCGATCCTGGCCGAGCCGCCGGTCGCGGTGGTGGATCGCAACGTCGACCGCCGCGGCACCCGGGCGGTGGCCGAGGCCTACCTGCGGCACCTGTATTCGGCCGAGGGCCAGGCGATCGCCGCGAAGCACTTCTACCGCCCGCGCGAGGCCGCGGCGCTGGCCGCCGCCGGTGCCCGCTTCCCCGATTTACCGCTGGTGACGGTGGATGCCGAGTTCGGCGGTTGGCAGCAGGCGCAGAAGACGCATTTCGCCGATGGCGGCAGCTTCGACCGCCTCTACCAGCCGGGGCGCTGAGCCATGCGACGCCAGGGGCGGCGATGAGGCACCCGCTGCCCGGCCTCGGCCTCGCGCTCGGCATCACCTGGCTCTGGCTCGGGCTGGTGGTGCTGGTGCCGCTGGCGGCGCTGGTGATCCGGCCCTGGGAGCTGGGCCCGGCCGGGGTCTGGGCGGTGGTGACGGAGCCGCGGGTGCTGGCGGCGCTGCGGCTGTCCTTTGGCGCGGCGTTGCTGGCGGCGCTGGTCGACATGCCGATCGGGCTGCTGATCGCCTGGGTGGTGGTGCGCTACCGCTTCCCCGGGCGGCGGCTGCTGGATGCCGCGGTCGACCTGCCCTTCGCCCTGCCCACCGCCGTCGCCGGGCTGGCGCTGACCGCGCTCTATGCGCCGAACGGCTGGCTCGGCGCGCCGCTGGCCGCACTCGGCGTCAAGGTCGCCTTCACCCCGCTCGGCGTCGCGGTGGCGCTCGCCTTCGTCGGCCTGCCCTTCGTGGTCCGCAGCGTCGAGCCGGTGCTGCGCGACCTGGCGCGGGACGCCGAGGAGGCGGCGGCGACCCTCGGCGCGACGCGCGGCCAGACGCTCTGGCGGGTGGTGCTGCCGGCGCTCGGCCTGGCGCTGGCCTCCGGCGTGGCGCTGGCCTTCGCCCGGGCGGTCGGGGAATACGGCAGCGTCATCTTCATCGCCGGCAACATGCCGATGGTCAGCGAGATCGCGCCGCTGCTGATCGTGGTGCAGCTCGAGCAATTCGACTACGCGGCGGCGGCGGCGATCGGCCTGGCGATGCTGGGGCTGTCCTTCCTGCTGCTGCTCGGCTTCAACCTGCTGCAGCGGCGGCTGCGCCGGGGCTTGGCATGAGTGGGGGCATGAACCCGGCGATCGGCGAGCCGCGCTGGCTGCGGTGGCTGCTCTGCCTGCTGGCGCTGGCGGTGCTCGGGGTCGTCATGCTGCTGCCGCTGGCCGCGGTCTTCACCGAGGCGCTGCGGCGCGGCCTGCCGCCGGCGCTGGCGGCGCTGGCCGACCCGGATGCGCTGGCCGCGGTCCGGCTGACCCTGCTGGTCGCCGCCGTCGCGGTGCCGGTGAACACCCTCGGCGGCATCGCCGCGGCCTGGGCCATTGCCAAATTCGAGTTCCGCGGCAAGCGGCTGCTGGTCACGCTGATCGACCTGCCCTTCTCGGTCTCCCCGGTCATCTCGGGCCTGGTCTGGGTGCTGCTGTTCGGCGCCCAGGGCTGGTTCGGCCCCTGGCTGCAGGCGCGCGGGATCGAGATCGTCTTCGCCCTGCCGGGGCTGGTGCTGGCGACCATCTTCGTCACCTTCCCCTTCGTCGCCCGCACCCTGATCCCGCTGATGCAGGCGCAGGGCCGGGCCGAGGAGGAGGCGGCGGCGACCCTCGGGGCCTCGGGCTGGCAGATCTTCCGCCGGGTGACCCTGCCCAATATCCGCTGGGCGCTGCTGTCCGGCGTGCTGCTCTGCAATGCCCGGGCGATGGGGGAGTTCGGCGCCGTCTCGGTGGTCTCCGGCCATGTCCGGGGGGAGACCAATACCATGCCGCTGCATGTCGAGATCCTGTACAACGAGTACCAGTTCGTCGGCGCCTTCGCCGTCGCCGCGCTGCTGGCGCTGCTGGCCCTGGTGACGCTCGGCGCCAAGGCGCTGCTGGAACGGCTGGGCGGCCGCAGGCTGGCCGGTGCGTGACGGCGGCCGCAGCGGCGGCGCGGGCGGGGTGCGGGGCATGAGCATCGAGATCGCCGGGCTGACCCGGCGCTACGCCGAGGTGGCCGCGCTGGACGCGGTGGACCTCAGCATCCGGGATGGCGAGTTCATCGCCCTGCTGGGCCCTTCCGGCAGCGGCAAGACCACGCTGCTGCGCGCCCTGGCCGGGCTGGAATTCCCCGATGCCGGCAGCCTGCACGTCCATGGCCGCGACCTGGCGCGGGTGCCGGCGCGGGAGCGCGGGATCGGCTTCGTCTTCCAGCACTACGCGCTGTTCCGCCACATGACGGTCTTCGAGAACGTCGCCTTCGGCCTGCGCATCCGCCCCCGCCGGGACCGCCCCGGCGGGGCCGAGATCACCGCCCGGGTGCAGCGGCTGCTGGAGCTGGTGCAGATCCCCGAACTGGCGCGGCGCTACCCCGACCAGATCTCCGGCGGCCAGCGGCAGCGGGTGGCGCTGGCCCGGGCGCTGGCGATCGAGCCGCGGCTGCTGCTGCTGGACGAGCCCTTCGGCGCGCTGGACGCCAAGGTGCGGAAGGAGCTGCGGGTCTGGCTGCGGCAGCTGCACGACCGCCTCGGCATCACCAGCATCTTCGTCACCCACGACCAGGACGAGGCGCTGGACCTGGCCGACCGCGTGGCGGTGATGCGGGCCGGGCGGGTGGTGCAATTCGACACGCCCGAGACGCTGCTGGCGCGCCCGGCGGATGCGCATGTCGCGGGCTTCCTCGGCGAGGCGGTGCGGCTGCCCTGCACCCTGGCGGACGGCCAGGCCCGGTTCGCCGCGCTGCCGCCGCTGGCGGTCGAGACCAGCCTGCCGGATGGTCCGGCGCTCGCCTTCCTGCGGCCGGTGGACCTGGCGGCGGAACCGGCCGGCGGCGACGCGCCCGGCAATGCCACCGTGGTCTCGGCCCGGCACGACGGGCGCGGGCTGCGGCTGACGGTGCTGCTGGAGGGCACGGTGCTGGACGCCACCCCGGCCGCGGGCTGGGCGGCGCCGGCGCGGGGCGAGCCCTGCCGGGTCAGGCCGCTGGCGGCGCGGCTCTTCCCGGCCTGACGACGGCCCGGCTCAGCCCGGCAGCACCGCCGTGGCGGCCGCATCCACCTCCCGCCCGCGGCCGGCCTTGCGCATGATCTCGGCCAGGTGCGGCCGGATGCGGAGCTGGTGGCAGTAGAGCGCCGCCGCGGCGGCCGGCAGCGCGCCGCCGCGGCCGAGCAGGGCATCGCCCAGCTCCAGCAGCCGCAGGTTCGGCCAGGCCTTCTCGCGGATGCCGAGGATCGCCTGCAGCAGCCGGTCGGCTGCCACGTCGGGCCGCGCCTGGGCCAGGATCAGCGCCATCCCGGCGGTGGAGCGGGAGATGCCGGCATGGCAGTGCACCAGCAGGCGGGCGCCGGATTCCGCCTGGATGGATCGGCCGAAGCCGAGGATCGACTCCGCATGCCCGGCATCGGGCGCGATCTTGCCCGGCGCCGGCTCGATGATGTCGTCGAAGCGCAGCTCCAGCTTGGCGTGCTCGCCGAAGCGGCCGAAGGCTTCCGGCTCCGGGTGCTCGGGGTCGAGGATCGAGAGCACATGGCTCACCCCCGTCTCGCAATGGCCGTGCAATTCCTCGATGCCGCAGACGCTGAGGGGGAAGGGGGCGATGCTCTGCATGGTCTCACCAGGGTTGCCGGCGCCAGGGTGCGCCGCCCGGCCCCGGCGGTCCAGGCTTGCACCGCGCCCCGTCTTTCCCCATGTTCACGTTTCGTCCCGAGGATTCCCCGCTTGGCCAAGGATCGCGCCCGTTACGTCTGCCAGGCCTGCGGCGGCGTCCACCCGAAGTGGCAGGGCCGCTGCGACGCCTGCGGCGAATGGAACACCCTGCAGGAGGAAGCCGCCGCCCCGGTGCGCGGCCCCGGCCCGGCGGGCAAGGTGGCCGGCGGCAGGCGCGTCGAATTCGTCGGGCTGCAGGGCTCCTCCGCCCCGCCCGCCCGGATCCCGACCGGCCTCGCCGAGCTCGACCGGGTGCTCGGCGGCGGCATCGTCCCCGCCTCCGCGGTGCTGGTCGGCGGCGACCCCGGCATCGGCAAGTCGACCATCCTGCTGCAGGCCGCCGCCCGCATCGCCGCCGCCGGGCACCGCGCCCTGTACGTGAGCGGGGAGGAGGCGATCGAGCAGGTCCGCCTCCGGGCGCTGCGCCTCGGGCTCGAGAAGGCCCCCCTCGCGCTGGCGGCCGCGACGGCGCTGCGCGACATCGTCGCCAGCCTGGAGCAGGAGGAGGAGGCCGCGCTCGTCGTCATCGATTCCATCCAGACCATGTGGCTCGATGCGCTGGACAGCGCCCCCGGCACCGTGGCGCAGGTGCGCGCCTGCGCCGCCGAGCTGATCCGCCTCGCCAAGACCCGCGGCTTCGCCCTGGTGCTGGTCGGCCACGTGACCAAGGAGGGCACGCTGGCCGGCCCCCGGGTGCTGGAGCACATGGTCGATGCGACCCTCTATTTCGAAGGCGACCGCGGCCACCAGTTCCGCATCCTGCGGGCGGTGAAGAACCGCTACGGCGCGACCGACGAGATCGGCGTCTTCGAGATGACCGAGCGCGGGCTGGTGGAAGTGCCAAACCCCTCCGCCCTGTTCCTGGCCGAGCGCCGCGGCAATGTCTCGGGCTCGGCGGTCTTCGCCGGGATCGAGGGGACCCGGCCGGTGCTGGTCGAGATCCAGGCGCTGCTGGCGCCCTCCACCGGCGGCAGCCCGCGCCGGCAGGTGGTGGGCTGGGACAGCAGCCGGCTGTCGATGCTGCTGGCGGTGCTGGAATCCCGCTGCGGCCTGACCCTCGGGATGAACGACGTCTACCTCAACATCGCCGGCGGGCTGCGGATCGCCGAGCCGGCGGCCGATCTTGCCGTCGCCGCCGCCCTGGTCTCCGCCGCGACCGACCGGCCGACCGACCCGGAGACGGTCTATTTCGGCGAGGTCGGCCTGTCGGGAGAGGTCCGCCAGGTGGCGCATGCCGAGGGACGCCTGCGGGAGGCGCAGAAGCTCGGCTTCGCCGCCGCGGTGCTGCCGCGCCGCGTCGCCCGCGGCGGCCGCGCCCCGGCGGCGCTGGAGGGGCTGCGGCTGAGCGAGATCGGGCACCTGGCCGATCTGGTGGCGCCCTTCGCCGGCAAGACGGTGAAGAAGGAAGGCGCGCAGAAGGAGCCGGCGAAAGTGGGTTGAGCCCTGGCCGGCGCCGCCGCATCCTGATCGGCAACGATACCGGTGGCCACAGCCGGCACGGAGGAGGCCGCCCATGCCCATCGCCCGCCGCAGCCTGCTGGCGCTGACCCCGACGCTGCTGGCCGCACCGGCCCTTGCGGCCGGCTACCCCGAACGGGCGCTGCGGCTGGTCGTCCCCTATGCCCCCGGCGGCAATTCGGACACCGTCGCCCGGCTCATCGCCCCGCGCATGGCCGGGACGCTGGGCCAGCCGGTGGTGGTGGAGAACCGGGCCGGGGCCGGGGGCAGCGTCGGCGCGCGTGCCGCAGCGCAAGCCAAGCCGGATGGCTATACCCTGATGCTCGGCTCGAACGGCCCCATCACCGTCAATCCGCAGGTCCAGGCCAGTCTCGGCTACGACCCGCTGCGCGATTTCGCCCCCATCGGCCTGGCCTGCCGGACGCCGCAGGTTCTGGCGGTGCACAAGGCCTTCCCCGCCCGGACCCTGGCCGGGTTCGTCGCCCATGGGCGGGAGAACCCGGGGCGCATCACCGTCGGCTCCTCCGGCACCGCCAGCATCTCCCACCTGGCGATCGAGATGTTCAACGCGGCGACCGGCGCCGGCATGCAGCACGTCCCCTATGGCAGCGGCGGGGCCATGGCGCCTGACCTGGTCGCCGGGAACATCATGGCCTGCGTGACCGAGATCTCGACCGCGCTGCCCTTCCACCGCGAGGGGGCGATCCGCATCCTCGGCATCGCCTCCGCCGCGCGGCTGCCGGTGGCGCCCGAGGTGCCGACCGTCGAGGAGGCCGGCGTCGCCGGCTACCGCGCCGCCGCCTTCATCGGCCTCATGCTGCCGGGCGGCGCCCCGGCCGAGGTGGGCGCGGCGCTGGCCGCCGCCCTGGCCGCGGCGGTGGCCGACCCGGCGACGCGGCAGCGGCTGCAGGAGATGGGCAGCGAGATGGCCGACCCGGCGGAGGCGACGCCGGCCGGATTCGCCGCCTTCCTGCTGGCCGAGACCGCCTGGACCCGGGCGGCGGCGGAGCGGGCGGGGCTGCGCCCGGCCTGACCATGCGGGCAGGGCGGGCCAGCCGCGCCGATGCCGCGCGTGGACACCCCCCCGCGCCATCGCTATACCCCGCGCCACGATGACCTGGGTCGATGGTGTGGTTCTGGCGGTGCTGGCCGTATCGGCGGTGCTCGCCTTCCTGCGTGGGCTGGTGGAGGAAGTGCTCGGGGTGGGTGCCTGGATCGGCGCCGCTGCCGCGGCGCTCGTCCTCCGCCCCGCCGTCGCGCCCCTGCTCCGGGGCACGGTCGAGCCCGCGTGGCTGGCCGATGCCCTCTCGGCCGGCGCCGTCTTCCTCATCGTGCTGATCATCCTCAAGCTCATCATCGGCAACGTGGCGCGGATGGTGCAGAATTCGGCGCTGGGCGGCACCGACCGGGCGCTCGGGCTGGTTTTCGGCGTCGCCCGGGGTGCCTTCCTGGTCATCCTCGCCTATATCCTGGGAGGCATGGTGCTGCCGGCCTCCGAGCGCTGGCCGGAGCCCGTGCGGGAGGCCCGTTCCTTGCCCCTGGTCATCGATGGCGCCCACTGGCTCGTCGCCCGCCTGCCCGCCGAATACCGTCCGCGCGTGGCCACCCCGCCGGCCCGCCCGGAACCGACACAGGAAGACTTCTTGCGGCCGCCTGCCCGCAACCGGACCTGAGGACACCTCCCATGACCGATCAGTCCATGCAGCAGCCCGCCGCCACCGGAGACGACCCGCAGGACGACGACAAATTCCACGAGGAATGCGGCGTTTTCGGGATCTGGAACACCAATGACGCGGCGGCGCTGACCGCGCTCGGCCTGCATGCCCTGCAGCACCGCGGCCAGGAGGCGGCAGGGATCGTCAGCCTGGATGAGGGCGGCATCTTCCATGCCCACCGCGGCCGCGGGCTGGTCGGCGACACCTTCTCGGATGCCAAGGTCATGGCCTCGCTGCGCGGCCGCGCCGCCGCCGGGCACAACCGCTACGCCACCACCGGCGAGACCGCGCTGCGCAACGTCCAGCCGCTCTATGCCGACTTCGCCTTCGGCGGCTTCGCCGTGGCGCACAACGGCAACCTCACCAATGCGCTGGCGCTCCGCCGCAGCCTGGTGAACCGGGGCTGCCTGTTCCAGTCGACCACGGACTCCGAGGTCTTCATCCACCTCATCGCCATCAGCCTCTACTCCACCGTGGTGGACCGGCTGATCGACGCGCTGCGGCAGGTCCAGGGCGCCTACAGCCTGGTGGCGCTGCACGACGGCGCGCTGATCGGCGCGCGCGACGTCTTCGGGGTGCGGCCGCTGGTGCTCGGCCGGCTCGGCGGCACCGACGGGGTGCCGACCTCCTGGGTGCTCTGCAGCGAGACCTGCGCCCTCGACATCGTGGGCGCCGAGTTCGTCCGCGACATCGACGCCGGCGAGATCATCATCATCGACGACAAGGGCGTGCACAGCATCAAGCCCTTCGGCAAGCAGCCGGACCGCTTCTGCATCTTCGAGTACATCTACTTCGCCCGCCCCGACAGCGTGGTCGAGGGCACCCCGGTCTACGAGACGCGCAAGCGCATCGGCGCCGAGCTGGCGCGCGAGAGCGGGGTCGAGGCCGATGTGGTGGTGCCGGTGCCCGACAGCGGCGTGCCGGCGGCGATGGGCTACGCGACCGAGAGCGGCATCCCCTTCGAGCTCGGGATCATCCGCAACCACTACGTCGGCCGCACCTTCATCGAGCCGACCGACCAGATCCGCAACCTCGGCGTCAAGCTGAAGCACAGCGCCAACAAGCCGATGCTGGAGGGCAAGCGGGTCATCCTGGTCGACGACAGCATCGTCCGCGGCACCACCAGCAAGAAGATCGTCGAGATGGTGCGCGCCGCCGGGGCGCGGGAGGTGCACATGCGCATCTCCTCGCCGCCGACGACGCACAGCTGCTACTACGGCATCGACACGCCGGAGCGCGGCAAGCTGCTGGCGGCGACCCACGACCTCGAGCAGATGGCCCAGATCATCGGCGTCGACAGCCTCGCCTACATCTCGCTCGACGGGCTCTACCGCGCGCTCGGCAAGCCGGGCCGCGACGCCGCCAAGCCGGCCTATTGCGACGCCTGCTTCACCGGCGACTACGCCATCCCGCTGACCGACACCCAGGCGAATACCGACCGCCAGCTGTCGCTGCTGCGGGCCGGCTGATGGCCGCGGCCGCAGCGGGGCCGCTGGCCGGCAGCGTCGCCCTCGTCACCGGCGCCTCGCGCGGGATCGGCGCCGCCACCGCGCTGGAGCTGGCCCGGCTCGGCGCCCACTGCGTGCTGACGGCGCGGACCCAGGGCGCGCTGGAGGAGATCGACGACGCCATCCGCGGCCTCGGCGGCAGCGCCACGCTGTTCCCGCTCGACCTCGCCAAGGACGGCGAGAAGCTCGACATGCTCGGCCCCTCCATCGTCGGCCGCTTCGGCCGGCTGGACATCCTGGTGCATGCCGCGGGGGTGCTGCCGAAGCTGACGCCGGTCGCGCACATCATGCCGCCCGACTGGCAGCAGGTGGTCGCGGTGAACCTGACCGCCTGCTGGCGCGTCATCCGCACCTGCGACCCGCCGCTGCGCGCCGCCGCCGCCGGCCGCGCGGTGCTGCTGACCGACGGGCTGGTGGCGCAGCCGCGCGCCTACTGGGGCCTCTATGGCTTCGGCAAGGCGGGGCAGGAGCACCTCGCGCGGTCCTGGGCGGCGGAGGTCGAGACCACGCCGCTGCGGGTCAACCTGGTCGACCCCGGGCCGGTCGCCACCCGGCTGCGGGCCGTCGCCATGCCCGGCGAGGATGCCGCGACCCTGCGCCAGCCGGCCGACGTCGCCCCGGCCATCGCCGCGCTCTGCCTGCCCGGCGAGACGCGGAACGGCGCCCTGGTCACGCTGGCCGCGTGAACTACCGGCACGGCTTCCATGCCGGCAATTTCGCCGACTGCTTCAAGCACGCCCTGCTGATCGCGCTGCTGCGGGCGCTGGCCGCCAAGCCCAGACCCTTCCGGGTGCTCGACACCCATGCGGGCGCCGGCGGCTACGACTTGGGCTCGCCCGAGGCCGGCCGCACCGGCGAATGGGAACGCGGCATCCTGCGGCTGCTCGACGTCGAGGCCGGGCCGCTGGCGGACTACGCCGAGCTGATGCGCGCCGCCGGCGCCCCGAATGCCTATCCCGGCTCGCCCGCCATCATCCGCTCCCTGCTGCGCCCCGAGGACCACCTGCTGGCCTGCGAGCTGCACCCGGAGGAGCATGCGGCGCTGCGCGCCCGCTTCCGCCACGACCCGCAGGTCGCGGTCCACCTGCGGGACGGCTGGGAGGCGCTGCGCGGCCTGACCCCCTTTCCGGAGCGGCGCGGGCTGGTGCTGGTCGACCCGCCCTTCGAGCAGCCCGGCGAGTTCGAGCGCATGGCCGCGGGCATCGCCCTGGTCGGGCATCGCTTCCGCGCCGCGGTGCAGGCCTGCTGGTACCCGATCAAGCACCGCGCCCCGGTGCGCGCCTTCCACCAGGCGCTGCGGGACGGCGGGACCCGCGACCTCATCGCGGTCGAGCTCTGGCTGCGGGAGCCGACCGATGCGCAGCGGCTGAACGGCTGCGGCCTGCTGGTGGCCAACCCGCCCTGGCATTTCGCCGAGCAGGCCGGCGCCATCCTGCACGACATGCTCGGGCTGCTCGGCGACCGCGAGCCGGGCGAGGGCTGGTCGGTCAGCCGGGTGACGGAGGAGTAGCGATGCGCATTGCGGTCCTCGGCGCCGGCGCCTGGGGCACCGCGCTGGCGGTGCAGGCGGCGCGGGCGGGGCTGGAGGCGACGCTCTGGGCCCGCGATGCGGACCGGGCCGCGGCGATGGCCACGGCGCGGGAGAATGCCCGGCACCTGCCCGGGGTGGCGCTGCCCGCCGCCATCGCCCCGACCGCCGACCTCGGCGCGCTGGACGGCGCGGCCTTCGTCCTCCTCGCCGTTCCCGCCCAGCATCTGCGGGCGATCCTCGCCCGGCTGCCGCGGGCGGTGCCGCCGCTGGTGATCGCCGCCAAGGGGGTGGAGCAGGGCAGCCTGCTGCTGCCGCTCGAGGTCGCCGAGGCGCTGCGGCCCGGCCCCGCCGCCATCCTGTCCGGGCCGAATTTCGCCCGCGAGGTGGCGCTCGGCCTCCCCGCCGCCGCCGTGGTCGCCTGCCGCGACGCGGCGCTGCGCGACCTGGTGGGCGCGGCGATGGGCACCACCGGCTTCCGGCTCTACGGCGGCGACGACCCGGTGGGCGTGCAGGTCGGCGGCGCGGCGAAGAACGTCATCGCCATCGCCGCCGGCGCGGTGATCGGCGCCGGGCTCGGCGAGAATGCCCGGGCGGCGCTGGTGACCCGCGGCCTGGCCGAGCTGTCCCGGCTGGCGGTGGCGCTCGGCGGGCGGGCCGAGACGGCGGCCGGGCTGTCGGGCATGGGCGACCTGCTGCTGACCGCGACCGGGCCGGGCAGCCGCAACACCGCCCTCGGGATGGAACTGGGCCGCGGCCGCAGCCTCGCCGAGGCGCTGGCCGGCAAGGTGAGCGTCGCCGAGGGCGCCGCGACCGCGCCGGCGCTGGTGGCGCGGGCGGCGGCGGCGGGGGTGGAACTGCCGATCTGCGCCGCCGTCGCCGAGCTGCTGGCCGGCGGCCTGACCGTGCCGGAAGCGATGGGGCGGCTGCTGGCGCGGCCCAGGCGAGACGAATAGCTAGACCAGATGTCCGCCTGAGATAGGGGTGACCCGTC
>NZ_JAUFPN010000188.1 GCF_030409335.1 Paeniroseomonas aquatica
CCGACGCTTGCTGTCGGCCTCACGAATTATCCAGGCTAAGTTATTGGCCTGAATCGAGAACGGCTTGGCGTCGATTGTCAGCTCCTGCATCGCAATCCGGCCCTTGATGTGGCACAACTCAAGATTGACAACACCGGCCAACTGCAGGTCACGCAGGGTCATATGGCCGCCGATACTGCTGCCCTGTAGGTAGACGGAGGATGACTGCGCCCCCTGTGCCCGCAGGGTTGAGGCAGTCACGCTGCAATCCCCGCCTATTGTTGCCGCCCGCAGGAACAGGGCGACAGAGAAGCCGTCTGGTGACACAATCTCTGTCTTAGTAATGCTGAACGCTCCCGAAACCTGCATCTCCTCTGCATGAATCAGACCTTCAAGACGGGAAGGGAATTCAATGCGCGTCTTGCTACCCTGCTCGACTTTCCAGCCCTCAGTGGCGGCGATGCTGCAGGTGCCGCTGATCGTCGCATAACAGAGGTTTAGGCATATCCCGTTGGTCGGGCTTCGTACCTGCGCACCGAATAATTCGAGCGCACCGAGGGAGGCCCGTTCGAAATTAAGCGTTCCGCCCGCAGAGAATGGGATTGACGCGCTGGTACCGTCATCCGCGTGGCAGGGTATGAGACGCGCCTGCTGTCGAATTTCGGCTTGAAATGCTATCACGGATTCCCCGCGATTCTGCGGCGCACCGCGCGTAGAAGGGATTAACTCGGCCCCTGCCAACCAGAGCTCCCCCTCAATCTTAGCACCATAGAGACGAATGCATCCCTCCGCCCGGAAGGGCATAGGATTCCGGTTCCGGCGATGCAGCGCTCCGAGGCCTAACGAGCCGCTAATCGTTGCCCTCTCCAGCGTTAGCGCATAGCCGCTTTCCGCGCTCAGGAGCCCGCCGGCCAGATACAGAGAGCCGCGGACGGATGCGCTGTTCAGTCTCACGCCTCCCCGGGCATGGAAGTCCGGCTGGCAGACGACGTCGCCCTGTATGGTCGTGTTGCCGAGGTCGAGAGCATAGGGAACGCCGCCGCCGCTGTAGTCAGCGTCCATTGCGTATGGCGGGGCGCAAAGCTTCGCAGCCTTCGCCAGCAGCGGTCCCTCTATGGAACAGCGACCGAGCCTTACCCAGCATAGGCCCTGCCAAGTCCCGTCGCCCTCACACCCTGTTGCAACATTGCCCAACTCGGCGCTGCTGACCTCAGACAGGTTCACCAACCCCTCGAAGGTCGCATGCTCTCCCTCAAGCACGGCGAAGCGGCTGCCCTCCACGGAGAGGGCGGCAAACTGCCCGCTTTCCAGCCGAATGCGTCCGGCGAAGTGACAGCGGGTCAGGATTAGAGCGACTGTGGCGCCGCCATGGGCGCCCCGGGCATTGCGCAGATCAAGGTCGCCCTCAATCCAGGCCCCTTGAAGCACCAGCGCACCCGGAGGCCCCCAGCCCGGCTCCGATCCACCGGGCAGGGTAAGGCAGAGCAGGGCGCGACGGATTACCTCCGCCCGGACCGTCATCTCCGCAAGCGCGGACTGCGGCACGGTTCCATCGCCTAAGGTGCAAGAACCGCCCTCCCGCCAAGCCAGGACCACACGATTTTCTACTTCGCTCAGTGCGTCCACGTTCTGCCTCCGACCCGGATCTCCGCAGTGGACTGCTGAGGGGAGCGGCTGGCAAGCTAACCTGCCTTCTTAGGTATGCAGTCCTGGAGTGTGGTGGTGATCTCTCATGACCAGGAGGACGGGCTTGAGCACCACAAACTAAGCCCGCCCCAGCGGCGCAATGAGTTTACTGGCCAGCACGGTGGTGGTTCTTTCTCAGAAGGCGCCGTGGTAGGGCTTACCACGCTCGTCGAAGCAGCCCGCAAGCCAGGGCTGCGACGAGTTTACTCTGATAAACCGGTAGAAATGAGTCGAGCGCCGGGCCGATCCGGTCAGTGGATAGGTCAACCGGATCGGATGGCTGCCCTCGTATTGGGTGAATGCCGGAGTTCTCTAGCTCTTTTAGCTACCGTGTGGTTTATCAAAACGTGCAACAACACTGCGACCAGCCAGCAATCGCTCAGCATAGCGTGCGGGCATTGCCGGTGTTTTCCAACGCCCAGCCTGCATTACGGCCGGCAAATCAGCACCACGGGCGACCAAATCTTGTGCCATCCCAACCCGCGCTGAATGGCCAGAGATTCTTGAGGGTTCCAGCCCCGCCTTCTGAGCCAGCCGCTTTAGGATGCGGGAACCCTCGCCGCTGGCAAGCGCTGTAGTGCCCACGACACCTGCCTTGCTGATCGGCCGAAAGAGCGGACCCGCAGTAATGCCAGTCGCTTTCAGCAAATCACGGAGCAATTGGGTGGTCTGCTTTGCCAGCCAGCAGACCTCACCGACACCGGCTTGGTCTGTCTTGCTGCGCCGGATAAGCACCGTGGCAGTCCCGTCCGTGGCAAACTCCAGATCAGCCACCTCGAGTGCCACGATCTCGCTGCGGCGCGCCAGCATATCGCGCATCGTGCGGATCAGAGTTAGATCACGGCATTCTGAGATGCCGGATCCGGCGTTGTCAAAAATCTGGATCAACTCTGCCTTGCCCAGGGGTGCGGCCTGCCGCTGGCGGGTACCCAAGCTCCGAGCCATGCGTTTGAGCGCGAGCCGCACAATCTCCGCCTTTGACGGATCAGGGAGCGCCGCGGCCCGGTGCAGGGAAGCTACTGCCCAGACCGCTTGGCGGATCGAGGCAGGCCTTCGGCCCGACCCTGCAAGCGCATCCACATAGGCCGCCACCGCCTCGGGCGCGGCGGGAAGGGGGGAGAGCCCATGAACTGCCGCCCAGCCGCTGAAGGCCGCCGCGGCTTTGCGCAGGGCGCGCTCAGTCTCCGGCGCCATGGCGCCTCGGGCCTGATCGGCATGCTCGACTAGACGCGCGGCAATCTCCCGCGGGGCCAGAGCTGTAGGAAGCAGGACAGCGGTCACAGCATGCCTCCAAGACAAGCGGTCGGTCGTGACAGGAATACCTGCCAACGTTGCAGGTCATATTACCAAGATTAGATAGGAACAGGGCAATTAACCTCATGCGGCTGAGGTAATTAGTGCTGAGTTAAGCACGAAGCGCCGCTTCGAAATTCCACTTTATGTGCGGTAACTCATTTAATGTTTTGGATCGCGCACGGTAACGGAATCAAGGCTGTGACGTCATGCGCGGTAACTCCCATTACCGCGCATGACCTTCAAAATGGCACAACATCGGCCTTCATTTACCGGCGTTCAGGGGCCACCCCACGAATGCGGGCCACGTGTTCCGCAATCTCTCTCAGGGAGTGCCCGTTTCCTGGCAGCGGGCTATCACGCCATGGAAAGGCCAGGTCGGCATTCCATGGCACGGCGAATGCTACTGCGCAGGTCAGGCCGATGCGGGTGACGTCGCAGCACAAGCTCCAAGCCAACAGTCGCACCGCGGCGTTGCCTGGTCGTTATCTGAAGTACCATTGCTCGGGATGCGCGCCCCAAGGCGTGCGGATGTGCTGTGAGATGCCTGTACGGCCAGGCACGTTCTCCAGCCGATCGCTCACCACGCGGACGCCCATGAATGCCGGCGAGAGTCCTACCAGCCCGATGCCCCATTGCTGCTCCACCGCCAGCTTCCAGATTTCCTGGGCGGTACGGTGGCGCTCCGCCTCGCGTTGGCCCGCAGCATCGCGCAGCAACGCGTGAGCGCGGCGCATCTCTGGCTCCGGCGGTTCGGTACCACGAGCGCCGTTGGATGCGAACCACAATGCGTAAGCATTGCCCATCACCCCCGCCGTGGGATCCACCGGCAGGGCGTAGCGCGGGTAGAGGTAGAGGCTCTCGGTGCCGTTATTGGTCCAGATGATGATCTGGATCTGGTCGCTTCGGCCACGCGTTAGCGCCAGGCTGCGTTCCTGCACCTTTACGTCGGCAGCGATGCCGATCTGCCGCCAGTGCTGCACGATCATCTCGGATTGCTGCGGCCAAGTCGGCGACAGCGTCTGCGCCACGGTGATTTCGAGCCTCAACCGCTGGCTATTGTCGCGCCGCAGCCGGTAGCCCTCACGGTCCTTGCGGGTTAACCCCACGCCGTCGAGCAACCGGTTGGCGTGCGCCGGATCGTGCATCGACCAGCGCGTCCGCCACTCCTTGCCTGGGCTCTCAGGCAGGATTTCCGCCGGCACCACTGAGCCAGGCGTGCCGAGGCCGAGCCAAAAGGCCTCGTTCAACTGTTCGCGGTCAATACCGAGGGACAGGGCCCGACGGAAATTCGCCTGCCCTAGCAGGGCCGCGATCTCGCGGTCGTCGGTGTAGCAAGGGTTGGGGAACAGCACGGAATCCGCACCGTTAAAGCCCAGGTCAAGGTGCAGTTTGTATTTGCTGCGCTGCTGATTTTCGACCAGAAGGGGTAGCTTACCCAGGTCGATAAAGCGTTCCTGATAGTCGTATTCACCGGCAATGGCGCGCAGATTGACTACCTCCGGATTCTCCGCCAAGCCCATTTGGATGCGGTCGATGTAGGGTAGCTGATTGCCCGCGGAATCCACCGCGTAATAGTATGGGTTTCGCTCCAGAACCCATTGCTGCGTGTTGATCGGCTGGACCATGCGCCAGGCCGCCAGGGTCGGCAGCTCGCGGTTCAGCCGCCAGTCGCATTTAAACAGGAAAAGCTGGGCCCAGGTACTGAAGCCGGCGGCGCGAGCTTCGGCCGTCAACGCATCCACCGGCGTGTGGCTAGGCAGAAAGCGCTGCAGGTAATGCTTCGGCGCATAGATTCCGTAGGCACGGCCCTCGATCTGCTGCCGGGTGTGGCCGCCGCCGATCAGCGTGTCGCCAGCCAGCAAATAGGGAAACAGAAAATAGGGATCGTCGAATTCAAAAGCGATGCTGTACTCGTCGAGCTTCACCAGCCGCGCCGGCTTGCCCTTGAGCGTCAGCTCGGCAGCCGGAGCTGGCACTAGGTCCTTGTTGGTGTAGATCTCCTCGAACCAGAAGATCCAGTCATCGGCGGTGCAGGGCGTACCGTCGGACCAGCGCAACCCGCGGCGCAGGTGCAGGGTGGTGCGGCGGCCATCCTCGCTGACCTCGAAGCCGCGGGCGAGGCAGGGAAGGATTTTTGTTCCGGTCTCGTCGAAGAACAGCGGTTTGTCGGCCGACATCAGCCGGTTGCCGTTCTCGCTGTCGCCGGGGCCGATAAAGCCGCGCCGCCAGGTGCCGCCATATTTGCCCACCCCGCGCAGCGGCTGGATCACCATCAGGTCCTGCGGCAGGCGCTGCGCCACCGGCGGCAGGCGGCCAGCGCGGACCTGCTCGGCCAGCATAGGCGCCTCCTGGAACTGCTGCGGGAAGCGGGTGGGGTCGGTGATAAGCGCCGGGCTCTCCAGTGTGCCTACCAGGCCGGAGCCTTGCAATTCGCCGCCTGTCTGCGCCACTGCGGCACCGGCCCAGCCGGCCAGCACGGCAATCCCGAATTCCCTGCGGCGCATGGCACGTCTCCCTGATTTTCAGCCGACTCCGGCCAGCGACAATTCCCTGGCCCGGTGGCAGCTAACCTGCCGTCCGGCGCCGAGATCGATGAGGTTGGGACGCTCCACCCGGCAGCGATCCACCACATGCGGGCAGCGCGGATGGAAGGCGCAGCCGGGCGGGGGCTTTGCCGAGTCGGCCACTTCGCCGCGCGGGACGATACGACGGCCGCGCCGCGCCGGATCCGGCGCCGGTACCGCGGCCAGCAGGGTTTCAGTGTAGGGGTGGCGCGGGGTGCGGTAGAGCGCGTCGGTCGGCGCCACTTCCACGATCCGACCGACGTACATTACCGCAACCCGATCGCTTACGTGGCGCACTACGGAAAGGTCGTGGGCGACAAACAGCATGGACAGCTTCAGCCGGTCCTGTAGGTCCAGCAGCAGGTTGATGATCTGCGCCTGCACCGAGACATCCAGCGCTGAGACTGGTTCATCCGCTACCACCAAGCGCGGGTTTAATGCCAGTGCCCGAGCAATGCCAATACGCTGCCGTTGGCCGCCGCTGAACGCATGCGGGAAGCGGCTGCGGGCCAGCGCCGGCAGCCCGACTAGGTCGAGCAACTCAAGCACTCGCGCGGCGCGCTCGGCAGCCGGAACACCATTGACCTTCAGCGGCTCGGCAATGATGTCGCCGACCACCATGCGAGGATTCAAGGATGCGTAGGGGTCCTGGAAGATCATCTGGATATGCCGCCGCAGCGGCCGCAGCGCAGCTTTCGGCACCGCGGCCAAGTCCACCACACGGCCAGGCGCCGGCGAGAAACGGATGGCTCCCGAAGTGACGCGCTGCGCCCGCAAGATACACCGGGCGACGGTGGTCTTGCCGCAGCCACTCTCGCCAACCAACGCCAGAGTCTCGCCTTCTGCGATCGAGAAGCTGACGCCGTCCACCGCGCGCACCCGCCCAACCTCTCGCCGTAGCAGCCCGGCGCGAATCGGAAAATGCTTCTTCAGCGCCGCCACCTCCAGCACGTTCATGCCGCAGCCCCCGGAAGAAAGCATGCAGCGCCTGCCTGACCGGGTGGCACGTCGGCAGGCGTTTCCTGTTGGCAGCGTGCGCCGAGGCTTTCGGCACAGCGGGGATGGAAGGCACAGCCAGTAGGGCGTAAGCCGGGATGCGGCACCGCGCCACCGATCGTCGCCAGCCGCTGACGCGGCTTCGCCAGGATAGTCGGCACAGCGCGCAGTAGGGCGCGGGTATAGGGGTGGCGCGGGGCGGCGAACAGCTCCTCCACCGGTGCGGCTTCCACGACCCTACCAAGATACATCACCGCCACCTCATCGGCCATTTCGGCAATGACCCCCATGTCATGGGTGATCAGCATCAGTGTGATACGCTTCTCGGTCTGCAGGCGCTGCAGCAGCGTCAGGATTTGCGCCTGGGTAGTGACGTCGAGTGCCGTGGTGGGCTCGTCCGCGATGAGGATGTCCGGTTGCCCGGCCAGCGCCATGGCGATGCCGACGCGCTGGCGCAGCCCGCCCGACAACTCGAAAGGATAGGCGGCCATGCGGGTTTCGGGGCGTGGAATGCCGACATCGCCAAGCAACGCCACGGCCCGGTCACGCGCCTCCCGCGGCGTGATCGCATGGTGCTGCACGACGGCTTCGATTAGTTGGTTGCCGACGGTGTAATGGACCGATAGTGCGGTCATCGGTTCCTGGAAGATCAGCCCGATGCGGCCGCCACGCACGCTACGCATGCGCTTCGACTCTGGATCGAGTGCGGCAAGGTCCGTCTCTGCCGGTGTGCCTGGATCGAGCAGGATGCGTCCACCCGAAATTCGCCCTGGCCGATCAATCAGCCGCAAGATTGAGCGCGCCGTCACGCTTTTGCCGCAGCCGCTCTCGCCGACGACGCCAAGCGTCCGGCCGGCATGCAGGTCGAGACTAACGCCGTCCAGTGCGCGCACTACACCCTGGTCGCTCTCGAATCGCACCGCGAGGTCACGGATTGCCAGGGATATGCGTTCAACCATAGGGATCCGCCGCATCGCGCAGCCCATCGCCGAGGAAGTTGAAGGCGAGGATCGCCAGGATAACCGGCACCGCTGCCGCCAGCAGCCAGGGCGCCCCGGCCAGCACCTGAATGTTCTGTGCATCCTGCAGCAGGATTCCCCAGCTCACCGCCGGCGGCCGCAAGCCGAGTCCAAGGAAGCTGAGCGAGGTTTCGCTGACGATCATCGCCGGCAGCGCCAAGCTGACGGCGGCGATCACATGGCTTGCGAAGCTTGGCAGCATGTGGCGGAAGATGATGCGCAGCTGACTGGCGCCGGCGAGCTCCGCAGCCACCACGAAATCCTCCTCCCGCAGTGACAGAAACCGGCCGCGCACCACGCGAGCCAGCTCGGTCCAGCCGATCAGGCTGATGATGATGGTGATGGCGAGATAGATTTGCGTCACGCTCCATGTATTCGGCAGCGCCGCAGCGAGCCCCATCCAGAGCGGGATGGTAGGAATAGATCGCAGTACTTCGATCACTCGTTGAATCAGCGTATCCACCCAACCGCCATAAAGGCCGGAGATGCCGCCAAGCAGCACTCCAAGCAGCAGCGAGAGGGTGACACCGGCAAGCCCGATAAAGAGTGAGACCCGCGTTGCCACAACCAGGCGCGAGAACAGGTCGCGGCCAAGCTGGTCGGTGCCGAGCAGGAAGATGCCCTCACCACGGTTGCCGCCTACTACGCCGAAAAGATGGATATCAGTCTCGAATAGACCGAACAGGTCGTAGCTGTAGCCGTTGGCGAAGAGCCGCACCGGCAGCTTGCGTGCGGGATCGGGCGCATAAGCCAGCTTGAAGGTACGCGGGTCCCGCACGCCGCGCAGGCCATAAACGTGTGGATTGAAGCCGCTGTCGTCGAACAGGTGGATGCCCTGTGGCGGGATGAAGCTCCGCCGCGCGTCCGTGGCATGCGGGTCGTTCGGCGCCAGCGCATCGGCGAAAATTGCGACCAAGTAGAACAGGATGATCACCACCAAGCTGGCCACCGCCAGCTTATGCTTACGGAAGCGCCACCAGGTGAGCTGGAGCTGCGTCGCTTGGGCGTAGCGCTCGGACGCGGCGTGGTCGAGCACGGCCTCGCTCATGAGCGCCCCTCCAGCCGGATGCGCGGGTCGATCCACATCAGCAACATGTCGGACACCAGGGTGCCGATTACCGTCATCACCCCAAGCAGCAGCACGATGGCGCCCGCAAGATACATGTCCTGCGCCACCAGCGCCTGCAGCAGCAGCGGTCCAACCGTGGGCAGGCCGAGCACCAGAGAGACGATGATGCTGCCCGAGACAAGGTAGGGGAACAGGTAGGCGACCGAACTGGCGAAGGGGTTGAGTGCCGCCCGCACCGGGTATTTCAGCACCGTCCGTCGCAAGGTTAACCCTTTGGCGCGGGCGGTGACGACGTAGGGCTTGCGGAGCTCGTCCAGCAAGTTGGCGCGCATGATACGGATGAGTTGGGCCGTGCCTGCCAAGGCTAGCCTGGATTATGCGCGAAGGCTGACGGGCATGG
>NZ_JAUFPN010000189.1 GCF_030409335.1 Paeniroseomonas aquatica
TGTCAAGGATTGTCGCCTAAATTACCGACTGCTGAGTAATGGCGGGCAACACGCTGGTGGTCAAGCATGCCGAGTGTGTCCCGCAATGCGCCATTGCGTTCGAGAAGCTGTTTGAAGACGCCGGTGCTCCCGTTGGCCTTTATACCAATCTGCTGATCTCGCACGAGCAGTCCAATTGGCTGATCAACGACTCAAGGATCAAGGGCGTGGCGCTCACAGGCAGTGTCTCGACGGGCCGCAACATCGCCGCACGCGCCGGGCAAAATCTGAAGCCTTCGTCGATGGAGTTGGGCGGCAGCGACGCTTTCATTGTGCTGGAGGATGCTGACCTCGACCATACCGTCAAATGGGCAGTCTGGGGTCGGATGTACAACGATGGGCAGACATGCTGCGCGGCCAAGCGATTCATCGTTGTCGAGGCGGTTGCCGACCAGTTCATGGAGAAGTTTCAGGACGCATTGGCGGCGCTCAAGGCTGGCAATCCCGACGATGAAGCGACGACGCTCGGTCCGCTATCGACGGAACACGCCCTGCAAGACCTGCTGAAGCAGGTCGACACCGCGGTGTTGAATGGAGCCAAGGTCGTGATGGGAGGCAAGCGGATCGACCGCCCGGGCGCGTTCATGCAGCCGACGATCCTGAGCGATGTTGCGCCGGGGAATCCGGCATTTCGGGACGAGTTCTTCGGCCCCGTAGCGATGATTTTCCGCGTCAAGGACGAGGACGCCGCGATCGACTTGGCCAACGATTCCGATTTCGGGCTTGGCGGGTCCGTGTTTACCAAGGATCTGGAGAGGGGAAAGCGCGTCGCAAGCCGCGTCGATACGGGGATGATGTTTATCAACAACATCTCATGGTCCGACGCAGAATTACCCTTCGGCGGCATCAAGGACTCCGGCTACGGGCGCGAACTCGGCCACATGGGAATTCAGGAATTCATCAACAAGAAGCTGGTCCGCACGCTGGATGCCGAGGCGCCACTCTAACGAAGCGCTGCCCTTCCTTCGACTTCTCACGCCGCAACTTGAAAGCATAAGCCCCATGGCCAGAATGCATTCCGCCGTCGTCGAGAAGTTTGGGGCACCGCTGGTGCTGCAGGAATGGGACATTCCTTCACCTGGGCCGGGCCAGATCGTGGTGAAGATTGAGGCATGTGGCGTCTGCCACACCGATCTTCATGCCGCGAAGGGCGACTGGCCGCTGAAGCCGTTCCTACCTTTCATCCCAGGCCATGAGGCGATCGGCCGCATCTCGGCGGTTGGTGCCGAGGTGCGCCTCATGAAAGAAGGCGACCGGGTGGGCGTCCCCTGGCTCTACTCGGCGTGCGGGCACTGCGAATACTGCCTCTCCGCCTGGGAAACAGTGTGCGGCGAAGCGCAGTTCGGCGGTTATACGAAGAACGGCGGATTTGCCGAATACGTGCTCGCGGATCCGAATTATGTTGCGCACGTACCAGATGCGCTGTCGTCGCAGCAGGCAGCGCCGTTAATCTGCGCCGGGGTCACGACCTACAAGGGGATCAAGGAAGCTGACGTCCGACCCGGCGAATGGATCGCGATCTCGGGCGCGGGCGGCCTGGGGCATCTGGCCATCCAGTATGCGAAAGCGATGGGTCTGCAGGTCTGCGCGATCGACATCGATGACGGCAAGCTCGCTCACGCCACACGGCTCGGGGCCGACTTCGTGGTCAACGCGAAGGAGGGCGACCCGGCTGAGGCGGTGAAGAAGGGCACCGGAGGCGGGGCGCATGGCGTGCTGATCACGGCGCCGTCGTTGCCGGCGTTCAAACAAGGCGTCGGCATGACGCGCAAGCGGGGCACGTGCGTTCTGGTCGGACTGCCGCCAGGCGACTTCCCGCTGCCGCTGTTCGACGTTGTGGCGAACTGCATCACAGTCCGCGGGTCGTTCGTAGGCACGCGGCGGGACATGGCCGAGGCGCTCGCCTTCGGCGCCGGAGGCAAGGTCCATGCGGACATCGAGTTGCAGCCCCTTTCCGCGATCAACGATATCCTGAACCGACTGGAGCATGGCGATGTGCCGTCACGGGTCGTCCTGGACTTCGCTGTTCACTGACGCGGCGGGTAACGCCGCCACCTATTCACCAAAGTCGGCGTTGCGGCGCTCGATGATGGTCCTAACCCCAAAAATTCACCACGGACTCTGCGATCCTGATTCGCGGGTATTCGTTTGCACGCAATGGTTGCGCGCGCAAGCTATGCCCTTGCCGACAGTGAGGTCGGCGTCGGGGTACGAATTGCGAGGCTTGGAGCTGCAGTGACAGGCTCGGTCGGGGCGACGTCGCCCTGGGTTCAGGTGACCAGGCGCAGACGGCGTTCGAGGGCATGCCGCAAGATGGCTTGGTCGGGATAGACGCTGGGCAGGTGGACCATTACCTTGGTTTTCCAGGCGACGAGACAGGCCCAAGCTTTTCGCCAATTAGGCTGGCGATGAACGAAGTGCCATGTGGCGGCCCCACGAAGTACCACGCGACGCCGGGGCCGCGCATGCCGGACACCTTGACGCGCTTGCGCGTGGCAGCACCAATACTCGCCAGCTCCGTTATGATCCGCGAGACCTCGTCCGCCGAAATGTTAACAAGCTTACCAAGTTCACTGCGAGTTTGCATTACTTGCCCTGTGCCCGGGCAACGATGCAACAGGAGTTGCGCCCAAAGCTGCATAGCAGCCACCGGCTCCGAGCTGTTGGCAGCCAACCACATGACAACGCGGGCATTCTCCACAGGTGATATCATTTTGTAGCCTGTTGGAATGAGTGCACCGCCACGAATCCCAAGCAATTTTGCCGACGGCCTTCCTTTGCCACGCATCGCAGCAATCCGACGCTTGGCCTGCTTGTCAGTAAGCCCTTTCGCAGCACATTCGTAGTGAGCCGTCGAGTGTCTGGTCGCAAGTACGGCTTTGCTGGCATCTCCCTCGGTACCATCCGGCTTGATGCTATCCGCGAGCTCTTTGCTACAATGGATCTCGGGCAAGGCGGCTTTGTCACCCTTTTTCGTACAGGCAGTAAGCTCGTTGCGCGAGCGCCCACCGCAATGCCTTCATTGGCAGCAACGTCAGCGCCTCCAATATTTACCACCGCTCGGCGCAAGGTGGGAATGGCCAGTTCATCGCGGTGTCAGGTCGTGACGAGTGGCGCAACTTGCATACCTTTGTCAGCGTCGGTCTCTACCACGAACATCTCCCGGCGCCCCACCCTGTCCCTCAGGGTTGGCCGCCTGCCACTGGCCGGGTTTTACGCCGCCCGCAGCAGCATTCCGCCGCCACTTCAGTTGCACGACTTTCTGCCCGTCGTGCACACATCACAGATGCGAACTTGGTCGGATGTTCAGCGAGTCCTGCGACGCCCTCTCCTACAAACCCAATTTTCCGCACGGGCCTTGGTGACCATGGCCCATGCGTTGCCCGGGAGTTCCGAAAACTTGGCCTAACAACGTATAAAGCTATCTCTGGCCGTATTCGACCGCCCAGCGGACCACCTCATCGCCCGAAAAATAGATGTGATTCGTGGCAATCCTTCTATTATTCTGATCATAAGCGTAGCAATGAAGTTCACCTTCGTGGTGAATGTGGATTCTGCGTGTTTCATTTGGGTTAAAATAGTTTGTCCTGCCGTGCTCCTCACACGCCACATAGATCGCCGTGTCTGTGTGGTTATGTGCTAGCAGCTCAGCAGATAGCACAGGGCTGGCTACAAATAGGCTGCTAGTGAGCATCAAAGAAATTCTCATTTTGCCCTCCTATTCACTCGCCTTATAGGCCGGTTTTATAAAGCCTTCAGGGCGCGCAACCAGAGAGACTTGCGCGAAAATTCTGGTCCCACGCAAGTCAGTTAGTGGTGGTTTTCCAACGGTTATATCGTCGGCGCTTCAAAAGCAGGTGATGCAAACCTCAACTTAGACGAGTCAACTTTTGCCTCCTTACGTTCAGTCGTACTGAGAGGAAGGCCGTCGCCATGGCGGGCGACGGCGTCAACGACGCCCCGGCGCTGGCCGAGGCCGATGTCGGCATCGCCATGGGCACCGGGACCGAGGTCGCCATGCAGAGCGCTGGCGTCACGTTGGTGAAGGGCGACCTGGCCGGCATCGCCTGCGCCCGGACGCTGAGCCGGGCGACCATGCAAAACATCCGGCAGAGCCTGTTCTTCGCCTTCGTCTACAACGCGCTTGGCGTGCCCTTGGCGGCCGGCGTGCTGTACCCGTTGCTCGGCATCCTGCTGAGCCCGGTGGTCGCGGCGCTGGCAATGGCGCTGAGCTCGGTCTCGGTGATCGGCAACGCGCTGCGGCTGCGAACTGTCAAGCTCTGAACTCGGGAAGTATGGATTTCGGCCTCATCCAGGGCCAGTAAAAATGGGGAAGGTTTGCCACCTGCCACGATCTGATTCACGGCGAACTACACGATGAGACAACCGCCCTTTGGTGGCGATAATCGTCGGCGACTGCGGACCAGCCGATAGCCCTGCATCACAAGAAAGGTGCCCAAACGACGTTCACGTGCCGAATTGTTAGGAGCACTCATTGGGTCGGACGTACCCAACCAGGTGGTACCGTCTCCTGCAGGACGGGGCATGTTGAGTGACCAATGCCACCTCAGTGCCAGTAATGTAGCGCAGCCAGCGATGAGCCAACCGCGAGACTTCACGGGCCCGGGCCTGGCCGTCGTACAGCGGCCGCAGGCATCGGGAGAGGGGAGGCAAGCACCTTATCGATCGTCAGCCAGCCGCACTCGATAACCTTCTCTAAAAATGGTTGATTTCAGGCCTCAGTGAATTGCCCTCAACACTCGAGAGGCAAAGCGAGGCTCTCGTCAGCCTGGCCAATGAGGATGCTGACCATCGATAACGAAGGCATGATGATGGCGAAAGCTACCACCGGGTGAACGTGTAGCATTTTCAAGATGCGGATGGTTTGGCGGCAGATCACGATGGATGTGCTCGACATCCTCCGGATCGTGCTTCGGCCACAGCACCAGTGTGGCGACAACCCCCACCGCACCGAGCACCGCAAGCACAATGAATGTCGTCCCGAGCCCCGCCGCGGCACCAAGCCGTCCTGCCACGGGATAAGCGATCAGCCAGCAAGCGTGGCTGAGCGCGAACTGCGCAGCGAACAATGCGGGTCGGTCACCCGGCTGAGCAGATCGCCGCAACAGACGTCCTGCCGGTGTTAGCACCAAGCCATTCCCGAGCCCGAGCAGCGCCCAAAGCGGCGGCAACAGGCTCCAGGCCGGCACCAGCGGGCCAAGCAGCAAGCCCACCACCAGCAGCGCCGCACCGCCGAGCATGGCTGACCGATCGCTCAACATGCCTCCCAGCAATCGGGGCAAGGCCAAGGCCGCCGCCATGGAGCCGAGCCCGTAAGCAGCCAGTGTCCAGGCCACCTCGCTCTGCCCCAGGCCAAAGCCGGCGCGCACCAGCACCACGGTATTCACGATGACCATCGCGCCTGCCGCGGCAACGGTGACATTCAGCGCCAGAAGCCCGCGCAATCGTGGTGTGGCCAGATAGATTCGCGCGCCGCGGGTAATCCGCTCCCAGGCGCCTTCCTCGACCGCCCGCGGCTTGGGCGAAGGCAAAACGACCGAGAGCACCAGTGCTGCGGAGGCCAAGAATCCAAGGGCATTGCCGGCGAACAACCAGTGGAAGCCGATCAGCCCGAGCAGCGCCGCAGCGATGGCCGGACTGGCGAGGGCTTCGAGGTCATAGGCAAGGCGCGAGAGGGCGAGCGCCTTGGTGTACTCCGCTTCGTCCGGCAGCACATCCGGGATGGTCGCCTGGAAGGTCGGCGTGAACGTGGCTGAGCCTGCCTGCAGCACGAAAATCAGGACATAGACCTGCCAGATCTCCGTCACGAAGGGCAGCGTCACCGCCACGGCCGCGCGCAGCAGGTCGAGCGTGACGAGCAACGCGCGCCGCGGCACCAAGTGGACGAAGGCGCCAGCAACAGGCGCGATGCCAACATAGGCGATCATTTTGATCGCGAAGGCGGTGCCGAGCACGTCCCCGGCATTGGCGCCTGCGAGATCGTAGGCGAGCAGGCCAAGGGCGACCGTCGAGAGGCCGGTGCCGAGCAGGGAGAGCACCTGCGCCGAGAACAGATGGCGGTAGGTTGGGTTGGACAGCGGGCTCAACATATCGGCGGTCTCCGCTCGGTTGTAGACCTCTCCCTGCCCGCGCCGGCGTGTGGGGAGAGGCGTGCGCATCCCGCCAGAAATGGATGCTGCGTTGGCAGTCGCCGCGCGTGCGAGGCGTAGCCATCACCCCCGCGCCCAAACGGTTGCGCCGGAACCAAAGTTGGGTGCCGTCGAAGGCAATGATGACGTTGTCCGCTCGCCGGCATGGTCCCAGCCGTTACTGCTGCCTTTGAAGAAGGTGCCACGGCGGGTTCGGCGGCTCGCCATGCAGGTCGAAACACAATGGCCCGGTCGCAGGCCATGCGTGGGCCACGTGCCCTGCCGCAAGCTCCGACTCCCCTGGCCATGAGAGCAGTTACCATGTAGCGTATATCCCTACCAGGGGGATAGCATCATCCTATGTCTGAGCCGCATGTCCATGCAACACACCCCGACATCGTCAAGCGTCTGCGACGTGCCGAGGGGCACCTTCGCAGCGTGGTTGACATGATCGAAGCCGGGCGCCCGTGCCTCGACATCGCACAGCAGCTGCACGCCGTTGAAGCGGCGCTGGCCAATGCCAAGCGCAACCTGATCCACGACCACCTCGACCATTGCCTCGACGACGTTGTCGGGGCGATCCCGCGGGCTGAACGCGGCCCAATCGAGGAATTCAAAGCGATAACCAAATACCTGTAGGGCAGTCTGCCATGACCCGCTTCAAGCCACGGCCCTGCGCATGACCAGCCGGTTGCCTCCCCTGCTACTGGCGCTCACCGCCGGCATCCTGGCCACCGCGCTGGCGCTGCACCTCTCACCGGGCCTGCACGCCCTGCTCGACTCGATGGCGCGCCCGGCGCCCGGCGCCATCTCCGTCATCCGGCCCGACGCGGCGGCCGCGCCGGTGGCTCCGCCCGCGCTCGAGGGCCTGCTCATTCTCTCGCCGGAGCGCATCGCCCTCGCCGGCATCGAGGTGGCAGGCGTCGGCGGCGGCAGCATCGGCCGCCGGATCGCGGTGCCGGGCACTATTGCCCCGGCGGCCGACCGTGTCGCCCGCATCCCCGCCCGGGTCGGCGGCATCGTGGCGGAGCTGCGCAAGCGACTCGACGACCCGGTGGCGCAGGGCGAGGTGGTAGCCGTGCTCGACAGCCGCGAGGCGGCCGACGCGCGAAGCGCCCTGATGACCGCTACCGTCACCTTCGAACTGCAGCGCACCTTGTTCGAGCGCGCCCAGGTCCTGCGCAACAGCGGCGTCTCGGCCGAGCAGCAGTACCTCCAGACACGCGCCAGCTACGAGGAGGCGACGGTACGGCGCGACCTTGCGTTGCAGAACGTGATGTCACTCGGCCTCGATGCCGCCCGCGTCACCGCCGATGCACGCGATGGCGCCCGGGGCGCCGCGCGCTTCCGGCAATACGAGATCCGCTCCCCCGCCGCCGGGCGAGTGGTCGAGCAACGGGTCAGCCTCGGCACCTCGGTCGGCCAGCTGAACGACCCGACCGACCTCTACGTGATCGCCGACCTGTCGCGGCTCTGGGTCGAGATGGCGGTCGCGCCGGGCGATCTGCGGCTTGCCCGGCGCGGCCAGCCTGTCCGCATCGGTGGAGTTGGCGAGGGCGTGCGGCACACCGAGGGCGAGATCGTTTTTATCAGCCCCTTCCTCGATCCCGGCACGCGCACGGCGCGGGTGATCGCGGAATTCCCGAACCCGGACGACACTTGGCGCCCGGGCAGCTTCGTCACCGCCGAGATCGTCATCGAAGGTGTCGAGGCCGCGGTCCTGGTCCCGCGCGCCGCGCTGCAGACCATTGGCGGCACCCCCGCCGTCTTCGTCCGCACGCCGGAAGGATTCCGCGCCCAGCCGGTGACGCTCGGGCGCAGCGGCGACGGCATGGTCGAGGTGACCAAGGGCCTGTCTCCAGGCGAGCACATCGCGGTCGCCAACAGCTTCGCGCTGAAGGCTGAGCTTGGCCGCGGCCAGCTCGAGGATTGAACGACGCATGATCGCCTCCATCCTCGAGTTCTCGGTCCGCCAGCGCTGGCTGGTGATCCTGCTCAGCCTCGCTGCCTGCGTGCTGGGCGCTTGGTCGCTCACCCGCCTGCCGATCGATGCTGTCCCGGACGTGACCAACAATCAGGTGCAGATCAACCTCGTCGCGCCTGCGCTCACGCCGCTCGAGGTCGAACAGCAGGCGACGGTGCCGGTCGAGACGATCCTGGCCGGCACGCCGGGGCTGGAATCGACCCGTTCCTTCTCGCGCAACGGCTTCGCGCAGATCACCGCGGTATTCAGCCCAGCAACCAGCATCTATTTCGCCCGCCAACAGATCACCGAACGCCTCATCGAGGCACGCCAAATGCTGCCTCCGGGGGTCGAGGCGCGGCTCGGCCCGATCTCGACCGGGCTCGGCGAGATCTATTGGTGGGCGGTAGAGTACACGCCCGGGCACGGGCCCGTCGCCGATGGCCAGCCCGGCTGGCAGCGCGACGGCAGCTACCTCACGCCCGAGGGCCAGCGCCTGGCCAGTGCCTTCGAGCGCACCGTCTACCTGCGCACCGTGCAGGACTGGATCATCCGGCCGCAGATCCGCAGCGTGCCCGGCGTGGCCGGCGCCGATGCCATTGGCGGCTTCGTTAAGCAGTTCCTGGTCGCGCCTGACCCGGCTAAGCTGGGGGGCTACCGCATCTCGATGGCCGAGATCGCCGCGGCCATCGAAGCCAACAACGTCAGCCGCGGCGCCAATTTCATCGAGCGCAACGGCGAGGGCATCGTCGTTCGCGCCAGTGGTCGGGTAGGCTCGCTGGAGGACATCGCTGAGATCGTCGTCGCCACCCGCGGCGGCGTGGCGCTCCGGGTGCGCGACCTCGCCCAGGTCGAAAACGGCCGCGAGCTGCGCACCGGCACCGCCTCGGCTGATGGCGAGGAGATCGTGCTCGGCACCGCGCTGATGCTGATCGGCGGCAACAGCCGCGCCGTCGCCGCCGCCGTTGATGCCCGCATCGCACAAATCGGCCATGCCCTGCCACCAGGCATTCGGACCCGCGCGGTGCTCAACCGCACGCAGCTGGTGGATGCCACCATCGGCACGGTGACGAAGAACCTGGCCGAGGGCGCCCTGCTGGTGGTGGCCGTGCTGCTCCTGTTGCTCGGCAACATCCGCGCCGCGGTCATCACCGCGCTGGTCATCCCCGTCGCCATGCTGCTGACGGTGACCGGCATGGTGCAGGCGCACATCAGTGCGAACCTCATGAGTCTTGGCGCGCTCGATTTCGGACTGATCGTCGATGGCGCGGTCATCATCGTTGAGAACAGTCTGCGCCACATCGCCGAGCGACAGCAGGTGCTTGGCCGTCGGCTCGGCCGCGAGGAGCAGTTGGAGACGGTCATCGCCTCGGCACGCGAGATGATCCGCCCTTCGGTCTATGGGCAGGCGATCATCATGCTGGTCTATCTGCCCTTGTTGACCTTCTCTGGCGTCGAGGGCAAGACTTTCGAGCCGATGGCGCTGACCGTACTGATCGCGCTCGGCGCCGCTTTCATCCTCTCGCTCACCTTCGTCCCGGCGCTGATCGCCATCGCCATCACCGGCCGCGTGCGTGAGGGCGAGAACGCCGTGATCCGTGGGCTGAAGGCGCTCTATGCCCCGGCGCTGCGCGGCGCGCTGCGGGCGCCGCTGCTGGTGGCAGCCGGCGGGCTCGCGTTGTTCGCCGGCGCTGGCCTGCTCTTTGCCACGCTGGGCCAGGAATTCGCCCCTACACTGGACGAGAAGAACATCGTCATGGAGGCGCGGCGCATCCCAAGCACCGGCATCACCCAGTCCCAGGCGATGCAGTTGGATGTGGAACGCCTGGTCAGCCGCTTCCCGCAAGTTGCTTTCGTCTTCTCGCGCACCGGCACGCCCGATCTTGCCGCCGACCCGATGCCACCTACTCAGCAGTCGGTAATTTAGGCGACAATCCTTGACAA
>NZ_JAUFPN010000019.1 GCF_030409335.1 Paeniroseomonas aquatica
GACCGGGACGAGGCGCCGCGCAGCCGCAGCACCCGTCCGGCCGAGCGGGACGAGGCTGCACCCCGCAGCCGCAGCCCGCGCCCGCCGATCAGGGGCGACGCCGCCCCGCGCAGCCGCAGCCCCCGCCCCTCGGAGCGGGACGAGGCCGCGCCGCGCAGCCGCAGCACCCGTCCGCCGGCCAGGGACGAAGCCGCACCGCGCAGCCGTAGCCCACGCCCCTCTGAGCGGGACGAGGCCGCGCCACGCAGCCGCAGCACCCGTCCGCCGGCCAGGGACGAAGCCGCACCGCGCAGCCGTAGCCCACGCCCCTCTGAGCGGGACGAGGCCGCGCCACGCAGCCGCAGCACCCGTCCGCCGACCAGGGACGAAGCCGCACCGCGCAGCCGCAGCCCACGCCCCCCGGAGCGGAACGAGGCCGCGCCACGCAGCCGCAGCACCCGTCCGCCGACCAGGGACGAAGCCGCACCGCGCAGCCGCAGCCCACGCCCCCCGGAGCGGAACGAGGCCGCGCCACGCAGCCGCAGCACCCGTCCGCCGAACAGGGACGAAGCCGCACCGCGCAGCCGTAGCCCACGCCCCGCGGAACGGGACGAGGCCGCGCCACGCAGCCGCAGCCCGCGCCCGGCACCCCGGGTGGAAGCAGCGCCGCGCGTCCGCAGCGCCCGCCCGCCGGCGGCCGGCCGGGACGATCCGGCGCCGCGCAGCCGCAGCCCCCGCGCCGTGGCCCGCCCGCGGGACGAGGAGGCGCCCCGCACCCGGCGCACCGTCGAGCCCATCGCCCGCTCGCGGACCAGCACCCGGCCGCCCTCCCGCGACCGCTCGGAGGACTCGCCGCGGGTCCGCGCCGCCTCGGTGGTGAAGCCGAAGACCCTCGGCCGCGCCACCGCCAAGGCCTCGCCCAACCGCCGCGCCACCGCCGCCCCGGTGCCGGAGGCGAAGATCATCCGCCGCCGCGTCGGCGTACCGCCGAAGCCGGTGCCGCAGGACGACGGGCCGCCGCGGCCTGTGGTGTCCAAGGCGCAGGCGGTCGCCGGGCCGGATGTCGCCAAGCCGGCGAAGGGCAGCCGCGCCAAGCCGAAGGTCACGCCCGACCGGCTGGAGCAGCTGGTCAACGCCGCCCGCACCAGTCTCGAGGACGACAAGGCCGAGGACATCGTCGTCCTCGACGTCACCGACCGGGCCAGCTACGCGGACCGGCTGGTCATCGCCACCGGCTTCGTCGACCGGCAGATCCAGGCCATGGCGAACCATCTCGAGGATGCGCTCGAGAAGGTCGGCATGAAGCTGCGGCGGGACGCGATCCAGGCCTCGGACGATTGGGTGCTGATCGACTGCGGCGACATGATCATCCACCTCTTCAAGGCGGAAGCCCGGGCGCTCTATGCGCTGGAGCGGATGTGGGGGCCGGAGAGCCCGCAGGGCGACGAGGATGGCGCGACGCTGATGGACGGGGACCAGCTCCCCGAGTGAGCCGGCAGCCGCGGCTGATCGCCGTCGGCCGGCTGAAATCCGGGCCGGAGGCGGCGCTGTTCGAGCAGCACAACGCCCGCCTCCGCCCGCCCTTCGCGGTGACGGAAATCCCCGAGGCCCGCGGCAGCGCCGGCGAGATCCGCCGGCGCGAGGGTGCCGCGCTGCTGGCCGCCCTGCCCGAGGGCGGCTTCGCCGTCGCCCTCGACCTCGGCGCCGCCGCACCGACCAGCGAGGCGCTGGCCGCCCTGGCCGAGCGCTGGGACGGCACCGGCCGGGCGCTCTGCTTCCTCATCGGCGGGGCGGAGGGGCTCGGCCCCGCGGTACTCGACCGCGCCGACCACCGGCTGTCGCTCGGGCCGCTGACCTGGCCGCATTTCCTGGTGCGTGGCCTGCTGGCCGAGCAGTGGTACCGGGTGCAGGCGATCCGCGCCGGCCACCCCTACCACCGGGCCTGGCGCCCCTAGCGCAGGATCGATTCGGTCCAGGCACCCTCCCCATGCCAAGCTCCCGCGGCGCCGCGGGGCGCCTGCCACGGGGAGGTTGTTGATGGGCCTGTTGATGATCGCGGCGCTGGTCTGGGTCGGCGCGCATGTCGGCATCGCCGGCACCGCGCTGCGCGGCGCCATCGTCGCCCGCACCGGGGAGGCCGGGTTCCGCATCGGCTATTCGCTGCTCTCGGTCGCCGCCATCGTCTTCCTGGTCCGGGCCTGGCAGGCGGCGGAGACCACGCCGCTGTGGTTCGCCCCCGCCTGGCTGCGCTGGCTCCTGGCGCTGGTCATGCTGCCGGCCTTCGTTCTCTTCGTTGCCTCCTTCCGCCGCAACCCGACGGCGGCGGGCGGCGAGGCGCTGATCGGCGCCGGGGCGACCGGTATCCAGCGCATCACCCGCCACCCGATGCTCTGGTCCTTCGCGCTCTGGGCGGCGGTGCACGTGATCGGCAACGGCGATACCGCAGCGGTCGTCTTCTTCGGCGCCTTCCTCGTCACCGCCCTGGCGGGGATGCCGAGCATCGACGCCAAGCTGGCGAAGCGCGCCCCGGCGGATTGGGCGAAGCTCGCCGCCGCCACCTCCATCCTGCCCTTCGGCGCCATCGCCGCCGGCCGCAACCGGCTGGCACCCGGCGAGATCGGCTGGCTGCCGCCAGTCGTGGGGCTGCTGGCCTGGGCGGCGCTGCTGCACTTCCATGCCCGCTTCTTCGGGGTGGCGCCGCTGATCCTCGGGTGACAGCGGCGGCCGGCCGGGGCAGGCTCGGCCGCCGGAGGAGACCATGCCGATACTGCACCGCAGGCTGCTGCTGGCCGCGCCTTGCCTGCTCATGCCGAGGCTGGTCCGCGCGCAGGCCTGGCCCGCCCGGCCGATCAGCTGGGTGGTGCCCTTCCCGCCCGGCGGCATCACCGACAATACCGCCCGGCTGATCGCCCAGGGGCTGCAGCCGCTGCTCGGCCAGCCGATCATCATCGAGAACCGGGCCGGCGCCGGCGGCAGCGTCGGCGCCGAATACGTCGCCCGGGCAGCGCCGGATGGCCATACCTTGCTCTATGGCACCCAGGGCACCCAGGCGGCGAACCTCGCCCTCTACCCCGGCCTGCGCTACGACCCGCTGAAGGATTTCGCCGCCATCCATGCCCTGGCGGCGACGCCGAACCTGCTGGTCTCCCACCCCGGGCGGCCATGGCAGGATGTGGCGGGGCTGATCGCGGCAGCGCGGCGTGACCCCGGCGGGATCACCGTCGCTTCCACCGGTGTCGGCACCAGCACGCATCTCTCGGGCGAGGTCTTCCAATCCGTCACCGGCGTGCGCTTCACCCATGTGCCCTACCAGGGCGCGGCCAAGGCACTGAACGACCTCGTCTCCGGCACCGTCGACATCATGTTCGACAACCCGGTCACCACCGTGCCGCTGATCAATGCCGGCCGGCTGCGCGGGCTGGCGGTGACCGCGGCGGCACGGGTGCCGATGGTGCCCGCGGTGCCGACCCTGCGGGAAGCCGGCGTCACCGGCGCCGATAGCGGATCCTGGGCCGGAATCTTCGCCCCGGCGCGGACGCCGCCCGCCATCGTGGCCCGGCTGGCCGATGGCGTCGCCCAGGTGATGGCGGACCCGGCGCTGCGGGAGGCCTTCGCCGCCAATGGCCGCGAGCCGCTGGACGGGCTGCGGGGCGAGGCCTTCCAGGATTTCGTCGCCGCCGAGGTGCCGCGCTGGCGCGCCATCGTCGAGCGCTCCGGAGCCCGCCTCGAATGACCGAGGACGATGGCCCGGAGGCGGGGCGACTCCGCGCCCGGCCACGCCCCTTCGCCCCGGCCGGCTGGCCCCTGCCGGCCGGGCTGCATCCGCTCGGCATGGGCGGCGTGCGGGATGGGCTGCTGCGGGTACCGCCGCCGATCGAAGGCCCGCTGCCCCTGATCCTCATGCTGCACGGCTACGGCAGCGGGGCGGAGCAGGCGTTGCGGCGCATCCTGCCGATCGCCGATGCGGCGCTGGTCGTGCTGCCGGAGAGCCTCGGCGCCACCTGGGACGTGCTGGAGGGCGGCTACGGGCCGGATATCCGGCGGCTGGATGCGGTGCTGGCGCGGATCCTGGCGGACTGGCCGGTCGACCCGGCGCGGCTGGCCATCGCCGGCTTCTCCGACGGCGCCTCCTACGCGCTGTCGGTCGCCATGATGAACGGCGCGCTGTTCAGCCATGCCCTGGCCTTCTCGCCCGGCTTCGCCGCGCCGCTGCATCTCGAGGGCCGGCCGCGCAGCTTCCTCAGCCATGGGACGGAGGATGCGATCCTGTCCATCGACCACTGCAGCCGCCGGCTGGTGCCGAAGCTGCAGCGCAGCGGATACCCGGTGCAGTACCTGGAATTCCCCGGCGGGCACGCGGTGCCGGCCGCCGTCGCGGAGGCGGCGCTGGCCTTCCTGAACGCGGCTTGACCTGCCGGCTGCGGCTGCCAGCATCCGCGGCAAGCAAGGGGAAACGCCATGGACACGATCACCGAGAACCTGCAGGGCAAGGTCGCCATCGTCACCGGCGCCGGCTCCCGCCCCGGCGAGGGCGTCGGCAACGGCCGCGCCGCCTCGATCCTGCTGGCCCGCGCCGGCGCGAAGCTGGTGCTGGCCGATGCCGTCCCCGAATGGGCCGAGGACACCCGGCGGATGATCGAGGCCGAGGGCGGCGAGGCCATCACCGTCACCGGCGACGTGACGAAGCCCGAGGATTGCCGGCGCATCGTCGCCGCCGGCGTCGAGCGCTGGGGCCGGCTCGACGCGCTGGTGAACAACGTCGGCATCGGCGGCGCCCAGGGCACCGCCGAGGAGGTCGACCCGGCGGAATGGGCGCAGGGCCTGCTGGTGAACGTCACCTCCATGATGCTGATGGCGAAATACGCGGTGCCGGAGATGCGCAAGGCCGGCGGCGGCGCCATCGTCAACATCGGCTCGGTCGCGGGGCTGAAGGGCGGCCATCCCTCCCTGCTCTACCCGACCAGCAAGGGCGCGGTGGTGAACATGACCCGCGCCATGGCGGTGCATCACGCCAAGGACGGCATCCGCGTCAACTGCGTCTGCCCAGGCATGGTCTATACCCCGATGGTCCAGGCCAATGCGATGACGCCGGAGAAGCGCGAGGCGCGGCGCCGCCGCAGCATCCTGCAGGTGGAGGGCAGCGGCTGGGACGTCGGCGCGGCGGTCGCCTTCCTCTGCGGCGGCAATTCCCGCTGGATGACCGGCGCCATCGTGCCGGTCGATGCCGGCGCCACCGCCATCGCGGCGCTGCCGAGCGGGCTGGGCTGAGGCCATGCCGCGGGACCGCTACGGCCAGCACCTCTCGACCGGCTCGGCCGCCGCGGCCGCGGCCTATGACGCCGGCAACGACCTGCTGCTGACGCATTGGCCCGGCGCCGCCGAGGCCTTCGACCGCGCCATCGCCGCCGACCCGGGCTTCGCCCTGGCCCATGCCGCCCGCGCCCATGCGGCGCTGCGGGAAGGCGACGCGGCCGCGGCGAAGCGCTCCCTCGCCACGGCCGAGGCCCTGTCCCCCGGGTTGCCCGAGCGCGAGGCGCGGCACCTCCGCTACTTCTCCCTGTTCCTGACCGGCCAGGCGGAGGCGGCGCTGGCCGCGCTGCCGGGGCACGTGGCGGCCTACCCGCGCGATGCCACGGTGCTGGTCACCGCCATCACCCCGAACGGGCTGATCGGCAGCAGCGGCCGCGCCGACCGCCACGAATACCTCGTCGGGCTGATGGACGGGCTGGCGCCGCATTACGGCGACGACTGGTGGTTCGGCGCGATGCACGGCATGGCGCTGTCCGAGGCCGGCCAGGGCGCCGCGGCGCGGCCGCGGATCGAGCGCTCCCTGGCGGCGCGGCCCGACAATGCCTGGGGCGCCCATGCCCTGGCCCATGTCTGCTACGAGGCCGGCGAGACCGATGCCGGCCGCCGCTTCCTGCGCGGCTGGCTGCCGGGCTACCCCGCGGCGGGCTCGCTGCACGGGCATCTCGCCTGGCACCTGGCGCTGGGCGAGATCGAGGCCGGGGACGCCGAGGCGGCCTGGCGGCTGTTCGCCGAGGCCTGCGGGCCGGCGAGCCATACCGGGCCGTCCCGGCTGAAGCTGACCGATGCCGTCTCCTTCCTCTGGCGCTGGGAGCTGGCGGGCAACCCGCGCGATGCGGAAGGCTGGCAGGCGATCCACCGCTTCGCCCGGGCGACGTTCCCGAAGCCCGGCATGGCCTTCGCCGACCTGCATGTGGCGCTGGCCGAGGCGGTCGCCGGCGACGGCGCTGCGCTGGAGGCCTGGGTGGCGCAGGCCGAGGCGCTGGAGCGCGCCGGCCGCTACCCCTCCGGCGCCGTGCTGCCGGCGCTGGCCGCGGGCTTCTCGGCCTTCGCCCGCCAGGATTATGCCGGGGCGGTCGAGGCGATCGCACCGGTGGTCGCGGAGCGGGACCGGATCGGCGGCAGCCGGGCGCAGATGGATCTGGTGGAATTCACCCTGCTGCGCGCCGCCGTCGAGGCCGGGCGGCCGGAGGCGCTGCCGGGGCTGCTGGCGGCGCGGCGGCCGGGCCCGGCCCCGGTGCCGGTCGCGGGGCTGCGCTAGGCCGCATCGTGGAAGATGATGCCGAGCGTATGCCGCTGCCCACTGCGCAGCCGGCTGACGCCGTGGCGCATCGTCACGCGGTAGCTGCCCCGGCTGCCCTGCACCGGCCGCTGCGCCACGGCGAAGACCGCGGCCTCGCCCTGGGCCAGCGGCACCACCTCGGCGCGGGACTGCATGCGCGGGCGCTGCTCGGTGAGGACGAACTCGCCGCCGGTGAAATCCTCCCCCGGCACCGAGAGCAGGACCACCACCTGCAGCGGGAAGACATGCTCGCCGTACAGATCCTGGTGCAGGCAATTGTAGTCGCCGGGGCCGTAGCGCAGCAGCAGCGGCGTCGGCTTGGCCTGGCCGGCGGCGTGGCAGCGGGCGAGGAATTCGGCGTGCTCCGCCGGGTAGCGCACCGCCAGGCCCATCGCCGCGTTCCAGCGGTTCGCCACCGGCACGAGCCGGGGATAGAGCGCGCCGCGCAGGGCCTGGACCGGGTCCGGCAGCGCCTCGGCGAAATACTGGTACTCGCCGCGGCCATAGCCGTGCCGGGCCATGACCACCCGGCTGCGGAACAGCGCCGGCTGCTCGTACAAGGCGACCAGCGCCTGGCATTCCGCCGGGGTCAGGACCGGGCCCAGCCGGGCGACGCCCTGGGCATCGAGTTCCGCCGCAGCCATGTCCCAGTCGATCAGATCCCGCATCCCGTCCTCCCGCTACCGTCGCCACGCCTATGACCGTGATCGGCCTCGCCCGCCTGCCGCCGGTTGCGCCGGCATGGCGGCGGCGTTAAGGCCCCAAGGCTGAGGCCCGCAGGCCAGACCGGAGGTTTCCCATGCCCGCACCCCGCCCCGTCATGCTGTGCATCCTCGATGGCTGGGGCTGGCGCGAGGAGGTGGCGGACAATGCCGTGCGGCAGGCCCACACGCCCAATTTCGACGCGCTCTGGTCCGCCGGGCCGCATGCCTTCCTCCGCACCTCGGGCCGCGACGTCGGCCTGCCGGACGGGCAGATGGGCAATTCGGAGGTCGGCCACCTGAACCTCGGCGCCGGCCGGGTGGTGATGCAGGACCTGCCGCGGATCGACGCGGCGGTGGCCGATGGCTCCATCGCCACCATGCCGGCGCTGGCCGGCCTGATCGCGGCGCTGCGGGCCTCGGGCGGCACCTGCCACCTGATGGGGCTGGTCTCGCCGGGCGGGGTGCATAGCCACCAGCGCCATGCCGCCGCCCTGGCCGGCGTTCTCTCCCGGGCCGGCATTCCGGTGGCGATCCATGCCTTCACCGATGGCCGCGACACCCCGCCGGAGGCCGCCCCCGGCTACCTGGCGACGCTGGAGGCCGATATCGCCGGCTTCCCCGGGGTGCGCATCGCGACCGTCACCGGCCGCTACTTCGCCATGGACCGCGACCACCGCTGGGACCGCGTCAGCCAGGCCTGGCGCGCCATGGTGCTGGCCGAGGGCGCGCATGCCGCCTCGGCCGCCGCCGCCGTCGCCGCCGCCCATGCGCAGAAGGTCACGGATGAATTCGTCCCCGCCAGCATCATCGGCGACTACGCCGGGATGCGCGACGGCGACGGGCTGCTCAGCTTCAACTTCCGCGCCGACCGGGTGCGGGAGATCCTGGATGCGCTGGTCGACCCGGCCTTCACCGGCTTCGCGCGGCCCCGGCTGCCGCAATTCGCCGCCGCCGCGGGCATGACCGAATACTCCACCAGCCTGACCAGGCTGCTCGGCACGCTCTTCGCGCAGCAATCCATGCAGGATTTGCTGGCCGAGGTGGTCGCCCGCGCCGGCCTCAGGCAGCTGCATGCGGCGGAGACCGAGAAATACCCGCATGTCACCTTCTTCCTGAACGGCGGGATCGAGCCGCCCTTCCCCGGCGAGGACCGCATCATGGTCCCCTCCCCCAAGGTCGCCACCTACGACCTGCAGCCGGAGATGTCGGCGCCCGAGCTCTGCGACAAGGTCGTCGCGGCCATCGGCACCGGCACCTACGACCTGGTGGTGCTGAACTTCGCCAACCCGGACATGGTCGGCCATACCGGGATCCTGTCGGCGGCGATCCGGGCGGTGGAGACGGTGGACGCGGCGCTCGGGCGGATCGTCGCCGCGGTTCGGGCCCAGGGCGGCGCCCTGCTGGTGACCGCCGACCACGGCAATTGCGAGCTGATGCGGGACCCGGCGACGGGCGGGCCGCATACCGCCCATACCACCAACCCGGTGCCGGTGCTGCTGGTCGGCGGGCCGCCCGGCGCCGGGCTGGCCGATGGCCGGCTGGCGGATGTGGCGCCGACCCTGCTGGCGCTGATGGGCCAGCCGCAGCCGGCGGCGATGACCGGGGTGTCGCTGCTCAGGCCCCGCTGATCCGGCGGCCCGGACCGCGCCGCCATCACCGACCCGCCGGTCATCGGGGCCCGCGGCGGTAACGCCGTTCCGCCGGGCACCGGCCGAGCCGGCGCGGCGGGCACGACCGCGCCCGCACGCCTGGCCTGCCCCCGACCGGATGTCGGGGAGTAACCCCGCTCGCGCGGCCGGGGCGCACCGTGCTACCCCGGCGCCGTCTTGACCCTCGCCGCGCCGACGCCCGCCGCACCACGCCGCCGCTGTAGCCGAGCCCTCCGTCGGCTCGGCGCGGTGCTGTTCGCGCTGACGGTCTCCACCGCTAGCCCGGCCCAGTCCCCGACCCCGCAGGCCGTCCAGGACGCCCAGCGCACCGCCCAGGCGGAACGCGAGGCCGCCGAGGCCGCCACCCGCGCCGCCCGGGCGCCCGCCCTCGAGGAGCGCCACCTGACCGAGCGGCTGGTCGAGGCCGCCCGCCGCGCCCAGGCCGCCGACCAGCGGCTGGCGGAGGCCGAAGCGCGCACCGCCGCCGCCGCCGCCGCCGCCGGGGCGGCCAGCGCCCAGGGCCGCGACCGCGCCAACGCGCTGGCGCCGATGCTGCCGCTGATGCTGCGGCTCGGCCTCTGGCCGGCGGAATCGCTGCTGGCGGTCCCTGGCCCGCCGGAGGACACGCTGCGCGGGCTGCTGGTGCTGCAGGGCCTGTCCCGTCACCTGGCCGCCGAGGCCGGGGCGCTGCGCGCCGCCGAGGCCGAGGCCAGCCGGCGCGGCGCCGCC
>NZ_JAUFPN010000190.1 GCF_030409335.1 Paeniroseomonas aquatica
CGCCGCCGCCGGGCTGGCACCGCCCGACCTGGCGGCCCTGGCCGCCGCCCTCGCCACAGCCACCGGCCGCCGGGAGGCCGCGGCCGAGGCGGCCAGCAGCGCCCGCACCGCGCTCGCCCAGCATGACGCGCTGCTGGCCGAGCTCGCCGCCGCCACCGCCGCCCTTACCGAGGCCGAGCAGGCGCTGGGCCTGCGGCAGGACCTGTCGGAGCTGGCCGAGGGGCGCGGCACCCGGTCGGGGATGAATTTCGAGGGCTATGTCCTCTCCGGCCTGCTGGACCAGGCGCTGGAGGCGGCCAACCGCCACCTCGCCGGGATGCTCGACGGCCGCTACGCCATCCGCCGCCGCGAGGAGCGGGAGCGGAAGAACGCCGCCGCCGGCCTGGACATCGAGGTGCTAGACCGCTGGAACGCCCAGCCCCGCCCGGCCGCGACGCTCTCGGGCGGCGAGGGCTTCTGCGCCTCGCTCGCCCTGGCGCTGGGGCTGGCCGAGACCGTCGCCGCCCATGCCGGGGCGCGGCAGCTCGACGCACTCTTCGTCGACGAGGGCTTCGGCACGCTGGATGCCGAGACGCTGGATACCGCCATCGGCGTGCTGGAGGGGCTCCAGGCCGGCGACCGGCTGGTCGGGGTCATCAGCCATGTCGGGGAGCTGCGGGAGCGCATCCCCGCCCGGCTGGAGGTCACGCCCGGACGCCGCGGCAGCACCGCGGCGTTCCGGCTGGGCTAGGGCTTCAGTAGGTCGCGAAGATCCGGGTGATCTCGGCCGGGTCGCTGGAGACGGTCAGCGCCAGGGCGAGCAGGATGCGGGCCTTCTGCGGCGTCAGGTTGTCGGCCGGGATGAAGCCGGCCTCGCCCAGCTTGGTGGTCGGGAAGACCCGGCCGCTGCCGGCGCGGGTCGACTGCACCACCACCACCCCGGCGGCGCGGGCTTCGGCCAGCGCCGCGGCATCGCCCGGGGTGACGAAGCCCGGGGCGAAGCCGGCGACGACGATGCCCTTCGCCCCGGCGGCGGTGAAGGCCCGCACCGCGGTGCCGTCGGCGCCGGCGTAGCTGTAGGCGACGTCGACCCGCGGCAGTTCGGCCAGCCCGCGGATGTCGAATTCGGTATCCGGCGCCAGCCTGCGCAGCGGCCGGCGGTACCAGGCGAGCCGGTCGCCGTCGGCATGGCCGAGCACGCCGAAATCCGCCGAGCGGAAGGTCTGCATCCGCCCGGTCGAGGTCTTGGTGACTTCGCGGGCCGCCTGGATTTCGTCGTTCAGCAGCACCAGCGCGCCGAGGCCGCGGGCCTCCTCGCTGGCGGCCACCCGCACCGCATTCACCAGGTTCAGCCCGGCATCGGTCGAGAGCGCCGAGGCCGGGCGCTGCGAGCCGACCACCACGATCGGCACCGGCACCTTGGCGGTGAGCGAGAGGAAGAAGGCGGTCTCCTCCAGCGAGGCGGTGCCATGGCCGATGACGATGCCGGCGATGGCGGGGTCCTCGGCCACCACCTTGTCGCAGAGGAGGACGAGCTGCTGCCATTCCGTCCAGGCGATCTGCGGCGAGGGCACGTTGCGGTAGGGCACCGCGACCACGTCGGCGACCAGCTGCACCTCGGGGAATCTCTCGAGGATGGCGTCGGCCTGCATCATCCGGCCGTTGGCGCCGTAGTTCACCGTATCGAGCGGCCCGACGCCGATCGAGGCGATGGTCCCGCCGGTGCCGATGAAGGCAACTTTCTTTTTGCTCATGCCGCGACACGCTCCTCGGGGGCGAAGCCGGCGATGCATTCATCGACCGTGAGGACATCGCCGAATTGCAGGTAGAAGGCCAGCAGGGATGCCGTGTGCTCGGCATCGGTCACCGCGGCGCAGCCATCCGGCACCATCACGGTGCGGAAGTTCAGCATCATCGCGTCGCGGGCGCTGCTCTCGCAGCAGACATTGGTGACGGTGCCGACGATGAGCACGGTGTCCAGCCCGCGCGCCCTGAGCCGCGCCGGCAGGTCGGAGCCGCCCTCGATGAAGGCGCTGTAGCGGTACTTGCGCACCACCTCGTCGCCGATCCGCACGTCGAGCAGCGGCCAGAGCGCGTGGCCGACGGTCCCCTCGCTCATGGATGCGGCGCGGCGGGCGCGGGCCTCGGGCGTCGCCATCGCCTGCATGACGGACCACTCGGTCTCGCAGCGGGCGTCGAAGGTGTTCTGGATCCAGTAGACCGCGCCGCCGGCGGCGCGCAGGCCGGAGGCGAGGCGGTTGATTGCCGACACCACATGCTCGGCCATGGGGCAGAGCGCATGGGCGACATCGGCGCGCATGAAGCCGTTCTGCATGTCGATGACGACCAGTGCGGTGCGCCGGGCATCGAGCCGGGCGAAGGGATGCGGTGTGCCGCAGCGGCCGGCGACGCGGGCGGCGATGGACTCCGGGATGGCGAAGGGATGCATGCGGGGGCCTTTCCGCGGGGGTGATGGCCTGGGGCTGCGCGTCGGTCCCGAACCGGCTCTGGCGGCCGTGAGCCGGGAAGGTAGGCCGCCGGCGAAACCCCGGCAACCCGCTTCGGCAACAGCTGCCATCCGGATGTCATCATCCTCTCATCCACCCGTCACATCCCGCTGCTAGAGCCCGCTCAACCGATCTCGGGAGAGAGCCATGCTGACCCGCCGCCACTTCGCCGGCCTCATCGCCGGGGCCGCCCTGCTGCCGGTCGCCGGCTTCGCCCAGCGTCGCACCCAGGATGCCGCGACGGCCATGCCGGCCGCCGGGGAGCGGCCCTGGAAGGCGCAGATCCCGGTGCTGCGGATCGGCCTGATGGGCGGGGAGAACGAGACCGACCGGCTGGGGCGCTACGGTGCCTACCAGAAGCTGCTGGAGGAGACCTTCAAGGTCCCGGTGCGGCTCTACCCCGCCGCGGATTACGGTGGCGTGCTCCAGGCCTTCAGCGCCGGGCAGATCGAGATGTCAGGGCTCGGCCCTTCCGCCTATGCCGGTGCCTGGCTCGACACCAACAGCGGCGTCGAGCCGCTAGTGGTGCCGGAGGAAAAGGACGGCTCCATCTCCTATGTCTCGGTCATGGTGGTCCGCGCCGACAGCGGCATCACCAGCCTCGAGCAGATGCGCGGCAAGTCCCTCGCCTGGGCCGACCCGAACAGCACCAGCGGCTACCTGATCCCCCGCTTCGCGCTGCGGAAGGCCGGCATCGGGCTGGAATCGGGCCAGTACTTCAACCGGGTCGGCTTCGCCGGCGGGCATGAGCAGGGCGTCATCGCCGTGCTGCAGAAGCAGTACGACGGTGCCATGACCTGGGCCAGCGGCCAGGGCGAGGTGGCCGAGGGCTACAGCCGCGGCAATCTCCGCGCCATGGTCGACAAGGGCATGCTGAAGATGTCCGACCTCAGGATCATCTGGACCTCGGAGCCGATCATCAACGGCCCGCTGACCGTCCGCAGCGCGCTGCCGGCCGCCTTCAAGGAGGACATGACCGCCTTCCACCTCGCCCTGCCCAAGACCCACCCGACGGTCTACGAGCAGATCGAGAAGGGCGGCGGCACCGGCTACCGCTCGGTCAGCCATGCCCAGTTCCAGTTCCTGGTCGACATGCGCCGGGAAGAGGCCAACGAACGCCGCCGCCGGTCTTGAGGACGAAACCGGTGGACGCGGCGCCTGCCTGGGCTGAGCATGTCCCCGCCTGGATGAGCGGGAACCGGATGCTGGAATTGCAGGGGCTGACGCGGCAGTTCGGGACCACCCTCGCGGTGGACCACGTGAACCTCGAGGTGCCGGACGGCCAGATGGTCGGCATCATCGGCCGCTCGGGTGCGGGCAAATCGACGCTGCTGCGGCTGATCAACCGGCTGGAGGCGCCGAGCTCCGGCCGCATCCTCTCGGGCGGGCGGGACGTGACCGCGCTCGACGGCCGGGCCTTGCGGGACTGGCGGCGCGACTGCGCCATGGTCTTCCAGCAGTTCAACCTGGTGCAGCGGCTGGACGTGCTGACCAACGTGCTGATCGGCCGGCTGGCCTACCAGCGCGGCTGGCGCTCCTTCATGGTGCTGGTCGGCGCCCGCTTCACCGCGGCGGAGCGGGCCATGGCGCTGGCCGCGCTCGACCGCTTCGGCCTGGCCGATACCGCGCTGCAGCGGGCCGAGACCCTCTCGGGCGGGCAGCAGCAGCGCGTCGCCATCTGCCGCGCCCTGATGCAGCAGCCGCGGCTGATCCTGGCGGATGAGCCCATCGCCTCGCTCGACCCGCGCAATGCCCAGGTGGTGATGGATGCGCTGCGCGACGTGAACCGCCAGGATGGGCTGACCGTGCTGGTGAACCTGCACCACCTCGACACCGCCCGCGAGTACTGCGACCGCATCGTCGCCATGCAGGCCGGCAAGGTGGTCTTCGACGGCACGCCGGCAGCGCTGACCGCCGAACGGGTGCGCGCCATCTACGGCATCTCGGAGGAGGAATTCGCCGCCGAGGCCGCCGCCCGGCTGCGGGCGGATGCTGCCCCGGCGCGGCTGGCGATGGCATAGTCCCCGCCCATCCGGGACGGAGCCGCCTTATGTTCACACGTCGCATGCTTGCGGGCTTGCTGGCCCTGCCGCTGCCCGCCTTCGCCCAGGCTGCCCCGCGCCGCAGCCTCGATGCCGCGGTGGCCTTCCCCGCGGCCGGGCCGCGCGACTGGGGCCAGTCGATGCGCCAGCTCCGCATCGGCCTGCTCGGCGGCGAGAATGAATCCGACCGGCTCGGCCGCTTCGGTCCCTACCGCGACCTGCTGGAGGCGACCTTCAAGCTGCCGGCCCGGCTGTTTCCCGCCAGCGACTATGCCGGCGTCATCCAGGCCTTCGGGGCGAAGCAGCTCGATATCGCCAACATGTCCCCCTCGGCCTATGCCGGCGCCTGGCTCGATACCAACGGCGGGGTCGAGCCGCTGGTGACCACCGAGGAGAGCGACGGCTCCATCAGCTACGTCGCCGTCATGCTGGTCCGCGCCGACAGCGGCATCACCGGCATCGAGGGCATGCGCGGCAAGGCCATGGCCTGGTCCGACCCCAACTCGGCCTCGGGCTTCCTCATCCCGCGCTTCTCGCTGCGGAAGCAGGGCATCAGCCCCGAGACCTTCTTCGGCCGCACCGGCTTCGCCGGCGGGCATGAGCAGGCGGTCGTCGCCGTGCTGCAGAAGCAGTACGACGCCGCGGTCACCTGGGCTTCCGGCCAGGGCGAGGAGAGCGAGGGCTTCACCCGCGGCGCACTGCGGGCGATGGTCGAGAAGGGGCTGGTCGAGATGAAGCAGCTCCGCGTCATCTGGCGCTCGGACCCGATCATCAACGGCCCGCAGACGGTGCGGAAGGAATTGCCCGAGGCCTTCAAGGAGGACATGCGGCTGTTCCACCTGGCGCTGCCGAAGGCGCATCCGGAGATCTACCGGCAGATCGAGCGCGGCGGCGGCGCCGGCTACCGCGAGGTCACGGCCGCCGACTACCAATTCATGATCGACATGCGACGGCAGGAGGCGGCGGAACGCCGCAGGCGCAACTGAGCACAACGATCCTTCGCGGCGAAGCCGCCTACCAGACCGCCCTCCGCCAGAAGCGCCACGCGACGCTGGCCGGCCTTGCGATCCTCGCCGCCTGCCTGCTGCTCTCGGCCTGGGTGAGCGAGGTGCGGCCGGCGACCCTGCTGGCCGGCATCCCGCGCATCGGCGAGTATTTCCAGCGCATCCTGCCCAGCCTGCGCTGGGCCACGCTGTTCTCGGGAGTCGAGGCCGAAGGCAGCCTGGCCTTCTGGTTCTACCGGCTCGACAGCTGGTCCTGGCTGCTGCTCGAGACCGCCAACATGGCGGCGCTGGCGACCCTGCTCGGCGCCGGCGCCGGGCTGCTGCTGGCCTTCCCGGCGGCGCGCAACCTCGGCGCCGGGATGGTCGCCTACCAGCTCTCGCGCCGCCTGCTGGAGGCGATGCGGACGGTGCCCGAGATCGTCTTCGCGCTGATCCTGGTCTGGGCCTTCGGCGTCGGCGCGCTGGCCGGGGTGCTGGCCATCGCGCTGCACACCGCCGGGGCCTGCGGCAAGCTCTTTGCCGAATCCATCGAGAACACCGGGCTCGGCGCCTGGGCCGGGGTGCGCTCGGCGGGCGGCACCTGGGCGCAGGCCTGCCGCTTCGCCATCCTGCCGCAGGTCGCGCCCAACCTGCTCTCCTATGCGCTGCTGCGCTTCGAGGTGAACCTGCGCTCGGCCAGCGTCATCGGCTTCGTCGGCGCCGGCGGCATCGGCGAGGAGCTCTACAACGTCATATCCTTCAACTACTATGAGGAGATCAGCGCCATCCTGCTGCTCATCATCCTCGCGGTCGTGGCCATCGACCTGCTGTCGGAGCGGCTGCGCCACCGGGTGATCGGGGTGATGCAATGACCACCGCGGAGATCGCCGCCTGGCGGGCCCGGATGCCGGCCGCCTTCGGCAGCAGCGGCCGCACGCGCGCCCTGCGCATCGCCGGCTGGCTGGCCTTCGCCCTCTGGCTCGGCTGGGCGCTGCAGCATTTCGGCTTCACCCCGCAGCGGCTGTGGAACGGGCTCTCGGGCCTTGCCACCATCCTGCGGCTGATGGTGCCACCCTCCCCGGGGGAGCTGTGGGTCGATATCCTCCAGGGCCTGGCCGAGAGCGTCGCCATGGCCTTCCTCGGCACCTTCGTCGCCGCGGTGATCGCGGTGCCGCTCGGCTTCCTCGGCGCCGGCAACGTGATGACCAACCTGCTGTTCCGCTTCTCCCTGCGCCGGGTCTTCGACGGCTTCCGCGGCATCGACCAGCTCATCTGGGCGCTGGCCTTCGTCCGCGCCGTGGGGCTCGGGCCGCTGGCCGGGGTGCTGGCGATTGCCACCGCCGATATCGCGGTGCTGGCCAAGCTGAATGCCGAGGCGATCGAGAATGCCGAGCGGCGGCAGCAGGAGGGCGTCACCGCCGCCGGCGGTAGCCGCCTCGCGCGCCTCCGCTTCGGCGTGCTGCCGCAGGTGCTGCCGGTGATGCTGGCCCAGGCGCTCTATTTCTTCGAGAGCAACACCCGCTCGGCCGCCATCCTCGGCGTGGTCGGCGCGGGCGGGATCGGGCTGCAGATCTCGGAGCGCATCCGGGTGCGGCACTGGGACGAGGTCGCCTTCATCATCCTGCTGATGGTGGTGACGGTCGCGGCGATCGACTTCCTCTCGGCCCGGCTGCGGCGGCGGCTGACGGGCGGGGGCTGAAGGCGGGGCTGGGGGCGGGGCTGAGGGCGGTCACGACAGCTCGGCGATCCTGCTGAGCACGGGATCCGCCGGGGCGTCGCCGGCCAGGACGCGGCTCATCGGCAGGTCGATCATGCAGGTCAGCCCGGCCGGGTCCCAGTCCAGGGACAGCGCGCCGCCGAGCTGGTGCGTCACCGTCGCCCGCAGCACCCTGGTGCCGAAGCCGCCGACCGAAGGCGCCACCACGGGCGGCCCGCCGCGCTCCTGCCAGACCAGCCGCAAGCGTCCCCCGCCGGTCGTCCAGGTCAGCGTCAGCCGCCCGTCGCGGCCCGACAGGGCGCCGTACTTGGTCGCGTTCGTCGCCAGCTCGTGCACCGCCATGGCCAGGGGCTGCACCGCGGTGGCGGCGATCATCGCCGGCGGCCCGGAGAGGACGGCGGTCGGCTCCCCCGGGCGGCGGGCCTGGCCGAGGAAGGGCTTCAGCTCCCCCTCGACCAGCATCCGGAGGTCGACCCCGGTCCATTGCGTGGTCGAGAGCAGCAGCAGCGCCTGGGCCAGGGCGCCGATCCGGCCATCCACCTCCCGCACGAAGGCTTCCAGGGTGGCGGCCTGGGTCAGCCGCAGGGCCGCCCGCGCAGTGGCCAGGGCGTTCTTGGCGCGGTGGTCCACCTCCCGCATCAGCAGGTCGCGGCGCAGCTCCGCCGCCCGCTGTTCCGAGATGTCCTGCACCAGCACCACCACCAGCCCCGGCTCGCCCGGCATGGGGGCCGAGGAGATGCGGACCGGCAGCCGGCCGCCGTCGGGCAGCAGGTATTCCTTCTCGTAGGGATCCCACCAGCCCTGGCGCAGCGCCTGGGCGACCGCGACCTCGTCCCGTCTCAGCTGCTCCGGCGGGGTCACCTTGCGCCAGTCCCACCGGCCGGCGGCGAACAGCGCCCGGGTGCTGCCGGTCATCTCCAGCAGCCGGTCGTTGGCGATCAGCGTCGTGCCGGCGTTCAGGTCGAAGACGGACATGCCCACGGCGCGGCTTTCGAAGACCGCGCGGAACCGGGCCTCGGCGGCCTGGCGCGCCTCGGCCGCCGCCCGGGCCGCCGCCTCGCGGCGCAGGGCCGCCTCCGCCGCCTCCGCCGCCCGGGCCTGTCGCAGGGCCAGCCAGGCGACCGCCAGCAGGGTCAGCGCCGCGGCCCCGGCGACCACGCCGAAGGCGACCAGATTGGCCCGCCAGCGGCCGAGCAGGGACTGGGTATTGGTGCCGAAGGCGACGTAGACCGGCCACTTCCCGACCTTGCGATAGGCGTAGATCCGGTCCTGCCCGTCCAGGCTCGAGACGTCCTCGAGCTGGCCGCGCGCCGGCTGCTGGGCGATGCGCCGCAGCACCGGGCTCTCCGGGCCGAGCCAGTCGATCCCGGCGGCGGCCCCCGGCTCCTTCGCCAGGATGGCCCCGTCGGCCCGGAACAGCCCGGCGGAATGGGCGAAGGGCGGCGCGGCCTCGGCGAAGAAGCCGCTGAAATAGGCCGGGCTGAAGGACACGTGGATCACCCCGGCGAAGCCGCCCGCCGCATCCGACCGGCGCCGGCTGATGGCGAAGGACGCCACCGTGGTGGCCCGGCCGCTGAAGACGCCGCTGACATGGGTGCCGAGGTCGGGCTGGTCCCGGTGGACCCGGAAGAATTCGCGGTCGGCGATCGACACGCTGCGGTCCCAGGCCTGGCTGCCGGCCAGGACCTGGCCGCTCGCGTCGCTGACCCAGATCGAGACGATGTGGTCGAGCGGTGCCTTCATCTGGCTCAGGAACTCGCTGGTCCCGGGCCCGGGGGCCGCCCCCGGGGGCAGGCCGCGCAGGTGGTCCTCGGCGCGGTCCAGGATCAGGTCGGCGGTCTCGAAGACCTTGGCGACATGCTCGTGCATGACCGAGGTGGTGCGCTCGACCGCATCGGTGCCGCCGCGGAGGACGTCCGCGCGGTTCCACCAGGCCGCGGCGCCGAAGACCAGGGCGGGCACCAGCAGGGCGGCCGCGAGCACCGCCTGGTGCAGCCGGACGGCGCTCACCATCGCGGCGGGCCGGCCCGGCCGGGCGCCGGGCACCGACCGCCGGATGCCCCCGCGGCACTGGGCGGGCCGCTGCCGGAGAGACGCAGGCGCATTGCCATCGTGATGGTCGCTCCAACCGGGCCGCAGGCCGGACCACCTGTCCCTGGGCAGTAACGTCACAAACAGATTAACGTCTGGTGGGCCTCCCTTGCCAGGATCGTCGCGCTTTACGCCCGGGCCCGCGCCGTGCTGGAAGCAGGGCAAGTCCCGCCGGAGGAAGCCCCGCATGCCGCCCATCCCGCGCCGCGCCCTGCTGGCGGCGCCGCTCGCCGCCGCCACGGCGCTGGCGCCGCCCGCCGCCCAGGCCCAGGCCCAGGCCCAGCCCCAGCCCCAGCCTCCCCAGGCCCAGCCCTGGCCGGACCGGCCGCTGCGGCTGATCGTGCCCTTCCCGGCCGGCTCCACCCCGGACAGCACCGGCCGGGCCATCGCCCAGCATCTCGGCCAGGTGCTCGGCCAGCCCTGCGTGGTGGAGAACCGCCCCGGGGCGGGCGGCAACATCGGCACCGACGCGGTGGCCAAGGCGACCGACGGGCATACCATCGGCGTCTCCATCAACGGGCCGCTCTCCACCGCGCCGGCGCTCTTCCCCGGCCTGCCCTACGATCCGGTGCGCGACCTGGCGCCGGTCTCCCTGCTGGTGCGGGGCGCCCAGCTCCTGGTGGTGCATCCCTCGGTGCCGGCGCAGGACCTGGCGGAATTCCTCGCCCTGGTCCGGGCCAGCCCCGGCCGGCTGTCCTTCGGCTCGGTCGGTTCCGGCTCCGGCGGCCACCTCGCCATGCTCGACCTGCTGGCCCGCGGCGGGGCGCCGGCGACCGAGGCCATGCTGCACGTGCCCTACCGCGGCTTCCCGCCGGCGGTGCTCGACCTGATCGCCGGGCGGATCGACGCCATGGTGCTGATCGCCGCCGGCGTCCTGCCGCAGCTCCGGGCCGGGCAGGTGCGGGCGCTGGCGGTCACCGCCGAGGCGCGCATCCCCCAGGCGCCCGAGGTGCCGACCCTGGCCGAGGCCGGCATTCCCGGTGCCGCGAGCTATGCCTGGAACGGGCTCATCGCCCCGGCCGGCATGCCGGCCGGGCGGCTGGCGCGGCTGGCGGCCGAGGCGCAGCGGGCGCTGGCGGCGCCCGAGACCCGGCGCCTGCTGGAGACCGCCGGCTTCGAGGTGGTGGCCAGCGACCCCGAGGGGCTCCGCCGCCACATGGCGGAGGAGGCCGCCCGCTGGGGCGGGCTGATCGCCCGGCTGGGCATCCAGGCCGAGGCCTGAGCCACCCGGGCGCGGGCAGGCCTCAACCGGCGGCCTCCCGCCGGGTCTCCACCTGGGCCTCCACCCTGGCCTCCCCGCGGGTCTTCCACAGGCTGAGGGCGATGGAGCCGCCGATGATGGCGGCGGTCAGCGCCAGCGCCCATTCCACCGGCACCGCCTTGCCGCCCGCCCAGTAGTTCGCCAGCATCTTGGCGCCGACGACCATCAGCACGATGGACAGCCCGTGCTTCAGGTAGCGGAACCGGTGGATGATGCCCGACAGGGCGAAGTACATCGCCCTGAGGCCGAGGATGGCGAAGACATTGGCGGTATAGACGATGAAGGGGTCGGTGGTGACGGCGAAGATCGCGGGGATGCTGTCCAGCGCGAAGACCAGGTCGGTCAGCTCGACCAGGATCAGCACCAGCGCCAGCGGCGTCAGCATGCGGCGGCCGGCTTCCCGGACGGTGAAGGCGTTGCCGCGGTAGCCCTCGGTCACCGGCAGGCGGCGCTCGAGGAAGCGCAGCACCGGGTTGTCGCGCGGGTCGCCCTCCGGCGCATTCACCGATCGCAGCATCTTCCAGCCGCTGAAGACCAGGAACAGGCCGAAGACCACCATCAGCCAGTCGAACTCGCGCAGCAGGCTGGTGCCCAGCAGGATCATCGCCGCCCGCATCGCCAGCGCGCCGAGGATGCCCCAGAACAGCACCCGGTGCTGGTACTGCGGCGGCACCCCGAATTTGGCGAAGATCAGGACGAAGACGAAGATGTTGTCGACCGACAGCGACCATTCGATGACATAGCCGGTCAGGAATTCGAGCGCCCGGGTCTGGCGCTCCGCCTCCGGCCCGTAGCCGGTCCAGATCCAGGCGCAGAAGCCGAGCGCGAGGGCCACGTAGGCGGCGGATTTCAGCAGCGCGGTGCGCACCGGCACCGGGGCGGGCTCGCCATCCGGGGTCTTCCTCGAGAAGACCCCGAGGTCGAGCAGCAGCAGGCCGAGCACGGCCAGGTTGAAGGCAGTCCAGAACCAGATCGACGGCGCCATGGCCGGAAGCTCCTCTCTGGCGCGGCCGGGCTGGCGGTGGGATGCATCCAGGGGGCCCGATCGCGCGCGTTGCACGCGATCCGACATCGCAGGCCCGGCCGCCGGCATCCCCCGTCGCCAAGGGCCGCCAGCCGCCGGGCCGCCAGAGGGGCCCGGATCGCCCCGGAGGTGGCCTCGGTGAAAACCGGTGTCAAGGCCGTTGTCCCGGCCGCCCCGGTGGGCCATCTGCGGATTTGCGTGGCAGGGGCCAGGGCATTAGTGTCCGGCCCGGCTCAATCCTCGCAGCGCGCAACGGCGTCAGGCCGCCGCGCGGCGGAAAACACAGTTCATCGGGGCGTCACATGGGTTCCTTCAGCATCTGGCACTGGCTCATCGTGCTGCTGGTCATTCTGCTGCTGTTTGGCAGCGGCAAGATCAGCAACCTCATGGGTGACCTCGCCACCGGCATCAAATCCTTCAAGAAGAACATGAAGGAGGAAGACGACGCCTCGCTGGCCGACAGCGCGCCGCCGGCCCCGGGCACCGGCCCGGCCGGCACCATCCAGGGCCCGGCCACGACCACGACCACGGCGCAGCCGCATACCACGACGACCACCAGCCGTCCCGCCGCCTGAGCCACGCCGCACCGCCATGCCCGAGGATGAGTTCGCCCGGGCGGCGGCGGCCATCGCCGCCGCCGGGCGGCGCCTGGATCGCTTCGGCTGGGTGCCGGCCACGGCGGGGAACATCTCGGTCCGCCTCGCGGGGGACCGCGTGGCCATCACCCGCTCCGGCGGCCACAAGGGCTTCCTCGGGCCGGAGGGGGTGATCCAGGTCGGACTGGACGGTGCCGCCCGGCGCGCCGGGGACCGTCCCTCCGCCGAGACCGGCCTGCATTGCGGCATCTATCGCCGCCACCCCGGCGCCGGGGCCGTGCTGCACGGCCATTCGGTGCCGGCCACCGTGCTCTCCCGGCTGGCGGGGGAGACCATCACCCTCGCCGGCTACGAGCTGCTGAAGGCCTTCCCCGGCCTGCCGACGCACGAGGCCGCGGTGGCGCTGCCGGTCTTCGACAACGACCAGGACATCGGGCGGCTGCAGGCTCGCATCGAGGCCCGCTGGGAGGCGGGTCCGGCGCCGCCGGGCTATTTGCTGCGCGGCCACGGGATCTATGTATGGGGCGCCGACATGCCGCAGGCGCTGCTGCGGCTGGAGGCGGTGGAATTCATGCTCCGCTGCGAGCTGGAAGCAAGGAGGCTTGGGCCATGAGCCGTCTGACGATCTGGGAGGCCGCGAGCGGCCAGGAAATGGTGCGGACCGAGGATGCGGCGGCGATCGCCGGCCACCTCGGCGGCATCGGCGTGCGCTTCGAGCGCTGGGAGGGCGTCTCCGTCCCGCCGGGGGCCTCGAACGAGGAGATCCTCGCCGCCTACCGGCCGCACCTCGATGCGCTGATGGGCGCGACCGGCGCCGGCAGCGCCGACGTCATCAGCCTGACGCCGGACCATCCCCAGGCCGCCGCCATGCGCGAGAAATTCCTCAACGAGCATGTCCATACCGAGGACGAGATCCGCTTCTTCGTGCGCGGCGCCGGCCACTTCGTCATGCATGTGGACGGCAAGGTCTGGGACGCCCGCTGCGAGCAGGGCGACCTGATCAGCGTCCCGGCCAATACCCCGCACTGGTTCGACGCCGGGGAGGCGCCGGACTTCTGCGCGCTCCGGGTCTTCACCGACCCCTCCGGCTGGGTGGCGCAGTTCACCGGCACGGACATGGCGCAGCGCTTCCCGGTCGCGGCCTGACCGGGTGCCGGACGGGGTGGCCCCGCGCGCGGTCCTGACCGACATCGAGGGCACCACCACCGCCATCGCCTTCGTCAAGGACCGGCTCTTCCCCTTCGCCGCCGGGGCGCTGGACGGCTTCCTCGCCCGGCACGGCACCGAGCCCGCGGTGGCGGCGATCCTGGCCGAGGTCGGCGCCGCGGCGCCCGGGCAGCCGCCCGCGGCGACGCTGCGCCGCTGGATGGCCGAGGACAGCAAGGCCACGCCGCTCAAGGCGCTGCAGGGGCTGATCTGGCGGCAGGGCTACGAGGACGGCCGGCTCAAGGGCCAGCTCTGGCCCGACGTGCCGGCCTGCCTGCGCGCCTGGGCGGCGGGCGGGCTGCGGCTGGCGGTCTATTCCTCCGGCTCGGTCGGGGCGCAGAAGCTGCTCTTCGGCCATTCCGAGGCCGGCGACCTGACCCCGCTGTTCGAGGGCTTCTTCGACACCGCGGTCGGCGGCAAGCGGGAGGCGGCGAGCTATGCCGCCATCGCCGCCGCGCTGGCGCTGCCGCCGGCCGATATCCTGTTCCTCTCGGACGTGGCGGAGGAGCTGGATGCCGCCGCCGCCGCCGGGCTTGGCTGCTGCCAGCTGGTGCGCGCCGCCGATGGCACCCTGGCCTGCGGCCGGCATCCGGCCGAGCCGGACTTCCCCGGCGTCGCCCGGCGGTTCGGCCTGCCGGGCTGAGGCGCCGCCCGGGGACCCTCAGCCCGGCGCCTTCGCCCAGCCCTCCAGCACCGTGACCGCCTCGGCCACCAGGGCCTGGCGCGCCGGGATCCGCCCCTGGCCGATCGGCAGGCCCGCCTCCCGCCGCAGCGCCGCGACGTCGCCCTTGCGGCGCCTGTCGGCCGGCACCGCGGCCAGCACCCGGGCGCTGTCGGCCAGCGCCGCCGCATAGACCACGCGGCCGATGCCGGTGATCTGCATCGCCGCGACGCAGAGCGCGCAGGGCTCGCAGGAGGTGAAGACGGTGCAGCCGGCCAGCTCCAGCGTGCCGAGCCGGGCGCAGGCATCCCGCATCGCCTCGGTCTCGCCGTGCGAGGTCGGGTCCGCCTTGGCGCGGGAGCGGTTGAAGCCCTCGCCGACGATGACCCCGTCCCGCACCACCACCGCGCCGAAGGGCTCGCAGCCCGGGGTGGCGGCGGCCTCGGCCGAGAGGGCGATGGCGCGGCGGAGGAAGTCCTCGTCAGTCATTCCTGATCCCCATGGCACGGACGGCGGCCCCCATCGTGTCGACCTGCCCGGTGACGAAGCCAGCGAATTCAGGCTGGGTCATCTCGCCGGGGACGATGCCGACGGTGGCCAGCCGCTCCTGGACGGCGGTGGTCTGCAGCGCCGCGGCGACCTCGGCGTGCAGCCGCGCGACCACCGCCGGCGGCAGCCCGGCCGGCGCCGAGAGGCCCAGCCAATTGGCCGCCAGCAATGCCGGCAGCCCGGCCTCCGCCGTGGTCGGCACCTCGGGGACGGAGGGCGCGCGGGCCGGGGCCGTCACCGCATAGGCGCGCAGCCGCCCGGCGCGGATGTTCTCCACGTTCTCCGGCAGGGTGTCGAAGGACAGCAGGATCGACCCGCCGAGCAGATCCGCCTGCATCGGGGTCGAGCCGCGATAGGGCGCGTGGTTCAGCGGGATGCCGGTCTGGGCGGCGAACATGCTGCCCACCACATGCCCGACCGAGCCGGCGCCGGAGGTGCCGTAGGTCACCGGCTGCGGCTGCGCCCGCATCCAGGCCATCAGCCCCTTGAGGTCGGCCGCCGGGACCGAGAGGTTGGTCACCACCACCATGGTGGTGGCGCCGAGATAGGCGACATGGGTGAAGGACTTCACCGGGTCGTAGCCCGGGTTGGTGTAAAGCGGCGGCGAGTTCACGATCGGCGCGGTATTCGACAGCATGAGCGTGTAGCCATCCGCCGGCTGCTGGCTGACATGCGCCGCGGCCAGCGTCCCGCCGGCGCCGGGGCGGTTGTCCACCACCACCCGCTGGCCGAGCCGCGGCGACATCGCCTCCGCCAGCACCCGGGCGACGATGTCCGAGGAGCCGCCGGGCGGGAAGGTCACCACGATCCGGATCGGCCGGGCGGGCCAGCCTTGCGCTGCCGCCGGAACGACCGCCTGCCCGAGGCTGAGGCAGAGCATTGCCCCGAATAGAGGCATCCAGCGTCGCATCATGGCCAACCCCCTGAACATCCACCGGCCGGGAGCAAGCCGCGCGCCAGCCTGGGGACGGCCCCCCTTGGCCCGCGTGACTTGTGCCGGCAGCACGGCTAGAAGCCGGAGGCCCGAACGGCCGGGGGACCCAGGATGTTGACCACCTATACCGTCGAGACCGGCCATCTCGTCGTGCGGGAAGGCGCGCAGGCGACCGCCAGCCTCAGCAAGGCGATCTGGATCGACCTGCTGACCCCGACCCAGGAGGAGGAGCGCGACGTCCAGGCCGCCCTCCGCCTCGAGATCCCGACCCGCGAGGAGATGCAGGAGATCGAGAGCTCCTCGCGCCTCTACAAGGAGGACGACACCCTCTTCCTGACCGCGCCCTTCCTCTACGGCGTCGACGGCGGGGAGCTGGGCTCGACCGCCATCACCTTCGTCCTCGGCAACGCGACCCTGGTCACGGTGCGCTACGCGACGCCCAAGGCCTTCGCGGTCTTCTCCGCCCGCTGCCAGCGGACGCCGGTGCAGCTGCTGACCACGCCGGACGGGGTGATGCTGCACCTGTTCGAGCAGGTGGTGGACCGGCTGGCGGATATCCTCGAGCGCATCGCCGCCGACATGGACCGCGCCAGCCAGGCCGCCTTCCGCACGGCGCGGGCCAAGGTGAAGGCGACCACCAAGGATGCCGACCTGAAGGAGGCGCTGATCACCCTCGGCCAGGTGGGCGAGGTGACGACGCGGGCGAGCGAGACGCTGCTCGGCCTGTCGCGCATCCTGACCTTCGTCGGCGCCGAGAAGGCGACGGCGGTGCGCAAGGAGAACCAGGGCCTCATCAAGACCCTGATGCGCGACGTGCGCTCCCTGGTCGAGCACGCGAGCTTCCTCAACAGCAAGGCCAACTTCCTGCTGGACGCGGTGCTCGGCATCATCAACGTCGAGCAGAACGCCATCATCAAGACCTTCACCGTGGCCAGCGTGGCGCTGATGCCGCCGACCCTGCTCGCCAGCATCTACGGCATGAACTTCGCCACCATGCCGGAGCTGGGCTGGAAATTCGGCTATCCGATGGCGCTCGGGCTCATGATCATCTCGGCGGTACTGCCGATCCTCTACTTCAAGCGCAAGGGCTGGCTCTGATCCTCCGCCTCGCGCTGCTGCTGGTGGCGGCCGCGCCGGCCCTGGCGGAGACGCCGCCCTGCCCGCCCGACCCGCCGCAGCTGCGGCTGACGGTCACCGATCCCGAGCCGGTCTTCAGCCATGCGCTGACCATCGACGGGCTGCACCGCGAGACCGGCCTGCCGCGCAGCGCGACCCTGCACCACCTCGGCCTCACCACCTCCCGCGTCGAGTGGCAGAGCGAGATCGAGACCCGCTACCGCAGCACCGAGGGGGGGGTCTGCGCCAGGCCGGCGACGGTCTCGCTGGAGCTGGCCCAGACCGAGCACGTGGTCCGCGTGGCGCGGGAGATCCCGAAGGGCAGCTGCCTCTGGCGCGAGGTCTCGGCCCATGAGCGGCGCCACGTGGCGGTCAACCGGCGCAGCCTGCGCCAGGCGGCGGCCCAGGCGAAGGCCGCGGCGGAGCGCTGGGGCGCCCGGGCCGAGGGGCGCGGCGCGACGCTGGACGAGGCCATGGCCAGCCTGCAGCAGGGGCTGCGCCAAGCGATAGAGCCGGCGCTGGCGGGCATGCGGGCCGCCCGGGACAGCGCGCACCGCGAGATCGACAGCCCGGCCGAATACGAGCGGCTGTCCCGCGCCTGCCCCGCCGACCAGAAGCGGCTGCGGGCGGCGGTGCGGCCCGGAGCGAAGCCGGGACTGCTGGTTCACGACCCTGTGCGGTAGCCGCCACCGGATCCGGGCGGCGCGTTTCGGCGGGACGATTCCTCAGCCCGGAAGGCTCGCCCATGCCCGCACCCGTGATCTACCAGCCCGGCCTCGAAGCCCGGGGCCCCGACGAGACCGAGACCATCGCCGCGCTGATCGAGACCCTGCGCGGCATCAGCGAGACCACCCTCGAGGACGGCGGCCATGCGCTGCGCAGCGTCCATGCGAAAAGCCACGGGCTGCTGCAGGGCGAGCTGACCGTGCTCGACAACCTGCCGCCGGAACTCGCCCAGGGGGTCTTCGCCAGGGTCGCCAGCTATCCCGTGGTGCTGCGCTTCTCGACCACGCCGGGCGACCTGCTGGACGACGGCGTCTCCGCCCCGCGCGGCCTCGGCCTGAAGCTGATCGGCGTCGAGGGCGAGCGGCTGCCAGGCGCCGAGGGGGCGGCGACGCAGGACTTCGTCATGGCCAATGCCCCGGCCTTCGCCGCGCCCGATCCCAAGGCCTTCCTCGGCAACCTCAAGCTGCTGGCCAGGACCACGGACAAGGCCCAGGGCCTGAAGAAGGCCCTCTCGGCCGTGCTGCGCGGGGCCGAGGCGGTGGTCGAGACCTTCGGCGGGAAAAGCCCGCTGCTGACCACCATGGGCGGCCAGCCGCTGACCCATGTGCTGGGCGAGACCTTCTATACCCAGGTGCCGCTGCTGCACGGCCCCTACATCGCCAAGCTCTCGGTGGCGCCGGTCTCGGCCGGGCTGGTCGCGCTGGTGGGGAAGAAGGTCTCGGTCAGCGGCAAGCCCAACGGCCTGCGCGACGCGCTGGTGGACTACTTCGCCACCCATGGCGGGGAATGGGAGCTGCGGGTGCAGCTCTGCACCGATGTCACGGCCATGCCGATCGAGGATGCCTCGGTCGCCTGGCCCGAGGACCGCAGCCCCTATGTCGCGGTGGCGCGGATCGCCGTGCCGCCGCAGCCGGCCTGGTCCGAGGCACGGTCGCGGGCGGTCGACGACGGCATGGCCTTCAGCCCCTGGCACGGCCTCGCGGCGCACCGGCCGGTCGGCGGCATCATGCGGGCGCGGAAGCCCGCCTACGCCATGTCGGCCGAGTTCCGCGGCAAGCACAACGGCTGCCCGATGCACGAGCCGGCGCGGCTGGAGCCGGGCACCCTGCCGGGGTGACCGGCACGGGCTTTGCCTCGTGGCGGGGCTGCGGCACCATGGCCGCAGCCTGAGGGAGGACGCCAGCTTGGCCGCGACGCACCACATCGAGCCGACGCTCGAGAACATCCGCTGGGGCGGGTTCGACGCGAATTTCGCCCCGGTCAGGACCGTCGACCCCGGCGACCTCGTGATCCTCGAATGCGTCTCGGGCGCGGCCGACGTGATGCCGGGCAAGGACAGCGGCCTGGCGATCCCGCCGCGGCTGGCGGCCATCCACGCCGCCAACCCGCCGCGCTTCGGGCCGCATATCCTCACCGGCCCGGTCGCGGTGAAGGGCGCCGAGCCGGGCGACTGCCTGCGCGTCGACATCGAGCGCATCGACCTCGGCTGCGACTGGGGTTTCTGCGGCTTCCGCCCGCTGCTGGGCACCCTGCCGGAGGACTTCCCCTACAAGCGGGTGCTGCACATCCCGGTCGACCGCGAGGCGATGACCTGCCAGGTGCCGGTCGGCCCCGGCATCACCCTCCCGCTCTCGCCCTTCTTCGGGGTCATGGGCGTCGCCGGGCCGGAGGAATGGGGCACCATCTCCACCAAGGAGCCGCGCGCCCATGGCGGCAACCTCGACAACAAGGAGCTCTGCGCCGGCGCCACGCTGTTCCTGCCGGTCTTCGTCCCCGGCGCGCAATTCTCCGCCGGTGACGGCCATGGCGTGCAGGGCGACGGCGAGGTCTGCATCAACGCACTCGAGATCTGCCTGACCGGCCACTTCCGCCTCGGCCTCGAGAAGGGCGGCGGGGCCCGCGACCCGATCCTGAAATACCCCCGCGCCGAGACGCCGACGCACTACATCAGCATGGGCATGCACGAGGACCTCGACGTGGCGATGAAGACCGCGCTGCGCGAGATGATCGCCTTCATCGTCGGCCGCGCCAACGTCACCGCCGCCGATGCCTACCAGCTCTGCAGCCTCGCGGTGGACTTCCACGTGACCCAGACGGTGAACGGCGAGAAGGGCGTGCACGGGCTGCTGAAGAAGGGGCTGTTCTTCTAGGAGCCCGCAGGCGCACCGTGGTGGCGCCACCAGGGAGGCTCGCATGCCCGACGACCTCGGAGATGCCCGCAGCCGCGCGGAAGCCCAAGGCTTCCGCGAGCAGGCGGAACGTCGCAAATCCGCCGACCCCGCCTATGCCTATGCGCCGCGCTGGGTGCCCAGCGGGAATTGGCGAATGGGCCTCGGCGACGTGATCGTCATCGTCTTCGGCGTCGGGCTGCTGCTCATGGTCTTCGGAATGAAACTGTTCGGCGTCTTCTGAAGCCCTAGGATGGCGCCATGCGCGCCATCCTCATCCTGCTCGACGGGCTCCGCCCCGACCTCGTGACGCCGGAGCGGATGCCGCGGCTGGCCGCGCTCGCCGCCGCCGGCACCCGCTTCGCCCATGCCCGCAGCGTCTTCCCCAGCGAGACCCGGGTTGCCACCGCCTCGCTGGTCACCGGCTGCCGCCCGGCGGCGCATGGGCTGACCGCCAATACCATCTTCGATGCCCGGGCCGCCCCCGACCGGCTGATCAGGACCGGCAGCGTGGCCGACCTGCGGCTGCTGGCGGCGGGCGCCGCCTCGCCGCTGCAGCGGCCCGGCCTCGGCGAGATCCTGGCGACAGCCGGGCGAAGCCTGGCGGTGGTCTCGGCCGGCTCGCCCGGCCAGACCTTCCTGGCGCATCCCCGGGCGGAGGCGCTGGGCGGCTTCCGCTGGAACGCGGCCGATACCGAGGGCGACGCGGCCCGGCTGCTCGCGGAGCGCCTGGGGCCGGCGCCGCCGGCCGCCATCCCCAACATCCCCCGGCTCGAGCACGCGGTGCAGGCGCTGACCCGGGTGGTGCTGCCGGAGCTGCGGCCCGACGTCGCCCTGCTCTGGTGCCCGGAGCCGGACATCAGCTTCCACTACCGCGGCCTCGATGCGCCGGAGACGCGGCTGGCGCTGGCGGCGGCAGATCGCGCCGTGGGCGCGGTGCAGGACTGGCGCGATGCCCAGCCGGACCGCGCCGGGATCGCCCTGTTCGTGCTGTCGGACCATGGCCATGTCAGCGGCAGCCTGAAGCTCGACCTGGCGGCCGAGCTGCGCCGCGGCGGCTTCGCCGCCGCCGCCGGGCTGGCCCCGGGGGTGGAGGTGGTGGTGGCCCCGGCCGCCGCGCCGGGCCTCTGGCTGCGGGAGGCCGCGCTGGCCCGGCCACTGGCCGCCTTCCTCGCCACCCGGCCCTGGGCGGGGCCGCTGCTGGCGCGCGACCCTGCGCTGCTGCCCGGCGCGCCGGGGCTGGCCGCGCTGGATGCCGCGCATCCCCGCAGCGCCGACCTCGTGCTCTGCTTCGCCGGCGCCGAAGGCCCGGACCAGCATGGCCTGCCGGGCCATGCCCCCTTCGATGCGCCGGACGTGCCGGAGGGCGGCGGCATGCACGGCGGGCTGCACCGGCGCGAGCTGGCGACGCTGCTGGTCGCCGAGGGCGGGCCCTTCCGCCGCGCCGCCGTGGCCCGGGGCGCCTGCGACCTCGCCGACCTGGCGCCGACGCTGCTGCACCTGCTCGGCCTGCCGCCGGCCGGGATGGAGGGGCGGGTCCTCAGCGCGGGCTGGGACGCCGGGGCGGATGCCCCGCCCGTGCCGGAGCGCCTGGCCCTGCCGGGCGGCTTCCGGCTGGAGCTGTCGCGGCAGGGCGGCCGGCGCTACCCGGACGCCCTGCTGCAGGCCTGATCAGCCGAAGCGGCGGCGGAGCGCCGGCCGCGGGTCGAGGTGCAGCGGCCCGGTCAGGCGGATCCGCCCCTGGCCCAGCCGGCGCGCCGCCAGGCTGCCCAGCACCAGCGCCCCCAGCCCGGCCACCGCCGCGGCGGTGGCGACCGGATGCAGCTGCGCCTCGAGGAAGAGGCTGGTCTTCCGCACCGGGGAGACCGGCTGCGTCAGGCTCTGCTCGGTGCCGTCCTCGCGCGGCCGCGCCAGGTTGTCGGCCCGGCTGGGCTTCGGCGCCTTGCCGGTGGTCTGGGCGCTGCGGCCGATCGCCTGCATCAGCAGGTCGGTGCCGCGCGGGGCGATCGCCCCGAGCAGGGCGATGACATGGCCGCCGAAGCCGATGACGATGTCCCGCTTGCGATGGGCGCAGGCATGCAGGATGGCGCGCGCCACCAGCCGCGGGTCGTAGGCCGGCGGCGGCACGCGGGTGCCCGGCGAATCCGTCAGGTTGCGGGCATGTTCCTGGAAGGCGGTCTCGATGCCGGAGGGCTTGATCAGCGTCACGCTGACCGGGGCGCCGGAGGATTCCAGCTCCATCCGCAGCGTGTCGGTGAAGGCCTTCACCGCATGCTTGGTCGCGGAATAGGTGCCCTGCAGCAGGATGGCCCGGTCCGACAGGACGCTGCCGAGGTTGATGATGGCGCCGCCGCGGCTGCGCAGCGCGCGGGCGGCGATCAGGCTGCCATGGACCACGCCCCAGTAATTGGTGTCGAACAGCTTCCGCTGGTCCTCGATCGAGGTCTGCTCCAGCTCGCCGTAGACCGAGACGCCGGCGTCGTTGACCCAGGAATCGAAGCTGCCGAAGACCGCCTTCGCCTGGGCGGCAGCCTGTTCCAGCGCCGCCTGGTCGCCGACGTCGGCCACGGCATAGTCGGCCTGGCCGCCGCGGCCGCGCAGCTCCTCGACGATGGTCTTCAGCGCCGCCTCGTTGCGGGCGATGAGGAAGACGCGGGCGCCGGCCTCGCTGGCCAGCCGGGCGGTGGCGAGGCCGATGCCGGAACTGGCGCCGGTGATGACAATGGTCTGCTGGGACAACGGCTTGAGCCGAAGATGCGGCATGGGGACCTCGGGTTTTCGGGGGGCTGCGAAGCCAATCGCCCACCCCCCGGGCCGGGTTCCCGCGCCATGGCGTGTCACCCGGCGCGCGGCGGCGCTAGGCTGCCCGGCAATACGGGAGGAGACCCGATGACCCAGCCTGCAACCACGTCCGTGGGGAGCCTGCCGGTATCCCGCCGGGTGATGAACCTCGCCCATTTCCTGACCCAGGCGGCCCGGCGCTTCCCCGACCACCCGGCCCTGGTCTGGGGCGAGCGGCAATGGTCCTGGCAGGCGCTGGAGACGCGGGTCACCGCCCTCGCCGCGGCGCTGGCGGCCCAGGGCCTCGGCAAGGGCGACCGCATCCTGGTCCATGCGCGGAACGGCAACGAGATCATCGAGACCATGTTCGCCGCCTTCCGGCTCGGCGCCGTCTGGGTGCCGACCAACTTCCGGCTGGTGCCGGAGGAGGTGGCCTGGCTGGCCCGGGCCTCCGGCGCCCGCGCCTTCCTCTGCCAGTCGGTCTTCCCCGACCATGCCGCGGCGGTGGCGGCGGCGCTGCCCGGGATCTTCCTGGCCAGCCTGGGCGAGGCGGGTTTTGGCACCACGACCCACGCCGGCCTGATCGCCGCCGGGGCCGGCCTGCCCTGCCCCACCGCGACGGTCGAGCGCGACGACCCCTGCTGGTTCTTCTTCACCTCCGGCACCACCGGCCGGCCCAAGGCGGCGGTGCTGACGCATGGCCAGATGGGCTTCGTCGTCACCAACCACCTCTGCGACCTGATGCCGGGCACGACCGAGGCGGATGCCTCCCTGGTGGTGGCGCCGCTGTCGCACGGGGCGGGGATCCACTTCCTCGCCCAGGTGGCGCGCGGCGCCCGCTCGGTGCTGCTGCCGGGCGAGCGCTTCGACGTGGCCGAGGCCTGGCGGCTGGTGGAGGCGCATCGCGTCAGCAACATGTTCACCGTGCCGACCATCCTGACCATGCTGGTCGAGCATCCGGCGGCGGCGCAGGTCGACCATTCCTCGCTGCGGCACGTGATCTATGCGGGGGCGCCGATGTACCGGGAGGACCAGAAGCGGGCGCTGGCCCGGCTGGGCAAGGTGATCGTGCAGTATTTCGGCCTCGGCGAGGTCACCGGCAACATCACCGTCCTGCCGGCCGCGCTGCACACGCTGGAGGATGGGCCGGCCGCCCGCCCCGGCAGCTGCGGCTTCGCCCGGACCGGCATGGAGATCCAGATCCAGGACGAGGCCGGGGAGGAGCTGCCGCCCGGCACCCAGGGCGAGATCTGCGTCTCCGGCCCCGCCGTCTTCGCCGGCTACCACGACAACCCGGAAGCGAACGCAAAGGCCTTCCGCCACGGCTGGTTCCGCACCGGCGACCTCGGCCACATGGATGCCGAGGGCTTCCTCTTCATCACCGGCCGGGCCTCCGACATGTACATCTCGGGCGGCTCCAACGTGTATCCGCGGGAGGTGGAGGAGGTGATCCTGCAGCACCCCGCCATCGCCGAGGTCGCCGTGGTCGGCGTGCCCGACCGGCAATGGGGCGAGGCCGGCGTGGCGGTCCTGGTGCCGCGGGGCGAGGCGCCGGGTGAGGCCGAGATGCTCGCCTGGCTCGCCGCCCGCGTCGCCCGCTACAAGCTGCCGCGGCGGGTGGTCTTCTGGGAGGCGCTGCCGCGCTCGGGCTACGGCAAGATCACCAAGAAGCTGGTGCGCGAGGAGATGGCGGCCCGCGGCATCCTGCCGCTGGACCCGGCCTGATGCTGCGCCAGCCCGGCCCCGCGCTGCAGCCGCGGACGGTCGGCCTGCCGGGCACCGCCCGGCCGCTGGCCTTCACCCTGGAGCCGGGGCTCACCCTGCTCGAGGCGGTGGCGCGGCCGCTGCGGGCGGCGGGCTTCGCCAGCGCGGTGCTGGAGCTGGCCGGCGGCGGCTTCGGCCCCTTCGCCTACGTGATGCCGGCGCCGTCACCGGATGCCAGCCATGCCGCCTGGTACAGCGCGGCGCAGCTGCCCGCCGGCGGGGCCCGGCTGGAACGGGGCTGCGTCACCTTCGGCGAGCGGGCGGGCGAGCCCTGGCTGCATGCCCATGCCAGCTGGCAGGAGGCCGCCGGCCGGCGCGGCGGCCATGTGCTGCCGGAGGAGACCCGGATCGCGGCGCCGGTCGCCGCCCGCGCCTGGGGGCTCGAGGGCCTCGGCTTCGCCGTCGCCGCCGATGCCGAGACCAATTTCCCGCTGTTCGGTCCGGTGGCGGCGCCTCCCGGCGCTGGCCAGATCCGCGTCGTCGCCCTGCGGATCCGGCCGAACGAGGATCTGTGCGACGCCCTCGCCGCGCTGTGCCGCCAGCACGGCTTCGCCCGCGCCATCCTGCGCGGCAGCCTGGGCAGCCTGGTCGGCGCCCGCTTCGCGGATGGGCGCTCCGTGCCGGACTACGCCACGGAGCTGCTGGTGACGGAGGGGCGCATCGGGCCGGACGGCGCCCGGGTCGCCGTCGCCCTCGCCGACATGGCCGGCCGGGTGCACGAGGGCGTGCTGCTGCCCGGCCGGAACCCCGTCTGCATCACCTTCGAGGGCGTGCTGGAGGCGCTTCCCTGACGCCGGCCGGCGTCAGATCGCCAGCAGCCCGGACTTGGCCGCGGCGAAGCGGGCGGCGACCTTGTCCCAGTTGACCACGTTCCACCAGGCGGCGAGGTAGTCCGGCCGGCGGTTCTGGTACTTCAGGTAGTAGGCATGCTCCCAGACGTCGTTGCCGAACAGCACCCGGGCGCCGTCCATCAGCGGGGTGTCCTGGTTCGGCTTGCTGACCAGCGCCAGCTTGCCCGCGGCATCCACCGTGACGAAGACCCAGCCCGAGCCGAAGACGCGCGCCCCGGCGCCGTTGAAGTCGGCCTTCAGCTTGTCGAAGCCGCCGAGGTCGCGGGTGATGGCCGAGGCCAGCTCGCCGCCGGGGGCGCCGCCCTTGCCGCCCATCACCTGCCAGAACATCGTGTGGTTGGCATGGCCGCCGCCGTTGTTGCGGATGGCGGTACGCACCGCCTCGGGCATCTCGGACAGCTTGGCCAGGATCTGCTCCAGCGGCAGGCTGGCGATCTGGCCATGGTCCTTCGCCACGGCGTTGAGGTTGTTCACATAGGCGGCGTGGTGCCGGCCGTGATGGATCTCCATGGTCTGCGCGTCGATATGCGGCTCGTTGGCATTGGCCGCGTAGGGCAGCGGCGGCAGGGTGAAGGGGCCCGCCGGAGGGGATGCCGGCTGGGCGAAGGCCCGCGGCAGGGCGGCGAGCCCGGCCAGGGCGGCGCTGCCCAGCAGGAGCTTGCGGCGGTCGAGCATCATGGACATGCAGGCGGTCTCCCCGTCGTTGCGGACTGCACATGGTGCGTGCCGGCCGCGAACCAAGAACCTCGGCAGCCTCGGGCGGCGCGGCGCGGCGGTCAACGACCCCGTCCGCCCGGCCCGGCGCTAGCGCAGCGCCCGGAAGGCGAAGGCGGCATAGGGGTCCCAGGCGACCGAGGCCGGCCCGCCCGGCACCGGCACCCGGCTGCCCACCGGGCGCTTCGCCACCAGCATCCCGCCTTCGCCCAGCTCCAGCAGCAGCCGCACGTGGTCGCCGAGGAAGATCAGGTCGCGCAGCGCCGCCGGCAGCGCCCCCTCCCCCATCTCCTCGGCCGGCAGGGCGGCGACCGCGACCTTCTCCGGCCGGATGGTGACGATGCAGCGGCTGCCCGGCCCCCCGGCATCGGCGACCCGCGCCTCGACCAGCGGCCCGCAGGCGAGGCGGACGCCGCATTCCTCCTCCTCCCGCCATTCCACGGTGCCGGGCAGCCGGTTGTTCTCCCCGGCCAGGCTGGCGACGAAGGCGGTGGCGGGCTCCTCGTAGAGCCGGCGCGGGGTGTCGAGCTGGGCGATGCCGCCCTCCTCCAGCACGGCGACGCGGTCGGCCAGCGCCATCGCCTCCTCGCCGTCCCGGGTCGCCAGCAGCACCGTCAGGCCGAGCCGGCGGACCAGCCGGCGCAGCTCGAAGCCGAGCGCCCGCCGGGCCGGCGGGTCGAGCCCGGCCAGCGGGTCGTCCAGCAGCAGCACCGGCTGCTCCGGCGCCAGGGCGCGGGCGAGCGCCACCCGCAGCCGCGGCAGCGGCGCCAGCGCCGCCAGCGGCCGGCCCTCGAAGCCGTCGAGGCCGAGCAGGGTCAGGGCGCGGGCGACCCGGGCCGGGCGGTCCCGCCCCGGCACGTCGTAGCTGGCCAGGGGCTGCGACACCGCCTCCTGCACGGTCGAGCGGGCGGGCAGTCCGGGCTCGAAGACGGCGATGCCGCGGCGCGGCGGCGACAGCGGCGCGAGGTCGCGGCCGGCCAGCAGCAGCCGCCCGCGGTCCGGGCGCTCCTGCCCCGCCAGCAGGCGCAGCAGCATGGTCTTGCCGGCCCCCGCCGGGCCGAGCAGGGCCAGGGTCTCGCCGCGCGCCAGCGCGAAGCCGATCCCGGCGAGGCCGGCTTTGGTCTTGGCCACCGCCTCGAATTCAATCAGGGGTGTGTCCATCGATTCTCCTGGGCCGCGCAGGCATCGTCGCCTGTCATGCGGCTGTCAACGGAAGGCGGAACCTTCGGCCGGCAGGCGGCGTTCCAGGGCCGAGATTCCACCGCCTCAGGAGCGATACGATGAGCGCAGCCAACGACCTTTCCAACGACGCCCGCAAGCTGAAGGACCAGGCCGCGGCTTCCACCGACCGGGTGACGACGGATGCCAGCGAGGAGCTGGCGAAGCTCCGTGCCCAGGTCGAGCGCCTGATGCAGGAGCGCGTCACCCCGGCCCTGGCCGAGGCCGCCGACCAGGTGCAGGGCTATGCCGTCCGCGCCCGCGACGCGGTCGAGGAGCGCGCCGATGCGCTGTCCGACACGGTTAAGGAGCGGCCGCTGATCGCGGTCGGCATTGCCGCGCTCGGCGGCTACCTGATCGGCCGGCTGATGGGCGGCAATACCTACGTCTATCCGCGCGACCGGCGCTAAGCCGCCATGCGGCTGATCAGCCTGCTGCGCCTCGCGGCGCAGGCCGAGACGCTACGGTGGAAGCGGACCGGCCGCGGCGTCGCCATCCAGGCGGCGCTCGGGGCCGGGGCCGCGGTCTTCGGACTGATGCTGCTGATCATGCTGCACGTGGCGGCGCTGATCTGGCTGGCCCGCGACCAGGGCGGCGCCGGCGCCGCGCTGATCATCGCCGCGGTGGACCTGGTGGTGGCCGGGCTGCTGGGCTGGCTGGCCGCGCGGCATGCCGAGGACCCGATCCAGGTCGAGGCCCAGCGGGTGCGCGACGATGCGCTTCGCCAAGTCGGCGACACCGCCTCGCGGGCCATGATGCTGGCGCCCCTGCTGCGCAGCCGGTCGGTGAAGAAGGGCTTGCTGGGCGCCGCGGTGACCGCCGCGGTGGTCGGCTTCATCGCCAAGCGCTAGCCTTCGCGCCGGGTCGGACCCGGCAGCCGCGGCGACACGACGCCGGCCGGCGACCCCGGCCGGCGTTTCCGCGTTCCGGCCCGGACCGCAGGCCGGCAGCGGCACCGTCCGAACCGGCAGGGAGACGCAGCCATGACCGAGGCGACGGAAACCCAGGGACAGCGGCGCGACCGCCTGCCGCCCGGACCGCCGGAGACCGGTGGCTGAAGCCTGACCCCGCTCCGGCGATGCTCGGCCGGCGTCCCCTGCTCGCCGGGCTGCTGCTGCCGGTGGCCGAGCGCGACCCGGCCTGCGGCCCGGTGGAGCGGGCGCATCCGATGGCTTGGCGGAATCCCCGCTTCGGCCTTGGCATGACCTATCCGTCGAGCTTCCGGCTCGACCCCGACAGCATTCCCGCCAGCGGCGACACCACCCGCTTCGCCACCGCCGACGGCCAGGCGACGGCGGTGGTGACCGCCTTCCGCAACGGGCTGCGCCAGAGCCTGCCGGATCTCTTCGCCGAGGCGCGGCGCGACGTCACCGAGAACAGCGGCGGGGTCATCACCTACCAGCAGAGCCGGGAGAACTGGTTCGTGCTCTCGGGCTACATGGCCGGCCGCATCTTCTACCGGCGCAGCCTGCTGACCGCCGGGGCGGCGGTGATCGGCACGCTCTGGATCGAATTCCCCCGGGGCATGCGGCCCTGCTTCGAGCCGGCGGTGGCCATGATGTCGCTGTCCTTCCGCGAGACCGGGCCCTGAGGCCTGCTAGTCCGGCTCGATCCGGGCGCGGCGGATGGTCCCGGCCCAGCGGTCGGCATCGGCGCGGATCAGCGCCGCCAGCGCCTCGGGCGTCTCGTGCACCGGCTCCAGCCCCAGGGCGGCGAGCCGTTCGGCCACCTCCGGCCTGGCCTGCACCTGGGCGATGGCGGCGTTCAGCCGGGCGACGATCGCCGGGTCGGTGCCGCGCGGCGCGACGATGCCGTGCCAGCCCACCGCCTCCGCGCCGGTCATGCCGGCCTCGGCCAGGGTCGGCACCTCCGGCAGGCCCTGCGCGCGCGCCGCGGAGGAGACGAAGATGCCGCGCAGCCGCCCGGCGCGGACATGCTCGGTCACCGCGCCGATGTTGATCAGCACGCCCTGCAGCGTGCCGCCGAGCAGGTCGTTCACCGCCAGCGCGCCGCCGCGGTAGGGCACATGAGTCCAGCGCACCTCGGCCGCGGCCTGGATCTGCTCGCCCAGCAGATGCGCCAGGCTGCCGTTGCCCGGCGTGCCCACCGCGAAGGGGCCCCGCCGCGCGGCGGCGAGGATGTCGTCCAGCCGCCGCGCGCCGCTGTCGGCCCGCACCACCAGAATCTGCGGCACCCGCACCGCGCGGGCCACCGGGGCGAAGCCCTCGACCGGGTCGAAGCCGAGGCCGGGGAACAGCGTCCGGTTGATCGACAGGCTGTCGGAGCCGGCGAGCAGGGTATAGCCGTCGGGCCTCGCCCGCGACGCCGCCTCGTAGCCGATGTTGCTGCCGGCGCCGGGCTGGTTCTCCACCACCACGGCCTGGCCCAGCGCCTCGGTCAGGTGCCGCGCCAGCAGCCGGGCGACGATGTCCTGGCTGCCGCCGGCGGCGACCGGCACGATGATGCGGATGCTGCGCTCGGCCGGCCAGGGCGCCTGGGCGCGGGCAGGATGGGCCAAGGCCGAGGTGGCCAGCAGCAGGGCGGTGCGGCGGCGCATCACGCGACCCTCAGGCGGCGGCGCAGCAGGGACAGCGGCGCATCGGCGGAGAGGGCGGCCTGGTAGCCGATGTCGACGACGCGGCGGCAGGCGTCCCAGACCGCCGGGTCGGCGCCCTCGGGCACCTCCACGGTGGAGACGCCGCAGCGCAGCAGCATGGCGTAGTGGTCGGGGATGACATGGCCGGTGGCACGGATCTCGCCGGTGAAGCCGTGGTATTCGCGCAAGGCCCGCGCCTGGGTGAAGGCGCGGCCATCCTTCGCCTTCGGCAGCCGCAGCGCGACCAGCGACAGCAGGCCCAGCAGCGGCGCGACCTCGGCCGGCGCGGTCTCCGGCGGCAGGGCGAGCCCGATCGGCGCGTTGCGCCGGGCCAGCGCCGGCGCCTCCCGCCGCAGCTGCTCCAGGCCGAGGATCACCGGCCCATCGGGCAGCGGCACGTCATCGTCGACGCTGGCCCAGGGGTCGGGGCGCAGCCGGCCATCCTCAAGCAACGGCATAGAGGGCCTCCTTGAAGGGCGCGGCGCCGATGCGGCGGTAGGTGTCGACGAAGCGCTCGCCCGGCGCCCGATGCGCGATATGGGTCCGGATGATGGTCTCGATGGCATCGACGATGTCGTCGTAGCCGAAGGCCGGGCCGATCAGCTCGCCGATGGCGGCGTCGTTGGTGGCGGAGCCGCCGAGCGTCACCTGATAGACCTCCTCGCCGCGCTTATCGACGCCGAGGATGCCGATATGCGCCACGTGGTGATGGCCGCAGGCGTTGATGCAGCCGGAGATGTTGATGAAGCACTCGCCGATGTCGTGCTGCCGGTCGAGGTCGGCGAAGCGCTCGGAGATGCGCTGGGCGACCGGGATGCTGCGGGCGGTCGCCAGCGCGCAGTAGTCCATCCCCGGGCAGGCGATGATGTCGCTGATCAGCCCGATGTTCGGCGTCGCCAGCCCATGCGCGGCCAGGCCCTGCCACAGCGCGTGCAGGTCCTCCTGGCGGACATGCGGCAGCACCAGGTTCTGCACGTGGCTGACCCGGATCTCGCCGAAGGAATGGCGCTCCGCGAGGTCGGCCACCGCTTCCATCTGGCTGGCGCTGGCATCGCCGGGGATGCCGCCGATCGGCTTCAGGGAGATGGTGACGGAGGCATAGCCGGGCTGCTTGTGCGGCCGCACGCTGGCCCGGGCCCAGGCGGCGAAAGCCGGGTCCTGCGGCAGCGGGCGGTCCTCCAGCCGGGCGAAGGGCGGCGGGGCGAAATGCGCGGCGATGGCGGCGACGATCTCCGGGTCCAGCCGGTAGGCCTGCTGCGGCATCCGGTCGTATTCCGCGTCGACCAGGGCGCGGAACTCCTCGCCCAGGTCGCGCACCAGGATCTTGATGCGCGCCTTATAGATGTTGTCGCGTTCGCCGAGCGCGTTGTAGACGCGGAGGATCGCCTCCATGCGGCCGAGGAACTCCGCCTCCGGCACGAAGTCGTAGAGCCTGCGGCCGATCAGCGGGGTGCGGCCGAGGCCGCCGCCGACATGGATCTCGAAGCCGACCTCGCCCTCTGCGTTGCGCTTCGCCGCCACGCCGATGTCGTGCACGAGCGAGGCGACGCGGTCGCTCGGGCTGCCGGTGATGGCGAATTTGAACTTGCGCGGCAGCCAGGTGAACTCCGGGTGCAAGGTCGACCACTGCCGCAGGATCTCGGCATAGACGCGGGGGTCCACCACCTCGTCCGGGGAGGCGCCGGCGTATTCGTCGGTGGTGACGTTGCGGATGCAATTGCCGCTGGTCTGGATGGCGTGCATGTCCACCTCGGCCAACGCCTCCAGCATCTCCGGCACGTCCTCCAGCTTCGTCCAGTTGAACTGGATGTTCTGGCGCGTGGTGAAATGGCCGAAGCCGCGGTCCCAGCGCCGGGCGATCATCGCCAGCTGGCGCAGCTGCGGGGCGTTCAGCACGCCATAGGGGATGGCGACGCGCAGCATGTAGGCATGCAGCTGGAGGTAGAGGCCGTTCATCAGCCGCAGCGGCTTGAACTCATCCTCGGTAAGGTCGCCGGCCAGGCGGCGGGCGACCTGGCCGCGGAACTCGGCGATGCGCTCGGCCAGGAATTCGCGGTCGATCGCGTCGTAGCGATAGGTGCGGGCGAAGGGCGGGATGACGGTCGCGTTCATGCTCAGGCCGCCTCGGCGTCGATGCTGGGGCCGCCGAGGCGCAGCCGCTCGCGGAATTTCAGCGGCAGTCCGTCGGCCCCGAGCTCGACCGCATAGACGCCGACGACGCGCTGCTGCCGCTCCCCCTGCTGGGCCAGGGCGAGGCCCTCGGCGGCCGCCTCGGGGGCGAAGGGGGTGACGGCGCCCAGCCGCGGCTCCCAGCGGCCCTCGGTGCCCATCCAGGCGACGCGGCCGTCGCGCAGGCCATTGCCGCTGAAGACCACCGGAGAGGTGGCCGGGCGGGACTTCGCCTTGCTGCTCATCGCGTGGGGCCTCCTTGGCGTTGCACGGTGACTGGTCGGTATTTAACTATCGAACCACGCGCCAACAAGGGCATATTACCATCCAGCACGTCCCCATCCGCATTCCGGAAAATACTTATCATGAACGTGGATTATGCCTCCGCCCTGGCGACCGCCGATGCCCCCGCGCCGGGCGAGGTCTGGCTGGTCGGCGCCGGGCCGGGCGACCCGGGGCTGCTGACGCGGCGCGCCGCCTCGGCCCTCGCCCGGGCCGATCTGGTGCTGCACGACGCGCTGCCGGGCCGGGCGATGCTGCGCCTGGTCGGGCCCGGCGCGACCATCGTCCCGGTCGGCAAGCGCAAGGGCCTGGCGCCGCTGCCGCAGCCGAAGATCAACGCCCGGCTGATCGCCGGCGCCCGGGCCGGGCTGCGGGTCGTGCGGCTGAAGGGCGGCGATCCCTTCCTGTTCGGCCGCGGCGGCGAGGAGGCGCAGGCGCTCGCCGCCGCCGGCATTCCCTGGCGGGTGGTCCCGGGCGTCAGCGCCGGCACCGCCGCCCCCGCGGCGGCCGGCATCCCGCTGACCCATCGCGGCCTGGCCAGCACCGTCACCTTCGTCACCGGCCACGACGAGACCGGCAGTCTGCCGGAGAGCATCGACTGGCAGGCGCTCGGCCGGGGCGGCGGCACCATCGCCGCCTTCATGGCCGCCTCGAAGCTGGACGAGATCGCGCTCCGGCTGCTGGCTGCCGGCCGGTCGCCGGCGACGCCGGTCGCGGTGGTGGCCCAGGCCTCGCTGCCGGGTCAGGCGGTGCTGCGGACCACCCTCGGCCAATGCACGCTGGAGGCCCGCCGCGCCGGCCTGCCGACCCCGGCGCTGGTGGTGATCGGCGAGGTCGCCGGCCTGGCCGCGGCCCTGCTGCCGGCGGTCGGCCAGGCCGCATCCCTGTCCCGGAGCGCCTGAGCGGGCGCCCCGCGGAGGAGGGTCAGGACGGCTCGCGCTTGGCCGGGCGCACCAGCACGCTCAGCCGGGCGCCGCGGCCGATGCCCGTGCTCCATTCGGTGCGGGTGGCCAGCTGGCGCGCCAGCCCGTCGATCATGCGCATCCCGGTGCCGCCCGAGCGTTCCAGCGGCAGGCCCTTGCCGTCGTCCCACAGGGTTATCCGCGCCGCACCGCCGCGGCCGGGCTCGAGCCGCAGGCCGATGGTGCCCTGGATGCCGCCGTCCGCCGGATTGCCGTCGAAGGCGTATTTCAGGCTGTTGGTGATGAACTCGTTCACCATCAGGCCAAGCGGCGCCGCCTGCTCCGGCGAGACGGTGACGTCCTTGATCTCCAGCACCAGCCGGACGCGGGTGCGGTCCTCCTCGTGGAAGCGCAGCAGGGTGCCGGCGACCTCGGCCAGGTAGGCGCCGAGGTCCACCCGGTCGACCTCGCCGCTGACGTAGAGCTTGTCGTGCAGCAGCCGCAGCGCGTCCACCCGCTGGCTGACCGCGCGCAGCGCCTCCCGCGTCTCGGACTGGCTGGCCCGGCGCAGCTGCAGCTGCACTAGGCCGACGATGACCTGCAGGTTGTTCTTCACCCGGTGCTGCAATTCCCGCAGCAGGCGCTCGTTGTCCGTGGCGCGGTTGCGGACCTCCTCGTCGGCCCGCAGCCGCTCCACCGCGGCGGAGAGCATGTTGGCGTAGGTCCGCAGGAAGCTGACGTCATCCTCGGAGAACTGCCGCTGCTCGCGGCTGTCCACCTCCAGCACGCCGTAGGGCGGCCGGCCGTCCACCCCCTGCACCACCACGTTGACCAGGGAGCGCACGTCATGCTCGAGCACGAAGGCCGGGATGGCGAAGCGGTCCTCGCACCCGACGTCGTTGCAGACCACCGCGTCGCCGGTGGCCAGGGCATGGCCCTCGGACGATCCCTCGTTGCCCTTGAGGGTCACCTCCCCCACCACGCCGGGCTTCCAGCCGACGCCGGCCCGGACGACGAGGATATTGCCGTCCTGCCGCTCCAGCACCTTGGCGAGATCGGTCCCGAGCCCCTCGGCCACCAGCCGGCAGGCATCGTGCAGGATCTCCTCGAGATCATCCGAATGCAGCGCCAGCTCGCCGAAGCGCGCCAGCGCGGTCTGCTGCGCCAGGAGGCGGGCGCGGCTCTGCTCCGTGGTGTCATCGTCCATGCCGGTCCTAAGCGGGGGCCCGGGCCGGGGTTCCGCGCACAGGTTGCGTAGGTCGCAGAGGGCCGCGGCGGGCCGGCATGGATGGCGCGGCCGGCGGAATCCCGCCTAGGCTGGCCGGGTGTCCCCTTACCCGACCGCGGCATCGCCGCCGCATCCCGCCCCCCGGCCGGTGGCCTTCCTGAAGCCCGCCCTGGCCGGGGCGGCGGCCACCGCCTCCGGCAACGGCCTCGCCCGCTTCGCCTATGTGCCGCTGTTTCCCGCCATGGTCACCGCCGGCTGGGTCGATGGCGGCCAGGCCGGGACGCTCGGGGCCGCGGCGCTGCTCGGCTACCTCATCGGCACCCTGGCCGGGCGGCCGGTGGCGCTGCGGCTGGGCGTCCCCGGGCTGCTGGACCTCGGCATGGGGCTGGTGGTGGTGGCGCTGGCGGCCTGCGCCTGGAACGGCGGCTTCTGGTGGTTCCTCGGCTGGCGGACCCTGGCCGGGGTGGCGGGCGGCTTCCTGATGGCCATGGCCGGGCCGGCCACCCAGGCGAGCGTGGCGCCCTGGCGGCGCGGGGCGGCGGGGGGCATCGTCATCGCCGGGGTCGGCGGCGGCATCGCCGCCGGGGCGATGGCCGTGCCCGGGCTGCTGCCGCTGGGCCTGTCGGCCACCTGGCTGGGGCTGGCCGGGCTGGTCGCGCTGCTCTGGGCGCTGGCGCATGCGCACTGGCCGCGCATGGTGCTGACCGGCGCGGCGGCCGAGCCCCGGCCGGCGGCGATCCGCGGCCCGGCCCGGCTGCTGATCCTCACCTACGGGCTGCACGGCGCCGGGATGGTCCCGCCGATGGTCTACCTGGCGGATCTGGCGGCCCGCGGCCGGGGTCTCGGCGTCGGCACCGGGGCGGCGACCTGGCTGGTCTTCGGCCTGGCGGGGATCCTGGGCGGCATCCTCTCCGGCCGGGCGGTGGACCGCCTGGGCGGCCGGGCGACCCTGCGGCTCTGGCTGCTGATCCAGGTGGCGGCGCTGGCGCTGGCGCTGCCGCCCTGGGCCGGGCTGGTGCTGCCGATGGCCGCCGCCGCCGGCTTCGCCGCGGTCGGGGTGAGCGCGGTGACGCTGGCGGTGGGGCGGGAGATCGCCGGGCCGCAGGCGGCGGGGCTCTGGATCCACTGCACCGCCGCCTTCGCGGTGACCCAGACGGTGGTGGGCTTCGCCCTGGCCGCGGTCTTCGCCGCGACCGGGGAGAGCCACTTCGCGGTCTTCGCCGCGGGGCTCGGCTTCTCCCTGGCCGGGCTGGGCACCACGCTGCTGATGGCCCGGCCGGGCAAGCCATAATTCCGCGCGCTTGCGGGCCTAGACCGGGGCCGCCCACCGGCCGGAGACCCGCCATGCGCCGCGCACTGCTGCTTGCCACCTGCCTCACCTGGCCCGCCCTTGCCCCCGCTGCGGCGGAGGAATTGCCGGTGCGCGCCGTCACCCTCTCGAATGCCGGGCTGGTCCAGATCGAGCGCGGCGGCACCCTGGCGCCGGAGGCCAGCATCACCTTCCGCGCCCCGGTCGAGGATATCGACGACGTGCTGAAGACGCTGGTGCTGCGCGATGCCGGCGGCACCGTGGAAGGGCTGCGCCTGCCGGCCCAGGACCTGGAGACCGAGGCCTTCCGCGGCCTGCCGCTGCGCCCGGCCGATTTCGAGAACCGCGTGGCCCTGCTGCGGGCGCTGCGCGGCCACCCGGTCGAGGCCGGCGGCGCCGCCGGCCGGCTGGCCGATGCCGAGGAGGCCGAGGCCGGGCTGCGGGTCTCGCTGATCACCCCGCAGGGCCTCCGGCTGGTGCTGCTGCGGGAAGGCGATCAGGTGCAGCTCGCGGATGCCGCCCTGGCGGCGCGGATCGCCCGCGCGGCGGCGGCCCTGGCCGCCGCCCGCACCGCCGACGAACGCCAGGTCGAGATCCGCCTCGGCGGGGCGACGGCGCCGCGCGAGGTCGGCTTCGCCACCGTGACCGGGGCGCCGCTGTGGAAGCCGTCCTGGCGGCTGGTCATCCCCGCGGGCGAGGGCGAGGCCCGGCTGCAGGGCTGGGCGGTGGTCGAGAACCGCTCCGGCACGGATTGGGAGGGGGTGCGGCTCTCCCTCGTCTCCGGCAATCCGGCGGCCTATCGCCAGGCGCTCTATACCCCGATCCGGGTGACCCGGCCGGGGCAGCCGGTGCGCGCCGCCGATCAGCCTCGCGTCGAGGCCGATGCCGGGGCCCGCCCCGCGCCACCGCCGCCGGCGCCCATGGCCGCCGCCATGGCCCCGGCGCCGCGCGCCTTCCGGATGGCCGAGGCGGCGCCGCCCGCCGCCGAGCCGCTGGCGGACCTGCCCGCGGCCACCGCCGCCAGCGCGGCCGGGCGGGTCGCCTTCACCCTGCCCGGCCCGGTCACCATCCGCGGCGGCGAGACGGCGAACCTGCCCTTCCTCGATGCCAGGCTGCCGGCCGAGCGGCTCTGGTGGGTGCAGGATCTCGCCGCGCGCAACCCGCTGAACGCGGTGCGGCTGCGCAACGCCGGCGACCGGACCCTGCCCGACGGGCTGGCGGCGGTCTTCGGCGCCGAGGGCGCCGAGGCCGGGGCCTACCTCGGCGATGCCGAGATCCGCGCGGTGGCGCCCGGCGACCAGCGCCTGCTGGCCTTCGCCCGCGACCGCGACGTGCAGCTCTCCGCCGCATCCTCGAGCAGCGAGCGGCCGGTGAAGGCCGAGTTCCGCCGCGGCGTGGTGGTGGTCGGCACCCTCCGGCAGGAGGAGGTGGCGCTGGCGGTCGACCCGCGCGGCGGCAAGGGCCGGCTGGTGGTGGACCTGCCGCGGCGGCCCGGCGCCACGCCGCGCTTCGCGGTCGCGGCCGAGGGCGACTTCGGCCTGCGGCACGAGGCGATGCTGGAGGGCGGCCCGCAGACCCTGCGCTTCGGCTTCGAGCGCGAGGGCCGGCGGGAGGCGCCGCTGTTCGACGCCGGGCTGGGCGACCCGATCCTGCTGCGCTGGCGCGAGCTCGACCTCGAGCAGAACCTGCGGCGCCTGCCCGGCGGGCCCGACAGCCTCGAGACCCTGCGCGGCGTGCTGGAAGGCCTGCCGGCCGCGGCCCCGGGCCGCGAGACCCTGGCCGGGATCGTCGGCGGGATGGCGGAGGCGCGGCGGCTGCTGGAGGCGGCGCACGGCGCCATCCGCTCCTACGCCGCGGCCGAGGCGGCGCTCGGCCGCGCCCGGGCGGCGGCCGAGGACCGCACCGGCGCGGAGCGGGAGGAGGCACGCCGCCGGCTCAACCAGGCCAGCCTGGCGGCGGAGCGGGCCGGCGGTGCCGCGGATGCGGCCTGGGAGGCCTGGCAGCGGGCGGTCGTGGCCGTGCTGGCGCGGACCGGCTGAACCGCCGCGCAACGAACCGCCACGCGCCGCGTAGAAGGCGCGAGACAAGCCGCAGGAGCAGTGAATGACGCATGACCAGGGCCGGGGCGCCACGCGCCGCCTGGCGATCGGCGGGCTGATCGGGGCCGGCCTCGCCGCCCCCTCCATCGCCCGGGGCCAGCTGGCCAACCGGCCGATCACCCTCGTGGTCGGCTTCCCGCCGGGCGGGCAGACCGATTTCGCCGCCCGCATCCTGCAGCCGGGGCTCTCGGCGGCGCTGGGCCAGACGGTGGTGATCGAGAACCGCGGCGGCGCCGGCGGCAACCTCGGCACCGACGCCGTGCTGCGGGCGCGGCCGGACGGGACCACGCTGCTGGCGGGCAATGCCAATCCGCTGACCATCAACCCGCACACCTTCGCCGGCATGACCATCGACCCGCTGAAGCTCACGCCGGTCGGGATGATGCTGCAGTCGGCGCTGGTGCTCGGCCTGCACCCCTCGGTGCCGGCCAGGACGCCGCAGGAATTCGCCGCCTGGGTGCGGGCCCAGCCGAAGGGCGCGGACTACGGCTCGGGCAGCGCCGGCAGCCTGACGCATGTGGCGATGGAGCTGCTGCGCAACCGGCTGGGCAACCCGCCGCTGGAGCACGTGCCCTACCGGGGCAGCGGCCCGGCGCTGCAGGACTTCATCGCCGGGCGCTTCAGCGCGATGTTCGACGGCGCCTCGGTCATGGCGCCCTTCATCCGGGCCGGGCAGATCCGCGGCCTGATGGGCACCGGGGCGGCGCGCATCCCGGCCTTCCCGGACATGCCGACCTCGGCCGAGATGGGGCTGGCCGATTTCACCTTCACCGCCTGGATCGGCCTGTTCGGCCCGCCGGGCCTGGCGCCCGACATCGTCGAGCGGCTGAACCAGGGGCTGAACACCGCGCTGCGCGACGCGACGGTGCGCGAGCGGATCACCAGCCAGGGCGACGAGCCCGGCGGCGGCACGGCACAGGAGCTCGGCGCGCAGATGACCCGTGACCATGCCCGCTGGGGCGAGGTGGTGAAGGCGAACAACATCCGCTCGGACGGCTGAGACCCCCGGCTACCGGGCCAGGTTCAGCAGCGGTTCGCCGCGCGCCCAGCGGCCGAGGTTGCCGCAGAACTGGGCGGCGACCCGTTCCGGCAGCCCGTCGCTCGCCGCCGCGCTGTGCGGGGAGACGATGACGTTGGGGAGATCCCAGAAGGGACTCTCGGCCGGCAGCGGCTCCAGCGCGAAGACATCGAGGAAGGCGCCGGCGAGATGGCCGGCGCGCAGCGCGGCGAGCAGGTCGTCCTCCACCACGATGCCGCCGCGGGCGACGTTCACCAAATGGCGCCCGGGCGGCAGCAGGGCCAGGGCGCGGGCATCGATCAGGCCGCGCGTCGTCTCGGTCAGCGGGCAGGCGAGAATCAGCCAGTCGGTCCGCGGCAGCAGCGCCGGCAGGGCGGCGAAGGGTGCGGTGGCGGCGAAGCCTGGCGGCGGGGTGGCGGCGGCATCGCGGCGGATACCGGTGGTGCGCAGCCCGAAGGCGCCGCAGAGCCGGGCGATCTCCTGACCGATCGGGCCGGTGCCGAGGATCAGCGCCGACTGGCCGTCGATGTCGCGCGGCTCGGCGCCGGCATAGAGCGGCTCCCAGGCGCGGCGCCGCTGCGCCTCGGCGATGCGCGGCAGGCCGCGGGCCAGCGCCAGCAGGCCGGTGACGGCGGTGGTCGCCACCGCACCGGCGCTGGCGCCGGCGGAATTGGTCAGGGTCAGGCCGCGGGCGAGCATGGCCTGGTAGGGCGCCATGTCGGTGCCGGCGGAGAAGGTCTGCACCCAGCGGAGGTCGGGGCTGGCGGCCAGCAGGTCGAGGAAGCGCCGGAAGCGGGCGGTCAGGTTGAAGCGGGTGCCGCCGACGAAGAGGTCGCGGGTGACGAAGGCGACCTCGGCGCCGGCGGTCTCCGGCAGCGGCCCGTCCGGCGGCACGGGGACGAGCTGCACGGCGGGCACGGCGGCGCGGATGCGCTCGCCGTGCCGCACCGCCGCGACGTCGGACAGCAGGAGCTTCATCAATCGCGGTAGCTGGGGTCGATCCGGTCCAGCTTGCGCAGCAGCGCCGGCCAGTCGAGCACGCCGAAGGGGCGGCGGGTCTTCGGCTGGTAGTTCTGGTAGGTCTTCTCGACCACCTCCTCCGGCACCTTGATCATCGGGCTGTTGCAGGACATGGCGGCGATCTGCGTCTTGCAGGACAGCTCCAGCCGGTGCAGCGCGTTGAAGGCCTCGGCGATGGTGTTGCCGACGGTGAGCAGGCCGTGGTTGCGCAGGATCATCGCGTTGTTGTCGCCGAGGTCGGCGACCAGCTTGTCCTGCATCTCGAGGTCGAGCACCACGCCGCCGAAGTCGTGGTAGCTGATATGGGCGAAGCGCATGCTGGTTTGCGTGTTCGGCAGCAGGCCGCATTCCAGGGTCGAGACCGCCATGCCGGCCCAGGTATGGGTATGGGCGACGCAGGCGATCTCGTGCTTGGCCTTGTGGATCGCCGAGTGGATCACGAAGCCGGCGCGGTTCACGCCGTAGTCCTGGCCCGGGAATTCCGGCTTCAGCAGGATGTTGCCGTCGTAGTCGATCTTGATGAGCGAGGAGGCGGTGATCTCCTCGTAGAGCATGCCGTAGGCATTGATGAGGAAGGAATCCTCGCCGGGCACCCGGACCGAGACGTGGTTGGCGATGAGGTCGTTCATCTCGTAGTGGGCCACCAGCCGGTAGCAGGCGGCGAGGTCGACGCGGGCCTGCCACTCGGCCGGGCTGACCTTGTGGCGCATCGAGGGGATTCGGTATTCGGTGCTGTCGAGCATGGCGGTTTCCTTTCCGGTGGACGCGGCTTGGGGCCTATCGGGCACCCTGGACGGTCGATTGTCCAGATGCCTTCAGCGACCCTTGAACTGCGGCTTGCGCTTCTCGGCGAAGGCGGCGGTGGCCTCGCGGTGGTCCTCGGTCGCGCCGACCACCGCGGCGCAGCTCGCGGCCATCGAGAGCGCGTCGCGGAAATTGCTGGTCTCGCCCTGCTGCACCAGCCGCTTCATCAGCCGGATGCCGACCGTCGGGCCATTGGCCAGGCGTTCCGCCACCGAATAGGTATGCGCCATGAGCTGGTCGTCGGGGACGCATTTGTTCACCAGGCCGATCCGCTCGGCCTCCGGCGCGCCGACGAAGTCGCCGAGCCAGAGCATCTCGAGCGCCTTCGGCCGGCCGACCAGCCGCGGCAGCATCCAGGCGCCGCCGTCGCCGGCGACGAAGCCGACCTTGATGTAGGTCTCGGCGAAGCGGGCGCTCTCGGCCGCGAAGCGCAGGTCGCCCATCAGCGCCATGTCCATGCCCGCGCCGGTGGCGGCGCCGTTGACCGCGACGATATAGGGCTTGTCCAGCTCCATCAGCGTCAGCGGGATGCGGTGGACGTGGTCGGTCAGGTACTTGGCGCGGTCCCAGGGCTGCTGCCCGCCGGCGGTATTGGCGGCCATGCGCTTCACGTCGCCGCCCGAGCAGAAGATCCGCCCGGCGCCGGTCAGCACCACGGCGCGGATGGCGTCGTCGAGGATGCATTCGCGCAGCGCGCGTTCCCACTGGCCCAGCATCTCGGTGGTGAAGGCGTTGCCGCTGTCCGGCCGATTCAGGGTGATGGTGGCGATGCCGCCGGTGGTCTCGAACAGCAGTTCGCTGGTGGGCTCGGTCATGGGGCGTTTCCTTTGGGGGTGCTTCCTCTGGCCGGCATCTTGCCTCCATCCGTGAGCAACGGCCACAGCCCCTCCGGCCCGGCCGCCCGGGCGGCGGCCCCGATCCAGCCGGCCCAGGCCGCCTCGCCGCCGAATTCCGCCTGCCAGGACCGCAGCCGGCGGACCAGCGGCCCGAGCGGCAGGTCGGGCGCCAGCCCGGCGGCGCCGAACAGCCGCTCCGCCAGCGCGGCGCCGCGGAGCGCCGCGGCCGAGGCCCGCTGCTTGGCGCAGGCGATGGCGAAGGCGGCCAACGCGCTCTCGGCCGCCCTGGTCGCGGCGGCGACCGCCGCCCGGGC
>NZ_JAUFPN010000191.1 GCF_030409335.1 Paeniroseomonas aquatica
ACGGCTCGCCCGGCGCCACGCCCGCCGCCGGCGGGGCCGGCACGGTCCGCAGCGCCAGCGGCTCCCGCGACTGGGTGCGGTTCAGCGCCAGCGCGGCCGAGATGGCATCCCGCGCCTCCGGCGGCGGCCGCTCGGGCCGGGGCGGCACGCTGCCGAGGCTGGGGCGCGGCCGGTCCATGCCGGGGGGCGGCAGGCGGCCGGCATCGGCCTCCCCGGATACGGTGCGGTAGATCTCGACCGGGTTGATTTCCTTCGGGATCTCGCAGCCGGGCAGTGCCAGGGCCAGCACCCCCGCGCCCAGCCGGCGCCACCAACCTCCCCGCATCATCCTGCCGCCTCCGGTCCGGACCAGGGTTAGCGCGGAACGGCGGGAAAAGGGAAGCCGCCCGAAGGCGGGCCGCAGGCCGCACGAAGCAGGGTGGAGGCTTGCCCCGGCGCGGCGTAAGGTGGCCCATGGCCGACGAAAAATTGCCCGAAGCTCCCCAATTCCGGCTGCCCGATCCGGCGCTGGTCACCCGAACCATGGCCGAGGTCGCCGAGCGCGGCCAGCGGATCGTGACCGACTTCCTGAAGCGACAGTCGGAATCCGGGGGAACCTCCCCCGATCCGCTGAACATCGGCGGCGCCTTCCTCGAGATGACGACCCGGCTGATGGCGAATCCCGCCCGGCTGGTCCAGGCGCAGATGGGCTTCTGGCAGGACTACCTCACGCTCTGGCAGAACACCGCCCGGCGGATGATGGGCCAGGAGGAGGGCACCCCGGTGATCGCCGAGGACCCGAAGGACCGCCGCTTCAAGGACGAGGCCTGGCGTGACAACGAGGTCTTCGACTTCATCAAGCAGTCCTACCTGCTCAGCGCCCGCTTCTTCCAGAACGTGGTCGGCGGCGTCGACGGGCTGGAGCCGAAGACGGCGCAGAAGGTCGACTTCTACACCCGGCAATTCGTCGATGCGATGAGCCCTTCCAACTTCCTGCTGACCAATCCGGAAGTGCTGCGGAAAACCGCCGAGACCGGCGGCGAGAACCTGCTGAAGGGCCTGTCCCACCTGCTCGCCGACCTCGAGCGCGGCAAGGGCCAGCTCCGCATCCGCATGACGGACGACAGCAAGTTCCGGGTCGGCGAGAACATCGCGGTCACGCCGGGCAAGGTGGTCTACCAGAACGAGCTGATGCAGCTGATCCAGTATGCGCCGACCACGCCCACGGTGCTGAAGCGGCCGCTCGTGATCTTCCCGCCCTGGATCAACAAATTCTACATCCTCGACCTGCGGCCGAAGAACTCCTTCGTGAAATGGGCGACCGACCAGGGCCATACGGTCTTCGTCGTCTCCTGGGTGAACCCGGACGGGCAGCTCGCGGAGAAGGGCTTCGACGACTACATGCGGGAGGGCGTCTATGCCGCGCTCGATGCGATCGAGCAGGCGACGGGCGAGCGGCAGGTCAATGCGATCGGCTATTGCCTCGGCGGCACGCTACTGGCGACGACGCTCGCGCATATGGCGGCCAAGCGGGACACCCGCATCAAGACCGCGACCTACTTCGTCACCATGACCGACTTCGAGGAAGCCGGCGAGCTCGGCGTCTTCATCGACGAGGAGCAGCTCCGCGGTCTCGAGGAGAAGATGGGCAAGCGCGGCTTCCTCGAGGGCCGGGAGATGGCGACCACCTTCAACATGTTGCGGGCCAACGACCTCATCTGGTCCTTCGTGGTCAACAACTACCTGATGGGCCAGGAGCCCTTCCCCTTCGACCTGCTGTACTGGAACGACGATTCCACCCGCATGCCGGCGAAGATGCACAGCTTCTACCTGCGCCACATGTACCAGGCGAACGACCTGGTGAAGCCGGGCGGGCTGGAGCTGCTGGGGGTGAAGATCGACCTCCGCCGCATCAAGGTGCCGAGCTACCTGATCTCGACCCGCGAGGATCATATCGCGCCGTGGAAGTCGACCTACCGGGCAACGCAGATCTATGCCGGGCCGATCCGCTTCGTGCTCGCCGCCTCGGGCCATATCGCCGGGGTGGTGAACCCGCCCGAGAGCGGCAAGTACAGCCACTGGGTCAACGACAGCCTGCCGCCCGACCCCGAGGAGTGGTTCAAGGGCGCCACCGAGCTGGCCGGGTCCTGGTGGCCGGACTGGCACCGCTGGGTGACCGCGGCCGACAAGGCCGCGAAGGAGCAGGTGCCGGCGCGGGTCCCGGGGGCCGGCGCGCTCCCGGCGCTGGAGGATGCGCCGGGCAGCTATGTCGCGGTGATGGGGGCGGACTAGCCCCCTTCCCTCTCCAGATCTGGGCTCAGTAGCCGAGTCCCTGGTTGCCGCCGAGGCCGAAGGTGGTGATGCGGCTGCCGCCGGTCTCGTCCGGCAGGGCGCCGACCCAGCTGCTCTCGGCATCCAGCCGCTCCAGCTGCCGGCCGAGCAGGGCGGTGGCGATGCTCGCCTGGGGCAGCGGGCCGATCTCGGCAAGCCGGGCGACGGAGCGTTCGCCGCCGGGGCGGAACAGCGGGGCCGGCCGCGCCCTCGCCGCCGCCGCCGCCATGCCGGCCGGCAGCGCCCGGGCTGCCGCCAGCAGGGCGCCGACGACCTGCTCGGACGGTGCCGCCTCGGCGATGCCCAGGGCATCGCGCGCCTCGGTGCGGGCCAGCAGCATCTCCCGCCGCACCCCGTCCGGGATGGGGGCGAAGCGGGGATTGCGGCGCAGCTCCTCGGTGGCGAATTCGAGCTGGGCGACCGCCCGGGCCGCCGCCTCCGGCTGGCCGGCCAGGCCACGGCCACGGTCGGCGAAGGCCGCCGCGGCGGCGGTGATGGCATCGCGGCCCTGGTCGCCCCGGCCCTGCCCGGCCTGGACGAGGTCCACCGGGGGGCCGGCCGGGGGCGCCTGCCGCAGTTCGGCGCACCCCGCCAGCGCCAGCGCCAGCAGCAGCCCGCCGGCCTTCACAGCCGGCGGCTCGACGCGGAATCGAGGTCGCGGATCGCCTCCGTCGCGCCGACCGCCGCCCGGTTGGTGAGCGGCAGCCCCGGCAACGCCGCCAGCCGGGTGAGGGTCGCCGCCCCCCCCTGCGGGAAGAGGCTGGCCGGCAGCGCCGCCGCGGCCTCCGAGGACTGGCGGCTGCCCAGGGCCCGGGCCGCCGCGTAGAGCGCATCGATCACCGGCTGCGCCTCGGCCCCGGCCGGAATGCCGAGGGCGGCGCGCCATTCGGCCCGGGCCTGGACCAGCTGGTTGAACACCGTCGGGGAGACGTTGGTGAGCCGCGGGTTGCCGGGCAACTCCACCGTCAGCCACTCCATCTGCGCCACGGCACGGGCGGCCTGGGCCGGGCGGCCGGCCAGCTGGCTCTGGCTGGAGAAGGCGAAGGCGGTGGTGTTGACCGCGGACCGCAGCGGGTCGCCGGCGCCGACCACGGCATCATTCGGCAGGCTGGCCGATTGCGGCGGCGGCGGCAGGGTGCAGGCGCCCATCGCCACCAGGGCGGCGAGCGGCAGCAGGGGCTTGAACATGCGGCGTATCCCTTTGGGGGCTGGGCGGGTCAGAACATGGTTCCGTTGCCACCGGACGAGTGCTGGTTGTCCTGTTCGGTGCGGAACATCTCCCGCTCCGTGAGCGCCGTGGCGCTGCGGGTGCGCGGCAGGGCGGGCAGGCCCGCCAGGCGCCGCAGGGTGGCTGGCCCATCGGTGAAGGCCGGCGCCGCCAGGGCCTGCCGGGCGGCCGCCGGATTGCCGGCGGTCAGGGCGCGCGAGGCGGCGAAGAGGCCATCGACCACCGCCTGGGGCTGGGCCTCGGCGGCGATGCCGAGCGCACCGCGCATCTCGGCCCGCGCGGCCATCAGCTCCAGGCCGACCGTCGGGTTGAAGTCGACCCAGCGCGGCCCGGCCGGGATCTCGCTGGCCAGATATTCCACCTGGGCCGCGGCGATTGCCGCCGTCTCCGGATGGCCGGCCAGGACCCCCGGCGTGGCGAAGGAGAAGGCGCTGGCGATCACCGCCGCGCGGGTCGGGTCGCCGACCCCGATGGTCGCGTCCCGGGGCAGCACCGCGTAGGGCGTGCCGCTGCCGCAGCCGAGCAGGGGCAGCAGCAGGGCAAGCGTCGCGGCCACCGGGGTCTTGGTCATGGATCTCATCTCCGGCGTGCAGACTGCGGCATTCGCGGCGGAGAAACAATTGGCGCCGCGGCGGCACCAGGCAATCCCGGGCGTCGCGCCGGCCCGGGATCAGTAGCAGCCTGCCAGGCGCCCCCGGGTGCGGAGCAGGGCGAGGACGGTCTGGCAGGTGGGCGCCGGCCGTTCCACCAGGGCCGCGAGCTCGACGACGACCCCAAGCAGGGCATCGATCTCCATCGGCCGTCCGCGCTCCAGGTCCTGCAGCATGGAGGTCTTGTGGGCCCCGACCTCGGCGCCGCCGGCGATCCGCTTGTCCACATCGATGGCGAAGCGGGTGCCCAGCGCCTCGGCAACGCCCTGGGCCTCGAGCATCATGGTGCGGCAGACGGCGCGCAGCTCGGGGTCGCCGGTGATGACGTCGAGCGTCGCGCCGGTCAGCGCGCTCAGCGGGTTGAAGGCGAGGTTGCCCCAGAGCTTGACCCAGAGCTCGTCGCGGATCTTCGGCCGCACCGGCGCCTTGAAGCCGGCCGCGACCAGGGCGGCCGAGAGCGCGTTGGCGCGCGGGGAGCGGCTGCCGTCAGGCTCGCCCAGGGTGAAGCGGTCGCCGTAGGTGTGGTTGACCACACCCGGCTCGGGCACGTCGGCCGCGGGGTAGACGATGCAGCCGATGGCGCGGGAGGGATGCAGCGTCTCCCACAGCGCGCCGCCGGGATCGACGCTCTCGACCCGGCGGTCCTCGTGCGGCCCGGCCAGCTTGTAGAAATACCACCAGGGGATGCCGTTGACGGCCGAGACGATGGCGGTCTCCGGCCCGAGCAGCGGCTGCATCTGCGGCGCCACCTTGGGCAGCGCATGCGCCTTCAGGGTGACGACGACGTAGTCCTGCGGCCCGGCCTCGGCGGCGGTCTCGACGCAGCGGGGACGGACGACGGTCTCCTCGCCCTCGCTGATCAGCTTCAGGCCATGGGCCTGCATGGCGGCGAGATGCGGGCCGCGGGCGATGACGGTGACCTCCGACTCCCCCTTGGCGGCGAGCCTGGCCGCCATCAGCCCGCCGATGGCGCCGGCGCCGAAGATGCAGATCCTCATGATGCGCTGATCCGATTCACGCTACGCTCCTCGCTTCGCTTCGCTGCGGCGCCGTGTGACCGGATCACGCCTTGATGCCCAGCTTCTCGGCCAGGCCGATGCGCATCAGCTTGCCGGTGGCGCCCTTCGGGATCTCGTCCAGGAAGACCACCTTGCGGGGTACCTTGAAGTCGGCCAAGTGCTTCGCGGCGTGGTCGCGCAGCTCGCGTTCCGTCACCGCCATGCCCTCGCGCAGCACGATGGCGGCGCCGACCTCCTCGCCCAGCATCGGGTGCGGGATGCCGAAGGTCAGCGCCTGGGCGACGGCCGGGTGGTCCGACAGCACGCCATCGACCTCGAGCGGGCTGACCTGCTCGCCGCCGCGCTTGATCAACTCCTTCAGCCGGCCGGTCAGCATCAGGTAGCCGTCGGCATCGAACATGCCCTGGTCGCCGGTGCGGAACCAGCCCTTGGTGAAGGCCTTCGCATTGGCTTCCGGGTTCGCCTCGTAGCCCTTGGTGACGTTGGGACCGCGGATGACGACCTCGCCGATCGCGCCCTGCGGCAGCAGGGTGCCGTCGTCGTCCATGATGGCGACCTCGGGGCCGGCGGGCAGGCCGACGATGCCGGGCTTCTGCGCGCCGGGCGGCAGCGGGTTGGAGCACATCTGGTGGCTGGCCTCGGTCATGCCGTAGCTCTCCAGCACCGGGGCGTTGAAGGCCGCCGAGAGGTCCTTCATCGCCTGCGCCGGCAGCGAGGCCGAGGAGGAGCGGATGAAGCGCAGCGGCGCGCGGGCGATGATCTCGGCGTTGCGCTCGGCCCGGGCCAGGATGGTCTGGTGCATGGTCGGCACCGCCGTGTACCAGCTCGGCTTCTCCGCATCGAGCAGGGCGAAGAAGCGCAGGGCGTTGAAGCCCGGCGTGCAGATGACGGCGCCGCCGCCGGCCAGCGAGGCGAGCGTCGCCGCGATCAGCCCGTGGATGTGGAACAGCGGCATGACGTTAAGGCAGGCGTCATTCGGGCCCAGCGCCAGGGTGCGGGCGATGTTGCCGGCGGAGGCGGTCACGTTGGTATGGCTCAGCGGCACGATCTTCGGCCGCGCGGTGGTGCCGGAGGTATGCAGCACGAGCGCCACGTCATCCGGCCCGGCGGCGCCGGGGCTGGTGGCGGCGCCGGGCGTGCCGCCCACCAGGGTGAAGGCGCCGGCCGCGGTGCCGGGAACCAGCTCGAGCACCGGCACGCCGAGGCGCTGCGCCACGCCGCGCGCCGGGGTCTCGGCGCCCTGCTGCACCACCAGCGCCCTGGCCTTTAGGTCGAGCAGGTAGAACTCGAATTCCTCGTCCTTGTAGGCGGGGTTCAGCGGCGCGGTGGTGGCGCCGCCGGCGATGGCGACGAAGCTGGCGGCCATCTCCGGCCCGTTCGGCAGCACGATGGCGACACGGTCGCCACGGCCGATGCCGATGGCGTTCAGGCTGGCGATGGTCCCGGCCGCGAGCTCCCGGAGGCCGGCATAGCTGAGCGGCGGCCGCTCGGGCGCACGGATGGCGGGGCGGTCGGCCGCGCCGGTCGCGAGCAGCTCGGCGACGGTGCTGATGGCGGGCATGGGATTTCCTCCGGAGGGGCGCATTTAGGCTTTCTCTGCATCAGCCGGGGCCGGGCGGCAAGCGGCGTCCAACCCTGGCGCATCTTGCCGCGCGCTTTACACGCTTTTCGTTGCTTTACCGCGTTTTCCGCCCCACCCCGGTGCCAACGCCAACCTCAAGGGCGCGTTGCTGGGCCGCAATCGGGCCACGACGCATCGCCGGAAACCATCAGAATGACGCTTCATGGAAGCTCCCGCCGCACCCTCCTGCTCGGCCTTGGCGGTGGCGCCCTCGCCTCGGTCCTCGCCACCCCGGCCCTGGCGCAGCGCGCCTGGGAGCCGACCCGGCCGGTGCAGTTCATCGTGCCCGCCGGGACCGGCGGCGGCGCGGACCAGATGGCCCGGGTGATCCAGGGCATCGTCGCCAAGCACGGGCTGATGAAGCAACCGATGGTGGTGGTGAACAAGGCCGGCGGTGCCGGGGCGGAGGGCTTCCTCGAAGCCAAGGGCGCCCGCGGCAATCCGCACATGGTCGTCATCACCTTGTCCAACCTCTTCACCACGCCGCTGGCGACGGGCGTGCCGTTCACTTGGCAGGACCTGACTCCGGTGGCGATGCTGGCGCTCGACGAGTTCATCCTCTGGGTGAATGCCGAATCGCCCTGGAAGACGGTCGCGGATTTCACCGTGGCGGCCAGGACGGAGCGGCTGAAGCTCGGCGGCACCGGCTCGAAGCAGGAGGACCAGATCATCGGCGTCGCCCTCGCCAAGGCGATGGGCGGCAACCTCACCTACGTGCCCTTCCGGGGCGGCGGCGAGGTCTCGGTGCAGCTGGTCGGCAAGCACATCGACGCCACGGTGAACAACCCGATCGAGGCGGTGACGCATTGGCGCTCCGGCGCGCTGCGGCCGCTCTGCGTCTTCGACAGCCAGCGGCTGGCCGGCACCGAGAAGATGACCGAAACCGCGGCCTGGTCGGATATCCCGACCGCCCGGGAATCCGGGCTCGACGTCGAATACCTGATGCTGCGCGGCATCTTCATGGCGCCCGGGGTGAAGCCCGAGCAGGTGGCCTTCTACGAAGGCCTGATGGCGCGGGTGCGGGAGACCCCGGAGTGGCGCGAGCTCATGCAGCAGGGCGCCTTCAACACCACCAGCATGACCGGCGAGGCCTTCCGCGCCTGGCTGACCAAGGAGGAGAGCCGGCACCGGACGCTGATGCAGGAGGCGGGGTTCCTGGCGTGATCCGGCCGTCAGCCGGCCCCAGCAACCGCGCGGTCGAGATCGGCACCGCCCTCGCCTTCACTGCGGCCGGGGGGGCGGCCCTGTGGGACAGCCTGCGGCTCGGCATCGGCTGGGGCACGGACGGGCCGCAATCCGGCACCTTCCCCTTCTGGATCGGCCTGGCGCTGGTCGCGGCCAGCACCGGCACGCTGGTGCAGGCGGCGCGGACCCGGGGCGAGCTTGGGATCTTCGCCAGCTGGCCGCAGCTGCGGCTCGTGGCCTCGGTGCTGGTGCCGAACATCCTGTACGTCGCGGCCATCCCCTTCGCCGGAATCTATGTCGCCTCGGCGGTGATGGTCGCCTGGTTCATGCGGCGGCTGGGGGGCTTCGGCTGGGCCCGGTCGGTCCTGGCGGGCATCGCCACGGCGGTCGCCACCTTCGTCATCTTCGAGATCTGGTTCCTGGTCGCGCTGCCCAAGGGGCCGCTCGAGACCGCGCTGGGGTATTGAGCCATGGAAGAACTCGGCCTGCTGATGCAGGGCTTCGCCGTGGCGCTCGAGCCGCAGAACATGCTGCTGATGCTGGTGGGCGTGGTGCTCGGCGTGCTGATCGGCGTGCTGCCGGGGCTCGGCGGCGCCAACGGCATCGCCATCCTGCTGCCGCTGACCTTCGCCATGCCGCCGGTCTCGGCCATCATCATGCTGTCCTGCATCTACTGGGGGGCGCTGTTCGGCGGCGCCATCACCTCGATCCTGTTCAACATCCCCGGCGAGCCATGGTCCGTCGCCACCACCTTCGACGGCTATCCCATGGCGCAGCAGGGCCGGGCGGCGGAGGCGCTGACTGCGGCCTTCACCAGCAGCTTCGTCGGCGCCTTCGTCGCCATCGTGATGATCACCTTCGTCGCGCCGGTCATTGCCGGCTTCGCGCTCCGCTTCGGGCCGCCGGAATTCTTCGCGGTCATGTTCCTGTCCTTCGCCAGCTTCGTCGGGATGAGCCGGGGGCCGGCGCTGAAGACGCTGATGGCAATGATGCTGGGCTTCCTGCTGGCCGCGGTCGGGATGGATACCGTCACCGGCCAGCTGCGGATGACCTTCGGCAGCACCGAGATGATCCGCGGCTTCGACTTCCTGGTCGCCGTCATCGGCCTGTTCGGGATCAGCGAGATCCTTTGCAGCATCGAGGATGGGCTGCGCTTCAAGGGTCAGCGCGCGAAGATCGACCTCAAGGTGGTGCTGCGGGTCTGGAAGACCCTGCCGCGGCACTGGTTCCTCGCCGCCCGCTCGGCGCTGATCGGCTGCTGGATGGGCATCACCCCGGCGGGCGCCACGCCGGCAAGCTTCATGTCCTATGGCGTGGCGCGGCGGATGGCCAAGGACCCCTCCAGCTTCGGCAAGGGGCGGATCGAGGGCGTCATCGCGCCGGAGACCGCGGCGCATGCGGCCGGCACCTCGGCGCTGCTGCCGATGCTGACGCTCGGCGTACCGGGCTCGCCCACCGCGGCGGTGCTGCTCGGCGGGCTGATCATGTGGGGCCTGCAGCCGGGGCCGATGCTGTTTGTTGAGCAGAAGGAATTCGTCTGGGGGCTGATCGCCTCGATGTACCTCGGCAACATCGCCGGGCTGATCGTGGTGCTGGTGGCGGTGCCCTGGTTCGCCGCCATCCTCAGGGTTCCCTTCTCGATCATCGCGGCGCTCATCCTGGTGGTCTGCGCGATCGGCGCCTTCACCGTCAGCAACGCCGAGTTCGACATCACCCTGATGCTGGTCTTCGGCGTGGTGGGCTACGTGCTGAAGAAGCTCGACTACCCGCTGGCGCCGCTGGTCCTCGCCCTGGTGCTGGGCGACCGGACCGAGGAGGCCTTCCGCCAATCCCTGCTGATCAGCCAGGGCAGCCTCGGGGTCTTCTTCTCCAACTGGCTGGTGAGCACGATCATGGCGCTGGGCATCGCTCTGCTGCTCTGGCCGGCGCTGAGCTGGGCCCGGGGGCTGCTCGCCGGGGGAGTGTTGCGCCGCCCCCGGCCGGCCTAGGGCCCGGGCGGCGCTAGGCGCCCAGCTCGCGGCGGACGATGGCCGCGCCCTGGGCCAGCGCCTGCAGCTTGCCGAAGGCGCGGTCGCGCGGCAGGTACTTCATGCCGCAATCCGGCGCCGGCACCAGCCGGGTGGCGTCCACCACCCGCAGCGCGGCACGGATGCGACCGGCAACCTCCTCAGCCGTCTCCACTGTCGGCGTGTTGAGGTCGATGACGCCGAGCATGATGGTCTTGGCCGGCAGCTCGCGGAGGATGCCGAGGTCCAGCCGGGGCTGGGCCGCCTCGATGGAGATCTGCGCCGCGCTCGCCTCGGCCAGCTCCGGCAGGAAGGAATAGCCGGAGGGCTTGTCGCCGACGATGGCGGCATAGCCGAAGCAGAGGTGCACCACCGTGGTGCCCTCGATCCCCTCCAGCGCCCGGTTGATGGCCGGTATGGCGTAGCGCCGGGCCTGCTCCGGATAGGCCTGCATCCAGGGCTCGTCCAATTGGATCACGTCGGCGCCGGCCGCCTTCAACTCGCGGATTTCCGCGTTCAGCGCCGCGGCGTAGTCCATCGCCAGCTCCGCCTCGTCGGCATAGAACTCGTTCTGGCACTGCCGCGTCATAGTGAAGGGACCGGGCAGGGTGATCTTGACCTGCCGGTCGGTATTGGCGCGGGCGAAGGCCACGTCGCGGACCTCGACGGGCCGCGCCCGCCGCACCCGGCCGATGACCCGCGGCACCACGGTGGTCTTGCCGGTGCGCCCCACCACCTCGCCCGGCCGGTCGGGATCGATGCCCTCCAGCGCCGAGGCGAAGTGGTTGGAATAGCTTTCGCGGCGGATCTCGCCATCGGTGATGATGTCGATCCCGGCCCGCTCCATGTCGCGGATCGCCAGGATGGTGGCGTCGTCCTGCGCCTGGGCCAGGAATTCGGCGGGCACCCGCCACATCTCCGGGGCACGGACCCGCGGCACCAGGCGGGAGCGCAGGACCTCGTGGTTCATCAGCCAGGCCGGCTGCGGATAGCTGCCGACGACGGTGGTCGGCAGCAGGGGAAGCGGCTGGGCCATGGGGCGGATCCTCGTGATGCGGGGTCGCAGGCGGCGGGACGGAAGGCCCCGGCGCGGCTAGTCGACGCGAATGCCGGCGTCGCGGATGATGGTTTCCCACTTCGCGGTCTCGTCGGCCAGCCAGCGGGTCGCCGTCTCCGGCGTGGTGTCGTGGCGCAGGGTCATGGTGAGGTCGCCCAGCCGGCGCTGCACGCTCTCCTCGGCCGCGGCCCGGTTGAAGGCGGCGTTCACCGCCTGGATCACCGGGGCCGGCGTGCCGGCCGGGGCGAATATCATGTGCCAGGTATAGCTCTCGGCATTGGCCACGCCGCCCTCGGCGAAGGTCGGGATATCCGGCGCCTGCGGGAGGCGGGCGGCGGCCGAGATGCCGAGGGCGCGGGCATCGCCGCGCTGGGCATAGGTGAGGCCGCCGGCGGCGACATCCATGAACATCGCCAGCCGGCCCGAGAGCAGGTCCGGCATGCCGGCCGCCGAGCCGCGGTAGGGGATGTGGTTGGCCTTGAGGTCCCCTGCCCGCTTCAGCAGCAGCTCGGTCGCCAGGTGCACGGCGCCGCCGATGCCGCTGCTGCCGTAGTCGTAGCGCCCGGGATTGGCCCGCAGCAGGGCGACCAGCTCCGGCAGGCTGCGGGCCGGCAGGTCCTTGTTGACCAGCAGCACCATCGGGATGACGCCGAGCAGGGCCACCGGCTGGAAATCCGTGATGGGATCGAAGGGCAGCCGCGGGAAGAGCGCGCGCATCACCGAATGGGCGATGGTGCTGTAGAGCAGCGTATGGCCATCCTTCGGGGCCTGTGCCACCACCTCCGAGCCGACGACGACGCCGGCACCGGTCCGGTTCTCGACGATCACCCGCTGGGGCAGGAGCTTGCCGACCTCCTCGGCGAAGAGCCGGGCAGGAATATCGGTGGGACCGCCGGCGGCGAAGGGTACGACGAGGCGCACCGGCTGGTTGGGCCAGGCCGCCGCGGCCGGCTGGGCGCGGGCGATGCCGGCAGGCAAGACTGCGGCGGCGGCAAGCAGGTGGCGACGATGCATGGAAGATCCCCCGACGGGCTTGGATGCCCTTGCCGGGGATCTTGGGGCCACCGCCCCGGCGGTCAAGCCACCGGGTCGAGGCGTTTGCCCGAGGCGGCGTCGAAGACATGCAGCGCCGCGGCGGGCAGGCTGACCTGGATGGCGCCGCCGACGGGCGCCGGGCCGGCCAGCTTTACCGTCAGCGCCTCGCCATCCGGCAACCGCCCGTGCAGGACGGTCTCGGACCCCAAGGGCTCCACGAGGTCGAGCGGCAGGGCCAGGCCGGCCTCGGTCGCCTCGACGTGTTCGGGACGGATCCCGATGATCAGCGGCAGGCCCTCGGCGCCGGGCCGGGGACCATCGGCGAAGCGGAGCAGCGGACCGGCCTTCAGCGCCACCGCGCGGCCGCCTTCCGTCAGGCTGCCTTCGAGGAAATTCATCGCCGGGCTGCCGATGAAGCCGGCGACATAGGTATCGGCCGGGCGGGCCCAGACCTCCATCGGGGTCGCCACCTGGGCGGCATGGCCGGCATGCATGACCACCAGCCGGTCGCCCAGCGTCATCGCCTCGGTCTGGTCATGCGTCACGAACAGCGAGGTGACGCCGAGGCGGCGCTGCAGCCGGCGGATCTCGGCCCGCATCTGCACCCGCAGCTTGGCATCGAGGTTGGAGAGCGGCTCGTCGAACAGGAAGAGCTTCGGCTCGCGGACGATGGCGCGGCCCATGGCGACGCGCTGGCGCTGGCCGCCCGAGAGCTGCCGCGGGCGGCGGTCCAGCAGCGCCTGGATGCCGAGCAGGGTCGCCGCCTCGGCGACCCGCGTGGCGATCTCGGGCTTCGGCAGGCCGCGGATCTTCAGGCCATAGGCCATGTTCTGGGCGACCGTCATATGCGGGTAGAGCGCGTAGTTCTGGAAGACCATGGCGATGTCGCGGTCGGCCGGCTCGAGGCCGGTCACGTCGCGGCCGGCGATGCGGATGGTGCCGGTGGTCGCGGTCTCGAGGCCGGCGACGATCCGCAGCAGGGTCGACTTGCCGCAGCCGGAGGCGCCGACGATGACGATCATCTCGCCGTCCGCCACGGTCAGGTCCACGCCGTGCAATATCTTGTTGGTGCCGAAGGATTTGGATACGGCGGAGACGTCGAGCGTGGCCATTACTTCTCGGTCTCCGTGAGGCCCTTGATGAACCAGCGCTGCATCAGCACCACCACCGCGACGGGGGGCAGCAGCGCCAGCACCGCCATGGCCATGATGACGTTCCATTCGTTCTGCGCGTCGCCGTTACCGATCATCTTGGCGAGGCCGACGACGATGGTCTCGAGCCCGCGGTCGTTCACCACCAGCAGCGGCCAGAGGTACTGGTTCCAGCCGTAGATGAACAGGATGACGAAGAGCGCGGCGATGTTGGTGACCGAGAGCGGCAGCAGGATGTCCCGGAAGAAGCGGACCGGCCCGGCGCCGTCCATCTTGGCCGCTTCGACGTATTCATCGGGGATGGTCAGGAAGAATTGCCGGAACAGCAGCGTGGCGGTGGCCGAGGCGATCAGCGGGATGGTGAGCCCGGCCATGGAATTGAACAGGTCGAGGCTGACGATGACCTGGTAGGTCGGGATGATGCGGACCTCGACGGGCAGCATCAGCGTCAGGAAGATGGTCCAGAAGGCCAGCATCCGCCCGCGGAACTGGAAGAAGACCACGGCATAGGCCGAGAGCAGGGAGATGGTGATCTTGCCGGCCGCGATGCAGAGCGCCATCAGCGCGCTGTTCCACAGCATGAGCGAGGCGGGGCTGGCGCGGTAGCGCCCCTCCCCGCCGCTGGTCCAGGCGGCGGTGTAGTTCTCGATCGCATGCGGGCCCGGCAGCAGCGGCACGTCGCCGCGGCCGATGGTCGAGGCGTCATGGGTCGAGCCGACCAGGGTGATCCAGACCGGGAAGGCGAAGATCAGCACGCCGAGGATCAGCCAGCCATGCGACATGATCCTCTCCCGCGCCTGGCGGCGGCGGGTGGCGGCGGCGAGCGCGTCGTCGTCCATCAATAGTGGACCTTGCGTTCGATGAAGCGGAATTGCACCGCGGTCAGCGCGATGACGATGACCATCAGGATCACCGACTGCGCCGCGCTGCTGCCGAGATTCACGTTCTGCACGCCCTCGACATAGACCTTGTAGATCAGCGTCTCGGTCGCCTTGCCCGGGCCGCCGCCGGTCAGCGCATGGATCACGCCGAAGGTATCGAAGAAGGCATAGACCAGGTTCACCACCAGCAGGAAGAAGCTGGTCGGCGAGAGGAGCGGGAAGATGATGGTCCAGAAGCGCCGCACCGGCCGGGCGCCGTCTATCGCCGCCGCCTCCAGCACCGACTTCGGGATAGACTGCAGCCCGGCCAGGAAGAAGATGAAATTGTAGCTCACCTGTTTCCAGGCCGCGGCGATGATGACCAGGGTCATCGCCTGGCCGCCGTTCAGCTTGTAGTCCCAGGCGATGCCGGCCTGGTTCAGCGCCTGGCCGATCAGCCCGATCGAGGGATGGAAGAGGAACAGCCAGAGCACCGCGGCGACCGCGGGCGCCACCGCGTAGGGCCAGATCAGCAGGGTCTTGTAGGCATTGCCGCCGCGGATCGCCTTATCCGCCTGCACCGCCAGGAACAGCGCGCTGCCCATCGCCAGCACGGCGACGGAGGTGGAGAAGACCAGCGTGTTCAGCGCCGCGCCGCGCCATTCCGGCTCGACCAGCACCTCGGCGAAATTGCGCAGGCCGACGAATTCCGACCGCGTGCCCCAGGGGTCCTCCTGCAGCACGGATTGCCAGATCGCCGCACCCGCCGGCCAGAGGAAGAAGATGCAGGTCACCGCGAGCTGCGGCGCGAGCAGCAGCCAAGGCAGCGCGGTGCCCTTGAAGAGGGTCTTCTTCATGGCCCCGCGCCTTCCCGCTCAGCCGCGATTCGCGCGTTCGAAGTTGCGCAGCACCGCATTGCCGCGCTGGACGATGGCGTCCATCGCCTGCTTGCCGTTCTGCTGGCCCTGGAAGGCCTTCTCCATTTCCTCCTGGATGATGTTGCGGATCTCGACATAGCCGCCGAGCCGGATCCCCCGCGTATTGGCAGTGGTCTCGCCGCCGCGCAGCAGCTGCTCGATCGGCACGTCGGAGCCGGGGTTGCGGTCGTAGAAGCCGGCAGCGCGGGCGACCTCGTAGCTGGCGCGGCGCACCGGGACATAGCCGGTCTCCATGTGCCACTTGGCATCGATCTCGGGCTGGCTGATGTAGCGGTAGAACTCCGCCACGCCTTTCCATTCCTCGACCGCGCGCGCGCCCTGGGTGCCGCGGTTCAGCGCCCAGAAGCTGGCGCCGCCGATGATGCTGTTGCGCGGGGCGCCGGCCACATCCCTGTAATAAGGCAGCATGGCGGTGCCCCATTCGAAGCGGGCCTCGCGGGTGATGCGGCTGCGGGCGCCGGAGGAGACCAGCGCCATGCTGCATTCCCCGGCGGGGAACAGTGCATCCGCGGTCGAATCCCGGCCGCCGTAGCGGAAGAGCCCGGCCTTCTGCCACTCGATCAGATTGTTCATGTGGCGGACGAGCAGCGGGTTGTTCACCTGCAGCGTGGCGCCGAGCCCGTCGAAGCCATTGCCCAGCGTCGCCAGCGGGATGTTGTGCAGCGCGCTCACCTGCTCCACCTGGATCCAGCCGGGCCAGGAGCTGGTCAGCGGACAGGCGATGCCCGCCGCCTTCAGCTTGCGCGCCGCCTCGGCGACCTCGTCCCAGGTCTTGGGCGCGACCGCGGGGTCGAGCCCGGCCCGCTTGAAGTGGTCCTTGTTCCAGAACATCACGGCGGTCGAGCTGTTGAAGGGCATGCTCATCTGCCGGCCGTCGGCAGCCTGGTAGTAGCCGCGGACGGCGGGCAGGTAGTCGTTGAAGTCGATGGTGACCCCGGCCTCGGCCAGCAGCTCGTGCAGCGGCTTCACCGCGCGGCCGGCGGACATCATGGTGCCGGTGCCGACCTCGAACATCTGCACGATATGCGGCGCCGAATTGGCGCGGAAGGCGGCGATGGCGGCGACCATCGTCTCCGGATAGGTGCCACGGAAGCTCGGCACCACCTTGTAGCGGGCCTGGGAGGCGTTGAAGCCGGCCACGATCTGCTCGAGCTGGCCGCCAAGCGGCTGCGGCAGCCCGTGCCAGAACTGGATTTCGACCGGCGTCGCGGCGGGCGCCTGGGCCGCGGCCGGGCGGGGCGGCAGGGCGAGCATGGCCGCGGCGACGAGGCCGGCGGCGGCAAGGATACGGCGCCTCATGGCGTGAACTCTCCCAGGACTCGATGCGTAATGCCGGACTGCGGCATCAGGCCGCGGCGTTGTGCCGTTGCGCGACAGATAGAGGAAGCCGCCATAGCGGGGCAAGCATGGGGGGGCAAGCGGCGCGGGCCCGCGTCAGCCCGCCTTCACCAACCGGTCGTAGACCGCCTGGTCGGTGGCGCCCTCGGTGCCGAACAGCAGGATGCGGCTGCCCTCCTCCAGGCCCAGGGCGCTGCGGGCGAAGGGCTCGCGCGCGGCCAGCAGCAGGGCGGCGAGGCCGGCGACCGCACTCTCGCCGGCGACCAGCGGCGGGCGGCGGGCGGCCAGCAGCTTCATGCAGGCGACGGCGCTGTCGTCCGGCACCGCCATGAAGGCGGCGGCGCCGCGCTCCAGCTCCTGCCAGGCGAGCAAGCTGGGCTCGCCGCAGGCCAGGCCGGCCATCAGCGTGTCCAGCGCGCCATCGACGGTGGTGAGTTCCCCGGCCTCGGCGCTGGCCAGCAGGCAGGCGGCCTCGGTCGGCTCGACGACGATGAGCTTCGGCCCAAGGCCGTCCTTCGGGGCGCCGTAGCGGGCGCGCAGCTGGACCGAGACGGCTGCCGCCACGCCGCCGACCCCGGCCTGGACGAAGACATGGGTGGGCGGCGCCGGGATCTGGTCGAAGGCCTCGTCGGGCATGACGCGATAGCCCTGCATCACGTCCCGCGGCACCTCGGTATAGCCGGGGTAGGAGGTGTCCGAGACGACGAACCAGCCCTCCGCCTCGGCGGTGCGCTGGGCGGCGCGGACGGCGTCGTCGTAGGTGCCGGGAACCTCGCGGATCTCGGCGCCATGCGCGGCGATGGCCTCGCGCCGGCCGGGGCTAACGGTCTCGTGCACGAAGATCACGCAGCGGGCGTGGAAGCGTTTCGCCCCCCAGGCGACGCTGCGGCCGTGGTTGCCGTCGGTCGCGCAGGTGACGATGATTGCCCCGGTCGCGGCCTTGTGCTCGCCGGCGGCCAGCTCGGCCGAGCCGGCCGCGTTGGCGACGCCGCGCCGGGCGAGCTCGGCCTGGAGCAGCTTCAGCACCGCATAGGCGCCGCCGAGCGCCTTGAAGCTGCCGAGGCCGAAGCGTGGGCCCTCGTCCTTCCAGTGCACCGAGGCCAACCGGGCCGTCCGGGCGATATCCTCGAGGGCCAGCAGGGGGGTAGGGGCATGGCCCTCCCAGGTGGCGATCTCCTCCTTCGCGCGGCGGAAGCCGCCTTCGGGGAGGACGACCACGCCGGGGGTGCCGGCATGGCGGTTGATCATCAGGCGGAAGGGCCGGTGGGGGATGCTCATGGGCCAGGGTTATCGCCCGGCTGGCGGCCAACCGCCAATCCCGATGCTGCCAGGGTGGTCCCAAGGGTGGTGCCCCAAGGGTGGTGCCCCCGGTCCACGCCGCCACGGGCGGCTTGCACCGAACCGCCGACAGCGCGACATCGGAGAGACAGATCAGGGAGAGCGCGATGCAGATCACCATCCTCGGCGGCGGCGGGTTCCTCGGCCGCAAGCTCGCCATCCGCCTGGCCCGGGACGGTGCCCTGGGCGACCAGGCGATCACCGGCCTGACCCTGTTCGACCTGCAGGCGCCGGCCGGGCTTGAGGCCCCCTTCCCCGTCACCTGCCTCGGCGGCGACGTGGCCGATGCGGCCCAGGTGGCCCGCGCCATCCCGCCGGGGACCCGCGTGGTGGTCCACCTCGCCGCCGTGGTCTCGGCCCAGGCGGAGGCGGATTTCGACCTCGGCCTCCGCGTCAACGTGATGGGCACGCTGGCGGTGCTGCAGGCCTGCCGGGCGCTGCGGGAGCCGCCGCGGGTGGTCTTCACCTCCTCCGTCGCCAGCTTCGGCGGCGGCCAGGAGGCCCGGCTGGAGGACGACGCCCGCCAGCTGCCCGGCAACAGCTACGGCGCCGAGAAGGCGATCGGCGAGCTGCTGCTCCAGGACGCCTCCCGCCGGGGCATGCTGGACGCGGTCAGCCTGCGCCTGCCGACCGTCATCATCCGCCCGGGCCGGCCGAACAAGGCCGCCTCCTCCTTCGTCTCCGCGATCCTGCGGGAGCCGCTGCTGGGACTCGAGACCACCCTGCCGGTGCCGGAGGATTTCGCGGTCTGGATCTGCTCGCCGCGCCGGGCGGTGGAGTGGTTCCTCCACGCCATGCAGATGGACACCGGCCCGCTCGGGCTGGATCGCGGCATCAACCCGCCGGGGCGCAGCGCGACGGTGGGCAAGATGCTGACGGCGCTCGAGACGGTGGCCGGGCCGGAAGCCCGGGCGCGGGTGAAGCACGTGCCGGATGCGGCGATCGAGGCGATCGTCGGCGGCTGGCCCGCGAGCTTCACCGCCATGCGGGCCCGGCGGCTGCACGATTTCTCCGAGCAGGAGTCGCTGGAGGAGATCATCCAGGCCTTCATCGAGGATGACCTGGCGGCGACGCGGGCGGAGCGGGGGATGTAAGGCAAGGTTGGGGAGAAGGTATTCTCCCCAAGCCCCTCATCTAATTTTCTGAGTCCAGAAGCTGCCCTCAGAACACGGGCTGGCCAATGGATCATGGCCAGACCGGTGCGCCGTCCAGCCCCGCCGTTTCCGGCAGGCCGCAGATCAGATTCGCATTCTGCACCGCCTGCCCGGCCGCGCCCTTGCCAAGGTTGTCGACCACGCCCATCGCAATCACCAGCTCGCGCTCCGGATCGGCCGCATAGCTGACGAAGGCGAGGTTCGAGCCGGTCGCCCATTTCGTCTGCGGCGGCCGGTCGGTCACCCGGACGAAGGCCCGCCCGGCATAGAAGCGCCGCGCCGCCTCCAGGCATTGCGCCGTGGTGGCGCGGCCGCGGCAGTAGATGGTGGCGAGGATGCCGCGGGTCATCGGCACCAGATGCGGCGTGAATACCAGCCCGGCCGCGCTGCCGCCGCTCAGCCGCTCGATCGTCCTGGCCATCTCGGGCATGTGGGTGTGCCGGAGCAGGCCATAGGGCACCAGGTTCTCATTGCTCTCGGCAAAGCCGAAAGCGCTCTCCCCGCCGCCCCGGCCGGCCCCGGAAATCCCGGTCTTGGCGTCGATCACGATGTTGCCCGGCTCGATCAGCCCGTCGGCCAGCAGCGGCGCCAGCGCGGTCAGCGTGGCCGCGGGAAAGCAGCCGGGGTTGGCAATGCGGGTCCGACCCTCGATTTGGTTGGGCCAGACATCGGCCAAGCCATAGGCCCAGCCTTCGGCGTAGCGGTGGTCCCCCCCGATATCGACGATCTTCACCGCCTTGGGGACGCGCGCCAGCGCCTCGGCCGAGGCGCCCGTGGGCAGTGACGCGAACAGCACGTCGAGCGCCGGCAGGGTGGCGGGGTCCCACCTCTCGATCACCAGCCCGGCCAGCCTGGCCGACACGCCGGGAAAGCGGTCCTCCAGGCGGCTGCCCGCACTGCCCTCGCCAGCGGCATGGACGAGTTCGAAGGACGGGTGGCCGGCGACGAGGCGCAATGCCTCGCCGCCGCCGAAGCCGCTGATCCCGACGATGCCGACACGGATGCTCATGGAAATGTCCTTCTGGGATTCGGGCAAACAAAAACCCCCGGAGCCGAGGGCTGCGGGGGTTCAGGAATGCGGGCCGAGGTGGCTTCGGCGGGTGGGGCCTATGGCGAGGCCAGCACCGCACAAGAACATGCCGATCGACGCGCAGCCCGAGGAGCCGCCGCTTGGGTGCAGCGACGTCGGCGTCGGTCAGAGAGGTTCCGGTTCCCGGGCATGTGCTGCGAGACTGTCGTCACCGAAATGCCCCGTCAAGTGGAATGCCTGCCGCCCAGCGTCCTTGCGCCCCGCCGCCCTGTAAGCTTCCGTATCCTTCGGCATCCTTTCCCCGCCCCCACCGTTCCCGCCCCGGAGGATGATGCAGAATGGGTCTGAGGATCGAAGACTACGCCCTGATCGGCGATGGCGAGACCGCGGCGCTGGTCGGGCGGGACGGCTCGATGGACTGGCTCTGCCTGCCGCGCTTCGACAGCGCCGCCTGCTTCGCCGCGCTGCTGGGCGGCCCCGAGCACGGCCGTTGGAAGATCGCTCCGGTGGCCGAGATCCTGCGGGTAACCCGGCGCTACCGGCCCGGCACCCTGGTGCTGGAGACCGAATTCGAGACCGCCGACGGCGTCGTCGCGCTGGTCGACTGCATGCCGCTGCGCAACGGCGCGGCCGACGTGCTGCGGCTGGTCGAGGGGCGCCGCGGCCGGGTCGCCATGGCGATGGACCTCGGCATCCGCTTCGACTACGGCGCCCTGATCCCCTGGGTGCATCGCGGGCATGACGGCACGCTGCTGGCGGTCTGCGGCCCCGACCAGCTCGCCTTCCGCAGCTTCGTGCCGGTGCGCGGGCAGGATTGCCGCACCGTCGCCGAGTTCACCGTCAGCCCCGGCGAATGCATCCCTTTCCACCTGGTCTGGACGCCCTCGCACAAGCATCCCGGACCGGCCGTGGACGCCGCGGCCATGGTCGCCAGGACCGAGCACCACTGGCAGGACTGGCTGGCCTCCTGCCGGATCGACGCCGGCAGCCCGCATCCGGAGATGGTGCGGCGCTCGCTGCTGACGCTGAAGGCGCTGACCTATGCGCCGACGGGGGGCATCGTCGCCGCGCCCACCACCTCCCTGCCGGAGACCCTGGGCGGCAGCCGCAACTGGGACTACCGCTTCTGCTGGCTGCGCGACGCGGCGCTGACCCTGCACGCGCTGGTCGGCGCCGGCCACCTGACCGAGGCCGAGGCCTGGCGCCGCTGGCTGCTGCGCGCGGTCGCCGGCAGCCCCTCCCAGGTGCAGCCGCTCTATGGCCTGGCCGGCGAGCACCGGACGCCGGAGCAGATCCTGCCCTGGCTGCCGGGCTACGAGGGCTCGGCCCCGGTGCGGATCGGCAATGCCGCCGGCAGCCAGCTCCAGCTCGACGTCTTCGGCGAGGTGATGGACGCCTTCTACGCCGCCCGGAAGGTCGGCCTGCCGCCGATGCCCGAGGGCTGGGCGATGACCAAGGCCATGCTCGCGCACCTGGAGCAGGTCTGGCGCGAGCCCGACGAGGGGATCTGGGAGGTGCGCGGCCGCCGCCGCCACTTCGTGCAGTCCAAGGTCATGGTCTGGGTCGCCTTCGACCGGGCGCTCCGCTCGGCCGAGGACTTCGCCCTGGACGGCCCGCTGGAGCGCTGGCGCCTGCTGCGCGACGCGGTGAAGGCGGAGGTCTGCGCCGAGGGCTTCAATGCGGCCATGGGCAGCTTCACCCAGAGCTACGGCGACACCGCGCTGGACGGCAGCCTGCTGCGGCTGCCGCTGGTCGGCTTCCTGCCGGCCGATGACCCCCGCATCATCGGAACCGTCGCCGCCATCGAGCGCGGGCTGATGGAGGACGGGCTGGTGCTCCGCTACCGGCCGGATGCGGCGGTGGAGGGGATGGCGCCGACCCGGGAGGGCACCTTCCTCGCCTGCACCGGCTGGCTCGGCGAGGTCTATGCCCTGCAGGGCCGGCAGGCGGAGGGGCTGGCGGTGCTCGACCGGCTGGTCGGCCTGGCCAACGACGTCGGCCTGCTGGCCGAGGAATACGACACCGTCGCCCGGCGGCAGGTGGGGAATTTCCCCCAGGCCTTCTCGCATCTCGGGCTGGTCAGCCTGGCCCTGGCCCTGGGGAGGAGCACGGCGCGGCCGCCGGCCGCCTAGCCGTTACTCCTCGCGCGCCCCCTCCGCGATGAGCCGGGCGCGCATGGCGGGGGGGATCGGCACCTTCTCGCCGCTGCCGTTGACGATCAGCACCAGCACGGTCCGGCAACTGAAGACGAGGCCCTGCTTCCAGACCGCATACTCATGCGTGAAGCTGGTCCGCCGGATCGTGCCCGGGCGCAGGGTCGTCGCCACCGCGTCGTCGAAGGCCAGCGAACGGAGGTAGCGGGCCTCGATCTGGCTCACCACCGGCCCGGGCGCGCCGAGTTCGAACCGCCCGCCGAGCGTCAGCCAGTGGGAGACGCGGAGGTCCTCGCAGAGTGTCAGGTAGGCGGTGTTGTTGGCATGGGCATACTGGTCGCATTCCGACCAGCGCACCCGGTGCCGCCGGATCATCGCCCAACCGCCCTCGATGCCGAATTCGGCCCGCTCCGCATCCGTCATGCCGCTGTCTCCCGTGCCGCGGCACTCTGCCCTGCCGGCCGCCGTGCCGGAAGGCTGGACGCGTGGGGCCCGGCTGGCGCAGGCTGCAACAAAATACGGCCCGGGAGGGGACCATGCTGTCACGTCGCGGCGCGATCGCCGCCGGCCTCGCCTTGCCCGCGGTGGCCCGCGCCCAGTCCAATTGGCCGCTGGCCCGGCCGATCGAGGTCTTCGTCCCCTTCCCCGCCGGCGGCGGCGTCGACACCATGGTGCGCGGCATCGTCGCCAGTGTCGCGCCGCGCCTGCCGGGCTCCCGCTTCGTCGTCACCAACCGCCCCGGCGCCGGCGGGCAGCTCGGCTTCGAGGCGAATTTCAACGCCGCCCCCGATGGCTATACCCTGGGCGCCGCCACCAATACCGCGATGAACGCGATCAGCATCGAGCGCGCGCCGCGCTATCGCCCGGCCGAGTTCACCTGGATCGCCAATGTGGTCGACGACCCCGCCGGCTTCTGGGTCCACCCCGACAGCCCCTGGAAAAACCTCGCCGACCTCGCCGCCGCGGCGAAGCAGCAGCCCGAGGCCTTCGGCGTCGGCACCGCGGGCGTCGGCTCGGACGACCACATCCTGCAGATCGCCTTCGAGAATGCCACCGGCACGCGGCTGATCCACATCCCCTACAACGGCACCGGCCCGACGCTCCGGGACCTGCTCGGCGGCCGGCTGCCGATCGGCAGCTTCAACATGGGCGAGGGCATCGGCCTGCTGCGGGAGGGCCGCATCCGCTGCCTCGGCCAGGCCGGGCCGCAGCGCTGGAGCGAGATGCCCGACGTGCCGACCTTCCGCGAGCAGGGCCTCGACATCCTCGGCGGCAGCGCGCGGGGGATCGCCGGCCCGCCCGGCATCCCGGCCCCGATCCGCGACGCGCTGCGGGAGGCCTTCCGCGCGGCGCTCGCCGACCCGGCCTTCGTTGCCGAATCCGCCCGGCTGAACCTGCCGCTGCGGCCGCTGATCGGCGACGACTACGGGCGGATGATGGCCGCCGATCTCGCCTCGCTCCAGGCGCTCTGGCAGCGCCGGCCCTGGAAGGAGGGCTGAGCATGCGCCGCCGGACCCTGCTGGCCGCCCTGACGGCCCCCGCCATCGCCCGCGCGCAATCGGCCTGGCCCGGCGAGCGGCCGATCGAGGTCATCGTCCCGGTGCCGCCGGGCGGCGGGCTGGACGCCATGGCCCGCATCCTGATGCCGCATGTCTGCAGCCACCTCGGCGGCGGGGCGCGCTTCATCGTGGTCAGCCGTCCCGGCGCTGGTACCCAGATCGGCAACGAGGCGGTCTTCAATGCGGCACCCGATGGCTACACGCTCGGCGCCATCACCGCTCCGGCCCTGCCGGCGCTGCCGATCGAGCGCAGCGTCCGCTACCGCACCGCGGAGTTCGCCTGGATCGCCAATGTGGTCGAGGACCCCAATGCCTTCTTCGTCGAGGCCGCCTCGCCGCTGCGGAGCCTCGGCGACCTGGCGGCGGCGGCGAAGGCCAAGCCCAGCGCCGTCTCCTACGGCAGCACCGGCGTCGGCGGCGACGACCACATCGCCATGCTGGCCTATGAGGCGGCCCAGGGCCTGCCGGCCATGGTCCACGCCCCCTTCCTCGGCAGCGCCCCGGCGACCCAGGCCCTGCTCGGCGGGCATATCGACCTGCTGGTCGGCAACATCAGCGAGGCCATCGCCCTGCAGCGGGATGGCAGGATCCGCGCGCTGGGCGTCGCCGCACCGGCCCGCTTCGACCCGCTGCCGGCGGTGCCGACCTTCCGCGAGCAGGGCTTCGACTTCGTCGCCGGCGCCTCCCGCGGTTTCGTCGGCACGCCGGGCATGCCGGGCACGATGCGGCAGCGCTACGAGGCCGCCTTCACCGCGGCCCTGGCCGAGCCGGCTTTCCTCGCCGATGCGGCCCGGCTGGCGATGCCGCTGCGGCCGCTGATCGGCGGCGCCTATGCCGCGATGATCAACGAGATGGAACTCGCGCTGCGCGCCCTGTGGCAGCGCCATCCCTGGAAGGACTCCTGATGGTTTCGCGTCGCGGGCTGGCTGCGCTGGCGGTTGGAATGGCGGCCCCGGCGGTGCTGCGGGCGCAGGCGGCCTGGCCGGGCGACCGGCCGATCGAGGCCATCGTCCCCTACCCGCCCGGCGGCGGCGTCGACATCATGACCCGGCTGATGATGCCCCTCGTCGCGGCGCAGGTCGGCGGCCGCAGCGTTGTCACCAACCGGGCCGGGGCCGGCGGCCAGCTCGGCTTCGAGGCAATCTACAACGCGGCGCCGGACGGCTACACCATCGGCTCGGTCACCGCCCCGGTGCTGCAGGCCATCCCGATCGAGCGGGCGGTGCGCTACAGGCCGCTGGAATTCAGCTTCCTCGCCAATGTGGTGGAGGATGCCAATGCCTTCCTCGTCGCCGGCGCCTCCCCCCTCAGGTCCCTCGCGGATGTCGCCGCGGCGGCCAAGGCACGGCCGGGGACGCTGAACTACGGCACCACCGGCGTCGGCTCGGATGACCACATCGCCATGCTGGCCTTCGAGGCGGAGGGCAAGCTGCCGCCGATGACGCATGTTCCTTTCGCCGGCGCCGCTCCGGCCATGCAGGCCCTGCTCGGCCGCCACGTGGACCTAGTGGTGGGCAATGCCTCGGATGGGCTGGGGCTGACCAAGGAAGGCCAGGTCCGGACCCTGGGCCAGGCCTCGCCGGCTCGCTGGGCGGCGCTGCCGGAGGTGCCGACCTTCCGGGAGCAGGGCTTCGACGTGGTGGCCACCGCGAGCCGCGGCTTCGTCGGGCCGCCTGGCCTGCCGGCCCCGATCCTCGCCCGGCTGGAGGCGGCCTTCGCCGCCGTGCTGGCCGATTCCGCCTTCCTACGGGAAGCGGAGCGGCTGGCCCTGCCGCTGCGCCCGCTGATCGGCCCAGCCTACCGGGGCATGGTGGCGGAGATGGATGCCTCCTTGCAGAGCCTTTGGCACCAACGCCCCTGGCGGGACTGAACCCGAACGCGAATACTGCGACATGTTGCTTTTTTGCAGCCCCTGGCAAAGCAGCCGCCGCCACCACGGGCCAGCCGTCCTATCCGGCCTCGAACCTCGGTTTTTCCGGGAGGCCCGGGCGCTGACGGGCCTTTCGGCCCGGACCGGGCATGGCTCTGAGCGAAGATCGGGCCAGAGCTAGGCCTTCACAAACCAACAGGTTGAATTTAGACTTCAGTTCTTCGCGACAGGACAGTCTTCGCGAGAGGACAGGGGCACCACGTGGCTGTTCGGGACCACCGGGCGCAGGCTGATGCGCCTGCAAGTTTGGTCGCCGCCCCCGCTTCCGCAAGCTTGGCAGAGCCCCGTCGCCTCCTGCCGGTCAAGCCGCGCACGATGGTCGAGCAGGCGGCCGAGGCCATCGTCGCCGCCGCCGTCCGCGGCCTCTTCCTGCCGGGCGACCGGCTGGTCGAAGCGGAGATCGCCCGCGACCTCGGGATCAGCCGCGTGCCGGTGCGGGAGGCGCTGCGGCTGCTGGAAAGCCAAGGGATCGTGGCCAGCACGCCCTACAAGGGCATGCGGCTGATGCAGGTAAGCAACGCGGGCGTGGCGTCGCTTATGCGCCTCCGCCTCGCCCTGGAAAGCCTCGCGGTCCAGGAGGCGTTGCGGGCCTCCGGCGGCGCAGAGCGCTTCGCCCGCATGTCCCTGGCGGCCGAGGTCTATGCCCAGGCCTGTCGGCTCGGCGACCCGGCTCCCATCGTGCTGGCGGACGAGGATTTCCACGCGGAGCTGTGCCGGGCTTCCGGCAACGCGCCGCTGCTGGCCTTGTGGCAAAGCCTGGCACGGCAGCTCGCGGTGATCTGGGGCCTGGCGCAGCAGGGCGGCCCCCGGGCCGCAGCCGAGGAGGAGCACCGCACCCTGGTCGCCGCCATGGAAGCCGGGCAGGAAGCGGTGGCCCTGGCGACGCTCGACCTGCACATCAACTGGCACCGGCAGATCAACTTCGAGCAGGTGGTGGCCGAACGCCGGCTCCGGCCGGCCGGGTTGTAGGACCGTTTCCTTCCAGGCCACGGCCTAGGCGCAGGACCGAGATCGGCTCTTGCCCCAGGCCGGCCGCGGCGGGACGATGCGGCACGCATCACCCGCGGGAGCACCGCCATGTCGTCACGCTACCAACCGACCCCCCATACCTCCCAGCACTGGGAGATCCGCAAGCCCGCGGCCCGCGGCGGCGGGGGCATGGTCGTCTCCCAGGTGAAGGTGGCGGCCGAGGCCGGCGCGGCGATGCTGGCCGCCGGCGGCACCGCGGCGGATGCGATCGTCGCCACCGCCTTCGCCCTGGCGACGCTGGAGCCCTGGAACAGCGGCCTCGGCGGCATCGGCTTCGCGCAGGTGATGCGTCCCGGCATGGCGGTGGCCGAGACCTTCGACTTCGGCCCGGTCGCGCCGGCCGGGCTGGACAGCAGCGCCTTCCCGCTGACCGGCCGGATGAAGCAGGACCTCTTCGCCTGGCCGGAGGTCGAGGGCGACCGCAACATCCACGGGCCGCTCTCCTTCGTCATCCCCTCCTCGGTCGCCGGCTATGCGCTGCTGCACGAGCGCCACGGCCGGCTGCCGATCCGCGAGGTGCTGGCCCCCGCCGTGGCGCTGGCGCAGCGCGGCCTGCCGCAGGATTGGTACACCACGCTGAAGGTCGCCGCCTCGGCCGCGGTGCTGCGGCTCTACCCCGAATCGGCGCGGATCTACCTGCGGGACGGGCTGCCGCCGGTGGCACCCTACCAGGGCACCCCCGGCTTCTTCACCCTGGGCAACCTGCCGGCGACGCTCGAACGCCTGCAGCAGGCCGGGCTGCGGGACTTCTACGAGGGCGAGGTGGCGGCGCAGATCGCCGCCGACGTGCGGGAGATGGGCGGCGTGCTCTCGGCCGCCGACCTGGCGGGCTGCCGGGCCCGGGTGCTGCCGGCGACGGCCGTGCCATGGCGTGGCCGGACACTGATGCTGGCGAATGGCCTGACCGCGGCGCCGACCACCGCGCGGGTGCTGGAGCAGATGGCGGATGCGCCGCTGGGCGCGGCCCCCTCCCCCGCTTGGTACGGCCAGCTGGCCCGGGCGATGCAGGTCGCCTATGCCGAACGCCTGGCCGGGCTGGGCGAGGCCGAGCCCAAGGGGGCCGAGACCTGCACCACCCATATCACCGCCTGCGACAAGGACGGGATGATGGTGGCCATGACCACCACCCTGCTGTCCTCCATGGGCTCGCGGGTGGTGCTGCCGAAATCCGGCGTGCTGATGAACAACGGGGTGATGTGGTTCGACCCGACCCCGGGGACGCCGAATGCCATCGCCCCGGGCAAGCGGCCGCTGACCAACATGTCCCCCTTCATCCTGGCCGCGGGCGACCAGCCGGAGATGGCCGGCGGCGCCTCGGGCGGCCGGCGGATCATGGCCTCGGTGCTGCAGCTGCTGGCCTTCGTCGCCGATTTCGGCATGGACCCGGAAGCCGCGGCGCATCACCCGCGGATCGATGTCTCGGGGCCCGATGGGCTGACCGCCGACCGGCGACTGGCGCCCGAGGTGCTGGCGGCCCTGGTGGCCGCGGGGGCCGGAGAGCCGGAGGTCGTGGAGCATTCGGTGATGCCGCTGAACTTCGCCTGCCCCAACCTGATCCGGCGCGGCCCGGACGGCGAGGTCGTCGGCATCAGCGATGCGATGAGCCCCTGGAGCGCCGCCGTCGCCGGGTAGCCGCGGCGGCCGGCGCCGCACCTTGCCGCTGCGTCATCCTTGGGCAGGCGCCGGCCCGGCGGCCCAAGGCTCAGGCAGCCTGATCCTTCACGTGGCGCGCCACCTCGGCATGGGTGGCGAGCCATACGTCGCCCTTGGCCTTCATGTGCTGGACCAGCCGGTCGAGCAGGGCGATGCGGCTGCGATGGCCGACGACATGCGGGTGCATGGTCAGCAGGAACATGCCGCCTTCCGCATGGGCGCCCTCGAATTCGGCGCGGAAGATCTCCTCGACTGCCGAGGGCGCCGTATAGGGGCGCAGCGCGCTGAAGCGGATGAAGTTGAAGTAGGGCGCGTCGTCGCGGATCCACTCCGGCGGCAGCTCGACGATCCCGGTCGGCGCGCCGTGGTCGAGCAGCTCGTAGGCGTCATCGTCGGCCATCAGGCTGCTGTCATACAGCAGGCCGAGTTCCCGGATGATGGAGAGGGTATCGACCGAGAAGTCCCAGCTCGCGGTGGGGATGCCGACCGGGCGGCGGCCGGCGAGCCGCTCCAGCACATCCGCGGCGCGGAAGGTGAGGTCGCGTTCGACGCCGGGCGGCAGCGCGGTATTCGCCTCATGGATCCAGGAATGGATGCCGATCTCATGGCCCTCGTCGGCGACCGCCCGGATCTCGTCGGGGTGCAGCAGGGCCGATACCGCGGGGTAGAAAAAGCTGGCGCGGAGGCCATAGCGGGCCAGCAGCGCCCGGATCCGCGGGACGCCCTGGCGGTTGCCGTACTGGCCTGATGCGCATCGGGCTGCTGTCGGCGTCGCGCAGCGGGATGGTCTCGTGGTCGGCGTCGAACGAGAAGGTGACGCAGCAGCGGGCGCCTCCGGGCCAGCCGCGCGGCGCCAGGCTGCGGCCGGCCCGGGCGTTGCCGACCAAGTGGCGCCAATGCGCTTCCGGCCATTCCCAGGGGTGCGGCGTGCCTGCCTTGGCGGTCTCGTCCGGCATCCCGGCATCTCCTGCGAAAGCCCGTCGTGGCATGCGAATTGCTGTTCGGCAATCAGCTTAAAGCAATAGGGGCGCGACTATGGATATCGGCGTTTTCATCCCCATCAACAACAACGGCTGGCTCATCTCCGCCAACTCGCCGCAATACATGCCGAGCTTCGAGCTGAACAAGCAGGTGGTGCAGAAGGCCGAGGGCTACGGCCTCGACTTCGCCCTGTCCATGATCAAGCTGCACGGCTTCGGCGGCAAGACCGAGTTCTGGGACCATGGGCTCGAGAGCTTCACCCTGATGGCCGGCCTCGCCGCCATCACCTCGAAGATCAAGCTCTATGCCTCGGTCGCGGTGCTGACCATCCCGCCGGCGATCGTGGCGCGCATGGCGACGACAGTCGACAGCATCTCGGGCGGGCGCTTCGGGGTGAACATCGTCTCGGGCTGGCACAAGGTGGAATATAGCCAGATGGGCATGTGGCCGGGCGACGCGTATTTCGGCCGCCGCTACGACTACAGCACCGAATACGTCCGCATCATGCAGGACCTCTGGAACACCGGAACCAGCGACCTCAGGGGCGAGTTCTTCCAGATGGACGCCTGCAAGATGAGCCCGGCCCCCTCGGTGCCCATCAAGCTGGTCGCCGCCGGGCAGTCCGACCGCGGGATGGAATTCGCCGCGAGCTACTGCGATTACAATTTCGCCCTGGGCGAGGGCGTGAACGAGCCGCAGAAATGCATCGACGTGCCGCGGCGGATGCTGGCGGCGGCGGCCAGGACCGGGCGCGATGTCGGCTCCTACATCCTCTACATGGTCATCGCCGACGAGACCGACGAGGCGGCGATGGCCAAGTGGGACAGCTACAACGCCGGCGCCGACCGCGAGGCGCTGGCGCATCTGCTCGGCCATGCCGCGGCCGACGTGCATACCGAGGCGACCTCGATGGCGGCGGCGATCCAGCGCTCCGCCTCGCCGATCAACTTCAACATGGGCACGCTGGTCGGCAGCTATGCCAACGTGGCGCGGATGCTGGACGAGGCCGCGACCATGCCGGGGGTGAAGGGGCTGATGCTGACCTTCGACGATTTCCTCATCGGCATGGACGCCTTTGGCCAGCGGATCCAGCCGCTGATGCAATGCCGCCGGCACGTGATGGCCGCCGCCGCCTGAGGCGCGGCGGAGGGCGCCGTTGCGCATCGGGTCCGGGGCTTTCATCCGCCCGGGCGGCGGCGCAGATTGCCCGCAGCCGCCGCAGGACCCGTGATGACCCAGACCGACCCCGCCTTGATGTCCGCCGAGACGCTGCTGGCGCTCTATGCCCGGCGGGCGCTCAGCCCGGTGGAGGTACTGAAGGCGGTGACCGAGCGGGTCGCCCGCTACAACCCCTGGGTCAATGCCTTCGCCGCCCTGAATCCGCGCGCGCTACAGGCCGCGGGGGAGAGCGAGGCGCGCTGGATGGCCGGCCGGCCGATCGGGCTGCTCGATGGCGTGCCGGCGACGGTGAAGGACCTGCTGACCCTGTCGGGCTTCCCGACCCGCCGCGGCAGCAAGACGACCGACGCGACCCCGGCGACGGAGGATGCCCCCGCCGTCATGGGGCTGAAGCAGGCCGGGGCGGTGATCCTCGGCAAGACCACCACCACCGAATTCGGCTGGAAGTCGCCGGGCGACTGCCCGCTGCATGGCATCACCCGCAACCCCTGGAACCGAGACCGCACCGTGGGCGGGTCGAGCAGCGGCGCCGGCGCGGCCGGGGCGGCCTGCTTCGGGCCGCTGCACCTCGGCACCGATGCCGGGGGGTCGGTCCGCATTCCCGCGGCCTTCTGCGGCCTGGTCGGGCTGAAGCCCAGTTTCGGGCGGATCGCGCAATGGCCGCTGGGCGCCTTCGCCAATGTCGCCTGCGCCGGGCCGATGACGCGCACGGTGCGGGACAATGCGCTGATGTTCTCGGCCCTGGCCCAGCACGACCTGCGCGACCCCTTCTCGCTGCCGGATGAGGCGCAGGACTGGCGGCGGGGAATCGAGGACGGCGTCGCCGGGCTGCGCATCGGGGTGGTGCGGCGGCTGGGCTTCGCGCCGCCGATCGATGCCGATGGCGAGGCGGCGCTGGTCGGCGCGGCGCGGCTGCTGGAGGACCAGGGCGCCATCGTCGAGGAGGCCGATCCCGGGCTGCCGGATACCCGGGCCATCTTCGGCCGGGTCTGGGGCGTGGCCCTGGCCCGGCTGGTCTCGACGATCGCGCCGGAGCGGCGGGCGCTGCTCGATGCCGGGCTGGCCGAGGTGGCGGAGCGCGAGGCCGGCATGAGCGCGGTCGATTTCCTCGGCGCCGAGGCGCTGCGGCTCGAGGCGGCGCACGCCATGGCGCGGTTCCACCAGCGCTACGACCTCCTGCTCTGCCCGACCACGCCCACCGCCGCCTTCGCCGCCGACCAGCCGACCATCCGCCCGGCCGAGGCGCTGTGGCGCGACTGGGCGCCCTGGACCTTCGCCTTCAACCTGACCCGGCAGCCGGCCATCAGCGTGCCGATCGGCCTCGACGAGGCGGGAATGCCGCGGGCGGTGCAGCTTGCCGCGGCGCTCTACCGCGATGACCTGGTCTTCCGCGGGGCGCGGGCGCTGGAGCGGGCGGCGTCCATCCCGATCGCCGAGCCCGCCTGAAGGGGGCCCGCCTGAGCACGGGGCCGGCCCTGGCGCGGTTGCGCCGGGATCGGCATTCCCGGCACACTCGGCCAGCGAGGGAGATCAGTAGATGCGCCTGGTGACTTACAAGCGGCCCGGTTGGGCCGGTGGGCGGGTTGGCGCGCTACGGGCCGATGGGGCGGTGCTCGACCTGTCGGCGGCGGACCAGGCGGTGTCCTGGGACCACATGCCGGCGCTGATCGCCGGCGGCGAGGCGATGCTGAAGCGGGCCCGCGCCGCGGCGGCGCAGGCGGCGGTGGTGGAGGATGCGGTGCTGCTGGCGCCGATCCCGCGGCCGATGAAGAACATCTTCTGCGTCGGCAAGAACTACCACGAGCATGCCAAGGAATTCGCCGGCTCCGGCTTCGATGCCACCGCCAAGGAGGTGGTGCCGGAGGCCCCGGTGGTGTTCAGCAAGCCGCCGACCTCGGTCAGCGGCCCTGGCGATACCATCCCCTCCTTCCTCGACCCGACCGGGAGCGTCGACTACGAGGGCGAGCTGGCGGTGGTCATCGGCAAGGGCGGCCGCGGCATCGCCAAGGCCGACTGGGCGCAGCACGTCTTCGGCTACACCATCGTCAACGACGTGACGGCGCGGACCCTGCAGCACAAGCACCGCCAGTGGATCCTGGGCAAGGGCATCGACGGCTTCTGCCCGATGGGCCCGGCCATCCTGACCGCCGACGAGGCGCCGGACCCGACGAAGCTGCGGCTCACCACCCATGTGAACGGCGAGAAGCGGCAGGATGCCCTGGTCGCCGACCTGATCTTCGACATCCCGACCCTGATCGAGGCGATCTCGGCCGGGATCACCTTGGAGCCGGGCGACATCATCGCCACCGGCACGCCGGCGGGGGTGGGCATCGGATTCCAGCCGCCGCGCTTCCTGAAGCCCGGCGACGTGGTGCGGATCGAGGTGGCCGGGATCGGCGTGCTGGAAAACACGGTCGCATGAGGCGCCGGGCGCTGCTGGCCGGGGCGGTCGCGCTGCCGGCGGTGGCCCGGGCGCAGGACTACCCAAGCCGCCCGGTCTCCATGGTGGTGGCCTTCCCACCCGGCGGCCAAGCCGATGTGGTGGCGCGGCCGGTGGCGGCGGGGCTCGAGCGGCTCTGGCGCCAGCCGGTGCCGGTGGTGAACCGGGCCGGCGCGGCGGGCGAGATCGGCAATGCCTTCGTGGCGCGCGCGGCCCCCGACGGGCTGACCCTGCTCATGGCCCTCTCCTCCCTGGCGATCCTGCCGGAGGCGACGCGGCTGTTCGGCCGGGCGCCGGCCTATGAGCTGGACCAACTCGCCCCGGTCGCACTGTTCACCGCCGACCCCACCGTGCTGGTCGTCGCCGCCGATGCGCCTTGGAAGACGCTGGCCGAGTTCCTCGCCGATGCGAAGCGCCGGCCGGGGGCGATCTCCTATTCCTCCTCGGGCAACTACTCGGCCCTGCACGTGCCGATGGCGATGCTGGCCAAGGCCGCGGGGATCGAGCTGCTGCACGTCCCCTTCCAGGGCGGCGCCCCGGCACTGACCGCCCTGCTGGCCGGCCAGGTGCAGGCGCTGGCGAGCGGGCCGGGGCCGATCGCCCCGCATATCCGCGACGGCAGGCTGCGGGCGCTGGCAAGCTGGGGCGCGCAGCGGCTGGCCGGCTACGAGGCCGTGCCGACCCTGATCGAGAGCGGCTTCCCGGAGGCGGAATTCTACATCTGGGCCGGCGTCTTCGCCCCCGCCGCGACCCCTCCCCCCGTGCTGGCGGCGCTGCGCCAGTCGCTCGGGACCGTGGCGCGGGACGCCGAGGTGCAGCGGGCGCTGTCCGCCGGCGGCAATACCCTGGATTACCGGGACGGCGCCGCCTTCGAGGCCTTCTTCCGGACGGATGCGGCCCGGCTGCAGCGCGCGGTGCAGCGCATCGGCCGGGTTGAATAGCGCGGATCCATCGCCGGCCCGGCTCAGAACCCCAGCTTCTCCAGCGCCATGGCCTGCGCCACCCGAAGCCGCGTCCGCAGGCTGGGGGCATGGCCCCAGGCGCTGGTGGTGGCGCTTTCGCCAGGCGCGGCGTCCTCCGACGCGGCGAAATCCTGGCTGTCGCCGCCGATCTCGATATCGAACCCTGAAGGGGACCCGGCATAGAACGAGGTCGTGCCATCCGGCGGCGGATGCTGGCCGAGGTCCAGGCTGAAGGGAATGCCGGCCCGCCGCGCCCGGTCGGCGGCCCGCAGGACGGTGAGGATATCGGGCGCCTCGAACATGACATGGCCCAGGCGGCGCCGGCTCGGCACGTTCAGCACGGCGATGCTGTGGTGCCGCCGCGCCCCGCCGAGGAAGCCGCCGCGCAGCGCGATCGGGCCAAGCCGGGTGCGGAGGGTCTCGTTCAGGCGGAAGCCGATGACGTCGCCGTAGAAGGCGGTCAGCGCCTCGGGCTCGGCATGCGCCAGGGCGACATGGCCGACCGGCCAGGACTCCGTCGCCACATCCTCTCCATCCTGCAGCAGCAGTTCCAGCCGGTTCCCGGCGGGGTCCTCGCATTGGGCAGCACGCAGGACGCCGGGCCGCTCGATCGGCTCGGCCACCACGCCCCGCGCCGCGAGCCGCGCGAGTGCCGCCTCGAATTCCGCCGGCGCGGACCAGGCAAGGCCGAGCGCCACCAGGTCGTCGGCCCGGCCGGGACGAATCCGCAGCGCCCGCGACATGCTGCCGAAGCTGCCGGGCTCGAGCCACTCGACCCTGGCGCGGCCCTCCGAGACCGAAGCCAGGAAGCCTTTCCAGCGGTCCGGCCGCCGGACCTCGATCGTCACATGGGCCAGGCACACGCCGGCCGACGCCTTCTCCATCGTCCTACCCTCCGCGTCTTGCGGCCGGCTTGGTAGCGGCATTGCTTGCGCTGCCGGAAGCACCGCTCTTGCAGGATCATTCCCCGAAAATGGAGAATGGGCCGCATGTACGACTGGAACGACCTGCGGGTCCTGCTGGCGGTCGGGCGGCAGGGATCGACCCTCGGCGCGGCCCGGCTGCTGCGCACCAGCCAGTCCACCGCGGCGCGGCGCATCGCCGCGCTCGAGGCGGCGCTGGGCGTCACTTTGTTCGAGCGCCGCCAGGAGGGCTACCGGCTGACCGAGCAGGGCCGCGGCCTGTTCGCCGAAGCGGCGCGGGTGGAGGCGGCGGCGCTCGCCCTGGCCGATGCCGCCGCCGCCATGGCGCGCGGCGCGGCCGGGACCCTGCGCGTGACGACCATCGACATCGCCGCCAGCGCCCTGATCCTGCCCGGCCTGCCGGAATTCCAGGCGGCGCATCCGGCAGTGCATGTCGATCTGATCGCCGGCGACGAGATGCTCGACATCGCCCGCGGCGAGGCCGATGTCGGCCTCCGCTTCGGCCAGCGCCCGGGCGACCCGGCCCTGGTCCTGCGCCGGCTCGGCCGCATCGGGGTCGGGCTGTACTGCAGCCGCGACTATGCCGCGGCGCAGGGCCTGCCGGCCGATGCCGCGGCGCTGGACCGGCATGCGCTGATCCGCGGCATCGGCCATATCGATACCCGGCCGCAGCATCGCTGGCTCGCCGAAGTGGCGCCGCGCGCGCGGATCGCCCACCGCAGCAACAGCACGCTCGGCATCCTCGATGCGGTCCGCCGCGGCATCGGCATCGGCTCGCTGCCGTGCCTGATGGCCGATGCCGATCCGACGCTGCTGCGGGTCCTGCCGCCCATGCCGGAATTCGCCGCCGAGGTCTGGCTGGTCACCGCCGAGGCGACCCGCCGGCTGCCGCATGTCCGGGCCTTCGTCGACTTCTTCGCCCCCCGGCTGCGCCGGCAACTGGCCGCGGCCGGCGCCTGAGGGGTTGCCTCGCCCGGCCCCGCGGCACAGGCTCCGCCGCAGATCTGTGCCCAGCGAGGACCCATGCACGCCGAAACGACCGAAGCCACCATCACCGCCTGGCTCGCCACCCAGCAGGAGGCCATGCTGGGCGTGCTGGAAGCCATGGTGAACACCGATGGCGGCAGCTACGACAAGGCGGGCGTCGACGCCGTGGGCGGCATCGTCCAGCGCTTCATGTCGGAGCGCGGCATCCCGGTGGAGGTCGTCCCGCGCGAGAAGCATGGCGACTGCCTGAAGGCCATGGTCGCCGGCGAGGACCGCCTCTCCCGCGGCAATGCCCGCGAGAAGATCGTCCTCATGGGGCACCGGGATACGGTCTTCCCCAAGGGCGAGCCGGGCCGCCGGCCCTTCCGCATCGAGGGCGGCATCGCCTCCGGCCCCGGCGTCGCCGACATGAAGGCGGGGCTGGTGATGAACATGTTCGTCCTGGCCGCCTTCCAGCAATTCGGCGGGGCGCCCGGGCCGCTGCTCGGCCTGTTCACCGGGGATGAGGAGATCGGCAGCCCGGAGGGCCGCGCCGTCATCGAGAGCACCGCCCGCGAGGCCCGCGTGGTCTTCAATTCCGAGCCCGGCCGACCCAATGGCGGCGTGGTTACCGGCCGCAAGGGCGGGGTCTTCTCGGTCTTCGACATCGAGGGCAAGGCGGCCCATTCGGGCGGCAATTTCGAGGCCGGGATCAGCGCCATCGGCGAGCTGGCGGCCAAGATCACCGCCATCCATGCGCTGACCGACCTCGAGCGCGGCATCACCCTCAACGTCGGCCTGGTCTCCGGCGGGCAGAGCGTGAATACCGTGGCGCCCTGGGCGCAGGGGCAGATCGACCTGCGCTACCGGGAGCCCGCCGACCGCGACGAGGTGATGGGCAAGATCCACGCGATCATCGGCCGGTCCTTCATCCCCGGCACCAAGTCCACGCTGACCATCCGCGGCGAATTCCTGCCGCTGACCCAGACCCCGGCGGCGGCGAAGCTGTTCGAGATGTACCAAACGGCCGCGGGCGAGAGCGGCCTCCGCATCACCGGGGAGTTCAGCGGCGGCTGCGCCGACAGCGGCTTCACCGCGGCGGTGGGCGCGCCGACCATCTGCGCGGTCGGCCCGGTCGGCGGCAAGGCCCATAGCCCGGAGGAATACCTGGAGGTGGCGAGCCTGGTGCCGCGGGCCCAGGCGATGGCGCGGGCGATCCTGCGGCTGGACCGGGCGGGGCTATAGGCAGGCGGCCCCACCAGCTGACGGACCAGCCGTGAGTGCCGCATTGACAGTGGGGGTGGCGATGGCCGAAGGGTCCGCCATCGCCCCCTAGGGGCCTTCCTGGAACCCCCCGTCCCTTGTCCTATACCGTCCACGAGATATTCCTGACCGCGCAGGGCGAAGGCGCCAACCTCGGGCGGACCGCGGTCTTCATCCGCTTCGCCGGCTGCAACCTGTGGTCGGGGCGCGAGGAAGACCGGGCAACCGCCGTCTGCCGCTTCTGCGATACCGAGTTCCGCGGCGGGACCCGGCACGACGCGGCCAGCCTGGTCGCGGCGGCGGCGGCGCTGTGGCCCGCCGGGGCTGGGCACCGCCTCGCGGTGCTGACCGGCGGCGAGCCGCTGCTGCAGGTGGATGCGCCGCTGCTGGCGGCGCTGCGCGCGGCCGGCTTCACCGTGGCGATCGAGACCAACGGCACGCTGCCCCTGCCGGCGCCGATCGACTGGGTCTGCGTCAGCCCCAAGGCCGGGGCACCGCTGGCGCTGGCGGAGGCCGACGAGCTGAAGCTGGTCTATCCCCAGGCCGGCATCGGGCCGGCCGAGCTGGCCGGCTTCCCGGCCGGGCTGCGCTGGCTCTCGCCCATGGATGGGCCGGAGCTGGCCGAGAATACCGCCGCGGCAGCCGCCTATTGCCGGGAGCATCCGGAATGGCGGCTGAACATCCAGGCGCATAAGGCCTGGGGGGTGCGGTAGCCCCCAGGCCCGCGCGCGCCGCCCCTATTCGAAGCGGTTCGACTTCGGGAAGCCGTTCGGCGGCAGCTTGCCGGCGGTGGCGCGGTTGCCGCGCCAGGGGCTGGTATCGGCCTCGGTGCGCAGGCGGTCGCCGAGGCGCCAGCTCAACCCCTCCTTGCGGGTGAAGACCTTGGCATCCGCGAGGCCGCCGTCCTTGTAGGATTGCAGCTGCACGCCGCGACCGCGCGCCATGTCCGGCACCTGCTCCAGCGGGAAGACCAGCAGCTTGCGGTTCTCGCCGAGCACGGCGACGGTATCGCCTTCCGCCCGCTTGCAGACCGCGGCCTCGCGGCCGGGCTCCAGCACCAGCACCTGCTTGCCGGTGCGCTTCTCGGCGACGAGGTCGTCCCCGGCGACGAGGAAGCCCTTCCCGTCGGAGGCAGCGACCAGGTAGCGCGCGGCCTCGGCATGGACGAAGAAGGCCAGGACCGCATCCTCGTTGGTCATCTCGACCAGCAGGCGGACCGGCTGGCCGTCGCCGCGGCCACGCGGCAGCGCCTCCGCCTTCAGGGTATAGGCCTTGCCGTTGGTGGCAAAAAGGATGAGGCGGTCCGTGCTCTGGGCATGCACCGCGGTATGCAGCCCATCGCCCTCCTTGAAGCGCAGCTCGGCATCGGCGGCGAGATGGCCCTTCTGCGCGCGGATCCAGCCCTTCTCCGAGAGGATCACGGTGATCGGCTCGCGCTCGACGAAGGCATTCTCGTCGATGACGATGCTGGGCTGCAGGCTGCCGGTCGCGGTGCGGCGATTGCCGAGCGGGCCGGAGCCGAAGGCCTTGCGGGTCTCCTCGATCTCGGCCGCGATGGCGGCCCAGCGCTTGGTCTCCGAGGACATCAGCCCCTGCAGCGCCTTCTGCTCCTTGGTCAGCTTGGTGTGCTCGCGCCGGATCTCCATCTCCTCGAGCTTGCGCAGGCTGCGGAGGCGCATGTCGAGGATGGCATTGGCCTGCACCTCGGTCAGCTCGAAGGTCCGCATCAGGGCTTCCTTCGGCTTGTCCTCCTCGCGCACGATGCGGATGACCTCGTCGAGGTTGAGGTAGACGATGAGGAAGCCGCCCAAAATCTCGAGCCGCCGGGCGATGGCGGCGAGCCGGTGCTCGGTGCGGCGGACCAGCACGACGTGGCGGTGGTCGAGCCAGGCGCGCAGCACCTCCCGCAGGCCCATGACGCGCGGGGTGCGGTCGGCATCAAGCACGTTGAGGTTCAGCGGGATGCGGTTCTCGAACTGGGTGGCGCGGAACAGCGTCTCCATCAGCATCGCCGGGTCGATGTTGCGGTTCTTCGGCTCCAGTACGATGCGCACCACATCGGTGCTCTCGTCGCGGATGTCGGCCAGCAGCGGAAGCTTCTTCTCCTCGAGCAATTGGGCGACCTGCTCGATCAGCTTGGCCTTGGCGACCTGGTAGGGGATCTCGTCAACGACGATGGTATAGGCGCCGAGCTTGCCCTCGACGCGCTGCCACTTGGCCCGCACCCGGAAGCCGCCGCGGCCGGTCTCATAGGCGTCGCGGATCGCCTCGGGGGATTCGATGAGCACGCCGCCGGTCGGGAAGTCCGGGCCCGGGATGTGCTTCAGCAGCTCGGTGGTGGTCGCGGCGGGGTTGGCGATCAGCTCGAGCGCGGCGCCGCAGAGCTCGCCGGCATTGTGCGGCGGGATGGAGGTCGCCATGCCGACCGCGATGCCGGTCGCGCCATTGGCCAGCAGGTTCGGGAAGGCGGCAGGCAGGACGACGGGCTCCTGCTCCTCGCCGTCGTAGGTCTGGCGGAAGTCGACCGCATTCTCGTCGATGCCGGCCAGCAGGGCCTCGGCGACGGTGGTCAGCCGGGCCTCGGTGTAGCGCATGGCCGCGGCGTTATCGCCGTCGATATTGCCGAAATTGCCCTGGCCGTCGACCAGCGGATAGCGGGCGGCGAAATCCTGCGCCTGGCGGACCAGGGCCTCGTAGATGCTGGAATCGCCGTGCGGGTGGTACTTGCCCATGACGTCGCCGACGATGCGGGCGCATTTCTTGAAGCCGGCGGCGGGGTCGAGCTTGAGCTGGTGCATCGCCCAGAGCAGCCGGCGATGCACTGGCTTCAGCCCGTCCCGCACGTCCGGCAGCGAGCGGGACATGATGGTCGACATGGCATAGGCGAGGTATCGCTCGGAGAGCGCCGCCGCGAGGTGGGTATCGCGGGTGCCGCCGCTGTCGCCGGCGGGCGGGAGGGTCTTGATGTCGTCGGGCATCGGATCCGCCAGTTTCGTGCTTTGTTCTCACGGGCAGTCTAGCCGAGCGAGGCCGCCATGGCCACCCGGTCCTGCAGCATGCCCCGGGCGACGGGCAGGCCCCGCTGCTGGTGGCCGAAGGCGTCGCGGCCGAGGAAATGCCCGGTCAGCCGCAGCCCGGCCAGGCATTCGGCGAGGCTGGCCGGTCCCGATTGCCCCAGCAGGAAGCGCGGCAGCGGCAGCAGCCGGTCGGCCCAGGGGGCGCCGGCGGCGGCGCTGACGGCCCGGCCGGTGCGGGGGGAGACCAAGGTGAGATCCTCGACGCCGCCGGTCAGGGCGCAGCGGGCGAGGTCGAGGCCGTAGCCCAGCTCGGTCAGCAGCTCGGCCTCCCAGCGGATGTAATCCGGCAGGGCGGCGGCGGTCCCCTCCCCCAGCCGGGCGATCAGCGTGACCAGGCCGTGGAAGCACCGGGGATGCGGCTCGCGTTCCGGCAGGGCACCCTCGGCCACGGCGCAGGCGGCCGAGAGCAGGGAGAGCGACAGCGGGTCCTCCATGGCCAGGGCGGCGGCGGGGTGGACCATCTCGCCCGAAAGCGCGCCGAGCTGGTCCGGCAGCCGGGCCACCCAGCGGGCCTCGACCAGGTTGCCCGGCAGCCACACGGCGGACTGCGCGCGGGAGGCACCGCCCTTGGCCAAACCGGCGTGGCGGCCTAGCGCTTCGGTCAGCAGGCTGACCACCGCCCCCGATTCGCCCAGCGGCCGGGTGCCGAGGACGATCGCCGGGCCGTTCCATTCGGTGCTCATGCCGACTGATGTGGGGCAGCGGTGGCCAGCGGGGAAGGCCGGATCCCGCTTCTGATAAGGACGTGCCCGTTTGCTCACCATCCACCCCGGCCCGGCCGCTCCAGGTCATGTGCCGCCCCATTTGCCGTCCGATGCGGTCTGGCTCGACCTGCTGAACGGCAGCGCCGAGGAGAAGGCCTTCGTCGAGCGGGAGACCGGCCTCCGGGTGCCCGACCTCGACAGCCTGCGGGAGATCGAGAGCTCCAGCCGGCTGGTGGCGGATGGCGAGGTGCTCTACCTCAGCATGCCCATCATCTCGCGCGGCGACGGGCCGAAGCCGGTGGTCTCGGTGCTGGGGCTGGTGCTGTCGCCGAAGGTGCTGCTGACCGTGCGCTTCGCGCCGATCGGCTCCTTCGACAGCTTCGCGGGCCAGTTCGGCCAGGCGGCGGACAATTCCTGCAGCTTCGGCGCCTTCGTCGGGCTGCTGGAGGCGATCATCGACCGCATCGCCGATGCGCTGGAACGCATCCGCGGCGAGCTGGACGGGATCTCCCATGCCGCCTTCGAGGCCGAGCAGCCGGAGCGGCATTCGCCGGCGCGGATGGACCGGGTGCTGCGGCTGTCGCTGCGCTCGATCGGGCGGATGGGGGAATACGTCTCGAACGTGCGGGACACCCTGCTTGGCGTCGAGCGCATCCTGCCTTTCGCGGCCGAACAGGCACGGCGCTGGATCCCCCCCGAGTACGACCACCGGGTCCGCACTCTGCGCCAGGACATCGCCTCGCTCAACGACTACGACGCGCGGCTGTCGGACAAGGTGCAGTTCCTGCTGGATGCGACGCTCGGCTTCATCAGCATCGAACAGAACAACACCATCAAGATCCTGACGGTGGTCTCGGTGGTCGGCATCCCGCCGACGCTGGTCGCCAGCATCTACGGCATGAATTTCAAATTCATGCCGGAGCTGGACTGGGCGCTGGGCTATCCCTGGGGCCTGGCGCTGATCGTCCTCAGCGGCATATTGCCGCTGGTGCTGTTTCGGGTGAAGGGGTGGCTGTGACGGCCACCCCTGCCCCCGCTACTGCAGGCTGCCGGCGAGCAGCGCCGAGACCTGCCGGGCGAAGCCGGCGGGGTCGCGCGGGGTATCGCCATCCTGCAGCCGGGCGAGATCGAGCAAGGTGCCGGCCGGTGCCTTGAGGTCGTCGCCGGCCTCGGCCAGTTCCGCCAGGCGGCGGATCAGCGGGTGCTGCGGGTTCACCTCCAGCACCGGCAGGCCGGCGCCGAAGCCGCGGCCGGCACGGCGCAGCAGGCGCTGCATCTGCAGATCCGGGCCATGCTCGGGCGCGGCGAGGACCACGGCGCTGTCGACCAGCCGGTCGGTGGTCCGGACCTCGGAGACCTCCGCCTCCAGTGCGGCCTTCAGCAGCGGCAGCAGCTTCGCCGTATCGGCCGGCGGCTCGCCCTCCGCGACCGCCGGGGCGATGGCGGAGAGGTCGACGCTGCCCTGGGTGATGCTGCGGATCGGCTTGTCCTCGAAGCTGTCGAGCCGTTCCGGCCAGAAGCTGTCGACCTGGTCCGAGAGCAGCAGCACCTCGACGCCGCGGGCGGCGAAGCCCTCGAGCTGGCTGGATTTCACCAGCGCATCCGGGTCGTCGCCGACCAGGATGTAGATGGCGGCCTGGCCCTCCTTCATCCGGGCGACGTAGTCGGGCAGCGAGGTCCAGCCCTCCTGGGTCGAGGATTTGAAGCGCAGCAGGGGGGCGATCTCCTTGCGGTGCTCGCTGTCCTCCCAGACGCCCTCCTTCAGGATCGGGCCGAAATTCTCGAAGAAGCCGGCATAGCTCTCGGCATCCTTGGCCCGGGTCTTCAGCTCGGAGATCATCCGGTTCGTGACGGCCTTGCGGATGCGTGCCAGCGCCGGGGTCGACTGCAGCATCTCGCGGGAGACGTTGAGCGGCAGATCCTCGGTATCCACCACGCCATGGACGAAGCGCAGCCAGTTCGGCAGCAGATGCGCCTCGTCGGTGATGAACATGCGGCGGACATGCAGGCGGACCCGGCTCTCGCGCTCGCCCTCCACGGCCTGGAAGGGCTTCATGCCGGGGATGAAGAGCAGGGCGGCGAATTCGGTGGTGCCCTCGGCGCGCCAGTGCAGCGTGGCCCAGGGCTTGTCGAAGAAATGCCCGATGTGGCGGTAGAAGTCGGCGTACTGCTCCTCGGTGACCTCGGACTTGGCCTTGCGCCAAAGGGCAGTGCCCTCGTTGGCGGGGGTGTCCTTGCCGTCCTCGGCAATGGTGATGGGGACCGTGATGTGGTCGGCCCATTTGCGGATGATGGTCTGCAGGCGCAGCGGCTCGAGGAACTCCTCGGCATCCGCCTTCATGTGCAGCACGATGGTGGTGCCGGGCTCCTCCCGCGTCGCGGGCGCCAGGGTGAAATCCCCCTGCCCGGCCGAGGCCCAGGTCCAGGCCTCCTCCGTGCCGGCGCGGCGGGAGGTCACCTCGACCCGGTCGGCGACCATGAAGGCGGAGTAGAAGCCGACGCCGAACTGGCCGATCAGGCTGGGGCGCTCGCCCGGCTTGGCATCGGCGAGCGACTGGGTGAAGGCGCGGGTGCCAGAGCGGGCGATGGTGCCGAGGTTCTTCGTCAGCTCCTCCTTGGCCATGCCGATGCCGGCATCGGTCAGGGTCAGGGTGCGGGCGGCCTTGTCCGGCAGCAGCCGGATGGCGGCATCGGCCGGCGGCGGGGTGACGGCCTCGGTCAGGGATTCGAAGCGGCGGCGGTCGATGGCATCGGCCGCGTTGGCCACCAGCTCGCGCAGGAAGATCTCGCGGTCGGAGTAGAGGGCATGGACCACCAGGTCCAGCAGGCGGCCGACCTCGGCGCCGAATTCATGCCGTTCGACGGTATCGCTCACGTCCTGTCTCCATGGTTGAAAGGCTTCGGCGGGCCGATATGCAAAACCGTCTCGGGGAGTTCAAGGGGGCGGGCCTCGAACCAATACGGCTACGACCCCGCCAACTTCACCCCGGCTCCGGCGTTGCCGCATCCATGCATGAACCGGATCGCGGCGAAAGGAGCAACGGGGCCATGGCGCCAGCACCGACCGAGGCAGCCAGGGCAGAGACGCCCGGACCAGGCGGGGTCTTCATCCTCTCTGCCCTGCTGGTCGCCGCCCTGGTGCTCGGCGGGGCGCTGGCGCCGGAGGCGATGGGCCGGGCCTTCGGCGCCATCCAGGGCTGGATCATGGACCGGTTCGGCTGGTTCTACATGCTGTCGGTCGCCGTCTTCGTCGGCTTCGTGCTCTACCTTGCCCTGAGCCGGCATGGGCAGGTCAAGCTGGGGCCGACCCATTCCGAACCAGATTTCAGCTATGGCTCCTGGTTCGCCATGCTGTTCAGCGCCGGCATGGGCATCGGCCTGGTCTTCTTCGGGGTGGCGGAGCCGGTGACGCATTTCACCGCCCCGCCCGAGGGCACCGGCGGCTCGGTCGAGGCGGCCCGGGCGGCGATGCGCATCACCTTCTTCCACTGGGGGCTGCATGCCTGGGCGATCTACGCGGTGGTCGGGCTGGCGCTGGCCTATTTCAGCTTCCGCCACGGGCTGCCGCTGTCCATCCGCTCCGCCTTCCACCCGCTGATCGGCGAGCGCATTCATGGGCCGATCGGCCAGGCGATCGACATCTTCGCGGTGCTGGGGACGATCTTCGGGGTGGCGACCTCGCTCGGCCTCGGCGTGCTGCAGATCAACGCCGGGCTGGCGCACCTGACCGGCCTGCCGGAAGCGCTCTCTACCCAGCTGGTGCTGATCGCGGTCATCACCGGGCTTGCCACCGTCTCGGTGGTGCTGGGCCTGGATGCGGGCATCCGCCGGCTGAGCGAGCTCAACATGGTGCTGGCGGTGGCGCTGCTGCTCTTCGTCGCCGCGGTCGGGCCGACCAGCTTCCTGCTGAAGGCGGTGGTGCAGAACACCGGCGCCTATATCGAGGACATCGTCGGCCGCACCTTCCTGCTCTACGCCTACGAGCCGAATCACTGGATCGCCGACTGGACGCTGTTCTACTGGGCCTGGTGGATTTCCTGGTCGCCCTTCGTCGGGATGTTCATCGCCCGGATCTCGCGCGGGCGGACCATCCGGGAATTCGTGCTGGGCGTGCTCTTCGTGCCGACCGGCTTCACCCTGGTCTGGATGACGGTCTTCGGGAATACCGCCATCTGGCTGCAGCTCTCGGGCACGACCAACCTGGTCTCGGAGACGGTGGCCTCCAGCATCCCGCTGGCGCTCTTCACCTTCCTCGAGCAATTCCCCCTGTCCGGCGTCAGCGCGACGCTGGCGACCCTGCTGGTGGTAACCTTCTTCGTCACCTCGGCGGACTCGGCCGCGCTGGTGATCGATTCGATCACCTCCGGCGACCAGGCGGAGACGCCGGTCTGGCGCCGGGTCTTCTGGGCGCTCCTGTCGGGCGCGGTGGCGGCGGTGCTGCTCTTCGCCGGCGGGCTGAAAAGCCTGCAGACCGCGACCATCGCCAGCGCCCTGCCCTTCACCGTGGTGATGCTGCTCATGTGCTACGGGTTGCTGAAGGCGCTGCGGCTCGAAGGGCTGCGGGCCACGCGCCCGGCGGCGCCGGTGGCGGGCGCGGGCGGATCCTGGCAGCGCCAGCTGCACACCATCCTGCACCACCCATCCGAGGCCGAGGTGCGCGGCTTCCTGGCCGAAGTGGCCGAGCCGGCGCTGGAGGCGGTGCGGGCGGAGCTGGCGGCACGGGGGGTCGAGGCGGTGCTGGACCGGGAGGGCGACCGGCTCCGGCTGCGGGCCGGGCCGGGGACGCCGGCGGAATTCCGCTACGGCATCCGCGCCCGCGGCTATGCGCTGCCGAGCTTCGCCTATTTCGAGACGCGGCCGCTGGTCGCTCGCCCCGGCCGCTACTTCCGCGCCGAGGTCTTCCTGCGGGAAGGCGGCCAGGACTACGACGTCATGGGGCTGGGGCGCGAGGCGCTGATCACCGACGTGCTGGCCCGCTACGAAAGCCATCTCGACTACCACGCCGCCGCCGAGCGGGCGGCTTGACGACAGGCTCCCAGCACGCCGGTACCTGGTCCGCGCTGCGGCCGGTCGCGGCGCTGCTCGCCGGAGTCTTCCTGGCCTCCGCGGGCACCGGGCCGCTGACCACGCTGATCAGCCTGCGGCTGGAGGCGGACGCGGCGGGGCGGCTGGCGATCGGCGCGGTCATGGCGGCCTACTTCCTCGGGCTGACGCTGGGCTCCCTGCTGGCCTACCGGGTGGTGCTGCGGGCCGGGCATATCCGTGCCTTCAGCGCCTTCGTCTCGGTGCTCTCGGCCGCGGCGCTGGCCTATCCGCTGGTCGGGCACCCGATGGCCTGGGCAGGGCTGCGGCTCGGCGAGGGTTTCTGCATGGCCGGCGTCTTCATTTGCGTCGAGAGCTGGCTGAACGACCGGGCTGAGCCAGCGCGACGGGGCAGCGTCCTGGCGCTGTACATGAGCTGCCTCTATCTGGGCCAGGCCAGCGGGCAATTCCTGCTGGGGCTCGACGAGGGACCCGGCGGCTACCGTGTCTTCCTGCTGGTCTCGATGCTGCTGTCGCTGGCGGTGCTGCCGGTGAGCCTGACGCGCATGGCGCCGCCGCCGCTTCCCGCGGTGGCCTCGCTGCCGGCCCGGCGCCTGATCGCGGCCTCGCCGCTCGGCGTCGTCGGGGTGGTGGCCTCGGGGCTCGTCCTGGGTGCGCTCTATGCGCTGGGGCCGGTCTTCGCCCGCGACGGTGCCGGCTTCGACACCGCCGGGGCGGCGCGCTTCATGAGCGTGCTCATCGCGGGCGGCGTGGTGCTGCAATGGCCGCTCGGCCGGCTGTCGGACGCCTTCGACCGGCGGCGGGTCATCATCGGCACCCTGGCGGGGCTGACCCTGGCCGCGGCGGCGCTGCCGCTGCTGGCGCGGCAGGGGGAATGGGCGCTGCTCGGCGGGGCGGCGCTGTTCGGCGGCTTCGCCTTCGCGCTCTATCCGCTCTGCGTGGCGCATACCAACGACCACCTGGCAGCGGAGGACCGGATCGGCGGGAGCGGCGGGCTGGTACTCGCCTACTCGGCCGGGGCGACGCTCGGGCCGCTGCTCGCCTCGGCCGCCATGGCCGGCTTCGGCGCGGCCGGGCTGTTCGGCTTTGCCACCGCGGTGGGCGCGGCGGCCCTGGGCTTCGGCCTGTGGCGGCTGGCCGCGCGCGGGCCGGTGCCGGCGGAGCGCCAGGGCCGGTTCCAGGCGCTGCCGCAGACGACGCCGGCGGCGGTGGCGCTCAATCCCCGGGCCGCGCCCGGAGATTGAGCGCCGGGCTCAGGCGGCCAGCGCCATCTCGGCATGCAGCCCGGCCAGGATCTCATAGGACCGTTTGCGGGCGGCGTGGTCGTGGATCTGGCCGGTGACCATCAGCTCGTCCGCCCCGGTCGCCTTGACGAAGTCGGCGAGGCCGCGGCGCACCGTCTCCGGCCCGCCGACGATCGAGCAGGCGAGCGAATGCTCCAGCATGGCGCGGCCATGCGGGTCCATCCGGGCCTCCATGTCGTCGACCGGGCGGGGCAGTTTGCCCGGGCGGCCGCGGCGGAGGTTGAGGAAGGACTGCTGGTGCGAGGTGAACAGGCGGCGCGCCTCGGCATCGGTATCGGCGGCGATGACGTTGACGCCAAGCATGGCATGCGGCGCGGCGAGCCGGGCCGAGGGGCGGAAGCCGGCCCGGTAGGTCTCCATCGCCTCCATCATCTGGGTCGGGGCGAAATGGCTGGCGAAGGCATAGGGCAGGCCGAGCGCCGCCGCGAGCTGGGCGCCATAGGTGGAGGAGCCGAGGATCCAGACCGGGACGTCGAGCCCGGCGCCGGGCACCGCCTGGAGCTGCTGGCCGGGCTGGGCCGGCTCGAAGTAGCGCATCAGCTCCATGACATCGCGCGGGAAGTCGTCCACGTCGCCGCCGAGGTTGCGGCGCATGGCGCGCGCGGCGACCTGGTCCGAGCCCGGGGCGCGGCCGAGGCCGAGGTCGACCCGGCCGGGGTGCAGCGCGGCGAGGGTGCCGAATTGCTCGGCCACCATCAGCGGGGCGTGGTTGGGCAGCATGATGCCCCCGGCCCCGATCCGGATGGTGCTGGTGCCGGCGGCCACATGGGCCAGCGCCACCGCGGTCGCCGCGCTGGCGATGCCGGGCATGTTGTGGTGCTCGGCCATCCAGTAGCGGCGGTAGCCCAGCGCTTCGGCGTGGCGGGCGAGGTCCGCCGAGTTGCGCAGCGCCTGGCCGGCGTCCGCGCCCTCGGGGATGGGGGAGAGGTCGAGGATGGAAAGGGGGATCATGGCTGCCATATGGGGCGCCCCCCGGCCGCACCAAACCCCTGCTTCCTCCCCGGCCTGGCGCGCAGGATGAGCCACAGGGCGATGCCCATGGTCAGGGCGTTCCAGGCCAGGCCGTTGAGGACCGCGGCCTGGTAGGAGCCGGTCGCATCGAAGATGGCGCCCGACATCCAGCCGCCGATGGCCATGCCGATCAGCGTCGAGGAGAGCACCAGCCCGACGCGGAAGCCGGCTTCCTCGGGAGGGAAGGACTCCCGGACGATGATGGCGTAGCTCGGGACGATGCCGCCCTGGAACAGGCCGAAGACCGCCGAGACGACATAGAGCGAGACCAGCCCGTCGAAGGGCAGGAACAGCGCCAGCGCCACGGCCTGCAGGGAGGCGCCCATCAGCAGGGTGGCGAGGCTGCCGATGCGGTCGAGGATCCAGCCGGAAGCGAGGCGGCTGACCACGCCGCAGGCGAGCATGAGCGAGAGCATCTCCGCCCCCCGCGCCGCGCCGTAGCCGAGGTCGACGCAATAGGCGACGATATGGACCTGCGGCATGGCCATGGCGACGCAGCAGGAGACGCCAGCGACCATCAGCAGCGCCTGGAACGCATTGGGGCTGAGGCCGAAGGTGCCGCGCTGGCGGCCGCCGGGCAGCGGCGCCAGGGTGGCGGACTGGACCGGCGGGCGGCGCCGCAGCACCAGCGCGAGCGGCAGCATCGTCACCAGGCACACGATGCCGATACCGATATGGGTCTGCCGCCAGCCCACCGTCTCGATGTAGTGCTGCAGCACCGGCGGCCAGAGGGCGCCGGCGAAGTAGTTGCCGCTGGCGCAGAGCGAGACCGCGATCCCCCGCCGCCGGCTGAACCAGAGCGAGGTATCGGCGACCAGCGGGCCGAACAGGGCGCAGCTGCCGAGCAGGCCGATCAGCCCGCCGTAGATGATGGCGAAACCCAGCATGCTGGTGGCGAAGGCGGTGGCGACATAGCCGGCGCTCAGCATGACCGTGCCGAAGATGACCGGGACCATGACGCCGAAACGGTCGGCCGCCCGCCCCATGACGACGCCGCCGATGGCGAAGCCGATGGTCGTCAGCGTATAGGGCAGCGAGGCGCCGGCCCGCAGCGTGCCGAACTCCTGCTGCACCGCCGGCAGGGCGACGACGATGGACCACAGCCCGACCCCGCCCAGGGTGCTGAGGCAGACCGCGGCGACGAGGCGGACCCAGGCATAGCCCGATTCCACGCCCCCCGCCGGCACGGCTTCGCCCGGTGCTGCGGTCATGCGGTTTCCTCCTGACATTTTTCCCACCATGCCAGGGCCGCGGGGCCGGGGCGAGCCCGGCCCGGGCAGGACAGGGTTGCGCCGGCGGCTTGACGCCGTGTGAATCGGGCCCCTAGCGTCCGGCAGCATCGGCCCCGCGGGGCATCCAGGGAGGCACTCCATGACCGCCGAAATCGACCGGGCGCTCGGCTTCGCGCCGGACTACGACAGCCCGGTCCCGTACATGGCGCGGACCCGCGAATACTATAAGTCCATCGGCTACGACCCGTACCGCTGGGCGCATTACCGCGACGTGCCCTTCTCCCCGCTGCGCCAGCCGCTGGCGGAAAGCCGGGTGATGCTGATCACCACCGCGGCGCCCTACGACCCGGCCAAGGGCGACCAGGGCCCGGGCGCCCCGTACAATTCGGGGGCCAAGTTCTACCAGGTCTACGCCGGCGACACCGCCGCGGAGCACGACCTGCGGGTCTCCCACATCGCCTACGACCGCAAGCACAGTCCGGCGACCGATGCGAAGGCGTGGTTCCCGCTGCAGGCGATGCGGGATGCCGCCGCGGCCGGGCGGATCGGCGAGCTGACGCCGCATTTCATCGGCACGCCGACCAACCGCAGCCACCGGCACACCGTCGAGGTCGATTGCCCCGAGGTGCTGTCCCGCTGCCTGCAGGACAAGGCCGACGTCGCGGTGCTGCTGCCGAACTGCCCGGTCTGCCACCAGACCGTCAGCCTGACGGCGCGCTACCTCGAACAGCATGGCATCCCGACCGTGGTGCTCGGCTGCGCCAAGGACATCGTCGAGCATTGCGGCGTGCCGCGCTTCGTCTTCAGCGACTTCCCGCTCGGCAATGCCGCGGGCAAGCCGCATGACGAGGCCAGCCAGGCGGCGACGCTCGAGCTCGGCTTCAGGCTGCTGGAAAGCGCGGTCGGGCCGCGCACCACCCTGCAGTCGCCGCAGCGCTGGGACGCCGAGGGGCTGTGGAAGCTCGACTACCTCAACCTCGAGCAGATCGGGGCGGAGGAGCTGGAGCGGCGCAAGCAGGAGTTCATCCGGCAGAAGGCCATCGCCAAGGGCCTGCGGGAACAGGCGGCGTGACCACCGCAGGGGCGCGGCCCTTCGAGGGCATCCGCATCCTCGACTTCACCCAGGTGCTGGCCGGGCCCTTCGCCAGCTACCAGCTATCTTTGCTGGGCGCCGAGGTCATCAAGGTGGAGCGGCGGGAGGGCGAGGACATGCGCCGCACGCCGCTCTCACGCGAATGGGCCGACCGCGGCATGGCGCCGGCCTTCCAGGCGGTGAACAACAACAAGCGCAGCCTGACCCTCGACCTGCAGAACCCGGAGGCGCAGGCGATCGTGAAGCGCCTGGTGCAGGACGTCGACGTGGTGATGGAGAATTTCCGCCCCGGCGTGATGGGCCGGCTGGGGCTGGGCTACGAGGATCTCTCCGCCATCAATCCGAAGCTGATCTGGTGCAGCATCTCCGGCTTCGGCCAGACCGGGCCGGACCGGAACGAGGCCGGGTATGACGGGCGGATCCAGGCGATGTCCGGGATCATGGCCATGACCGGGCATCCCGGCGCCGATCCGCTGCGCGCCGGCTTCGCCATCTGCGACCAGTTGTCCGGCATGACCGCGGCCTTCGCGGTCTCCTCGGCCCTGTTCCAGCGGAGCCATACCGGGCGCGGGCAGAAGCTGGACGTATCGATGCTGGAATCGACGCTGGCCTTCCTCAGCGGCCAGGTCGCGGACTGGACGGTCGCGGGGCACAAGCAGCAGCAATGGGGCAACCAGGCGGTCAGCCGGCGGGCGACAGCCAACCTGTTCATGGCGCGCGACGGCCACCTTCTGCTGGCCGCCAATACCGAGGCGCAGTACCGCAAGCTGATGGCGGCGATCGGCCGGGCGGATGCGCTGGAGGACCCGCGGCTGGGGGACTGGTTCCTGCGCCTCGAGAACATGGCGGTGCTGCGCGAGGTGGTGGAGGGCGCGCTGGCCGCGGCCGATGCCGCCACCTGGGAGGAGACGTTGAATGCCGCCGGGGTGCCCTGCGCCCGGATCTGGCGGGTGGATGAGGTGATCGACCACCGGCAGGTGACAGCGCGGGATGCCCTGCAGGAGGTGGAGACGCCCTGGGGCCGGCTGCGCTTCGCCACCACGGGTTTCCGGATGGCGCATGGCGGTGCGCGGCTGGAGCGGCCGGCGCCGGCGCTGGGCGCGCATTCGGAGGAGGTGCTGGCGGCGGCGGGCTATAGCGCCGAAAGGATCGCGGCCTTCCGGGAAGCCAAGGTGATCTGAGGCGAGGTCCGGGAGAACACCGTCTCCCGGCCTTTCCCTACCCCTCGTCCTCCAGCCCCAGCGCCCGGATCCGCCCCCGCTCCTCGTCCCAGCCCGGCCGGTCCTTGACGTTCAGGAACAGGTGGACCCGGCGTTCCAGCAGCGCCTCCAGCTCCTTGCGGGCCTTCTGGCCGATCTCCTTGATGCGGGCGCCGCCGTCGCCGATCAGGATGGCCTTCTGGGTCGCGCGGCCGACGTAGATGGTGCAGTCGACCCGGACGCTGCCGTCCTTCTTCTCGGTCCAGCTCTCGGTCTCGACCGTCGCGTGGTGCGGCACTTCCTCGTGCGTCTGGCGCAGGATCTGCTCGCGGACGATCTCGGCCACCAGCATGCGGTTGGGGACGTCGGAGAGCTCGTCCTCGGGGAACAGGAAGGGGCCGAGCGGCATGTCGGCGGCCAGCCGGTCCAGCACCTTGTCCAGGCCGCGCTTCTTCTCGGCGGAGATCATGAAGGTCTCCTCAACCGGCACCAGGGCGTTCAGCTCCTGCGCCAGGGGCAGCAGCCGCGTCGGGTCGATCAGGTCGACCTTGTTCAGCGCCAGCCAGATCGGCCGGGGTGACTTCGCCAGCCGCTCGATGATTGCGCGCACCGCATCGGTGAGGCCGGCACGGGCATCGACGATCAGCAGGGTGCGGTCGGCGTCCTGCGCGCCGCCCCAGGCGGCGGCGACCATGGCGCGGTCCAGCCGGCGCCGCGGGGCGAAGATGCCGGGGGTATCGACCAGGATGAGCTGGGCGCCGGCATGCATGACCACCGCGCGGATGCGGAAGCGCGTGGTCTGCGGCTTGGGCGAGACGATGGAGACCTTGGAGCCGGCGAGGGCATTCACCAGGGTGGACTTGCCGGCATTGGGGGCGCCGACCACGGCGACCAGGCCGCAGCGCGGCGGCAGCACGGGCGCTGGCCTATCGGGGGCGACGCTTTCGGTGGCGGGGCCTTCGGACTTCGGGAATTCGTTCATTTTCGGCCTAATCCGGCCAGCCAGGCTTCGGCGGCCAATTGTTCCGCAGCGCGTTTGGAATCGCCCAGGCCCTCCGCCTCGCGCCCGGCCGCGGCGACCGAGACGACGAAGACCGGCTGGTGCGAGGGGCCGGTGGTGGAGACCAAGCGGTATTCGGGCAGGCCCAGGCCGCGGCCCAGGGTGTACTCCTGCAGGCGGCTCTTGGCCGACATGGGCGGCCGAGGGTCGGCGCCCATGTGGGCCTCCCACTCCCGTCGCACCAGGGCACGGGCGGCGGGCAGGCCGGCATCCATGTAGAGCGCGCCGAGCAGGGCCTCGAGCGCGTCGGCCACGACATTGGCCCGCTCGCGCAGGCCGGCCCTGCCCTCGGATTGCGGGACGCGGATGACGCTGGCGAGGTCGAGATTGTCGGCGACGCGGGCCAGCGTATCCCGGGCGACGAGCACGCCGAGCCGCTTGCCGAGGTCGCCCTCCCGCTCCTGCGGGAAGCGCTCGGCCAGCCACTCCGCGATCAGCAGCGCCAGGACCCGGTCGCCGAGAAATTCCAGGCGTTCGTTGCTGTCGAGCTGGGAACGGCGCGGGTCGGCGGCCGAGCGATGGGTCAGCGCCTGGACCAGCAATTCCGGCTGGGTGAAGACATGGCCAAGACGGGCGGCGAAGACCGTGAGATCGCCCCCTGTCGTCATGCCGCCCTCCGCTGGGCTGTGGTCATGGGGTCACCGGATGACTGAGATCAGCCGGGACCAGCGGATCGCGAAGGGCCATGCCCAAACCTCCCACCAGGCGGCGGAGCCATCGACCGAGAAGAAGATGAATTCCGCCCGGCCGACTAGGTTGTCCACCGGGATGAAGCCGACCGCATTCTGCACCCGGCTGTCGAGGCTGTTGTCGCGGTTGTCGCCCATGGCGAAGACGTGATTCTCGGGGACCCGGTACTCGTTGGTGTTGTCGAGCGGGCCGTCGTCCGACTGCTCGATGATCTGGTGGGTGCGGCCGGCGGCGCCGGCGGCGCCGGGCAGGCTCTCGCGGTACAGGCGCACGCTCATGCGCGGGCCGTCGCCCTCGACCACATAGGGGCCGGCGACCTCGCGCGGGACCAGGGTCCCGTTGATGTAGAGCTGGCCGGCGCGGACCTGGATGCGGTCGCCGGGCAGGCCGATGACGCGCTTGATGTAGTCCTGGCTCGGGTCGCGCGGCAGCTTGAAGACGGCGACGTCCCCGCGCTTGGGCAGCGAACCGAAGATGCGGCCCTGGAACAGATTCGGGCCGAAGGGCATCGAATAGCGTGAGTAGCCGTAGGAATACTTCGAGACGAACAGGTAATCGCCCACCAGCAGGGTCGGGATCATCGAGCCGGAGGGGATGTTGAAGGGCTCGAAGGCGATGGTGCGGATGCCGACGGCGATGAGCCCTGCATAGACCACGGTCTTGATGCTTTCGAGCCAGCCGCCGGTCTTCTTCTTCGCCATGGAGGTGCTCAAGATGGGACCCATCGGGCAAGGGTGATGCCCGCGGGTCGGGTCTCCGACCCCGGCGACGGGGTGGGAGAGACGGCATCAGGCGGCGGGATGAAGCCCGGCAGGGGGTGGGGTGTCAAGGAAGCGCCGGTGACCGGCCCTGACCGGGGGTTACGGCATGTAGCTGCCGCCGCCGACATCGAGCGTCGCGCCGGTCAGGTAGCCGGCGGCATCCGAGGCGAGGAAGGCGACGGCCTCGGCCACGTCCTCCGGCGTGCCGAGGCGGCCGAGCGGGATATTGGCGGCGAAGGCCTGGTTGGCCTCGGCGGTGGTGCCGCGGGCCATCGGCGTGTCGATCCGGCCGGGGGCGATGCTGTTCACCGTGATGCCGTCCGGGCCGAGCTGCGTCGCCAGGCTGCGGGCGAAGCCCATCAGGCCGGTCTTGGCCGCCGCGTAATGGGCGCCGGCGATCTGGCTTTTGGCTCGGGCGGCCTGGCTGGTCATCATGATGATGCGGCCCCAGCGGCGGGCGGCGAGCGGCGGGATGCAGGCCTGGGAGACGAGGAAGGCGCCGGTGAGGTTGACGGCCAGCACCCGGCGCCATTCCTCGGCCGGCAGGACGGCGACCGGGCGGGCGCGGCCATCCGGGCCCTTGGGGGAGATGCCGGCATTGTTCACCAGGATGCCGAGCCGGGGCCACCAGTCGGCGAGCGCCTCCGGCAGGGCGGCGACGGCGGCCTCGTCGGCCACGTCCAGATGGATGGCGCGGGCCTGGTGGCCGGCGGCGCGGAGGGCGGCGACGGTCGCCTCCACTTCCCCGATGACGTCCGCCAGGACCACGGGGTGGCCGAGACCGGCGAGCTTCGCCGCGCAGGCGGCGCCGATGCCGCGGGCGGCGCCGGTGACGAGGGCGACCCTGTCCTGGTTGCTCATGGCGTGAGGATCACCTTGCTGGCGGCGCGTTGGCGGGCGAGCTCGAAGCCCTCGAGGCCGCGGGAGAGCGGCAGGCGGTGGGTGATCATCGGGCGGAAGGCCTCCGGGTCCCGGCTGAGCTGGGCCATGACCCGGTCCCAGGTGCGGCGGGCGGCGCCATGGGTGGCGCGGAGCTGGTGCCGCTGCCGGACGAAGTCGGTCAGCGGCAGGGTCAGGGCATCGGCATGGATGCCGGCGGCGACGATGATGCCGCCCTTCCTCAGGACCGAGAGGCCGTCGTTCAGGCTGGCGGGGACGCCGGTCGCCTCCAGCACCACATCGACCGGGCGGCCGCCGGTCAGGGCCATGACCTGGTCGCGCAGCGGGCCATCGGCGACATCGACGATCTCGGTGAAACCGAGCGCGCGGAGGACGTCGAAGCGCGGCGCATCGGCGCGGCCGGCGACGATGACGCGGGCGGCGCCGGCAAGCCGGGCCATCAGCGCGATGGCCTGGCCGATGGTCCCCGGGCCGAGCACCAGCACGGTATCGCCGAGCCGCACCTCGCCGGTCAGCACCGCCTCGGCGCCGACGCCCAGCGGTTCGGCCAGCGCCGCCAGTTCCATGTCCACGTTGTCCGGCACCGCGACGCAGCAGCGTGCGGGGATGCGGACCTGGCGGGCGAAGCCGCCGTCCCGGGTCAGGCCGATGCCCTGGCGCTGGGTGCAGTTGCGCGCCTCATCCGCCCGGCAGGAGGGGCAGTGGCCGCAGGCGACGAAGGGGATGACGGCGACGCGCGCCTGGTTCTGCCAGCCGGAGCCGGTGCCGGTGCGCCAGACGCGGCCGGCGAATTCATGGCCCATGGTCAGCGGCAGGTTCGGGGTCATGAATTCGTAGCCGCCGGTCCATTCATAGGCGTGGACGTCGGAGCCGCAGATGCCGACGGCGTCGACCTCCACCACCACGTCGCCGGGGCCGGGCGGCGGGGCCTCCGGCACCTCGGCGAACTCCAGGCCGAAGGCGGCGGCGGTCTTGCGCAGGGCCAGCATCAGAAGGGCTCCGGGTAGTGGCCGGCGTAGAAGGAGATGGGCGGCTTGGCGTCGGGGTCGGTGACGACGTCGAGCAGCACCGGGCCGGGGGCGGCCAGCGCCGCGGCCAGGGCCGAGCGGATCTGGCTCGAATGCTCGACCCGGATGCCCTCCACCCCGCAGGCGCGGGCGATGGCGGCGTGGTCCACGGCGGTGAAGTTCACCGCCTTGGTATGCTCGCCGAATTTCACCTCCTCGGCGTGCTTCTGGTAGCCGAGGATGCCGTTGTTCAGCACCAGCAGGGTGATCGGCAGCTCCATCCGGCGGAGGGTTTCCAGCTCGGCCCAGCTGTGGCCGAAGCCGCCGTCGCCGCAGAGGCAGACGACCTTGGCGTCGGGAGCCGCGATCTGGGCGCCGATGGCCATGGGCAGGCCCCAGCCGAGGCCGGCGATGCCGCGCGGCGTCAGGAAGCGCTGCCCGGCCCGCTTGGCCGTCAGGTAGTTGGCGACCCAGATGGAGCTGTAGGAGGCATCGGCGACGACGATGTCCCCGGGGCCGATGAGCTGGTCGAGCTCGGCCATCAGCCGTTCCGGGCGGCAGAGCTCGGCGTCGCGGGTGGTGACGCCGGCGATGGTCTCGCGCCAGCCGGCGACGGCCCTGCCGATCTCGGCTTCCAGCCCGGCGCGGGCGGCGGCACGGACGGTCAGGTCCCTCCTGGCGAGTTCAGCGGTGAGGGCGGCGAGCGTCAGCTTGGCGTCGCCGACCAGGCGCATCGATTCGTAATTGCGCCCGACCTCCATCGGATCGGCATCGAGGTGGATGAAGCGGGTGCCGGGGGCGAAGAGCTTCCAGCTGTCGGTGCCGTTCTGGTTGGTGCGGCTGCCGATCAGCAGCACGACATCGGCCCGGTCCACGATGGGGCGCATGGCCGCGGTGCGGGACCCCTGCCCCATCACGTAGCCGATGACGCCGAGGGTCAGCGGATGGGTCTCGTCCGCCGCGCCCTTGCCCATGACGGTGGTGCCGACCGGCAGGTGCGCGGTCTGCTGCAGCGCCGAGAGTTCGGCCGCGGCATCCGAGAGGTGGATGCCGCCACCGGCCACGACCAGCGGGTGGCGGGCGGCGGCCAGGGCATCGGCCGCGGCGGCGATGGCGCCGGGGTCGGCGAGCGTCCGGTCGAGCGGGGCCTGGCCGAGCGACATGGTCCGCGGGCGCAGCAGGGAGGAAACCGGTGCGGCCGATTCGGTCAGCAGATCGGCGGGCACCAGCAGCACCGCCGGGCCCGGGCGGCCGGAGGTGGCGGCGGTGAAGGCCATGTCGACGTAGTCGTCGAGCCGGTCCGCCCGCTCCAGCCGCCGCACCCACTTCGCCACCGGGGCGAACATGTTCAGGTGGTCGAGGTCCTGGAAGGCGTTGCGGTCCATGGCATCCCGGGTGACTTCCTGCACGAGGGCGAGGATGGGAATGCTGGCCTTCAGGGCCTCCGCCAGCGGGGCCACCAGCAGGGTGGCGGCGGGACCGTTCTGGGCGGTGACGATCCCGACCTTGCGGGAGATGCGGGCGTAGCCATCCGCCATCGAGCCGCCGGCATTCTCCTGGCGATAGACCTTCTGGTCGATGCCGACCTGCGGCGCGGCGAGGTGGAACGCCGAGGGCAGGCTCTGGCCGAAGGTCAGGGTGACGCCATGGCGGGCGAAGGCTTCCGCCAGGCGCAGGGCAACGGTGGCATTCATGGGTCTGGCATGATCCGGCATGGCGTTTCCTCCCGGGCGGTTCCCCGGCTCATTGTCGCAGCGTCGGTGCATCGGCACCTGGGGCGGCACGAGGCGTGCCTGCCGGCACCATCCATCGTCAGGGCGCGGCCGGCGTCAAGCAAGGGGGCGGGTCGGCGCTGTGGCAGCGCGCCGACGGCGACGTCATCGTCAAGAGTGGCCGGTGCGGGACCGGTCGCGGCGAAATTCCCTAGTCCCGGTGCTGTGGCGTCGCCCGGCCAACCGGGCGGCGCCACAGCACCGGCCGGCCCAGCAGCCAGCCCAGCAGGGTGAGCAGCGCCATGGCGCCGCCGTGCCAGAGCAGGATCATCACCGAGGCGTCGAGGTGGTGGAACAGGCTGAGCCCGGCCGAACAGAACGCCGCCGAGGCCAGGCCGCCGAGGACCAGCACCGGCCCGGGCCGGACCGCCCCGGCGTGGCGCAGCAGCCAGAACTGCGCCCCGGCCAGGGGGATGCCCATGGCCAGGATGAACTTGAAGCACCCCCAGCTGGTGCCGATCTGCGTGCCCATCGGGCCAAGCCGCACAAGGTCCGCGAGGCACCCCCAGCCCAGGCTGGCGAACCACAGGACCAGGGCCGGCAGCGGCAGCAGCACCCAGCGGGCGGACCGGTCCGGGCGGGCCAGCATGGCGGCGGCCAGGGCGGCAGTGCCGCCGGCGACCACCGAGGCGGTCCACTGCAGCACCTCCTGCGGCAGCAGCATCCGCTCGGCCATGTCGTGCCGCAGCCCATGCACCGCCACCGCGCCGCCGACGGCCACCGTGGCCAGGGCGAGCCAGAGCCCGGCCTGCCGGCCCGGCCGGGCCATCCGTCGCACCGGGCGGAGACCGGCCGCCAATTCGCCGATCAGGTCTTCGTTCCGCACCCTCTAGTCCTCCGCGCCGAGCCGTTTGCGCAGCGCTTTCATCGCCCGGTGGGTGGCCACCTTCAGCGCCCCCACGGACATGCCCGAGCGGGCGCTGGCTTCCGCCAGCGGCAGATCCTCCAGCTTCGCCAGCCCGAGCGCGGTGCGCTGGGCCTCGGAGAGTTCGGCGACCGCGGCACGCAGCTCGGCGGACGCCACCCTCACCTCCCCCTGGTTCGCTCCGGGGCTGGCCAAGGTTTCCCGGAAATCGTCGATCGGGGTTTCGCGCCCGCCGCGGCGGCCATGGCGGCGCAGGCGGTCGATAGCCCGGCGCTCGCAGATCGCCACCAGCCAGGGGCGGATGGGGCGCTCGGGCTCATAGGTGTGGCGCAGGGTATGGATGGTCAGCAGCGCATCCTGCACCGCGTCCTCGGCCTCCGCCGCGTTCTGGATGCGGCGGCGGGCGATGGCGCGCAGCAGCGGCAGGGCCGCGCGCAGCAGCCGGTCGTAGGCGCGGGCGTCGCCGGCCTGGGCAGCAGCCATCCAGGCCTCCCATTCGCCCTCCGTCCGGGTCATGCGGGCGCGCCCTGGGTCAGCGACCCGCCGCGGCGGGCAAGCTCATGCCGCCGACAGGGCCGGACGCCTCGACCGCCAAGCATGGGCCTTCTCATAGGCGTCGGCGGCGCGGAACAGCATCGGCTCGGCGAAGGGCCTGGCGACGAGTTGCATGGCGACCGGCAGGCCACCGTCGCCGAAGCCGGTCGGCACGGTGATGCCGGGCCAGCCGGTGACGTTGAAGGGCATGGTGAAATTGGGCTTCTCGAGGAAGGCCCATTTGGGGACGGCGTCGATGCGCGGGGCCTCGCCGGGCTGGGCGGCGGTGAGGAGGATGTCGCAATCGGCGGTCGCCGCCTCGGTCGCGGCGATCAGCGCGCGGCGCTGCTTCTGCGCCTGCATGTAATCGGCCGCGGAGAGCAACCCGCCCAGCACCAGGCGGTCCCGCATCAGCTCGCCATAGAGGCTGGGGTCGCGCCGCATCCAGGTCTCGTGCACGGCGAAGGCCTCGGTCAGCAGGATGATCCAGCCGCAGGCATTGAAGGCGGCGAGCGAGGGGATGGTGACGTCGCGCACCGTGGCGCCCCCGGCGCGGAAGAAGTCGGCGGCGGCATCGATGCCGGCCAGCGTCGCCGGGCTGACCGGATTGTCCGCCTCGTGGAAGTGGCGGATCAGGCCGATGCGAAGGCCTTTCACGCCCTTCCCGAGTTCGGCGCGGAAGTCGGGGACGGCGCGGTCGGCGCTGGCCGGGTCGGCGGCGTCATGGCCGGCCATCGCCTGGAGCAGGATGGCGCAATCCTCCACCGTCCAGGCCATCGGCCCGGCATGGTCCAGCGACTGGGCCAGCGGCAGGATGCCGGCGCGGGAGCAGAGGCCGTAGGTCGGCTTGATGCCGGTGATGCCGCAGAGCGCCGCCGGGCCACGGATGGATCCGCCGGTATCGGAACCGGTGCCGCCGAGGATCATGCCCGCGGCGACGGCGGCGCCGGTGCCGGAGGAGGAGCCGGCGGTGAAATGCTCGGGGTTCCAGGGGTTGCGGGCGGGCGGCCAGGGCAGGTCGAAGCTCGGCCCGCCGAAGGCGAATTCATGGGTGGCGAGCTTCCCCAGCATGACCACGCCGGCGGCGGCCAGCTTGGCGACGGTGGTCGCGTCGGCACTCGGGACATGACCCTGTAGCACCTTCGAATGCGCCGTCGTCGGGATGCCGGCGGTGCAGTAGATGTCCTTGTGGGCGAAGGGGATGCCGTCCAGCGGGCCGCGCGGGCCGGAGGCCATGATGCGGACCTCGGCGGCGCGGGCCGCCGCCAGGGCGCTCTCGGCCTCCAGCCGGATGAAGGCGTGCAGGGTGCCGTCCATCGCCTCGATGCGCGCGAGGCAGGCCTGGGTCAGCTCCACCGGGGAGAGCTTGCGCGCGGCGATGAGCGCCGCGGCTTCGGCGATGCTCGGGATCATCGGCCGGGCTCCGCCGAGAAGGTGGTGGCGGGCTCGGCAGCGGCCTCGGGCAGCGGCGTGCGAATGAGGGCCTGCATCGCCTCGAGCCCGCCGAGGATTTGGTAGATGCCCGCCTTCTCGGCGGCGCCGAGCGGCAGGCCGGCACGGGACAGCAGCGCTTCGAATTCGGCTTCGGTCATGGTCGGCGGCATGGCGAGGTTCCCGAACCAGAGTAGGGTCGGTGCCCAGTATGGCCGGATTCGCGGCCGCGGGAACCATTCCCTGGCCGGTTGCGCCCGGCGGGCGGCGGGGGCTAGGCTCGCGGCGGAAACGGATACAACGCCGCAACGGCGGCGGTGCGCGCAAGCAGGGCAACAAGCCCGGATCGGGAGGATCGGCCATGAAGCTCGGCGAAGCCATTGCGGAGATCATGAAGCGCGAGGGGATCGAGATCCTCACGGGCTATCCGGTCAATCACCTCATCGAATATGCGGCGGCCAAGGACATCCGGCCGGTGATGGTCCGGCAGGAGCGGATCGGGCTGCACATGGCGGATGCGATCTCGCGCGTCACCTCCGGCCGCAAGATCGGCGCCTTCTGCATGCAGCATGGGCCGGGATCCGAGAATGCCTATGGCGGCGTAGCGCAGGCCTATGGCGAAAGCGTGCCGATCCTGGTGCTGCCGATGGGCTATCCCCGGCGGCTGGCGCATGTGGAGCCGAACTTCAACTCCACCGGCGCGATGCGCGGCATCACCAAAAGCGCCGAGCCGATCACCCTGGCCGCCGAAGTGCCGAACATCTTGCGCCGCGCCTTCACCCGGCTGCGGAACGGGCGCGGCGGGCCGGTGCTGGTCGAGATCCCGACCGACATGTGGAACGAGGAGGTGCCGGAGCCGCTGGACTACGTGCCGGCGCTGGTGACCCGCTACGGGCCGGACCCGGCCGAGGTGAAGAAGGCCGCGGCGATGCTGGCGGCGGCCAAGCGCCCGGTGCTCTATGCCGGGACCGGGGTGCACTGGGCGCAGGCCTGGCCGCAGTTGAAGGCGCTGGCGGAGCTGCTGGCGGCGCCGGTGACCAGCAGCCTCGGCGGCAAGTCCAGCTTCAACGAGGACCATCCGCTGAGCCTCGGCTCGGGCGGGCTGGCGGTGCCGAAGCCGGTGCGGCATTTCCTGGATACGGCCGATGTCATCTTCGGCATCGGCTGCTCCTTCACCGAGACCAATTTCGGCGTGCGGATGCCGAAAGGGCCGAAGTACATCCATGCGACGCTCGACCCCATGCATCTCAACAAGGACCTGCGGGCGGATATCGGGCTGATCGGCGATGCCGGGCTGATGCTGGATGCGCTGCTGGTCGAGCTGAAGGGCTTGGTCACCGCGCCGCGCGATGCGGCACCTGTGCAGGCGGAGATCCAGGCGCAGCGGGAGCCCTGGCTGGCGGAGTGGATGCCGAAGCTGACCAACCGGGACGCGCCGATCAACCCCTACCGCGTGCTCTGGGACCTGCAGCATACGGTCGACCGCGACAATACCATCATCACCCATGATGCCGGCAGCCCGCGCGACCAGCTCTCGCCTTTCTGGAAGTCGACGACCCCCCTCTCCTACCTCGGCTGGGGCAAGACGACGCAGCTGGGCTACGGCCTCGGGCTGGCGATGGGGGCGAAGCTGGCGGCGCCGGAAAAGCTCTGCATCAATGTCTGGGGCGATGCGGCCATCGGCTTCACCGGCATGGACTTCGAGACCTGCGTGCGCGAGCGCATCCCGATCATGTCCATCCTGCTGAACAACTTCTCCATGGCGATCGAGCTGAAGGTGATGCCGGTCAGCACGGAGAAGTACCGCAGCACGGATATCTCGGGCGACTACGCCGCCATGGCCCGGGCCTTCGGCGGTTACGGGGAGCGGGTGACGGATCCGGCCGAGATCATCCCGGCGATCCGCCGGGGGATCGAGAAGACGCAGCAGGGGATCCCGGTACTGCTCGAGTTCATCACCTCGAAGGAGACCAACGTCTCCCGCTTCGCCTGACCAGACAGCCTGCCAGAACCAAGGCCCGTCAGAGGCCGATGAGGGAGACACAATGGCGACCGTCGATATCCGCAATGTCATGAAAGCCTTTGGCGCCGTGAAGGTGTTGCACGGTGTCAGCGTCGATATCGCGGATGGCGAGTTCGTCGTGCTGGTCGGCCCCTCCGGCTGCGGGAAATCCACCCTGCTGCGGATGCTGGCAGGGCTCGAGAACATCACCGCCGGCGAGATCGCGATCGGGCCGCGGGTGGTGAACAACGTGCCGCCGAAGGACCGGGACATCGCCATGGTGTTCCAGAACTACGCGCTCTATCCGCACATGACGGTCTTCGAGAACATGGCCTTCTCGATGAAGCTGGCCAAGGCGCCGCGCGAGGTGATGGAGGCCGAGGTCGGGCGCGCCGCGAAGATCCTTGGGCTCGAGGCGCTGCTGCAGCGCTATCCGCGGCAGCTCTCGGGCGGGCAGCGGCAGCGGGTGGCGATGGGGCGGGCCATCGTGCGCAATCCGCAGGTCTTCCTGTTCGATGAGCCGCTGTCCAACCTCGACGCCAAGCTGCGGGTGCAGATGCGGGCGGAGATCAAGGAGCTGCACCAGCGGCTGAAGGTCACCACGGTCTATGTGACGCACGATCAGATCGAGGCCATGACCATGGCCGACAAGATCGTGGTGATGAACAGCGGCAACGTGGAGCAGGCGGGGCCGCCGCTCGAGCTCTATGACCGGCCGACGAACCTGTTCGTCGCGGGCTTCATCGGCTCGCCGGCGATGAACCTGGTGAAGGGTGGCGTCGGCGGTGGCGGCTTCACCGCCGAGGGTGGGGCGGTGCTGCCGCTGCCGGAGGGTGCCAGCGGCAAGGCCGGCGTCTATGGCATCCGCCCCGAGCATATCCAGCTGCGCCCGGATGGCATCCCGGCGACTGTCGTGCTGGTGGAGCCGACGGGGTCGGAAACCCAGGTGATCGCGCGCATCGGCGAGACGTCGCTGACCTGCGCCTTCCGCGAACGGGTGAGCGCACGGCCGGGCGAAACCATCCACATCATGCCGGAGATGGGCCTGGTGCATCTGTTCGAGGCGGGCTCCGGCCGTCGCCTGGCGGCATAAGCAAGAAACAACGGGAGAGTCAGGGAATGCAGATCATCCATCGCCGGGCCGCGCTGAAGCTCGGGCTGTCCGCGGCCGCCTTGGCCGCCACCCAGGCCTCGGCGCAGGCGCCGATCGCCACGGCCCCGGCGACCGCGCCGAGCCCCGCCATCGAGAACGGGGCGACCCTGCGGATGCTGCGGCCGGTGCGCTTCGTGCAGCCGGATGAGGAGGTGTTCCGCGCCAATGCGGCGAAGTTCACCCAGAAGACCGGCGTGCAGGTGCGGATCGACTTCGTCGGCTGGGAGGACATCACCCAGCAGACGGCGGTGACGGCGAATACCGGGGCGGGCCCGGACATGATCATCGGCTTCGGCGATGCGCCGCATATCTATGCGGACAAGCTGGTCGAGACCACGGATGTCGCGGAGTACCTCGGCCAGCGCTACGGCGGCTGGCTGGCGCTGGCGCAGAAGTACGGCAAGCGGCACGGCACCAACAATTGGATCGGCCTGCCCTTCGGCGCCTCGAGCGGGCCGACGGTGTATCGGAAATCCGCGGTCAATGCGGCCGGGTTCAACGCGATCCCCGAGGATCATGCCGGCTTCCTCGACCTCTGCAAGAAGCTGAAGGTGGCGAACAAGCCGGCCGGCTATGCGCTGGGCAATGCGGTCGGCGACGGCAACGGCTTCGCCAACTGGCTGGTCTGGTCGCACGGCGGTTACCTGGTCGATGAGGAGGGCAAGGTCGCCATCAACAGCAAGGAAACCATCGCCTCCCTCAACTACCTGAAGGAGCTGTATCCGACCTTCGCCCAGGGCACGTTGGCCTGGGGCGACATCAGCAACAACCGCGCCTATGCCGCGAACGAGTGCTGGATGACCTCGAATGGGGTGTCGCTGTACTTCTCGCTGAAGAACGACCCGGCGACGGCGCCGATCGCGGCGGATACCGAGCACCAGCTGCTGCCGAAGGGCGTGGCCGCTGGCGCGCCGATGGCGGGGCTGACGCTGAACGCCATGCTGTTCAAGCACAGCCGCTACCCCAATGCCTCCAAGGCCTTCCTGCAGTTCATGCTCGAGCACGAGCAGTATGACCCCTGGCTGAATGCGAACCTCGGCTACTGGGCGCATCCGCTGGCGAATTACGGGACGAGCGCGGTCTGGACCAGCGACCCGAAGGTCGAGATCTTCCGCGACACGATGAAGAGCCAGTTCTGGAACGGCTACAAGGGGCCGCTCAGCGAGGCGACCGGCGCGGCGACGGCGGATTACGTCATGGTGCAGATGTGCGCCGCAGTCGCCTCCGGCCAGTCCACGCCGGAAGCCGCGGCGCGCGAGGCCGAGCGCCGCGCCCGCCGCTACTTCCGCCGCTGAGCGGAGGGGCCCGGCATGTCCGCGACGACGACCGCACCGGCCTGGAACCGGGTCCGCCAGGAACCCGGCTGGCTGGCCCGGGTCTTCGAGATCAAGATCGTCCTGGTGCTCGCCTGCCTCTTCCCGGCGGTGGCGCTGCTGATGACCTTCCTGACCTATCCGCTGGGCCTGGGGATCTTCCTCGCCTTCACGGATACGACCATCGGCCGCAGCGGGCAGTGGGTGGGCCTCGAGAATTTCGAGTACCTGCTGGAGGATCCGCTGTGGTGGAACGCGGTCTTCTACAGCGTCTTCTATACGGGGGTGGCGACCTTCGGGAAGTTCGCGCTCGGCCTGTGGCTGGCGCTGCTGCTGAACAACAACCTGCCGCTGAAGTCGCTGCTGCGGGCGATCATCCTGCTGCCCTGGATCGTCCCAACGGTGCTCTCGGCCATCGCCTTCTGGTGGATCTACGATCCGCAGTTCTCGATCATCTCCTACCTCGCGGTGGATGTGCTCGGGGTGCGGACGACGAATATCGACTTCCTCGGCAGTGCCTGGCCGGCGCGCTGGTCGCTGATCGCCGCCAATATCTGGCGGGGGATACCCTTCGTCGCCATCTCGCTGCTGGCGGGGCTGCAGACCATCTCGCCCTCGCTCTATGAGGCGGCGCTGCTGGATGGCTCCACCGGCTGGCAGCGGTTCCGTTACATCACCTTCCCGATGCTGCTGCCGATCCTGGCGATCGTCATGACCTTCAGCATCATCTTCACCTTCACCGACTTCCAGCTGGTCTATGCCATCACCCGCGGCGGGCCGGTGAACTCGACGCATCTGCTGGCGACCTTGGCCTTCCAGCGCGGCATCCCCGGCGGCCAGCTCGGCGAGGGCGCGGCGATCGCGGTCTCGATGATCCCGTTCCTCGTCTTCGCGACGCTGTTCAGCTACTTCGGCCTGGCACGGCGCAAGTGGCAGCAAGGAGAAGGCAATGACTGACGCCGCCGCACTGCCGCAGCAGACAAATGCTTCCACCGCCCAGGCCGAGACCATGGCCTGGGACAGCCGGGCGCGGCGGACGGTCACGCTTTATGTGCCGCTTGCCTGCTTCGTGCTGATCCTGCTGTTTCCCTTCTATTGGATGACGATCACCGCCTTCAAGCCGAACGCCGAGCTGTTCGACTACAAGACCTACAACCCGTTCTGGATCGGCTCGCCGACGCTCGATCACATCAAGCATCTTCTGTTCAACACCGCCTATCCGAAATGGCTGCTGACGACGATGACGATCGCCGTCTGCTCGACCTTCCTCTCGCTGTTTGCCAGCACGCTGGCGGCCTACGCGATCCAGCGGCTGCGCTTCAAGGGCAGTCAGTATGTCGGGCTGGCGATCTACCTCGCCTATCTCGTGCCGCCCTCCATCCTGTTCATCCCGCTGGCGACCATGGTCTACCAGCTCGGGCTGTTCGACAGCCCGCTGGCCTTGATCCTGGTCTATCCGACCTTCCTGGTGCCCTTCTGCACCTGGCTGCTGATCGGCTACTTCAAGTCGATCCCGTATGAGCTGGAGGAATGCGCGCTGATCGACGGCGCGACGCGGCTGCAGATCCTGCGGCAGATCACCCTGCCGCTGGCCGTCCCCGGGCTGATCTCGGCGGGGATCTTCAGCTTCACGCTGTCCTGGAACGAGTTCATTTACTCGCTGGCCTTCATCCAGAGCAGCGAGAAGAAGACCGTGCCGGTGGCGATCCTGACGGAGCTGGTCTCGGGCGACGTGTACCAGTGGGGAGCGCTGATGGCGGGGTCGCTGCTGGGCTCACTGCCGGTGGCAATCTTCTATTCCTTTTTCGTGGACTACTACGTCTCCTCGCTGACCGGGGCGGTCAAGGAATAGACCGCCCCGCAGACACCGCGGCTAGAGCTTGCGGCCGAGCGCCGCGACGTAGCCGCGGTTATGCGTCGGGGTCAGCCACACCTCGTTCATCGTGACATGCGGCGGTAGGCAGGCGACGTAGCGGATCAGGTCGCCGCAATCCTCGGGCTGCAGCATCCGGCCGAGGTCCTCGGCGCTCAGCGGGTTCGGGCGCTTCTTCAGGATGGGCGTGTTCACCTCGCCCGGGCAGAAGGCGGTGCTGCGGATGCCGTTGACGCATTCCTCCATGTTGATGGTGTGGCTCATCGCCACAACCGCGTGCTTGGCGGCGCCGTAACCGGGGCCGCTCATCACGCTCACGCTGCGGCCGGCCATGGAGGCGGTGTGGATCATCTGGCCGCCGCCCTGGGCGCGCATCTGCGGCAGCACCGCGCGGGCGCAGTAGAAGGCCGAGGAGAGGTTGCCCTGGATCAGCTCGTCGATGCCCTCGGGCGAGATGGTCTTCCAGCTCCGCTCGGTGATGTTGACGCCGGCGTTGCTGACCATGATGTCGAGCCGGCCGTGCTGGGCGACGATGCGGGCGACGGTCGCGTCGACGTCCGTGGCGCGGCGCAGGTCGCAGGGCTCGACATGGGCGGTGCCGCCCTTGGCGCGGATGCGGCCCGCGACATCCTCCAGCGGTTCGCGGCGGCGGCCGGTGAGGACCACGGTCGCGCCTTCCTCGGCCAGGGCGAAGGCCGCGGCCTCGCCGATGCCGCTGCCGCTGCCGGTGACCCAGGCGATCTTGCCCTCGAGCTTGCCCATCGGAACCCCTCCCCTTGCGTGATCGGCGCAGGCTAGCCCCCCGGGGCCGGCTTGTGGAGGCGCCGTCCCCATGCTTCGCTTCGGGAAAGGGATGAAAGGGAGGATGCCATGAAGATCGCCCGGGTCGAGACCCTGCGCGCCGATGCCGGCTGGCGGCTGTTCTCCTTCCTCAGGGTCACCACAGATGACGGGCTGATCGGCTGGTCCGAATACAACGAGAGCTTCGGCAGTACCGGCCTGTCTGCCGTCATCGAGGGGCTGTCGCCGCTGATCATCGGTCGCGACCCGACCCGGTGGGAGGAGGTGACGGCCTGGCTGCATGTGATGACGCGGCAGTCGCGCGGCGGGCTGAACCAGCAGGCGATCGCGGCGATCGAGAATGCGCTGCTGGATATCGCGGCGCGGGCGCGGGGCATTCCGGTCTATGCGCTGTTCGGTGGGCCGATCCGGGAGCGGATCCCGGTCTACTGGTCCCACTTCGGCAGCTACCGGGTGCGCAATTCGAAGTTCATGGGCACGCCGCCCTGCCTGGATTGGGACGAGGTCGGTCGTCATGCGGCGGAGGTGAAGGCGCTCGGCTTCCGCGGGCTGAAGACGAATATCCTGATCCCCGGCGAGGATGGCAAGCTGTTCCAGTACTCGCCCGGCTTCGGCCGCCATGCCGGCTGGCCGGAGCTGAATTGGGACAACCGAACGCTGTCGCTGCTCAAGCAACATCTGCGGGTGATCCGCGATGCGGTGGGGCCGGAGTTCAATCTCCACCTCGACACCAATTTCCACTTCCGCACCGAGGGCTTTCAGCGCGTGGCGGCGGCGGTGGCGGAGTTCGACCTCACCTGGCTCGAGATCGACATCCATGATGCGCCGGCGCTGGCCAGCATCAAGCGGATGGCCCCCTGCCCGATCGCCAGCGCCGAGACGCTACATGGGCGGCGGGAATTCCGGCCGTACCTCGAGGCCTATTCGATGGATGTCGGCATCGTCGACGTCATCTGGAACGGGCTGGCGGAATCGATGAAGATCGCCTCGCTCTGCGACGTATACGAGGTGAACTGCGCGCCGCATAATTTCTACGGCAACCTCTGCAGCATGATCAGCGCGCATTTCAGCGCGACCATCCCGAATTTCCGGGTGATGGAAATCGATATCGACAGCGTCTCCTGGCGCGACGAATTCACCCCGGCGCCGACCATCGAGAATGGCGAGCTGCTGCTGCCGAAGGGGCCGGGCTGGGGTGTCGAGGTGAATGAGGCGGCGATCCGTGCGCGGGCGCCCAAATAAAGGAAGAGAGATATGGCCAAGTACAGGATCGTCACGCCGGCCTTCGCCCAGGTAGGCTATGCGCTGGAGAATGAGGCGCTGGCGGGGCTGGATGCCGAGATCGTCGAGGCGCCGATGGACGAGGCCGGCTTCATCGCCGCCGCCCGCGATGCCGACGCGATCTATGCCAAGGGCATGCCGATCACCAAGGCGATCATCGATTCGATGCAGAACTGCAAGGTGATCACCCTGGGCAGCGTCGGCGTCGACAGCGTCGACGTGAAGGCGGCGACGGCGCGCGGCATCCCGGTGACCAACATTCCCGATACCTTCATCGAGGAAGTCGCCGACCACGCGATGATGTTGCTCCTCGCCGGCTTCCGCCGGTTGCTGGAGCAGGACAAGATGGTGCGGGAGGGGCGCTGGAAGGAAGGCCGACCGGCGCTGCTGAAGATCCCCCGGCTGATGGGGCAGACGCTGGGCTTCATCTCCTTCGGCCGGGTGGCGCGTGCCGTCGCCAAGCGGGCGGCGCCCTTCGGCCTCAGGATGATGGCCTATGACCCCTTCATCGAGGAGATGACCATCTCCGATGCCGGCGTGCTGCCGTCGACCCTGAACGAGGTGCTGAGCCAGTCCGACTTCATCTCCATGCATGCCCCGGCGCGGCCGGAGGTGCATCACATGCTGCGGGAGGAGCACTTCCGACAGATGAAGCCGAGCGCGATCTTCATCAATACCGGCCGCGGCCCGACCGTGCAGGAGGAGGCGCTGATCAAGGCGCTGCAGGAGGGCTGGATCGCCCATGCCGCGCTCGACGTGCTGGAGACCGAGCCGCCGTCGCACAACAACCCGCTGCTGCGGATGGAGAATGTCACCCTGACGGCACATGTCGCCAGCGCCTCGGCCCGCTTCGATGAGGCGCGCAAGCGCCGCGTGGGCAATGAGCTGGCGCTGGTGCTGTCGGGCAAGTGGCCGATGTCTTGCGTGAACCCGGCGGTCTTGCAGAATACCGCCTTGCGCCGCTGGCAGCCGGTCGGCATGGGCCGTGGCCCGAACAGCTAGGAGTCCAGAAAGATGACCACCAAATATGCCGTGGTGACCGGCGCCGGATCGGGGGTCGGCCGGGCTGCCGCCCTGGCGCTGCTGGCGGATGGCTGGAGCGTCGCGCTGGCCGGGCGCCGGGCCGATGCGCTGGCCGAGACGGTGACGATGGCCGGCAATGCCGGGCCGCGGGCGATGCCGGTCTCGACCGATGTCGGCAATCCGGAGGCGGTGAATGCACTGTTCGCGCATATCAGGTCCGAATGGGGCCGGCTCGACTTCCTGTTCAACAATGCCGGGGGCAATGTCCCGGCAGGGCCGATCGAGGATTTGAAGTACGAGGATTGGGCGCGGGTGGTGCAGGTGAACCTGACCGGCAGCTTCCTCTGCGCCCAGGCGGCCTTTCGCATCATGAAGGAACAGGACCCGCAGGGCGGCCGCATCGTCAACAACGGCAGCATCAGCGCGCATGTGCCGCGGCCGGACAGCGTCGCCTATACCAGTACCAAGCATGCCATCACCGGCCTGACCAAGACCCTGGCGCTGGATGGCCGCAAGTACGACATCGTCAGCGGCCAGGTGGATATCGGCAATGCGGCGACGCCGATGACCGCCCGCATGGCGAAGGGCGTCAAGCAGGCCAATGGCGAGATGAAGGTCGAGCCGACCTTCGACGTGGCGCATGTCGGCAATAGCGTGGTGATGATGGCGAACCTGCCGCTGGATGCGAATATCCAGTTCATCACCATCACCGCGGCGAAGATGCCGTGGATCGCCCGGGGCTAGGCTTGGGGAAGGCGACCCAGGCCCCGCTGAGCGGGGCCTGCGGCTGCGAGGGTCATTCTTTGACCAATGGCTGCTCGGGGGATCTCAAGAGACCAGGCATTGCCCTGAGCGCTGCGGGTCGGCTGGTCAGCCAGCATCGACGTCCATTCCGGCCATGCAGGATTGCCTGCTGAACGTCGGGACCGTGGCCGTAGTCGGCGAATGATGCGGGTCGGGCGTTTCCGAGCGAGGTGGAATCCGCCGTGTGCCTAATACCGGCTATGGCGCCCCAACCACCGACACGCGCCTTGGCCAATGCCGCCAGGCGGGCGCCCCTCAGCCGTCAGCCTGGCCGAGCGCCGACAAGGCTTCGGCGACCTCCCCAGGCAGCAGACGCAGCGGCCCTGCCAGGCCCGGGACATCCTGCCGACGTGCTGCCGCCTCGAGGATCAGCAACTGCTCGGCCAGCACGCCGAGACCGAAATTCGCGGCGACCCCACGCAGCGCATGGGCCTCGATTCGCAACGCCTCGAGATCACCCGCGGCCGCGGCCGCGGCGATGCGCGGATGGCGCTGCCGCAGTTCATCGGCACAGAGGCCGGCGAGCACGGGGCCGTGGCGCAGGGCCAGGTGGGCCGGCCGGTCCCGCGTCACCGCTTGCTCGGACCACGTCCGACACGGGGCTGGGGGCCTGTCCTCAAGCATGGACATGACCCTGGGGAAGGAGTGCAGGCCGGCAAGGCATTGCTCCTGGCCTCAGGTCTCCCCGGGCGGGGAGCCGCCGGTCTGGTCGGGTGCGGGTAGTAGCAAGCCAGGTCATGACACCTCACCGCAGCAATCATCAACCGTAAACACGTGAGGCGCGATTAAGCACATCAAGACCACTACCGGCAAGAATATCGTATTCGAAACATATTGCTTGGGACGTGATTGCTTCCCCGCCTCTTGCCCGGGCCGGTGCCGGGTGCGATGTTCCGGCCGCCCGAAAACCCCTGTCCGCGCCCGCGCCGCGCCCCCGCAGCGCTTGGCAGCGGGAGGCCATGAGGATTGTTATGGCGAAGATCCAGGTGAAGACCCCCGTCGTCGAGTTGGACGGAGACGAAATGACCCGCATCATTTGGGGGTTCATCAAGGAGAAGCTGATCCTCCCCTACCTGGATGTGGACCTGAAGTACTACGACCTGGGCATCGAATACCGCGATCAGACGGATGACCAGGTCACCGTCGATGCGGCCAATGCCATCAAGCAGTATGGCGTCGGCGTCAAATGCGCGACCATCACCCCGGACGAGGCCCGCGTCGCCGAATTCGGCCTCAAGAAGATGTGGCGCAGCCCGAACGGCACCATCCGCAACATCCTGGATGGCACGATTTTCCGTGAGCCCATCATCTGCAGCAACGTGCCGCGCCTGGTGCCGCATTGGTCCAAGCCGATCGTGGTCGGCCGGCACGCCTATGGCGACATCTACCGCGCCATCGAGATGAAGATCCCCGGCGCCGGCAAGGTCAGCATGACCTATACCCCGGCCGACGGCAGCGGCCCGGTCGACATCGGCAGCTTCGACTTCAAGGGCGCCGGCGTGGCGATGGGGATGCACAACCTCAATGCCAGCATCGAGGGCTTCGCCCGTGCCAGCTTCAACTACGGCCTGGCGCGCAAGTATTCGGTGTACTTCAGCCACAAGAACACCATCCTCAAGGCCTATGACGGCAATTTCAAGGACATCTTCAAGTCCATCTTCGATGCTGAATTCGCTGACAAGTTCAAGGCCGCCGGCCTGGTCTACGAGGACCGCCTGATCGACGACATGGTGGCCTCGGCCCTCAAGTGGGAAGGCGGCTATATCTGGGCCTGCAAGAACTACGATGGCGACGTGCAGTCCGACATCGTGGCGCAGGGCTTCGGCTCGCTCGGCCTGATGACCTCCGTGCTGCTCTCCCCGGACGGCAACACGGTCGAGTCCGAGGCGGCGCACGGGACGGTGACGCGGCATTACCGCGAGCACCAGAAGGGCCGCGAGACCAGCACCAACCCGATCGCCTCGATCTTCGCCTGGACCCGCGGCCTGGCCTACCGGGGCAAGTTCGACAACACCCCGGACGTGACCGCCTTCGCCGAGACGCTGGAGAAGGTCTGCGTGCAGACGGTCGAGAGCGGCTCCATGACCAAGGACTTGGCGATCCTGATCGCCAAGGACCAGCCCTACCTCAGCACCCAGGCTTTCCTGGCGAAGCTGGACGAGAACCTGCAGAAGGCCATGAAGTAAGCATTGCGCCCTCGCTGACCGAAGGGGGCGGGTCCTGCGGGACCCGCCCTTTTTTTGTGCCAAGGATCGGGTCCATGCATTCACTGTCCCTCCTCGACTGGATCGCCTTCGGCGTCTTCGCCGCCTGCTGGGCCGGCTACTCCACCCTGGTCGACCGGCTGCCCTCGCTGCACCAGCGCAGCGTCATCGCCGCGATGGACCAGCACCGGCAGCGCTGGATGCAGACCATGGTGACGCGGGACAACCGCATCATGGACACGCAGATCATCGGCAACCTGATGAACAGCACGTCCTTCCTGGCGAATACCGCGATCTTCATCCTCGGCGGCCTGGTCGCCATGCTGGGCAGCCCGGACCTGGGTGCCCGGGTCTTCGGCGCCCTGCCCTTCGCCACCACGCCGGACCTGGCGGTCTGGGAGATGAAGATCGCGCTGCTGCTGCTGATCTTCGTGCGCGCCTTCTTCGAGCTGACCTGGGCGCTGCGGCAGTTCAACTACTGCTCCATTGTCATGGGCGGCATCTCCCACGATCCGGCCGATCCCGGGCGGACGGCGCATGCCGAGGTGGCGGCCAAGGTGGCCAACCGGGCTGCGGGGCATTTCAACAGCGGGCTGCGGGCCTACTACTTCGGCCTCGCCGCCCTGGCCTGGATCCTTCATCCGCTGGCCCTGGTCATCGCCAGCATCCTGGTGCTGCGCGAATTGTACCGCCGGGAATTCCGCTCGATCGTTCGTGAAGCGCTCCAAGGTTGAAGCAGCCATGCAGAATGAGCTTATCAGTTCCGTGATGTAACAATGCATGCTTGATTGAACAGCTGTTCATCCATTCCTTTTATACTGAATTTCACTAATCCGTTATTGGTTCTGTGCCGGGTAAGTTACTTTGCCGTCACCGACTGCTCGGCTAAAGGCTGCGATAGTGATAAGCAGTTGCAGCTGAGGACGGGCCCAATGGACTTTCGATCGGTCGACGGATCGGGCAACAACCTTGCCGATCCCACGGTGAATGCAGCAGGCAGCGACTTCATCCGGATCGGCGAAGCGCATTATGCCGATGGCATCTCGGTGCCGCTCGGCGGGCCGAACCCCCGCACCATCAGCAACCTCGTGGTCGGCGAAGGCGACGCGGTCGTTGCCAACGACCAGGGCCTCTCCGGCATGATGTATGCCTGGGGCCAGTTCATCGACCATGACCTCACGCGGTCCACTGGCGACGGCGTCAACTCCATCGCCATCACCGTGCCGAACGGCGACCCCATCTATGCCGACGGCACCTTCATCCCGCTGACCCGCGCCGTCCAGGATCCCTCCAGCGGCGCCGGGACCGGCACGCCGGCCATCGCCATCAACCGGAACTCCGGCTGGCTCGACGGCTCGATGGTCTATGGCTCGGACAGCGTGACCGCCGCCGCGTTGCGGCTGGCCGATGGCCACATGGCCACCTCGGCAGGCAACAACCTGCCGCTGGTCAACGGCATGTCCTTCGCCGGCGACGTCCGGGTCATGGAGAACCCCTCCCTCACCGCCCTGCAGACCATCTTCGTCCGCGAGCACAACTACCAGGTTGACCGGCTGGCCGCGGCGGATCCCTCCCTCACCGGCGAGCAGCTCTACCAGATGGCCCGCGCCATCGTCACCGCCGAGATCGCCCGGATCACCTACGAGGAGTTCCTGCCGAAGCTGCTCGGCGCCGACGCGGTGCCCGACTACGCTGGCTACGACCCGACGGTCGATGCGACCCTGAGCGTCGAGTTCACCGGCGCCGCCTATCGCTGGGGCCATTCGACCGTCTCGGCCGAGACCGAGCGCAAGGACGAGCAGGGCAATGTCACCGGCCCCGCGCTGACCCTGCGCGACACGTTCTTCCTCACCCCGGCCGCCTTCTCGTCAGATGGCGGTGCCGATGGCTTCCTCCGGCACCTGGGATCGGACCAGTCCCAGGCGATGGATGCGCGGATCGTCGAGGATCTCCGCAGCTTTCTCTTCGATCCGCCGGTCGGCCAGGATCTGGCAGCCATCAACATCCAGCGCGGCCGCGACCTGGGCCTCGGCACCCTGAACCAGACCCGCGTCTCGCTGGGCCTCGAGGCCTATACCGATTTCGCCCAGATCACCTCGGATGCCGGCACCCTCGCCGGACTCCGCACCGCCTATGCCACGGTCGATGAGATCGATCTCTGGACCGGCGGGCTGTCGGAGCAGGCGAAGGGGGCATCCTTCCTCGGCGAGACCTTCTCACGCATCGTCGGCGACCAGTTCGTGGCGCTGCGCGACGGCGACCGCTTCTGGTACCAGAACCAGGGCTTCGATGCGGCGACGCTCTCGGCGATCGAGCACACCAGCCTCAGCGACATCATCCTGCGCACCACCGACACCCAGTACCTGCAGGGCGACATCTTCTCCTACTACGAGCGCCATGCGCCCGGTGTTGCGCCGGAGGACCCGGATTCGCCGCAGCTCGTCGTCGGCAGCGCGGCCAACGAGACGCTGGTCGGCGGCGACCAGGGCGACATCCTGGCCGGCAACGGCGGCGACGATGCCATGGCGGGCGGAGCCGGCGACGACCTCTACCACGTTGATGGCCAGGGTGGCGTGGTCTACGAGGCCAACGGCGGCGGCCATGACACGGTCATCGCCTCCGGCAGCTACTATCTCTATGCCGAGGTCGAGGCCCTCACCCTGAAGGCCGGGGCGGGCGACATCTTCGGCGTCGGCAACGCGCTCGACAACGTCATCACCGGCAACGAGGGCAACAACCTGCTGCTCGGCGGCGACGGCGACGATCTCATCCGCGGCGGCGCCGGCAATGACACGCTGTATGGCGAAGCGGGCGATGACACGCTCGAGGCCAGCGGGGGCGTCGATGCGCTCGCCGGCGGGGCCGGCGACGACCGCTACTACGTCAACGGCATGCAGCACCTGATCTTCGAGGACATCGGCGGCGGCGAGGACCTGGTCTATGCCGAGGTCGGCGCGGGTGCGGCGAATGCCTACTACCTCTACGCCAATCTCGAGGGTCTGCGGCTGACCGGGACGGCGGACAGCTGGGGCGTCGGCAATGAGCTGGGCAACTTCCTCGCAGGCAATGCCGGGGCGAACTGGCTGCTCGGCGGCGAGGGCAATGACACCCTGAACGGCGGCGCCGGCAATGATGTGCTGTTCGGCGGCGCCGGGGCGGATACCTTCGTCATCCGGCCGGGGACCGGCGCCGAGCTGGTGGCCGACTTCACCCCGGGCGAGGATGTGATCCTGCTCGACGAAGTGCCGGGCCTGGCCTCTTTCGCCGATGTGCTGGCGGCGATGCGGGAAGTGGATGGGGTGACTGCGATCGACCTCGGCGGCGACGATCTTCTCGTCATCGGCGGGGTGGCGAATGCCAGCCTGAGCGCGAGCGACTTCGCCTTCGCCTGAACCGGAGGCCTCGGGCGCCCATGGCGCCCGAGGCCTGATCACCCCGCCAGGGCGGTCCTGATGGCCTCCAGGGCGGCCTCCGCCAGGGCGGCGTCGGGACCACCGGCCTGGGCCAGCTCCGGCCGGCCACCGCCGCCCTTGCCGCCGACGGCGGCGCTGGCGGCCCGCACCAGCGGCACGGCATCGAGCTTGCCCCGCGCCGCTTCGCCGATGCCCACGACGATGCTGGTCTTGCCTTCCGCGGTGGAGACCAGGGCGACCACGTCCGTGGTGCCGGCCTTCAGGATAGCCTCGGCGACGCCCTTCAGGTCCTTCGGCGGCATGTCGCCGAGATTGCGCAGCGAGGCGCTGTATCCACCGATGGTCTCGGCCTCGGCGGCGCTGGCGCCGGTCGCCAGCTTCTTGCGCAGCTCGGTCACCTCGCGTTCCAGCCGGCGACGGTCCTCGAGCAGGGTGGCGACCCGGGCCGGCACGTCGGCAGGCGGGACGCGGAGGGCGGCAGCGGCTTCCCCGAGGCGGCGGGCCTGCTCCTCGATGATGGCCAGGGCCGCCTCCCCGGTGACCGCCTCGACGCGGCGGATGCCGGCAGCCACGGCCCCTTCGGAGACGATCTTGAACAACCCGATGTCGCCGGTCCGGCGGACATGGGTGCCGCCGCAGAGCTCCAGCGAATAGACGCCCTGCTTCTCGGTCGCGGCGGGGTCGTGGCCCATGCCGATGACCCGGACCTCATCGCCGTATTTCTCCCCGAACAGCGCCATGGCGCCGACGCCAACCGCCTGCTCCGGGGTCATCAGCCGGGTGGTGACCTCGGCATTCTCGCGGATGCGGGCATTCACCTCGCCCTCGGTCCAGGCGAGGTCGGCCTCGGTCATCGGGGTCGGCTGGGAGACGTCGAAGCGCAGCCGGTCGGGCGCGTTCAGCGAGCCCTTCTGGGCGACATGGGTGCCGAGCCGGCGGCGCAGCGCCTCGTGCAGCAGGTGTGTCGCGCTGTGGTGGGCCCGGATGGCGCCGCGGCGGACGTGATCCACCTCGGCCTGCACGGCCATGCCCAGCTTCGCCTCGCCATGGGCGACGGTGCCGGTATGGACGAAGAGGTCGCCCAGCTTCTTCTGGGTGTCGCGGATGGTGATGCGGCAGGCGTCGCCGGCCGAGATCTGCCCGGCGTCGCCGACCTGGCCGCCGCTCTCGGCGTAGAAGGGCGTCTGGTTCAGCACGATGGCGACCTCGGCCCCGACCGGGGCGCTGTCCACCGCCTGGCCGTCGCGGATGATGGCGAGGATCTCGCCCTCCGCCGTCTCGGTGCTGTAGCCGAGGAATTCGGTGGCGCCGAGGTTCTCCTTCAGGTCGAACCAGACGGCATCGGTCGCCGCCTCGCCGCTGCCGGCCCAGGCGGAGCGGGCCCGGCGGCGCTGCTCGGCCATCGCGGCCTCGAAGCCCTCGGTATCGACGGCGCGGCCCTCGGCGCGCAGCGCATCCTGGGTGAGATCGAGCGGGAAGCCGTAGGTGTCGTAGAGGCGGAAGGCGATGTCGCCCGGCAGGGTGGCGCGGTCGCCGAGCTTCGCCGTCTCATCCGCCAGCAGGCCGAGGCCACGTTCCAGCAGGCTGCGGAAGCGGGTTTCCTCCAGCTTGAAGGTCTCGGTCACCAGCGCCTCGGCGCGGATGATCTCGGGGTAGGCGCCGCCCATCTGGCGGATCAGCGCCGGAACCAGGCGGTGCAGCAGCGGCTCGCGCGAGCCCATCATATGGGCGTGGCGCATGGCGCGGCGGAGGATGCGGCGGAGGACGTATCCGCGCCCTTCGTTCGAGGGCATGACGCCATCGGCCATGAGGAAGGTGCCGGCGCGCAGGTGGTCGGCGACGACGCGGTGGCTGGTGCGCCACGGCCCGTCCGGATCCTGGCCGGTCGCCTCGGCGCTGGCGAGGATCAGGGCACGCAGGGTGTCGGTGTCGTAGTTGTCGTGCTTGCCCTGGAGGATGGCGGCGAAGCGCTCGAGGCCCATGCCGGTGTCGATCGAGGGGCGCGGCAGGCCGACGCGGGTGCCGGGCGGCCCCTCCTCGTACTGCATGAAGACCAGGTTCCAGATCTCGATGAAGCGGTCGCCATCCTCGTCCGGGGAGCCGGGGGGGCCGCCGGGGATATGGTCGCCGTGGTCGTAGAAGATCTCGGAACAGGGGCCGCAGGGGCCGGTGTCGCCCATGCGCCAGAAATTGTCGGAGGTCGGGATGCGGATGATGCGGCTGTCCGGCAGGCCGGCGATCTTCTTCCAGAAGACCGGCGCCTCCTCGTCCTCGGTGTAGACGGTGACCAGCAGCTTGTCGCGGGCGAGGCCGAAGTCGCGGGTCAGCAGCTCCCAGGCGTGGCCGATCGCCTGTTCTTTGAAGTAGTCGCCGAAGGAGAAATTGCCCAGCATCTCGAAGAAGGTATGGTGCCGGGCGGTATAGCCGACGTTGTCGAGGTCGTTGTGCTTGCCGCCGGCCCGGACGCATTTCTGCGCCGTCGTGGCCCGGACGTAGGGGCGCTTTTCCTGGCCGGTGAAGACGTTCTTGAACTGGACCATGCCGCTGTTGGCGAACATCAGCGTCGGGTCGTTGCGCGGGACCAGCGGCGAGCTGTCGACCACCTGATGCCCGTTGCGGCCGAAGTAGCCGAGGAACGTCGCGCGGATATCGTTGCTGCTGGTCATCGCCGGTCCTGTCTGCCCCTGGGCCGGGCAGACGGGACAGGGTCGGGGAAGGAAATGTCCTCCCTCCCCAACCCTACCGGCCGCCCATGGCCTGCCAGCCTCCTACCGCGCGCGACGGGAGGCGTCTACTCGGCGGCGGCGGCCTCGTCCTCGCTGGCACCGTCGCTCTCGCCGACCAGCATCGCATTGGCGACGATGCCGGCCTGGCCGCGGACCTTGGCCTCGATCGAGGCGGCCATCGTCGGGTTGTCCCGCAGGAACTGCTTGGCGTTCTCGCGGCCCTGGCCGATGCGCTGGCCCTCAGCGCTGAACCAGGCGCCCGACTTCTCGACCACCCCGGCCTTGACGCCGAGGTCGACCAGCTCGCCGACCTTGGAGATGCCTTCGCCATACATGATGTCGAATTCCACCTGGCGGAACGGCGGGGCCATCTTGTTCTTGACGACCTTCACCCGGGTCTGGTTGCCGACCACGCTCTCCCGGTCCTTGATCGCGCCGATGCGGCGGATCTCGAGCCGGATGGAGGCGTAGAACTTCAGCGCATTGCCACCCGTGGTCGTCTCCGGGTTGCCGAACATGACGCCGATCTTGAGCCGGATCTGGTTCAGGAAGACCAGCAGGCAGTTGGAGCGGGAGACGCTGCCGGTCAGCTTGCGCAGCGCCTGGGACATCAGCCGGGCATGCAGGCCGACATGGCTGTCGCCCATCTCGCCCTCGAGCTCGGCGCGCGGCACCAGCGCCGCGACGCTATCGACCACCAGCACGTCGATCGCACCCGACCGGACCAGCGTGTCGCAGATCTCGAGCGCCTGCTCGCCGGCATCCGGCTGGCTGATCAGCATGTTGTCGATGTCGACGCCGAGCTTCTTGGCGTAGCCGGGGTCCAGCGCATGCTCGGCATCGATGAAGGCGCAGGTGCCGCCCTTCTTCTGGGCCTCGGCGATGATGTGCAGCGCCAACGTGGTCTTGCCCGAGCTTTCCGGGCCATAGATCTCGATGATGCGGCCCTTCGGCACGCCGCCGATGCCGAGCGCGATGTCCAGCCCGAGCGAGCCCGAGGAGATCACCTCGATCTCGCCGTCCAGGGCCTGCCGGGCGCCCATCTTCATGATGGAGCCCTTGCCGAAAGCCCGCTCGATCTGGCTGAGCGCGGCGTCGAGCGCCTTTCCCTTGTCCATTTTGGCTATCCCTGGCTACTGGCCCTAGCGACTGGCCCTGCTGCTGGCTCGATCCGAGGTCGTTCGACGGCAACGGCTTGCGGTGACTGAAGCGGGACGGGCCGAGGGTTGCAACACCGCTCAGCCTGACCCGCCACCAAACCGTAACGGTAACGAAATCGACCTTACCACCGCCCGCTGGTGACGGACAGAGTATGGTCACGTCCCTCGGGAAAAACAAGAACATTTGGTAAACACGGCTTCGGTCAGACCGGCGCTGCCGCCGGGCCGAGAGCCTGTCCCAAGGTCTCCAGAAGCTGGGTCGGCGCATATGGCTTGGCAAGGAAGTGATAGCCCTCCTCCGTCAGGTCGGCCGGAAGCGCCGCCTCGGCGTAGCCGGACACCAGCACCACCGGCAGGTCGGGCCAGCGTCGCCGCAGCAGCCGCGCCAGGGCTACCCCGTCCATTCCGGGCATGGCCACATCGCTGATCAGCCCGGCCGGGCGCGGTGCGGCCTCCAGCGCCGCCAGCGCCGATTCGGCGCAGTCCGCCGCCAGCACCGCGTGGCCCGCCCGGTCGAGGATCCGCTCGGCCAGGCGGCGCAGGGGAGCCTCGTCCTCCACCAGCACCAGCCTGCCGCCGGCGGCAGGCGCGGCCGGGCGCGGCGGCGGAGCCTTGGGCGCGGGCAGCGGGTCGGCCGGTGCGTCCTGGCGCGGCAGGTGGATGCGGAAGCGGGTGCCGCCGCCGGGCCTGCCCTCGACCGCGATATGGCCGCCCGACTGGGCGATGATTCCCTGCACCGTTGCCAACCCGAGGCCGGTCCCCCCCTGGTCCGGCCGGGTGGTGAAGAAAGGCTCGAACAGGCGCGGCAGGACCTCGGGCGGGATGCCGCAGCCGGTGTCGCTCACCTCCAGCACCACGTAGCGGCCGGGCGGCAGGCCGGTGGTCCCCTCCCCGTCCGGCCGCAGGACCAGGGCATGGCCCGTGGCGATGGTCAGGGTGCCGCCATCGGGCATCGCCTCCCGCGCATTGACCGTGAGGTTCAGCAGGACCTGGTCGAACTGGGTGGGATCGACGCGGATTCTCCGGCCCGGCTCCTCGAGCGCCAGTTCCAGCCGCACGCCGTCGCCCAGCAGCCGCCCCAGCAGCGGCGCCAGGTCGCCGATGGCGCGGTTGACGTCGAGGATCCGCGGCTGCAGCCGCTGCTGCCGCGCGAAAGCGAGAAGCTGGACCACCAGCGCCGCGCCACGCCGCGCCGCGTCCTCGATACCGGCCAGCTCGGCCAGGGCCGCCGGCGGCAGGCCGCCCGAGCGCATCGCCTCGGCGCCGCCGAGGATGGCGGTCAGCAGGTTGTTGAAATCGTGGGCGATGCCGCCGGCCAGCCGGCCGATGGTCTCCAGCCGCGCCCCGGCTGCCTGGCGGGCCTCGGCGCGGCAGTCCGCTGTCCGGTCGAGTACCCGCAAGAGCAGCCGTCCCCCGGCTGGCAGAGGTTCGGCGGTCAGGCTCCAGACAGCATCGGCCGGTGCGGTGGGGTCGGCCGGGGCAGCCCGGAGCGGCACGGCGCCACTGCGGGCCGTGGCCAGCATCAGCGCCAGGCCAGGACGATCCGCCGGGGCGAGCAGCTGGGCCGCCGGCAGGCCGGACCGCATGGTCAGGGTCGGACCGGCCAGGCGGCCCAGCGCCGGATTGGCCGCGATGATGTCGCCTGCGGGGTCGAGCAGCGCCATACCGTCCGGCGCCGCGGCAAAGAGGTGCATGAACGCCGCCTCCGCCGCATCCGCCCGGCGGAGGAAGCGAGGCCTAGCCATGCCGCCTGCCCTGCAGGCGCCAGACATAGGCGATGATCTCGGCAACCGCCTGCCAATGCTCGGCGGGGATCTCGCTGTCCGGCTCCAGGCGCCACAAGGCGCGGGCGAGCGGCGGGTTCTCGACGATCGGCACTCCGTGCTCGACGGCCGCCGCCCGGATCCGGGCTGCCATGGCATCCACTCCCTTGGCCACCAGCCTCGGCGCCGAGGCCTGCCCCTGCGCATAGGTCAGGGCGACAGCGTAATGAGTTGGATTGGTGACGACAACCGTCGCCTTCGGCACGGCGGCGAGCATGCGCTGCCGGCCCCGCATCTCCCGCAGGCGGCGCAGCCGTGCCTTGATGTGCGGGTCGCCTTCGTTGTCGCGGTGTTCCTGCTTCACCTCCTCGCGGCTCATCCGCAGCTTCCGCAGGTGACGCCACCGCACCCAGACCAGATCCAGCAGGGCGATGGCCCCGAATGCGAAGAGCGCCGCGACCAGCAGCCGCAGCACCCCCTGCCCCATCGCCCGCAGCAGCAAGGCCGGCGGCTCGTGCAGGGCGGCCTGCAGCACCGGCGGTTCGATGGCATGCCACAGGGCGGCGGCGACCAGGGCCAGCTTGATGAGGGTCCGGAGCAGCTCCGCCAGCCCCTCGGGGCCGAGCAGCCGCCGCAGTGCCGCGCCGGGATTGATGCGGGCCAGCTGCGGCGCCAGGGCCTCGGCCCGCAGCAGGATGCCGGTCTGCGCCAGGCTGGCCAGCACCCCCGCCGCCGCCACCAGCCCGAGGAGCGGCAGCAGCGTCAGGGCAGATTGCCGGAGCAGGGCCGGAACCAGCGCCATGCCCTCGCCGGCGTTGGGTGCTTCCAGCAGGGCGCGCATCGCCTTCAGCCACGCCAGGCCAAGCGGCGGCAGGGCGAGAAACCCGGCGATGGTGCCGGAGAGCAGCGTGGCGAAGCCGATCGCCTCCCGGGAGACGGCGGTTTGCCCCTCCCGCCGGGCCTGATCGAGCCGGCGCTGGGAGGGAGCTTCGGTCCGGTCGCCTTGGCCGGCCTCCTCGCCTTCGGCCATGCCTCAGCCCGGCCCCGCCAGCAGCAGGGGTTCTCCGGCCGCCGCCAGCCAGACCGCGAGCATGGCCGGCAGCAGCAGGCCCATCAGGAGCAACCCGCAGATGATCTGTCCCGGCGCCGCGATGGCGAAAACCTGGACCTGTGGCGCCAGCCGCGCCAGCAACCCGAGGGCGAAATTACCCAGGACCGCAGCCAGGACCAGCGGCGCCGCCAGCCGCAGCGCCAGCGCCAGGCTGTTTGCCACCGCCTGCGCCACCGATTCCGCGGGAGCACCGAAGCCCAGCGATGCCCCCGGCGGCAGGACCGCGTAGCTTTCCGCCAGCGCCCGCAGCGGCAGCGCGTAAAGGCCGGTGGACAGCAACAGCGTCGCCGCCATCAAGGAGAACAGCCGCCCGGTCGCCGTGGCCTGGGACCCGAAGACCGGATCCGTCTGCAAGGGACTGGCGAGGCCGACCATCAGCGCCATGACCTGCCCGGCCTGCGCCAGGGCCAAGGCCACGAGCCGCGCCAGCAGGCCGAGCCAGAGGCCGATCCCGGTCTCGAGGGCCAGCAGGCGCAGGAGCTCGGGCATGTCCTCCGGCACCGCGGGCAGGCCGGGCGCCAGGACCGGCAGCAGCAGCGCGACCAGCGCCAGCAGGAGGGCAAGCCGGATGCTCGCGGGTATGTCCTGCTCGCCGAGTCCAGGCAGCAGCAGCACGGCGCCCCCCATCCGCGCCAGCACCAGCACCGCCTGGAAGGCGACGGTGGGAAGCTGGTCCAGCATCAGGGCAGGCCGCCGACTGCGACCATCCGGTCGAAGAGCGAACCGGCATAGCCGCGCATGGCGCCCGCCATGCCCGGCCCGAGGAGAAGGAGCACGACCCCCAGCACGACCAGCTTGGGCAGGAAGGCGAGCGTCGCTTCCTGGATCTGGGTCAGCGCCTGGATGACGGAAATGACCAGCCCGACCGCCAGCATGGCGCCGAGCGGCGGGCCGGCCAGCTGCAAAGCCATCCATAGGGCTTCCCGAACGGCCAGGGCGGTCTGGTTATCCATGACGCACCGCCTCCTGCGGTGGACGCGCGGTGCCCCGGCGTCAGATCGGCATGCGCATGACATCCTGGTAGGCGGCGACGACCCGGTCGCGCACCGCGACCGCGGTCTGCAGGGCTAGCTCCGCGCGGGAGACGGCGAGGACCACGTCCGACACGCTGCCCTGACCGAGCAACGCCTGGGTACTGGCCGCATCGGCACTGCGCCCAAGCTCGACCGCGCCCTCGACCGCCCGGGCCATGGTGGCGCCGAAGCCGTCCTCAGCCGCCGCCGTGGCAGGCGACTGCGTGGCGCGGTAGGCGGCCGCCGCGGCGACCGGAGCGACCGCGCCCGGCATCAGCGCAGCGCCTCGATCGTCCGGGTCAGCATGCCGCGCGTGGTCTCCAGCACCGACAGGTTGGCGCTGTAGCTCCGCTGCGCCTCGCGCATGTCCATCATCTCGACCAGGCTGTCGACGTTCGGCTGCTTGACGTAGCCACGGGCATCGGCCGCCGGGTGCGACGGATCTTGCACCTGCGGGAATTCGCCGGGCGCGGTGCCGATGCGGCGGACCTCGACCGATTCGGCTCCCATCTGGCGGTCGAGCTTGTTGGCGAAGGTGACCGTCTTGCGCCGATAGGGATCGGCGCCGGCGGACTGGCCGGTGCTGTCCTGATTGGCAAGGTTCTCGGCCACGACGCGCAGGCGCACGGCCTGCACCTGCATGCCGGCGGCCGAGATCCGCAACGCGTTTTCGAGATCCATGAGCGTGCTCCGTCAGGTTATTGCGGCCGCCCCAGGGCGGTGCGGAACAGGCCGACCCAGCGGCGGTACAGGCCGGTGGCCAGGGCATGCGCCGTATCGGTATCGGCCACCCGCATCGCCTCGCGGTCGAGGGACACGGCGTTGCCATTCGGGGCGAGGTCGGTCGCGGTGCGGTCGACGCGGGCACGGATCGCCCCGCCGGTGCCGGGCAGATGCCGCGGCATGGTCTGGGTCATGCCGAAGGCGCCGGCCAGGCTGCGTTGGAAGCCGCCGATGTCGCGAGGGCGGAAGCCCGGCGTATCGGCATTGGCGATGTTCTGTGCCAGCACGCGCTGCCGCTCCTCGAGCCAGGCGATGCGGCGTTCGGCCAGGGCGACGGTTGATGTGCGCGTCAGGTCCATGCCGCATCCTTGGCGCCGAGGCGGAAAGATTCGGTGAATCCTCCGCACCCGCCCCGGCGCAGGGCTTTGTTAACCGCAGCGGCAGCATCATGCCGGCATGACCCAAGGTAGCAGTCCAGCCGCCTCCACCCACGCCGCGATCGAAGCCCTGCACGGCACGATCCTCATGGCCCGCGCCCTGGTCTCGACCGGCCGACAGGTCGACCTCGCCGGGCTGGATGCGGAGGCCGCGGGTCTCTGCTCCGCCGTGGCGCAGCTGCCCAGGGCCTCGGCCCAGCCGCTGCGGCCGGCGCTGGAAGCCCTGGCGCGCGAGGTCGACGGCCTGGCCGCCGTGCTGCCGCCGCCTCCGTCCTGACCGCCGAGAACCGCCCCTCCCACCCATTGCTGGCAGGATGCCGCATGACGATCGATGCTGGACATTGGCTGCAGGCGGCCGGGGCACTGACGGCCGTGTTGCTGCTGCTGGGCCTGACGGCGCGCGGGCTACGGGCCGGCAGACCGGGGCAGCGTGCTGGCCGCCGCCTGGCACTGCAGGAAGTGCTGGCGGTGGATACCCGGCGACGGCTGCTGCTGCTGCGCTGCGACGGGCGGGAGGTTCTGGTGCTGACCGGGGGCGGCCAGGATGTCGTGCTGGGCTGGCTAGCGGAAGGCGCCCCCCCCGTGCGGGTGCCGTCGCCATGAGGTGCCTTGGCCTCGGCGTGCTGCTCGCGGTCTGGGCGCTGCCGGCCGCAGCGCAGAGCGTCAGCATCGATCTCGGCGCGGCGGGCCAGTCCGGGGCCACCATGCGGCTGGTGCAGCTGACCGCGCTGATCGGCGTCCTGTCACTCGCCCCGTCCCTGCTGGTCATGGCCACGGCCTTCACCCGCATCGCCATCGTCCTGTCGCTGCTGCGCAGTGCGATCGGGGCCCAGGGCGTGCCGCCGAATCCGGTACTGATCGGCCTGGCACTGTTCCTGACCGCCTTTGTCATGCAACCGGTGCTGGAACAGAGCTGGCGCGACGGCCTGGCCCCAATGATGGAGGGGCGGCTCAGCGAACTCGAGGGCCTGGCGCAGACGGCGGAGCCCTTCCGCCGCTTCATGGCAGCCCAGGTGCGGGACGCCGATATGGCGCTCTTCGTCGACCTCGCCGGCCTGCCGCAGCCAGCCGAAGGCGCGGCCCCGGATCAGCTGCCCTGGCGGGCCCTGCTGCCGGCGTTCCTCGTGGGCGAGCTGAAGCGGGCCTTCGAAATCGGCTTCCTGCTGTTCCTGCCGTTCCTCGTCATCGACATGGTCGTCGCCAGCCTGCTGATGTCGCTCGGCATGATGATGCTGCCGCCCAGCATCGTCTCGCTGCCCTTCAAGCTGATCTTCTTCGTCTTGGTCGATGGCTGGCGCTTGGTCTCGGGTAGCCTGGTGCAGGGGTTCGCCAGCGGCTGAGCCATTCCGGCGCCGCACCGGCCGAGGGTGCGGCGCCGCCCCAGCCCAGCCCTAGGACTTGGGCAGGTGCTCGGCGATATAGGGCGGCAGGTTGAAGGCGCCGCAGTGGATCTCCGGCGTCCAGTACCGGGTCTGCCCCAGTACCCCGGCCGCGTTGGCACGGGAACGGATCTCGGCCAGCGGCACGCGCCGCAGGGTCGGGTCCTTCGCCGCCCAGCCCAGGGTCATGAAGCCCCCGACATAGGTCGGCACCGCGGCGACATAGGCGAAGACATCGGCGAAGGCCTTGGCCCGGCGGAGGCTGGTCTCATGCAGTTCGTCGGCCTGCATGAAGGGCACGCCGCACTGGTTGACCACCAGGCCGCGCTCGCTGAGCAGCCGGGCGCAATTGGCATAGAACTCGTCGGTGAACAGCACTTCGCCGACCCCGATGGGATCGGTGCTGTCCACGATCACCACATCGAAGCTGCCGGCCGCGGCCTGCCGGACGTAGTCGATGCCGTTACCGACGATGACCTCGGCACGCGGGTCGGACCAGGCTTCGCCGGCGATCCCGGGCAGGTATTCCTTGGCCAGCCGGATGACCTCGCCGTCGATCTCGACCATCACCGCCTTCTCGACGGTGCTGTGCTGCAGCACGCGGCGCAGCACGCCGCCGTCGCCGGCCCCGATGATCAGCACCCGCCTGGCAGCACCATGCGCCAGCAGCGGCACATGAGTGAGCATCTCCTGGTAGACGAATTCATCCGCCTCGGTGATCTGCACGACGCCGTCGAGCAACATCACCCGGCCATGGAATTCACTCTCGAACACCATGATGTCCTGGAAGTCGCTCTGCACCCGCGCAAGTTCGCGCTTGACCCGGAAACGCTGGCCCCATGCGGGATAGAGCGTCTCGTTCACCCAAGAATCGGTCGCCATCGAGGTTCCCTCAAACGAAGAAAGGCGGGACCCTAGGGCCCCGCCTCGGTTCTTACACGCTCGGTCCCGTGTCAGCCGGTCAGGCCCCGCTTGTGTTCCGCGAGCTGGATGTTGCCAGGCATGAAGCCCTTCTTCAGCACGGGAATGGCCTTGTAGGGGTTGCATTCGCCGCAGACGAAGATGTCCAGCGCGGCATAGTCCCGCTCCGGCCAGGTGTGGATGGAGACATGGCTTTCGGCCAGCACCAGCACGCCGGAGACCCCGCTGTTCGGGCCGAAGTGATGGAAGTGTCCGTGCAGGATGGTCGCACCGGTAGCAATTGCCGCCTCACGCAACACCGCATCGATGTGCTCCGGATCCGCCAAATTAGTGGCATCCCAAAGGTCGATGATCAGATGCGTGCCGGCGAATTTCACGCCGTCACGGGTAACAAAATAATCCTTGGCCTCGCTCACCGAGGTTTCAGAGTTCTGGGCTTCGCTCGGGAGCAACTCCGAGACCATCCCCAGTTGGAGAAGAGCGTCCATTCGCGGGCTCCTATTCCCACCAGCAGATGACCAGGAAGATCAAGATTGATCAGGTCAACGGGGCGCGGATATGGGCCAAGGGGGGTTGTGACGCAAGCGAAAATCGTCCCACACCCGCCGAAATTTTTGCCGCCCCTCCCGGTATCGGACGCCTGACTTAACGCGTCACGGAGCCGCCAGCCCGCAATGCCTCCAGCCGAGAGGGCATCGAGCGGAAGAGATCGAGCTCTCGTTGCAGGCGCGGGAGATCGGCGAGGCCGCGCAGCTGATCCGCGGTCAACAGCGTGAAAGCTTCGGCCAGAGGGCCACTTGGCAGGCGGGTGAGGTAGTCACCGCGCAAGGCCATCAAGCCTGCCTCGTCCCCCGCCAGCACCAGCATCGTCGCCTGGCGGAGCAGCAGGCGGCCCTGCGACTCATTCAGCAGCGTCGGCGCAGCCGGCAGGCTTTCGCGCAGCTGGCCGGCGAAGGCAGAAGCGGCTGCGGGCCAATCCTGCAGTTCCACCAGCAACTGCTTGAGCGCTTCAGCGCCGGCGCCGCCGAGGTTTTTCAGCGCGGCGATCGCGTCCTCACGCTTGCCGAGCCGGGCCTGGACCTGCGCCGCCAGGATGCTGCGCTCCCGCTGCAACGCGTCCGGGATAGCTGCGACAGCGCTGGCGTCGAGCGCGGCCTGGCTCGCCACGGTATCGCCGTTGGCGAAGTGGAGCCTGGCCTGACGCAACCCGAGCGTCGCGCGCGCCGTGCCGTTCGTGCGCGCCGCCGCCTGGCCGAGCAGAGCTGCCGCACGATCGGCGAGATCCAGCGCTGTCAGGCGCTCGGCCAGCAGCAGCAGGGCGGCTTCGCCCTGCTCATCCGCCGGCAGCAATTGGGGATAGGCGTCGAACAAGGCGACTGCTGCGAGCGGAGCCTCCTCGCCCAACGCGGCAAGAAAGGCGCCGGCAATGGCCGGGCGCAGCGCGGCCGCGCGATCGGGGAACAGAGCCTCGGTCTCCCGCAACAGGGCCAGGGCGCCGCGGGCATCGCCGGCGGCTTGGCGCAAGGCGGCGATCCGGATGCGAAGGCCGGCTTCCTCCGCGTCATCGCGCCATGCAAAAAGGGTGGCCCCCAGCGCCCTGGCGGCCTGTCCCGCATCCAGCCTGCCGGTGGCCAGCCGCAACTCGATGGCCCGACGCAGGCCGCGGGCCCGGCTCCGCCGGTCGCGGCCCTCGGCCAGCTGGTCATACTCGGCGAGGGCGGCATCCACCCGTCCCTCGGACTCGGCGATGATGGCCCGCGGCAGGGCCAGGTCCGGGGACGGACCGGCCCTCTCGAGCAGCCGGTGCAGTGCCGCCGGATTTTCCGCCTCCGCCAGGGCCAGGGCGACCATGGGCAGCAACCGGTTGCGCAGCCCCTCCGGATAGTCAAACAGCAGCGGCATGGTCGCAGCCAGGCCCGGCGCGGCCGCCCGTGCATCGCCCAGTGCCGCGGCCAAGGCGGATCGCCAGAAGGTCAGCTCATCCGTGTCCGGCAGGGTGACGCTGCGCAAGGCCATGGCCTGGGGCAACCGGCCGGACAGCAGCGCCGCCATCGCCGTCAGCGCCGCCAGATGCGGATCGGTCGCCGCCTGCGGATCCTCGCCCGGGGCGAGGCCCAACAGCGACTGGGCTTCCTGAGGCAGTCCGAGCGCCAGCAGGGTTTCTCCGGCGGCACGACGCAACGGCAGGCGGGTCAACGGGGGGGCGCTGGCAATGCTGGCCTGCTGCGCCCTCAACCGCTCGAGCAACTGGGCCGGGGCTTGCCGGAGCAGGTCGAAGCTGCGGGTCATGGCTTCGCTGGGCGCCGGCCGTGCCGCGGCGAGATCGAGCGCCAGCCGGCCCCCCTCGGCCGATACCAGAAAGCGGTCGGAGCCGGCCCGCATTGTAACTTGGTCCGCCCGGGCCAGCAGCGCCACCCCAAGCAACGTCGGCAGCAGGTCCAGCTCCGGCAGGCGGCGCGCAACCGGCACGTGCTGCCCGGCCTCCCGCACCGTCCCGAACAGCAGCGGCAGGCCACCTTGCGGGTCGGTCAGCGGGACGACGCGGCCGGGCTGGGCGGCCCGGATGATCAGGCGGGATGCAGCGCCGCCCTCCGCCTCAAGCGCCATGGCCCGATCCGCAGCTGCGGCGGCCCCCTCGAGCTCGGCCGGGCGGGTGGCCTGCACCACCCAGCCGGCCGCCTCACGGCGGGCTCGCAGGATGCCAGGTGGCGCCAACGGCAGCCGCAGCAGCGTGGCATCCGGAAAGCCATCCGCCTCCAGCCCGGCGAAGACCGGGTCATTGCGCAGGGCTGTCAGGTCGAGCGGCTCCGGGCTGTCGAATAGCACCAGCACCTGGCTGCCGCGGCGGAGGATGGCGGCACCGGTCGTGGCCGGATAGGGCAGCAGGATGGCACGGTCGCGGCCGGGCTGAGCCACGGGGCGGACGACCAGCGCCGCAGCGCGGGGCAGGATGGCTGGCGGGGCCGCGACGGCTCGCTCGGCCGGCGGGGCCTCTGCCGTGGCGCCCTGCTGCGGCGGCGCTGCGGCCGCTGCCGTGCCGGTGGGCGAAGGGGGAGATGCAGGGGTTGGCGGCTCGGGCCTGCCTGCCTGGGATGATGCCGCCTGGCTGACACGTGGGCGCGACGGTGCCGCCGTGGCCGGGGGCGCTGCGGCGGGCACCTCGGCGGCCGGAGAGGGCTGCGCCACCGCCGGCGGGGCGATGGCCGGGCCGGCCGCCGGGACGGGATCCAGCAGATCGACGACGATGCTCGGGCCGCGGCGGGACACCCGGGGGCGCGCTCCGGCGCGGTAGCCGATGCGCATCCCATCCGGTTCGGCGACCAGCTCGAGGACGTTGCGGGGCAGGCGGTCGGCGGCGGAGAGGTCGAAGATGATCTCGCCGCCGAACCGCAGCCTCACCTGATCGCCGGCCTCGTCCAGCCTGTAGTCAGGAGGCGCCTGCCAGACCAGGACGACCCGGCCGAAACCGCGGTGATCGCCGACCCGCACCACCACCCGGTCCTGTGCCGAGGATGGCCAGGCCGGCAGCATTCCCGCCAGAACCAGCAGCAGCCATCCCGTCCGGAGCGACGCTCCGGGAAGAGGCGGCGGCCGCCGGCTCCCGGGCGGCATCAGTCGAAGCTCGCCAGCAGGCGGTCGACCTCGGCCTGCGACGTGCCCGCGCCCGGCAGCTGCGGGCCATTGGCCAGCTCCTGGCCCTGGGTCAGGACGCCTGCCGGCGCTTCCTCCGTGCACGGCGGCGCCGGGCCGCCACGACCGAAGGTCTGGGTCACCGCCGCCACGCGCTGTTCGATCGACTTGAGCGCCGAGACCACCTTGCCGATACGCTGACCGGTGATGTCCTGAAAACTGCAGGCCTCATAGATGCGGGTGACCGCATCCGACAGCGTCGCGGCATCGGAGCCCGCAAGCCGGGTCTGGAGCCCCTCGAGGATTTCGCAGCAGTCGAGGATCTCGTTGGTCGCATTCGCCGTATGGCTCACCACCGCATCCAGCTCATCGGTCGCCGTCGGGATGTGGGAGGCGTTGATGTCATCGACGCGCAAGGCGGCAATTTCACTCTTGGCCCGGGCCACCTCGCGGCCCAAGGCCTCGAGCTCGCCGAGCAGGGCCACCTCGGTGACCGTCATGTCCCCGGCCATGCTGCCGAGCACCGCGCGTACCGCCTCCTCGATCCGGTCCCCGCCCTCCTGTCCATCAGGCATCGGTCAGCACCTTCTCGATCTTGCCGCGCAGCGTCTCGGCATTGAAAGGCTTGACGATGTAGTTGGAGACGCCGGCAGCCTTGGCGGCGACCACGTTCTCGGTCTTGCTCTCGGCGGTGATCATGATGAAGGGCGTTTCCTTCAGCCGCGCATCGGCCCGCACTTCCTTCAGCAGATCGAGGCCGGTCATCGGCTGCATGTTCCAGTCGCTGATGACCAGGCCGAACTGCCCGGCGCGCAGCTTGGCCAAGGCCTCCTGCCCGTCCGACGCCTCCTCGACATTATCGAATTCTAGCTGCTTCAGCAGGTTCCGGATGATCCGGAGCATCGTCTTGTAATCGTCCACGATCAATACGTTGGTGGTCTTGTCCATGGCCATCCTCGCGGGCTCCTCAGCCTTGCACTGCCTCGTTGGTCCTGGTCACTCAGCCGGCCGGGCACGATGCCGGGCCAGCTCCGCGGTCAGCAGCCGGGCGCGATCGGGCTTCATCGCGCCGAGTACCGGTGCCGCCTTCGCCTCCCGCATCCGGTCCATCAGCTGGACCAGAACGGGCATCTCCAGATCATCGAAGATCGCCGCGGCATCCCGCGGCCGCAGCCCTTCGTAGAGCTTCACCATCTGCCGCCACCCGGCCTCCTCGCGGTCCGACCGGCCGCGGTCGATGGCTTCAAGCCGCTGCTGCAGCACGCCCAGCTCCTCGATCCGCTGGCCGAGCCGGCGCTCCGTGGCGGCGACGACCATCTCCCGCGCCGCCAGCGCCTGATCACGGCTGTCCAGCTCGGCGCGGCGCGCGCGCAGGTTCTCGAGCAGGTGGCGCTCGGCCCGCTGCTCCGGCGTCGGCTCCTCGGGGGCCGGCGGCGGCGGCGGCGTGGCGGCGGCAGGCGGCGGCGCCGGGCTGCTGGCCAGGGCGACCGGCAGCACGCCACCGCCCAGCGGCGGGAAGCCCGTCACCAGGGTGGCAAGCTTGGTACCGAGCAGCAGCAGCACCGCGGCCAGGGTCGCGGACAGCAGGCGGGGACGCCAGCGGGTCACCGGCCACCTCGGGCCGCGGCCGGGCGCGCCACGCCCTGGGTCAGGACGCGCAGCAGGTCCCGCTCGGCCTGGCTCTGGGCTGGCGGGGCCGCGGCGTGGTGCGCCTGGGCGTCGGCGGCGGCCAGCGGGCGTGCCGTCCGCACCAGCCCGTCCAGCCGGTCGGCGAGGCTTTCAGCCCTTTCCACCAGATAGCGGAGGTCGTCGCGCATCGGCTCCGCAGCGGCCAGCTTCTCCGCGACCTGCCGCCCCGCACCCTCGGCCGAGGCGCGCAGCCGGATCGAGGCGGCCTCGGCCATGCGCGTCGCCTCGCCGAGGCCTGCGGCGCTGGCCTCGAGCGCCAGGCGATCCCGCCGGACGGCGGCCAGGCCACGCTCCAGGCGGATGATGAATGGCATCGCCGCCGCCAGCAACAGGGTCAGCAGTGCCTGCGCCGACCATTCGAGCCAACCCATTTCCTAGACCTCCGCCTTCTGGCGCAGCTCGCGCATGATCCTGACGGCCAGGCGGTTCTCGCGGCGGCCGAGCTCGGCCTCGAACATCGCGATGTCGCCGCAGCGCAGCCGCACCGGCGCGCCGGGCGCAGCATTCAAAGTGATGCGGTCGCCGCGCTGGAGCGACATGATGGCGGCGAGCGGCATGGTCTGCTCGTCGAGGACGACATCCATGGAAAGCTCGGTATGCCGCAGCTCCTCGCCCAGGTGCGTTTCCCAGATGCTGTCGCGGCCGAATTTCTCGCCCATGAACTGTTGCAGCAGCAGCTCGCGGATCGGCTCGAGCGTGGCATAGGGCAGCAGCAACTCGATCTTGCCGCCGCGATCCTCCATGTCGACCCGCAGCCGCGACAGGATACAGGCGTTGGACAGCCGGGACACCGCCGCGAAGCGTGGATTGACCTCGAGCCGCTCGAAGCGGAAATGCGCGGGCGACAGCGGGCTGAAGGCATCCGTCAGGTCGGCCAGCACCACGGTGATCAGCCGCTCCACCAGGGTCCGCTCGATGGTGGTATAGGGCCGTCCCTCGATCCGCATCGCGGCGGTGCCGCGCCGCCCGCCGAGCAGCACGTCGACGACCGAGTAGATCAGCGCGCTGTCGATGACCAGCAGGCCGTAGTTGTCCCACTGCTCGACCTTGAAGACCGCGAGCATGGCCGGCAGCGGCACGCTGTTCAGATAGTCGCCGAAGCGCAGGGAGACGATGCTGTCGATCGAGACCTCGACGTTGTCGCTGGTGAAATTGCGCAGCGAGGTGGACATGATCCGCACCAGCCGGTCGAAGATGATCTCCAGCATCGGCAGGCGTTCGTAGGAGACGAGGCCGGCGCTCACGATGCGCTGGATGCCGGACAAGCCTTCCTGGCTGGCCGGGCCGTCGCCGAAGCCGAGCAGGCTGTCGATTTCGGCCTGGTTCAGCACCCGGGTGGAATCGGGCGTGGCGGTTCCGGCCTCGGCCGGGTCGCCCTCGGTCTCCAGCGCCTCCCCCCAGGCGGCGGCGAGGTCTTCGTCTTCGGTGCTCATTGCAGCAGGAGCTCGATGAAGAGGACATCCGTCACCCGCACCGGGGCGACGGCGAGGTTGGCACGGGCCATCAGCTCCTCCCGCAGGCGCTGGGTGCCGCTGCTGCCGCGCAGCTCCTCCGGCCGCATCTCCCGCAGGTAGGTGGTGAACAGGTCCTGCAGCCGCGGCATCGCGGCCTGGATCGCCGCGGCATCCTCGGCCTTGCTCAGCTCCAGCTTGCTGCGCAGCTTGACGTAGCTGGCGCGCCGGCCGGTGACGCTGAGATTGGCGACGATGTCCGGCATGTCGAAGAAGACCGGCGCGCGGGGCGCGGCGGCCGCCGGCGGCGCCGGTGTCCCGCCATGTCCTGCCGCCGGCGCTGCCGCATGGCCATCGCCATGCGCGGCATCCGCCGCGGCGGGGGCGCCCATGCCCAGCAGGTCGGGGAGGATGCCACTGAACCACAGCCCGGCCCCCGCGGCGGCGAGCACCAGCGGCAGGGCGAGCAGCAGCAGCTTGCCCTTGCCCCCCTTCTTCGCCGGCTTCGCCTCTTCCGACATGCGCCACCCCGTCCCGCCTGCCGCGGCAATCTGGCGTGCCACGCCTTAAGGAAGGCTTGAGAGGAAGGAGCCGCCCTCCGGCCGGCAGGAGCTGCCGGGCGCGGCAATCCTCGCCGGGCGGATTCGGGCCGGGCCGACCTCCGGCCCCCCTGCCGTGGCCCGGTCGCCTTGGCACGGGGGTTGCGGAGGGTCCTTCGTAGAGGAGGCCCCGATGGACCAACCCGGCTATGTCGTGCTGTCCCGTCTCGCCGCCCAGCTGCGGGCGACCCAGGTGCTGGCGAACAATCTCGCCAATGCGGATACCCCGGGCTTCCGGGCGGAGCGCCCGGTCTTCGCCAGCTTCGTCACCCGCTCGCCCGACCAGGGCGAGGTCCGCTACAGCCTCGACCGCGCCACCTGGCGGGACGGCCGGCCCGGGCCCATCGGCACCACCGGCAACCCGCTGGACCTGGCCCTGCGCGGCGACGGCTTCTTCGTCCTCGAGACGCCGAATGGCGACCGCTATACCCGGGCCGGCCGCTTCACCCTGGATGCGGCGGGCCGCATCACGGATGCGGACGGCCATGCGGTGCTCGATACCCGGGGCGCCCCGATCACCCTCTCCCCGGCCGACAGCCGGATCGAGATCCAGAGCGACGGCACGGTGCGGAGCGAGAACGGCGTGGTGGCGCAGCTCCGGATCGTGCGCTTCGCCAGTCCGGAACGGCTGAAGGCCGAGGGCGCCCGGCTCTTCGCCGCCGAGGATGCGCCCGAGGACATGCCGAGGCCGCAGCTCGTCCAGGGCGCGGTCGAGGGCAGCAACGTCAGCGCCATCGGCGAGATGACCCGCCTGACCGAGCAGGTCCGCCAGTTCCAGTTCGCCACCCAATTCGCCGAGCGCGAAGGCGACCGGCTGTCGACCGCCGTCGACCGGATCCTGCGCCGCCGCAACTGAGCCCGTCCGCGCCGGACCCGCTGAGCTGCCGGCCGGCCACCGACCCATGGAGCAACCGAGATGCGTGCCCTACAAATTGCAAGTACCGGCATGATGGCCCAACAGACGAATGTCGAGGTCATCTCCAACAACATCGCCAACATGAGCACCACCGGCTACAAGCGGCGACGGGCCGAATTCCAGGACCTGATCTACCAGAACATGCGGCGGGTGGGCTCGCAGTCCTCCGAGAACGGCTCGATCCTGCCGGCCGGCGCGCAGGTCGGGCTCGGCGTCAAGACCGCCGCCATCTACCGGATCGGCGAGCAGGGCAGCCTGTCGCAGACCGACAACCGCTTCGATATCGCCATCCGCGGCAACGGCTTCTTCCAGGTGCAGCTGCCTTCCGGCGAGACCGGCTATACCCGGGACGGCACCTTCGGCCTCTCGGCAGAGGGCCAGCTGGTGACCGCGGAGGGCTTCCTCGTGCTTCCCGCCATCACCATCCCCGCCGCCGCGGTGGACGTGACCATCAACGCGACCGGAGAGGTCCTGGCCAAGCTCGACGGCCAGGTGGCGCCCACCAACGTCGGCCAGCTACAGACCGCGATCTTCGCCAACGAGGGCGGGCTGGAAGCGGTCGGCGACAATACCCTGCTGGCGACCCCGGCCTCGGGCCAGGCCCAGCTTGCCGCCGCCGGTCAGCCGGGGCACGGCCAGGTGCTGCAGGGCTTCGTCGAGACCAGCAACGTCAACGTCGTGCAGGAGATCACCAGCCTCATCACCGCCCAGCGGGCCTATGAGATGAACAGCAAAGTCATCACCGCGGGCGACGAGATGCTCTCCACCCTGTCGCGGATGCGCTGAGGCGATGGGCATGCGCATCCTCGCCCTCCTGCTGGCCTGCGCCGCGCCGGCCATGGCGCAGGAGCTGGCCGCCGCCCGTCCCCTCGCCATGGTCGAGGACCCGACCCTGCGGCTTGGCGACATCTTCGACGGGGCCGGCCCCCGCGCCGGCCTGGCCATCGGCGTCAGCCCGGCGCCGGGCCAGCGGCTGGTGCTGGAGGTGCCGCAGCTCATGGCGCTGGCCCGCCAGCACGGGCTGGGCTGGCGGCCGCTGTCGCCGCATGAGCGGGTGGTGGTGCAGCGGCCCGGCCGGCCGATCCCGCGCGAGGCGATCGAGGCGGCGCTGCGCCGGCAGCTGGTCCCGCTGGGGATGGACACGGAGGCCGAGCTCGACCTCGGCGCCATGCTGCTGCCGATGGTGCCGCCGGCGGCGCCGCTGGAACTGGGCACCGAGGCGGTCAGCTTCGATCCCGGCAGCGGACGCTTCGGCGCGACGCTGGTGGTGATGGCCGAGGGCATGGCGATGCACCGGCTCCGCCTGACCGGCCGCGCCGCGCCGACGCTGCTGGCCGTGGTGGCGAACCGCCGCCTGGCGACCGGCGAGATCATCGCCGCGGGCGACGTGCGGAGCATCAGGCTCCGGGCGGACCGGGTGCGTGCCGGCACGGCGGAACGGGCGGACCAGGTGATCGGCCGGCAGCTGCATCGCCCCCTCGCGGCCGAGGCGCCGGTCCTCGCCGCCGATCTCGGCGCGCCGGCGGTCGTCGAGAAGAATGCCCTGGTGACCATGCTGCTGGAGGCCCCGGGGCTGTCGCTCAGCGTCCAGGGCCGGGCGCTCGAGGCGGCACCGCGGGGCGGGCTGGTGCCGGTGATGAATCTCGCCAGCCGGGTAGTGGTGGAGGGCGAGGTGGTCGGTCCGGGACGGGTGCGCGTCGCCATGGGCGCGGCCCCGCTGCGGCCATGAGGAAGCTATCCATGCAGGCGCTCCTGCTCCTCCCCCTGCTGCTTCTGGCCGGCTGCGGCTCGCTGGAACGGCTCTCCCGCGTCGGCCGGCTGCCGGAGACCTCGGCGGTGGTGAACCCGACGGCCGATCCCGCCTGGCGCCCGGTGACCATGCCGATGCCAAGCCCCCATGAGCCGAGCGCGGCGGCCAACAGCCTCTGGCGCCCGGGCAGCCGCACCTTCCTGCGCGACCAGCGGGCGGCACAGGTCGGCGACCTCGTGACCATCCTGGTCAGCATCTCGGATGATGCCCAGCTGCAGAACCGCACCCAGCGGGCCCGCACCGGAACGGACAGCTTCGGCCTGCCGCAGATCTTCGGCATGCAGACCCGCTGGCTGCCGAGCGCGGCCAGCCCCGCCAGCCTCTTCGACGCGTCCGGCGCGCAGACCACCGACGGCAACGGCACGGTCAAGCGCGGGGAGACGGTGAACCTGCGGCTGGCGGCAACGGTGACCCAGGTGCTGCCGAACGGCAACCTGGTTGTCTCCGGCAGGCAGGAGGTGCGGGTGAGCGCCGAGCTGCGCGAGCTGGCGGTGCAGGGGGTGATCCGGCCGGAGGACGTGGCCAGCGACAATACCATCCGCCACGACCGGCTCGCCGAGGCCCGGATCAGCTACGGCGGCCGCGGCACCCTCTCCGACCTGCAGCAGCCGCGCTACGGCCAACAGGTGATGGACGCGATCCTGCCGTTCTAGGCATCGCCCGCCCCGAAGCCTAGGATGGACCGATGTGCGGACGTTATTTCCAGCAGCGCGGACCCGCCTCCGTCGCGCGCTACTTCGAGGCGGTGAACCCGGTGCCGAATACCCAGCCGAGCTGGAACCGGGCACCGACCCAGGATGCGCTGGTGGTGCGGCGGCATCCGGAGACCGGGGCGCGCCACCTCGACCCGCTGCGCTGGGGCCTGGTGCCGCGCTGGGCCAGCGACCCCTCCGTGGGCAGCAAGATGATCAATGCGCGCTCCGAGGGAATCACCGAGAAGCCCTCCTTCCGCGAGGCCTTCCGTAAGCGGCGCTGCCTGGTCACCGCCGATGGCTTCTACGAATGGAAGACCGAGGGCAAGGCGAAGCAGCCCTTCGCCATCTGCCTCGCCGGGGGTGAGCCGATGGCCCTGGCCGGGCTGTGGGAGGGCTGGCGAGCGCCGGACGGCAGCATCATGCGGACCTGCACCATCGTCACCGGGGAGGCGAACGAGAAGCTCTCCGCCATGCACCACCGCATGCCGATGATCCTGCCGCGCGAGGCCTGGCCGCTGTGGCTGGGCGAGGTGCTGGCGGAGCCGGAGGATCTGCTGGCGCTGCTGCGGCCCTGCCCCTTGGAGCAGGTGCTGGCCTGGCCGGTCAGTCCGCGGGTGAACAAGGTGGCGGAAAACGACGCGCGGCTGCTGGAGCGCGACCCGCTGGCGATGCCGCCGGCGGGCCTCGACGACCCGCCGCCGGACTTCAGCGAGTGAGCACCGGTTCGCGCGCAGCGAGCCGGTCGTAGAGCGCATCCACCTCGGCCCTTGTCTCCGGCGTCAGCTTCGGCCCGGGGGCACGCAGCGCGGCGCTGGCGATGATGCCGCGGCGGGCCAGCACGTGCTTGCGGACGGCCAGGCCCAGCACCGGCTGCAGCTCGTAGCGGATCAGCGGCAGGTGCAGGTCGAAGAGGTCGTGCGCCGCGGCGTGGTCGCCGGCCGAGACCAGGCGGCAGACGCGGTCGAGCATCTCCGGCACGGCATAGCCGGTCATGATGCCATCGGCGCCGCGCTGCAATTCCTCGACCAGGAACTGCCCGCCATTGCCGCCGAGGATGGCGATGCGGCGCATCCTGCCTTCCGCCGTCATCCGGCGGAGCGCGGTGAGCTTGTCGAGGCCTGGGTTGTCCTCGGCCTTCAGCATCACCAGGCGCGGATTCTCGGCCATGCGGCGGATCATCTCGGCCGACATGAAAATGCCGGTGGCCTGGGGGTAGTCCTGCAGGACGTAGGGCGCGTCGCCGACCGCCTCGGCCGCCTGGGCGATATAGGCGACGACGGCGTCGTCGCCGCGGAGGCCGGGCGGCGGGGCGATCATCACCCCGGCCGCACCCGCCTCCATCGCGCCGCGGGCCAGCGCCTTCATGCTGGCGAAGCCGGGGGAGGAGACGCCGACCACCACCGGAACGCGGCCGGCCACGCGCTTCAGGACCTGGCCGGTGAAGGCGAGCGCCTCCGCCGCATCCAGCTTCGGCGCCTCCCCCATGATGCCGAGGATGGTCAGGCCGCTGGCCCCGGCCGCGAGGTAGGCATCGACCATGCGGTCGGTGCTGGCGAGGTCGAGAGCGCCGGCCTCGGTGAAGGGCGTCGGCGCGATGACGTAGACGCCGGAGGCCGTCGCATCGAGGCGCGGCATCAGGCGGCGCCCTTGGACATGTCGAAGGGCGGCTGCACGTCGGGCGAGAGCACGGGCGTGTAGGGGTTGCCCGCGGTGCGCTCGGCGAGGTCGGCCTTGGCGGTCTCGATGATGGCGGGGTTGAGGATGGCATCGACGGCGGTGCCGGCCATGACCTTGGCCACATGCACCATGCCCTTGTGCGCCGCCGGCAGCATCCCCTGCCCGGTCAGCTGCCAGGAATGGCCCGGCGTGCCGATGGCATAGACCGCGCCGCGCGCCTGCACCGTGGGCACCACCCAGGAGACGTCGCCGACATCGGTCGAGCCCATCATCGGCGCGCCGCGCACCTCGAGCGGCACCACCACGTCGCAAAGGGTCACGCCCTTGCGCACCGGCAGGCCGATGCGGCGCCAGGAGGCGGTGACATCCTCCTCGGTCAGGGTCGCCTGGAATTCGGCGGCCTTGGCGCGGTCGGCGTCATCGAAGGGTGGCGGGCCGAGGCGGTCGAAATTCGCCTGCATGGCCCGCTCCAGCGGCAGGTTGCCCATCAGGTTGGAGACGCCGGAGACGATCTTCGCCTCGACCTTCGTCTCGGTCATCAGCGCGGCGCCGTCGGCAATCTTGCGGACCCGCTCGATGAGGCGCTTCAGCTCGACCAGGTCGCGGGCGCGGATGAGGTAGCGGACCTTGGCCGTCGGCTGCACTACGTTCGGCGCGACGCCGCCGGCATCGAGGTAGGCGTAGTGGACGCGGGCGTCGGAGGGCATGTGCTCCCGCATGTAGTTCACGCCGACATTCATCAGCTCCACCGCATCCAGCGCGGAGCGGCCGAGGTGCGGCGCGGCGGCGGCGTGGCTGGCGCGGCCGGTGAAGGAGAAGTCGATGCGGGTATTGGCGAGGCTGATCGCCTCCTGCACCGCGGCGAAGGCGGCGGGATGCCAGGAGATGGCGATGTCGACGTCCGAGAAGGCACCGTCGCGAACCATGAAGCCCTTGGCGGCGCCGCCTTCCTCGGCCGGGCAGCCGTAGTAGCGGACGCGGCCGGGCAGCTTGTGGGCGGCCAGGTAGTCCTTCACCGCCGTCGCCGCGAGCAGCGAGGCCGAGCCCAGCAGGTTGTGCCCGCAGCCATGGCCGAAGCCGGGGCCGGGCAGCGGCCGCGGCTCGGCGACGCCGGCCTCCTGCGACAGGCCCGGCAGGGCATCGTATTCGCCGAGGATGGCGATGACCGGACCGCCCTCGCCCGCCTCACCCATGACGGCGGTCGGGATGCCGGCCACCTGCTCGGTCACCCGGAAGCCCTGCTGCTGCAGCATGGCGGTATGCTCGGCGCAGGAGCGCGTCTCGGTATAAGCGAGTTCGGGCATGTGCCAGATGCGGTCGGCCAGCGCCTCGAAATCGGGCTTCTTGGCGTCGATCAGGCGCCAGATCTGTTCGGTATTGTCCATGGAGCAGTCCTCGGTGCGGGCGGGCCGTAAGGTCGCACGATCATAGCCCGCGGTGCGCGGATGGCCACTGGCGATGGCCGGCCTTCGGCCGTGGTGTCGGAGCAGCGCCAGTCCTTGTAGGGACCGGCCCGGCGGCACCGCCTCAATCGGCCCGGATGCGGGCGGCAGCGGCGACCGCGCGCATCGCCGCAACCTCGGCCCGAAGGAAGTCCGTGAAGGCTTCCGGCGGCAACGGAGCCGGCGTCGCCCCTTCCCCCGCCAGGTAGCGGGCGAAGCCGGGATCGGCTAGCGCCGCATTGGTCGCGGCGTTCAGGATCTGGCGCAAGGGGGGCGGCAGGCCGCGCGGGGCAAACAAGCCCCACCAGATGCCGCTTTCGTAGTCGATTCCGGCGGCACGGACGATCGGGCCGGCCGGCGTCCCGGCCGGCCTGCCCTCCGCGGTATAGGCGATGATCCGCAGCAGCCCGCCCCTGATCTGGCCGGCGGCGCTGGCGATGGTGGTGAACATCACGTCGACCCGCCCGGCGACCAGATCCGTCAACGCCGGGGCGGTGCCGCGATAGGGCACGTGCTGCAGCCGCGTCCCGGACCGCAGGTTGAACAACTCCGAGGCGATATGCGTCGTGCTGCCGGGGCCGGAGCTGGCGTAATGCAGCCGGCCCGGCCGCTCGCGGTCCGCCTGGACCAGGGCAGCGATGGAATCGATCGGGGAATCGGGTCGCGTCAGCACCACCAGCGGCGACTGCGCCAGCAAGGCCACGGCCTCCAGCTCGACGGCCGGATCGAAGCCGGTGCCCTGGACCGGGCCGATGGCGGCGATCGAGGAGGTGGTGACCAGCAGCGTATAGCCGTCCGGCGGGCTCTGGGCGAGCAGGCCGACGCCGACCGCGCTGCCGGCGCCCGGGCGGTTCTCGACGATGAAGGGCTGGCCGAAGCGGGCGTGCAGCTGCTCGCAGAGCGGGCGCGCCACGGCATCGTTGCTGCCGCCGGGGGTGAAGGGGACGATGATGCGGACCGGCCGGAGCGGCCAGGGCTCCCCCTGGGCCCAGGCCGGCGCGGGCGCCGCCAGAGCTGCCAGCAGGGCGCGCCGCCGGATGGGCTGGTGCATGGATCTTCCTCCCCGCCCAGCCTGCCCCAGGCACCGCCGGGCAGCAATCCATCTCGCGGCACGATCCATGCTTCGCCGTCGCCGCCGCGCGCGACGGATCGCCTCCGGACCGCGGTGCCTGCAGCCCCGAGCGAGGAGCATCACCCTGCGCGTCTTGCTGGTGGACAGTGACCTTGAACGGGCGGCGGCCGTGCAGGCGGGGCTGGCCGCGACCGGCTGCGTTGTCGTGGCCATCGCGGCAGGAACCGAGGAGCTGACCCGCCATGTCCGGGACACCGGGGCGGATGTGATCGTCTGCGGGCTCGATGACCCGTCGCGCGACGAGTTGGAAGGCATGCGGGCCCTGCACCGGGACGAGCCGCGGCCCGTCGTGCTCTTCGCCGAAAGGGCCGAGCCGGATCAGATCGAGGCTGCGCTGGCCGCCGGCGTCGCCGCCTATGTGGTGGAGGGCATGGCCCCGGCGCGGGTGCGGCCAGTGATCGAGGTGGCGATCCGCCGCTTCCGCGCACACCAGGCGCTGCGCGTCGAACTGGCCGAGGCGCGGCAGGGGCTCGAGGACCGGAAGCTGGTCGACCAGGCCAAGGCCCTGCTGATGCAACGGCACCGCCTGACGGAGCCGGAGGCCTATCAGCGCCTGCGCCGGATGGCCATGGATCGCGGGCTGCGGCTGCCCGTCATCGCCGCGCAGATCATGGATAACATTTAGCCATTTTGCATTTTATATAGCCATATCTATGCTTATATCTTCCGATTGCTTAAGTTAAGGCCATTCCTCTTGACGCAGCGTAACGCCGCATGGTGCATTGCGGTGATGGGGCGATGCGCAACGGCGTGCATCGCAGCGGTTCCCTGAACCACCCGTGCGCTGCACCACGCGGTCCAATGGCGGTCCGCACCTGGCCTGTTTCGGCTGGAGGACCGCCACCGTGCCACTCGACACGCAAGCCCCTGCCAGACCCATGCTGCGCCGGCCGGTGCTCCGGACGCTGCGCCTCGGCTTCGTGCCCCTGACCGATGCGGCGCCGCTGCTCATCGCGCAGGAACTCGGGCTGTTCGACGCGGTCGGGCTGCGGGTGACGCTCTCCGCCGAGGCCTCCTGGGCCGCCGTGCGGGACAAGCTGGCCTTCGGCGCCCTGGATGCCGCGCATCTGCTCGGGCCGATGCCCATCGCCCTCGCCGCCGGGCTGACCGGGGTCAAGGCCCAGGTGGCCGTCGCCGCGGGGTTGGGCGCCAACGGCAATACCATCACCCTGTCCAATGCCCTGGCCCAGGAGCTCGGCCGCTGCAAGCCGCCGCTGGCCGCCGCCGCCTTCGCCGCCCTGGTCCGGCGGCGGGCCCAGCAGGGCCGGCGGCCGCTGACCCTCGCGGTGGTCTTCCCCTTCTCCTCGCACAACTACCTCCTGCGCCACTGGCTCGCCATGGGCGGGCTGGACCCGGACTGCGACCTGCGGCTGACCGTGGTGCCGCCGCCCATGGTGGCGCAGCGGCTGCTCGACGGCGCCATCGACGGCTTCTGCGCCGGCGAGCCCTGGGGCAGCCATGCCGCCGCGCTGGGCGCCGGGCGGATCGCGCTCTCCTCCGGCGACATCTGGCCGAACCATCCGGAGAAAGTGCTGTGCTTCTCGACCGAGCAGGTGCGGCAGGACCCGGAAAGCGCCATCGCCTGCACCGCCGCGGTCATCGGCGCCGCCCGCTGGCTGGATGAGCCGGCCAACCAGGCGGAGGCGGTGAACATCCTCCGCCGCCGCGCCTTCCCCCGGCTCGACCGGGCCGAGATCGCCAGTGCCTTCGCCGGCATGGCCGAGGGCCTGCCGCTGGCGGCGCCGCTGCGCTTCCGCAACGCAACCCTGCCGCGCCGCGACCAGGCCGCCTGGTGGCTGGGGCAGATGCGCCGCTGGGGCCACCTGCCGGCCGAGGTCAGCGACAGCACCGCCCTCGCGCCCTGGCGGCAGGATCTGTGGCGCGCCGCCGCGACCCGGCTGCGCGAGACCGAGCCGCCTGCCCCTTCCCCGCCCCCCCCCTCGCCCGACCTGCCGGAGACCACCCGATGAGCCTCACCCGCCGCAAAGCCATCCTCGCCACGGCGTCGCTCCTCGCCGCCGCCCGCGCCGCCACCCCGCGCGGCGCCTTCGCGCAAGCCGCGACCGCGCCGGAGGTGAGGAAGGCGACGCTCGGCTATATCGCGCTGACCGACGCCAGCCCGCTGATCATCGCCAAGGAGAAGGGCTTCTTCGCCAAGCACGGCATGCCCGAGGTCGAGGTCTCGAAGCAGGCGAGCTGGGGCGCGACGCGGGACAACCTGGTGCTGGGCGGGGAGCGGGGCGGGATCGACGGCGCGCATATCCTCACGCCGATGCCCTATCTGATGACGACGGGGCGCATTACCCAGAACAACCAGCCGGTACCGATGGTGATCCTGGCGCGGCTGAACACCAATGGCCAGGCGATCTCGGTGGCGGAGAAGCACAAGGCGCTCGGCGCCCGGCTGCATGCCTCGCCGCTGAAGCGCGCGCTGAACCAGGACAGCAAGGTCGCCATGACCTTCCGCGGCGGCACCCACGACCTGTGGCTCCGCTACTGGCTGGCCGCCGGCGGAATCGACCCGGACAAGGACGTGCAGACCATCGTCGTGCCGCCGCCGCAGATGGTGGCCAACATGAAGGTCGGCACCATGGATGCCTTCTGCGTCGGCGAGCCCTGGAACGACCAGCTGGTGAACCAGAAGCTCGGCTATTCCGCGCTGACCACCGGCGAGCTGTGGCGCGACCATCCGGAGAAGTCGCTGGGGATGCGCGCCGAATGGGTGGAGCGGCACCCGAATGCGGCGGTGGCGCTGACGGCTGCGGTGATCGAGGCGGCGCGCTGGTGCGACGAGCCGGCGAACAAGGCGGAGATGTGCGCCATCATCGGCCGCCGCGCCTGGTTCAACGTGCCGGTGGCAGACATCCTCAACCGCAGCCTAGGCAACATCGACTACGGCGATGGCCGCAAGGTCGAAGGCAGCCCACTGCTGATGAAGTTCTGGCGCGACCACGCCAGCTACCCCTTCCCCAGCCATGACCTCTGGTTCCTCACCGAGGATATCCGCTGGGGCGTGCTGCCGGAGGCGACCGATACCAAGGCGCTGGTGGCGCAGGTGAACCGCCAGGCGGTCTGGCGCGCGGCGGCCGAGCGGGCGGGCGTGCCGGCCGCCGAGACGCCAGGCGGCACCAGCCGCGGCCGCGAGACCTTCTTCGACGGCAAGGTCTTCGATCCCGAAAATCCGGCCGCCTATCTCGCCTCCCTGTCCATCAAGAAGCTCGCGGGAGCCTGAGCATGACCATGCAAGGATCGAAGCCGGCAGCGCTCCCGCCGGTCGTCTCCACCCCGGTCTTCGCGGCGATGCCGAAGGTCTCCCGCCTCCGGCCCATCATCGCCCAGGTGCTGCCGCCGCTGCTGGTGCTGGCGGTGCTGATCGCTGCCTGGCAGTTCCTCGCCAGCGGGCCGAACGCGACCCTGCCGCCGCCGACCAAGGTCTGGGCCGATGCGCGGGACCTGATCGTCGACCCCTTCTACGACCGGGGCGGGCTGGACAAGGGACTGTTCTGGCATCTGCTGGCGAGCTTGCAGCGCGTGGCGCTCGGCTTCGCGCTGGCCGCCGTCGCCGGCATCCTGCTGGGACTGCTGGTCGGGACTTCCGACTTCGCCATGCGCGGGCTCGACCCCATCTTCCAGGTGTTGCGGACGGTGCCGCCGCTCGCCTGGCTGCCGCTGGCGCTGGCCGCCTTCCGGGAGGCGCAGCCCTCCGCGATCTTCGTGATCTTCATCACCTCGATCTGGCCAATCATCATCAATACCGCGGTCGGCGTGCGCAACGTGCCGCAGGACTACCGCAACGTCGCCGCCGTCATCCGCCTGCGTGGCCCGGCCTTCTTCTGGAAGATCGTGCTGCCGGCGGCGGCGCCCTACATCTTCACCGGGCTCAAGATCGGCATCGGCCTGTCCTGGCTGGCGATCATCGCGGCCGAGATGCTGATCGGCGGCGTCGGCATCGGCTTCTTCATTTGGGATGCCTGGAACAGCTCCAACCTCTCCGACATCATCGTGGCGCTCACCTATGTCGGGCTGGTCGGTTTCGCGCTGGACCGGATCGTGGCGCTGGCCGGCCGCTTCGCCACCCGCGGCACCTCGGCCTCGTAAAGGAGAGCAGGATCATGGAACGCTTCCTCGAGATCTCCCAGTTGTCGGTAGCCTTCCCCAAGGCGCCGGTGCCGGTGCTGCGGGAGATCGACCTGCAGATCGCCCGCGGCGAATACGTCGCCGTCATCGGCCATAGCGGCTGCGGCAAGTCCACTTTGCTGAACGTCATCGCCGGGCTGCTGCCGGCAACCGCCGGCGGCGTGGTGCTGGAAGGCCGCGAAATCGACGGCCCCGGCCCGGACCGCGCCGTGGTCTTCCAGAACCACAGCCTGCTGCCCTGGCTGACCTGCTACGAGAACGTCAGGCTGGCGGTCGACCAGACCCTGTCCAGGGCGATGTCGCGCGCCAAGCGGCATGAGTGGGTGCTGGAGAACCTGGCGCTGGTGCGGATGACGGCGGCGAAGGACAAGCGGCCGAACGAGATCTCGGGCGGGATGAAGCAGCGCATCGGCATCGCCCGGGCGCTGTCGATGAAGCCGAAGGTGCTGCTGCTGGACGAGCCCTTCGGTGCGCTGGATGCGCTGACCCGGGCGCATCTGCAGGACCAGGTGATGGCGATCCATGCGAGCCTGGGCACCACCGTGGTCATGATCACCCATGACGTGGACGAGGCGGTGCTGCTCTCCGATCGCATCGTCATGCTGACCAATGGGCCGAACGCCCGGGTCGGCGAAATCCTGGATGTGGATTTGCCGCGGCCGCGCGACCGGCTGGCGCTGGCGGCCGATCTGCGTTTCGTCGCGGCGCGGACGGCGGTGCTGGAATTCCTCCACGCCCGGCACACCAACCCGGCGCTGGCGGCGGCCTGAGCGACGCCATGCGCCTCCTCGTCATCGGCGCCGGCCCGGCCGGCACCCGCTGCGCCGTGCGGCTTGCGGAACGGTTGCCCGCTTCGGCCGTGACCCTGGCCGGGGCGGAAGCCGCGCTGCCCTATGACCGGGTGGCGCTGTCGAAGCTGCTGGCCGGCGATGCCACCATGGAGGGGCTGATCACCCATCCGCTGGCGCTGCTGCGCGGCTTGGGGATCGTCTACCGTCCGGCGACGCCGATCGCCGCCATCGACCGTGCCGCCAGCGAGGCCGTCACCACCCGCGGCGAGCGGCTGGGCTACGACCGGCTGGTGCTGGCGACCGGCTCCTCGGCCATCCGACTGCCGCTGCCAGGGGCCGCGCTGCCGGGAGTGGTGCTCTACCGGGACATGGACGACGTGCGGGCGATGCTGCGGGCCGCGGCCGGCGGCGGCGCGGCGGTCGTCATCGGCGGCGGGCTGCTGGGGCTGGAGGCGGCGGTCGGGCTGGCCGCGCGGGGGATGAAGGTCACGGTCGTGCATGCGGTGGGCTGGCCGATGGAGCGGCAGCTGGACCCTGCGGCGGGGGCGCTGCTGACCCGGCGCCTCGGCCTGCGCGGCATCCACTTCGCCATGCCGGCCAGCACCGTGGGCATCGAGGGCGATACCCGCGCGACCGGCGTACGGCTCTCCGACGGGCGCGTGGTGCCGGCCAGCCTGGTCGTCATGGCGGTCGGTATCCGGCCGAGCGTGGCGCTGGCGCGGGAGGCCGGGCTGCCGGTCGGCCGGGCCATCACGGTGGATGATGCAATGCGGACCGCGGACCCAGCCATCCATGCGATCGGCGAATGCGCCGAGCATCAGGGGCGCTGCATCGGCCTGGTGGCACCGGCGCTGGAGCAGGCGGAGATCGCCGCCCGGGCCATCGCCGGGGTGGCCTGCGCCTGGGCGCCGCGGGCCGAATCGGCCGCGTTGAAGGTCTCTGGCACCGCGGTCTGGTCGGCGGGCGACATCGCCACCGCGGGCGATGACTGCATCGTGCTGCGCGATGATGCGGAGGAGCGCTACCGGCGGCTCTCGCTGCGCGACGGCCGGCTGGTCGGCGCGGTGCTCTATGGCGACACCGCGGATGCCGGCTTCTACCTCGATCTCATCACCTCCCGCCGCAGCGTGGCGGGGTTCCGGTCGGTGCTGCCCTTCGGCCCGGCCTTCGTGCGGGAGGCCGCGTGATGCCCGATGATGGGTTCAACCCGGAGCAGCAGGAATACCTGAAGGGCTTCATGGCCGGGGTCGAGGCGCGGCGTGGGGCGCTGACGCCGGCCGCCGGCAACGGCGGCGCACCGGCCGATGCGCTGCGCACGGCGCAGGACCGCACGCTGGCCGCCGGCGGCAAGCTGGTGCCGCAGGAACAGGCCAAGCGCGACCGGCACCCGCTGGACCGTTGGGATGAGCTGACGGCGCGCGCCGCCGAGGGCAAATTCCCCAAGCCGATCGATGATTTCATCGGCCGCTTCCACGGGCTGTTCTTCGTCGGCCCGGTGCAGAACAGCTTCATGTGCCGGCTGCGCATCCCCGGCGGCATCCTCAACGCCTGGCAGTTGCGGGGCGTCGCCGATATCGCGGCGGAGTGTGCCGGCGGCTATGCCGACGTGACGACGCGGGCCAACCTGCAATACCGCGAGATCCCGGCGGAGAAGGGGCCGGAGGTGGTGATGCGGCTCGGCGAGATCGGGCTGCTGCCGCGCGGCACCGGGGCCGACAACATCCGTAACATCACGGCGAGCCCGACCGCGGGCATCGATGCGGCGGAGCTGGTGGATACCCGGCCGCTGGTGCGCGCGCTGCACCACCATATCCTCAACACCCGGGACCTCTTCGGCCTGCCGCGCAAATTCAACATCTCCCTCAGCGGCGGCGGCGCCGTCGAGGTGCTGGAGGAGACCAACGACATCGCCCTGGCCGCGGTCGAGACGTCGGAGGGCATCCGCTTCCGCCTCAACCTCGGCGGCATCACCGGGCACCGGGATTTCGCGCGGGAAACCGGCGTGGTGGTGGCGGAGGCCGAGGTGGTCGCCGTCTGCGACGCCATCCTCCGCGTCTTCATCGCCGAGGGCGACCGCACCGACCGGGCCAAGGCGCGGCTGAAATACGTGCTGGACCGGATGGGGGTGGAGGGCTTCCTCGCCGCGGTCGAGGCGCGGCTGGGTCGGCGGCTGGCGCGGCTGCCGGTGCTGGGCACGGCGCCGGCGCCGGCCAAGCATGGCCATGTCGGGGTGCAAGCGCAGAAGCAGCCGGGGCTTCGCTACATCGGCGTCACCATGCCGCTGGGGCGGCTGACGGTGGCGCAGCTGCGGGGCCTCGCCGATGTCGCGCAGGCGTTCGGCAGCGGCACCATCCGGCTGACGGTCTGGCAGAACCTGCTGATCTCGGACATCCCGGAGGCGCAGGTGCCGCAGGCACGCGCCGCCATCGCCGCGCTCGGCTTGGGCTGGGAGGCAAGCGCGGTCCGCGGCGGGCTGGTCGCCTGCACCGGCGCGGCGGGCTGCAAATTCGCCGCCAGCCATACCAAGCAACATGCCGCGACGCTCGCCGATTTCCTCGAGGCGAACATCGCCCTCGATGCGCCGGTCAACATCCACCTGACCGGCTGCCACCATTCCTGTGCGCAGCACTACATCGCCGATATCGGCCTGCTCGGCACCAAGGTGGAGCGCGGCGAGGACATGGTCGAGGGCTACGACCTGCATGTCGGCGGCGGCGCCGGGCCGGCGCAGAAGATCGGCCGGATGATCCGGAAGGGCGTGGCGCAGGACGAGCTGGGGCCGGTGGTGCTTGGCCTGCTGCGGGCCTGGCTGGCGGGCCGCGACGGCCCCGGGGACAGCTTTCATCTCTGGTCGGCACGGCAGACCGATGAGGCGCTGGCCGGCCTCCAGGTCCTGGAGGACGCATGAACGCCATCTCGCCGATCCCCGGCCCCGCCCCGGTGCCGCTGATCCCCGACAGCGCACCCTTCAGCCCGGCGCAGCGCGCCTGGCTGAACGGCTTCCTCGCCGGGCTCTATGGCGGCTCAGGTGCCGCGACCCAGGCGACCCCCGTCGCCGCGCCGGTGGAGGAGTTTCCCTGGCACGACCCGGCGCTGGAGCTGGAGGAGCGGCTGGCGCTGGCCGTGGCCGCGCCGCGGCCGCGCAAGCTCATGGCGGCCATGGCCCAGCTCGATTGCGGCCAGTGCGGCTATATCTGCCAGACCTATGCGGAGGCCCTGGCCACCGGCGCCGAGACCTCGGCCGGGCTCTGCGTGCCCGGCGGAAAGCCGACCAGCAAGGCGCTGAAGGCGCTGCTGGCCGAGGCGGCTCCCGCCGCGGCACCGGTCTCGGTTGCGAAGCCCGCCGGTCCGGTGGGCGAGGCGATCGGCTTCGTCGCGGCGAAGCGGCTGACCGGGGATGGCTCGGCCAAGGATGTGCGGCAGGTGGTGCTGGACCTCGGCAGCAGCGGCCTCGCCTACCAGCCCGGCGATTCGCTCGGCGTCATCGTCGAGAACGACCCGGCGCTGGTCGATGCGGTGATGGTGGCGCTCGGCGCCGAGGACGCGCTGCGGCCGACCCTCAGCGTGGAAAAGGACATCGCCCGGCCGCTCGACCGCACCACGGACCTGCTGGCCGGCGCGGCGAAGGACCCCCGCGAGGCGGCGATGCTGCGCAAGCTCTCGGACGGCGACGATGATGCCGAGCCGAAGGAGGCCGATCTGCTGGACCTGCTGACGGCCTTCCCCTCGGCCCGGCCACCTGTCGCCGACCTCGTCGCATCCTTGCCGGCGCTGAAGCCGCGGCTCTATTCCATCGCCTCCTCGCCGCTGGCGGTGCCGGGGCAGGTGGAGCTCTGCGTCGGCGTCGTGCGGGCCGAGCGGCGGGGCCGGGTGCGGGACGGCGTCGCCTCCTGCCACCTCGGCTTCCGCGCCGCGCCCGGACTGCCGCTGAAGGCCTATGTGCAGACCAGCCATTTCCGCCTGCCCGTCGATCCCGGAACGCCCATCATCATGGTTGGGCCGGGCACCGGCATCGCGCCCTTCCGCGCCTTCCTGCAGCACCGGGTGGCGACCGGGGCCCGCGGCCGGTCCTGGCTCTTCTTCGGCGACCAGCGCGGGGCGACCGACTTCCTCTATGGCGAGGAGCTGACGGGCTGGCAGAAGGACGGCGCGCTGACCAGGCTCTCGCTCGCCTGGTCGCGCGACGGGGCAAGGAAGGTCTATGTCCAGGACCGCATGCGGGAGGCGGCCGGCGACCTCTGGCGCTGGCTGCAGGATGGTGCGCAGTTCTACGTCTGCGGCGATGCCTCGCGCATGGCGAAGGACGTGGATGCGGCGCTGCGCGGCATCGCCATGCAGCAGGGCGGGATGAATGCCGACCAGGCGCGCGACTGGATCGTGGCGCTCGCCCGCCAGCATCGCTACCAGCGGGACGTCTACTGATGGCCGAGACGCGCAGCACCTGCCCCTATTGCGGCGTCGGCTGCGGCGTACTGGTCTCGCCGGCCGGTGCGGTGCGCGGCGACCCGGAGCATCCGGCCAATCGCGGCCGACTGTGCAGCAAGGGCACCGCGCTGGGCGAGACGCTGGACCAGCCGGGCCGGCTGCTGCACCCGGAAGTGGATGGCCGCCGGGCGAGCTGGGATGCGGCGCTGGATGCGGTGGCGGAGGGCTTCCGCGGCGCCCTGGCGGAGCATGGACCGGCCGGCGTCGCGCTCTATGTCTCGGGCCAGCTGCTGACCGAGGATTACTTCGCCGCCAATAAGTTCGCCAAGGGCTTCCTCGGCACCGGGAACATCGACAGCAACTCCCGTCTCTGCATGGCCAGCGCCGTGGCGGGGCATCGCCGGGCCTTCGGCGAGGATATCGTCCCCGGCATCTACGAGGATCTGGAACTGGCCGACCTCGTCGTGCTGGTCGGCAGCAACCTCGCCTGGTGCCATCCGGTGCTGTTCCAGCGGCTGCAGGCGGCACGGGCCGCGCGGCCGGAGATGCGGGTGGTGGTGGTCGACCCCCGCCGCACCGCCACCTGCGAGGGTGCCGACCTGCACCTGCCGCTGGCGCCCGGCAGCGATGTCGCGCTGTTCAACGGGCTGCTCCGGCACCTGCATGCCAGCGGCCGCCGCAGCGAGGCCGCCGGCCTGGACGCCGCGCTCGCCGCCGCCGGGGGCGGAACGGGGGGCGAGACGGGGATCGACCCGGCCTTGCTGACCACCTTCTTCGCCTGGTTCGCCGCGACGCCGCGGACGGTGACCCTGTTCAGCCAGGGCGCCAACCAGTCCAGCAGCGGCACCGACAAGGCCAATGCCATCATCAACTGCCACCTGCTGACCGGCAGCATCGGCCAGCCCGGCGCCGGCCCCTTCAGCGTGACCGGCCAGCCCAATGCCATGGGCGGGCGGGAGGTCGGCGCCCTGGCGACCACGCTGGCCGGCCACCTGGATTGGGACAACCCGGCCGAGGTCGAGGCCCTGCGTGGCTTCTGGCAGGCCCCGAGTCTCGCCGCCGGTCCCGGGCTCAAGGCGGTGGAGCTGTTCCAGGCGGCCGGCGAGGGGCGGATCGGTGCGCTCTGGATCATGGCGACCAACCCGGCCGTCTCGCTGCCGGACGCCGCTGCGGTCCGCGCGGCCATGCGGCGGGTCCCCTGCCTGGTGGTCTCGGAATGCGTGCGGGAGTCTGACACCGTCGACCTGGCCCGCATCCGCCTGCCGGCCCTGGGCTGGGGCGAGAAGGAGGGCACCGTCACCAACTCCGAACGGGTGATCAGCCGGCAGCGCGGTTTCCGCCCGGCCCCCGGCGAGGCGCGGCCGGACTGGTGGGCCGTCGCCGAGGTCGCCGCCCGGCTCGGCTGGGGCGAGGCCTTCGCCTGGGAGGGTCCGGCGGCGATCTTCCGCGAGCATGCGGCGGTGACGGCGCTGGCCCGGCCGGCGGCGCGCGCCTTCGACCTCTCTGGCCTCGCCGGCCTGACGGATGCGGACTACGGCACCCTGCCGCCGACCCGCTGGCCCGTGGCGCGCCCCGGTGAGGCCGGAGGGCGGCTCAGCCCCCCCGCCCGCTTCGTCGCCACCCCCAGCCGCCCACCGGCCCATGCCACCTCCCCGGCATATCCGCTGCGGCTGCTGACTGGGCGCCTGCGCGACCAGTGGCACAGCATGACCCGCACCGGCGCGGTACCGCGGCTCATGGCCCATAGCCCCGAGCCGGTGGCGGCGATCAACCCGGCCGATGCCGCCGGGCTGACCGACGGCGGCCTGGCCCGCGTGGCCAGCGCCTGGGGCAGCGCCGTGCTGCGGCTGCGGCACGACCCGGCGGTGGCCCGCGGCGCGGTCTTCGTGCCGATGCACTGGACCGACCGCTTCGCCCCGGCCGCGCGGATCAATGCAGCGGTGAACCCGGCGGTGGACCCGCACAGCGGCCAGCCCGAGCTGAAGCACACCCCCGTCCGGGTGGAGCCGGTCGGAATGGCCTGGCACGGCTTCGCCCTGGCGCGCCGGCCGCTGGGCACCGCGCTGGCGAACTGGACCGCGCTGCTGCCCGCGGCCGACGGCGTCTGGCGGCACGAGTTGGGCGGTCTGGAGGCCCCGGCCGAGGCTTTCGCCCGGCTGCGGGTCCTGCTGGAGGAGCCCGATGCCGCCTGGGTGGTGCTGGAGGACCCCGCCGCCGGGCTGCACCGCGCCGCGCTGCTGCGGGACGGCAGGCTGCTGGCCTGCCTCTTCCTCGACCCGGCGCCGGCACTCCCGGCACGGGACTGGCTGGTCGGCCTCTTCGCGGATGCCCGCATCGGCAGCGACGCCCGCCGGGCGCTGCTCGCCGGGGCGCCGGCGGATGGCCCGGCCCCCTCCCCCACCATCTGCGTCTGCCACGGGATCGCCGCCGCCGGCATCTGCCGGGCCATCGCCGCCGGTGCCGATACCCTGGCCCTGGTCGGCGAGGCGACGCGGGCCGGCACCGGCTGCGGCTCCTGCAAGCCGGAGATCGCCGCACTACTTGTGGCGCAGAGAATCCCGGAGCCCGCCTGATGCAGCATTTCCCCGTCTTCCTCGACCTCCAGGGCCGGCCGGTGCTGGTGCTGGGCACGGGGGAGGTTGCGGAGCGCAAGGCGGCGGCGGTGCGGGAAGCAGGCGCCGCGGTGCGCTTCGCCGCCACCTTCACCCCGGAGCTGCTGGAGGGCTGCGCCCTGGCGATCGGGGCCGATGCGGCGGAGGCCGAGCTGCAGGCCCTGGCGGTGGCCTGCCGGGCCCGTGGCGTGCCGGTCAACGTGGTCGACCGCCCGGGTCTCTGCACCGCGCTGATGCCCGCCATCATCGACCGGGCCCCGGTGACCGTCGCCATCTCGACCGGCGGCGCCGCCCCGGTGCTGGCCCGGATGGTCCGGCAGAAGGTCGAGGCGGTGCTGCCGCCCGAGCTGGGCCGGATCGCGGCCCTGGCCGAGCGCTTCAAGTCGGCGGTGCGGCGGCGGCTGCCGGACCTCGCGGCGCGGCGGCGCTTCCTCGATGGGGTGCTGGGCGGCCAGCCGGCCGAGCTGGCCGCGGCGGGGCGCGAGGCGGAGGCCGACATGGCCTTCGCCGCCGCGCTGGACGCTGCCGACCTGGCCCTGCCGGGGATCGTGCACCTGGTCGGTGCCGGTCCGGGCGCGCCGGACCTGCTGACGCTCCGGGCGCTGCGGCTGCTGGGCGAGGCGGATGTCATCGTGCATGACCGGCTCGGCACCGAGGCGGTGCTGGAGATGGCCCGGCGCGACGCCGAGCGCATCTTCGTCGGCAAGGCCCGAGCCAACCACTGCGTGCCGCAGGCGGACATCAACACGCTGCTGGTGCGGCTGGCCCGGGAGGGCAAGCGGGTGGTGCGGCTGAAGGGCGGGGACCCCTTGATCTTCGGCCGCGGCGGCGAGGAAGCCGAAGCCCTGGCCGCGGCCGGGATCGCCTGCGAGGTGGTGCCCGGGGTGACCGCGGCGCTGGCCTGCGCCGCCGGCGCCGGTATCCCGCTGACGCATCGGGATTGCGCCCGCGCCGTCACCTTCGTCACCGGCCACCGGCGCGACGGCGGCGTCGACGTGGCCGGGCTGGTCCGACCGGGCCAGACCCTGGCGATCTACATGGGGATCGCCACCCTGGGGCCGCTGCGCGAGGCGCTGGTGGCCGAGGGCCTGGACCCCGCCACCCCCGCCGCGGTGGTGGAGCGCGGCGGGACCGACCGGCAGCGCGTGCTGCGCGGCACACTGGAGAGCATCACCGCCGAGGCGCCGGCCTGGGTGACCGGCGGCCCGGCGCTGCTGCTGGTGGGCGAAGTGGTCGGCCGTAGTGCCCGGGGCTGGGCCGCGGCCGCCTAGGCCGGGAGGACGCGTTCCAGCGGCAGGCCGCGGCAGTCCATCTCGTATTCCAGGTCGACCACCGGCGGGCGGCAATGCTGCCAGGTGACGCCGTGCCGGGCGGCGCCGCGGGCGACCAGCTCCTCGCCGAGGAAGGGGTGGATGTCGTGCACGGTATAGACCTGCACGGCGGTGGTCTTCGACCAGTCGGCGCCGAGCGCTTCCATGCGCCGCTCCATCTCGCCTAGCACGTATTGCGCCTTGGTGCGGATGCCGGCCGGGGTCAGGTCGCGGAAGGCGATGGTATTCTCGGCATAGGTGCCCTTGCCCTCCACGCTCTCGCCGCTGCCGGCGACGACGAAGCTGGGGGCGGCCTCGGCGTCGGGCACCGCATAGCTGAAGGCATGGAAGCTCGGCACCCCCGGCGGGGCGATCGCCGGGCAGACGTTGCTGCGGGCGACCGGGTTGCGGCCGTCGAACAGCACGCCCCAGTCCTCCAGCACCGCGGCATAGGCTTGGTTGAAGCTGCGGAAGCCGTCCTCGGTGAAGGGCGCGGGGGAACGCAGCTCGCAGGCGCAGAAGGCGGTCAGCGGCAGGCCGAGCGTGCCGAGAAGCGCGGCGATGCGGTTGAATCCCTCGTCCAGCGGCACCGGCTCGGCGAAGCGCGCACGTTCCAGGCGCCAGCCCGGCAGCGCGGCGACCCCGCCGGAGTACTGGAAGACGGCGGGAATGAAACGGTAGCCGGCCCCGGGCCGCTCGATCGTGCTGTACATGCCAAGCCTCCTGCGTCGGGCTATGGTGCCACCGAAACCTGCCGCCGGGAGCCCCCACCGTCATGCCGACCCCCCGACGCGCCGCGGTTCATCGCGTGCCGATGCGCCATCCCGGCGACACCGCCGCCATCGAGGCGCTGTTCGACAGCGGCGCCCTGGATCCGGCCGCCGTGGTGGCGATCCTCGGCAAGACCGAGGGCAACGGCTGCGTCAATGATTTCACCCGGGCTTATGCGGTGCAGGCGCTGTCGCACATGCTGGCGCGGCGGCTCGGCACCACCGCCGAGGCCATCAGGGCGGGCATCGCCCTGGTCATGTCCGGCGGCACCGAGGGCGGGCTTTCGCCGCATTTCCTGGTTCTGGCGGTGACCGCGGGCGAGGCCGCGAACCCTTCCGGGGCGCTGGCCATCGGCATTGCCTTCACGCCGGATTTCGCCCCCGAGGAGATCGGCCGCATGGCGCAGGTCGATGCCACCGCCGATGCGGTCCGCCGGGCCATGGCCGAGGCCGGCATCAGCGATCCGGCCGGCGTGCACTACGTCCAGGTGAAATGCCCGCTGCTGACCAACGACAGCATGGCCCAGGCCCGGGCGCGCGGCGCCGCGGTGGCGACCGAGGACACCTATGCTTCGATGGGCCTCTCCCGCGGTGCATCTGCCCTGGGCGTGGCACTCGCGCTGGGCGAGGTGGCGCGGGTGGAGGCAGGGGGCATCGGCCGGGACTGGAGCAAGTTCTCGGGCCGGGCAAGCGCTTCGGCAGGGGTCGAGCTGGAGCGCAACGAGGTGATCGTGCTCGGGAATTCGATGGCCTGGGCGGGCGACCTGCGGATTGCCCATGCGGTGATGGACGATGCCATCGACCTGCCGGCGGTGCGGCGTGCGGTCGCGGCGGTGGGCATGCCTCTCGAGGAAGGCCAGGTGCCCGCCGCGATGGCGGATTGCCTTGTCGCGGTACTGGCGAAGGCGGAGCCCTCGTCCAGCGGCCGGATCCGCGGCCAGCGGCACATCATGTGGGACGACAGCGACATCAACGCGACGCGGCATGCCCGGGCGCTGGTCGGCGGCGTCATCGCCGGGGTGGTGGGACGGACGGATATCTTCGTCAGCGGCGGCGCCGAGCATCAGGGCCCGGATGGGGGCGGGCCGGTCGCGGTCATCGCGCGTCCGGCCCGCGTCTAGCCGCTTACCGCGACGGGGTCGGGTTGCGGTTCGGGTTCACCTCGTTCTCGGGATGCGCCCCGCTGACATTGGTGCCGGCAACCTCGTCGAGGCCGCGCGTCACCTTCGTGCCGGGCGGGTTGCCCGGGGTGCCGTCCGGTGCGGTCGAGCCGGCGGTCCGCTCGTTGCCCGGGCGGGCGCCGCTGACATTGGTCCCGGCCACGTCGTCGAGGCCACGCGTCGCCTTGGTGCCGGGCGGGTTACCGGGAGTGCCGTCCGGCGCGGTCGCGCTGGCGTTCCGCTCGTTCTCCGGATGGGCACCGCTGACATTGGTCCCGGCGACGTCATCGAAGCCGCGCGAAAGCATGGTGCCCTTGGGATTGCCCGGGGTGCCATCCGGCGTGTCGCCGAGGCCGCTGCCCATGCCGGAGCCGAGGCTGCCGGCCGCCGGCGTGGTGCCGAAGCCGGTCGCGGCCGCGGTGCCAGCGGTGCTGTCGTTGCGGGTCCAGCCGGCTTCGCCCCAGCTGCCAGTGTTCACGTCGTGGTCCTGCCCGTTGTGGCGCAGCATGATGGCCTCGGCCTCGGCCGCCCGGCTCTCGTCCACCCGGAGGGTGACGAGGTTGCCGCCGCGGCGGACGCCTTCGGCATAGACCTCGGCCTGCTCCTCGCCGATGCCCGCCTGGGTCAGGGCGCCCAGCAGGCCACCCGCCGCCGCGCCGACGCCGGCGCCGGTGATCGCCGCGACCAGCCAACCGGCCGCCACCAGCGGGCCGACGCCCGGGATTGCCAGGGCGCCGATGCCGGCCAGCAAGCCGGCGCCACCGCCGACCAGCGTCCCGAGCGTCGCGCCGGTGCCGCCGCCGGTCGCTGCGCCGGTCTCGCCGGTGGCCTCGGTCGTGGTGCCGTCCTCGGCGCCGCGGGCGAGCAGGCTGATGTCGTCGTGCTTGAAGCCGGCAGCCTCAAGGTCACGGACGGCCGCGGTCGCGTCCGTGTAGCTGTTGAAAAGCCGCGCGATGGTACGGTTCGCCATGGGTCAATTCTCCTTGTTTGTGCCGCTTAGCGGGTCGAGACGTTGCCCTGGTAGTCGAGCGAGACGGAGACCTGCTGGCCGTTGCGCTGCGCACGGCCGCGCCAGATGCCCTGGTCGTCTTTCTGCAGCCCATCGACGCCGGTGAAGCCCGCGGCCTCGATGCGGTTGCGGGCCTGGCCTTCGGTGAAGCTGTTGGCACCGGCGACGGGCGCATCGCTCGTGCGGGTGCCGCTGTCCATGGTGGCGGCGGGCGGCGCGGTGCCTTCGGTGCGGGGCGCGGCCGTGGTGGCGCCGGTGCGGGCGTCGGGCGCAGCCACGCCCGGACGCGGCGCGGTGCGATCGGGAGCCGCGGGCGCGACCTGCGCATAGGCCGGGACGGAGAGGATGGCACCCAGCATGGCCAGGCGGAGGATCTTGCTGTGCATTCTTGATGGTTCCCGTGTGATTGTCTCAGCGTGTCCGGCACGCTATCGCCGACCCTAACGGCCAGCCGCCGGAAGCGTTCCCGCAGGCCGCCTTCCTCAGGGTTGGCCCACGAAGCTGTCACACTGCCGCGGATCGCCGGCCTCGAGCCCGCGGCGGAACCAGCGCACCCGCTGCACCGAGCTGCCATGGGTGAAGCTCTCGGGCACGACGGTGCCGCGCGCCTGACGTTGCAGCCGGTCGTCGCCGACGGCGGCCGCGGCGTTGATGCCTTCCTCGATGTCGCCCTGCTCGAGCACGGGACGCTGCTGCTGGGTCCGGTTGGCCCAGACCCCGGCGTAGCAATCCGCCTGCAACTCGACGCGCACCTGCAGCGCGTTGGACTCGCGCTCGCCCTCGCCGCGGCGCTCCGCCTCCACCCGGCGCAGGGTGCCGATCTGGTTCTGCACGTGATGGCCGATCTCGTGCGCGATGACGTAGGCACGGGCGAAGTCGCCCGGCGCATTCAGCTTGCGCTCCATGTCGCGGAAGAAGTCGAGGTCGAGATACACCTTCTGGTCGCCGGGGCAGTAGAAGGGGCCGGTCGCGGTCTGGGCGAAGCCGCAGGCCGATTGCGTCCCGCCGCTGTAGAGCACCAGGTTGGGCGGCTGGTAGGTATTGCCGCCGCGGCGGAAGATGTCGGTCCAGACATCCTCGGTGGTGGCCAGCACCTGGGCGACGAAGCGGCGGCTGCCCTCCTGCGCCGGATCGGGCTGCCCGCCCTGCTGCTGCTGCGCGACCTGGCCGTTGGGCGCCTCGCCACCGCCGCCCGAGAGGATCACCGAAGGGTCCACGCCGAAGAACAGCGCGACCAGCACCAGCACCACGGTGCCGATGCCACCGCCGGCGATTCCGATCGGCAGGCCGCCGCCGCCGCTTCCGCGCCGGTCTTCCACATTGCCGCTTTCGCGCCCATCACCGAGCCGCATGACCCCATCCTCCGCCTGCGGCGGGAGAACAGCGGGACCGGCGGATAGTTCCGGAAGCGGGCGTTATGCCGCCCGCACGACACCCGCGGCGCGCAGCCGCTCCAGCTCCGCCTCGCCCAGCAGCGGGGCGAGGACGGCGTGGTTGTGCTCGCCGAGCCGCGGCGCCGGACGAGCCAGGATGCCGGGCGTGCCGGACAGGCGCGGGACCATGCCATGCATCGGCAGCCAGCCGTCCGGCATCTCGTCGTCCGGCACCTCGACCACCGCCTCGCGCTCGATCACGTAGGGATCGTGCTCCAGCATCTCGGCATCCATGATCGGGCCGATGGTAACCCCGGCCGCGTCGAAATGCGCCAGCACCTCGGCCAGGCTCCGTTCGGCAATGTAGCCGGCGATGATCGCATCGAGCTCCACCCCGTGCTGCACCCGGTCGACGTTGGTGCGGAAGCGCGGGTCGGTGATCAGCTCGGCGCGGTCGATGCTGCGCAGCAGCTTCTCAGTCATGCCCTGGGTGCTGGCCGAGAGGCAGACCCAGCCGCCGTCCCGGGTCTGGTAGGCATTGCGCGGGACGGCATTGGTGCTCCGGCTGCCGGTGCGCGGCTTGAGCGTCTGGTTCAGCTTCCAGTTGGCGAGCTGCGGCTCCATCATGGTGAAGATCGGATCGAACAGCGTCAGGTCGATGACCTGCCCCTGCCCCGTCGCCTCGGCATGGCGGAGCGCGATCATCGCCGTGGCCGCGCCATAAAGGCCGGCATAACCGTCCGCCATGTACATCGGCGGCAGCACCGGCTCCCGGTCGGCGAAGCCGTTGACCGCGGCGAAGCCGGAGTAGCCCTCCACCAGCGTGCCGAAGCCCGGCTTGTGCCGGTAGGGCCCGGTCTGGCCCCAGCCGCTGACCCGGACGATGACCAGCGCCGGGTTGATGGCATGCAGCACCTCGGGCGAGAGGCCCATGAGCTCGAGCACGCCGGGGCGGAAGCTCTCGACCAGCATGGCGGCATCGGCCACCAGCCGCTTGACGATCCCGATGGCGGCCGGGTCGCGCAGCGCCAGGCAGACCGAGAGCTTGTTGCGCGAGAGGGTCTTCCAGGTGGTGGAGATGCCCTTGATGCGCCAGGCACGCAGCGTGTCGCCCTCGGGCGGCTCCAGCTTGACGACCTCGGCGCCGTGGTCGGCGAGCACCTTGGTGAGCATGTTGCCGGCCACGAGCCGGGAGAGATCGACCACCCGCAGCCCCTGCAGGGCGCCGGTGGCGGCGGGATCGAATTGATGGCGGTGCGGGTTCATCATTCGGCGCGGATATTGGCCGCGGTTGCCACCTCGCGCCAGCGGAGGAGGTCGGCATGCAGCACCGTAGCGAATTCCTCCGGACCGCCCGGCGACGGCGTCGCCCCCTCGGCATCGTAGATGCGCCTGAGGCTCGGCTCGGCCAGCGCGGCGTTGGCGGCGGCATGGATGGCGGCGCGGACCTCCGGCGGCACGCCTTTCGGCGCCAGCAGCCCCCACCAGATCGAGACCTCGTAGTCCAGCCCCTGCTCCTTCACCGTGGTCACCGCCGGCACCTCGGGCGGCAGCCCGCCGCCCGGCGCGGTCGCGGCGATGACCCTCACCCGCCCCTCGCGGATGGCGGCATTGGCGCTGGCGACCGTCGTGATCATCAGCGGGATGGTGCCGGCGACGAGATCCGTCACCGCCGGCGCGGTGCCACGGTAGGGGATGTGGTTCATCGTCACCCCGGCGCGCAGGCAGAAATACTCGGAGATGAAGTGGTTGATCCCGCCGGCGCCGGAGGTGCCGTAGTCGATGCTGCCCGGCCTCGCCTTCGCCCGCGCCACCAGCTCCGGCACGGTGCGGGGCGCAAAGCCCGGATTGGTCATGAGGAAGAAGGGCGCCCGCGCCAGCAGCGCCACCGCGTCGAAGCTGCCCTCGGCGTCCCAGGGTGTCTTCTGCAGCACCGCCGTGGTCGGGAAGGAGGAGGAGGTGACCATGAGCGTATAGCCATCCGCCGGCGCCTGGGCCACCTGCCCGGCGCCGATCGCGCCGCCGGCGCCGCCGCGGTTCTCCACCACGAAGGGCTGCCCCAGCCTTGCCTGCAGCCGCTCGGCCAGCGGCCGGGCGATGACGTCGTTGGACCCGCCCGGCGGGAACGGCACCACCACCCGCACCGGGCGGTTGGGCCACCCCGATTGTGCCCGGGCAATGGCCGGTGCCGCCAGGGCAGCGGCGAGGAGCGGGCGGCGGCCGATCATGGCTCGGCGACCACCGGGTTGCGCAGGATGCCGATGCCGCTGATCTCGACCTCCACCGTATCGCCGGGCACCAGCCAGGGCGGCGGCGTGCGGGCATGCGCCACGCCCTCCGGCGTGCCGGTGGCGATGACGTCGCCGGGCGCCAGCGGGGTGAAGGCCGAGATATACGCGATCAGCGCGGGGATGCCGAGGATCATGTCCCCGGTGCTGGTCCTCTGCCGCTCCTCGCCACTGACCCGCGTGGTCAGGGTCAGCGCCGCGGGGTCCGGGATCTCATCCGCGGTGACCAGCCAGGGGCCGAGCGGGCCGGTGCGCGGGAAGTTCTTGCCGGCGGTGACCGAGTGCTTCTGGTAGTCCCGCACGCTGCCGTCGTTGAAGCAGGTATAGGCGGCGACATGCTCCAGCGCGCGCTCGGCCGGGATATGCCGCCCGGCCTTGCCGATGACGACTGCCAGCTCGCCCTCGTAGTCGAAGTGGCCGGAATTGGCCGGCCGCCACATCGCGGCGCCATGGGCGATGATGGTATCGGCCAGCCGGGCGAAGATGCGCGGCTGCTCCGGCACCTGTCGCCCCGCCGCCTCCGCCACATGGGCGCGGTAGTTCAGCCCGACGCAGAGCACCTTGCGCAGCGGCGAGGGCACCGCCGGCAGCACGGTCACATCCGCCAGAGTGAAATCCGCGGCCGCCCTGGCATGGACCATCATCTCGCCGAGCGCGTCGGCGGCCAGCACGGCGGAGATATCGGGATAGCGGCCAAAGAGGCGGCTGCCGATGTCGACGACGCCGGCCTCGGTGACGAAGCCGTAGCTCGGTCCCGACAGGGTGGAGAAGCTGATGATCTTCATGGGGTCAGGCGGCCTTCAGCCAGAGCTGCTGGAATGCAGGGTCGAATATCCGCTCCGCCATCACCTGGCAGCGCAGCATGAGGCGATGCTCGTCCGGCCCGTAGTCGGGGATGGCATTGTGCAGGGTGCCCAAGTGATCCCAGATCAGCACGTCGCCGACCGACCAGCGATGCGCGTGCTGGTACTTCGGCTGCAGCTGGTGGGCAAACAGGAACTCCAGTATGCGGGCGCTCTCGGCCGCGTCCAGCTCGTTGATCCGCTCGGCATAGCCGGGGTTGCAGTAGAGCACGCGACGGCCGGTGATCGGGTGGCGGAGGAAGACCGGATGCACCGCCGGCGGCCGTGCCGCCCGCTGCGCCGCGGTCAGCGGCGGCCGGCTGCTGCCGGGCCGCGTGCGCATCCGCTCCCAGAAGATGTTGAAGTCATGCGTCGCGGTCATCCCGTCCAGCCGCTGCTGCACCTCGGCCGGAAGGTCGTCGTAGGCGGCGTGCATGTTGGCGAAGAGCGTATCGCCCAGCGGCCGGCCGTCCCGCATCGGCACCTCGACGGCATGGAGCACGTTCACGAAGCCGCGCGTCGCGGTATAGGTCATGTCGGTGTGCCAGTCCTGCCCTGCATCGGCCAGGCCGATCGGCGCGCCGTCGCGGCGGATGTTCGAAAGGATGCCCACCTCCGGCACCTCCGGGTCGCGGAAGCGGTCGGCGACGCCGGTCTGGATCGGGCCGAAGCGCAGGGAGAAGTCCCGCAGCGCCCGCGCCCCGATCCGCTGCCGGGGGATCCGCAGCACCCCATGCTGGCCAAGGGCCTGTAGCAGCAGCGCGAAATCCGCGTCCGCGAGCGGCTGCGCGAGGTCCAGCCCCTCCACATCGGCGCCGAGGATTCCGCCGGTCGGCACGATGCTTGGCATGGTCACGGTCCCATGATGAGGTCGGCGGGCCGGAGCAGGACCCCGGCACGGCGGTGATCATGCCAAGCACGGCGCAGCCCGCCAAGGGGAAGGGCATGGCCATGCCCGCAGCCGGAGGCGGCCATGGGCCGGACCGCGCCGTCGATCACGCCCCGCCACCTTGCCCGGCCCTTCCCCCCGCCCTACCGTTCCGCATCTGCGAAGGGGATGCGCGCATGACCGAGGACGGATTGGACCAGGACGAGGGCTTCGATCCGATCACGCTGGAGATCCTCTGGAGCCGGCTGATCTCCATCGCCGACGAGGCCGCGGCTGCCCTGCTGCGCACCGCCTTCTCCACCATCGTCCGGGAGTCGAACGACTTCGCCTGCGTGCTGATGGACCGCAACGGCGACAGCATCTCGGAGAATACCGGCGGCATCGCCAGCTTCTCCTGCATCCTGCCGAAGACGACCAAGCACTTCCTGGCCAAATTCCCGGCCGAGAGCTGGCGCCCCGGCGATTGCGTCATCACCAACGACCCCTGGCTGGCGACCGGCCACCTGCCGGACATCACCGCGGTCACCCCCATCTTCCATGCCGGCGCGCTGGTCGGCTTCGCGGGGTCCATCGCGCATAGCCCGGATGTCGGCGGCAGCCTCTGGTCGGCGGATTGCCGGGAGGTCTTCGAGGAGGGCGTCCGCATCCCGCCGATGCGGCTGATCCGCGAGGGCGTGCGGAACGAGGCGCTGCTGGAGCTGTTCCTGAACAACGTCCGGGTGCCCAATCAGGTGCTGGGCGACCTCGAGGCGCAGATCACCGCCAACGAGGTTTGCGCCGCCCGGGTCACCGAATTCCTCGAGGATGCGAAGCTGGCCGACCTCCAGGCGCTCGGCCGCGCGCTGCATGCCCGGGCCGACCGCGCCATGCGCCAGGCGATCGCCGCCCTGCCCGACGGCCGCTGGTCCGCGACCATCGAGGCGGATGGCTTCGACGAGCATGTCACCACCATCGCCGTCACCGTGACGGTCACCGGCGACTCCATGCTGCTCGACTTCGCCGGCTCCAGCCCGCAGATCGACCGCGGCATCAATTGCGTCATGAACTACACCCACGCCTATGCGGTCTATCCGGTGAAATGCGCGCTCGATCCCTTCACCCCGCGCAACGAGGGCAGCTACCGCGCCATCGAGGTCAGGGCGCCCGAGGGCAGCATCCTCAACCCGCGCTTCCCCGCCCCGGTCAGCGCCCGGCAGCTCACCGGCCATCTGCTGGCGGGCGCCATCTACCAGGCGATGAGCCCGGTCATCCCCGGCCAGGTCATCGCCGAATGCGGCGGCGCGCCGACCATGCGGGCGCTGTTCTCGGGCCTCGACCGGCAGGGCGACCGCTTCAGCCAGGTGCTGTTTGCCTCGGGCGGCATGGGCGCAAGCCCGCACCGCGACGGGCTGGCGACCACCGCCTTCCCGACCAATGCCGGCGCCGGCAGCATCGAGGCCTTCGAGAGCGTCGCGCCCCTGGTGGTCTGGGCCAAGCAGCTGCGGCCGGACAGCGGCGGCGCCGGGCAGTTCCGCGGCGGGCTGGGGCAGGAGGCGGTGATCGAGGTGCGTTCCCCGGCGCCGCTGCGGCTCTCGCTGCTGTCGGACCGGCGGGAGCATCCGGCCCAGGGGGTGCTCGGCGGCGGGCCGGGCGGCGCGGCGGAGATCGTGATGAGCGACGGCACAAGGCCGCATCCAAAGTCGCGTACCACCATCGACCCGGGGACGCGGCTGGTCATGCGCTATGCCGGTGGTGGCGGCTATGGACCCGCATCCGCGCGCGACCCGGCGGCGCTGGCGGCCGATCTGCGGGATGGCTACATCACCGATGCCTCGCCCTATGGGGGGCGCTGAGATGCCCGGCACGGCACGCATCGGCGTCGACGTCGGGGGCACCTTCACCGACCTGGTGCTGCATGATCCGCAGCGCGATGCGGTCCACACCGGCAAGCTGCTCACCACGCCGGACGATCCTTCCCGCGCCATCATCGAGGGCACGCAGCGCATCCTGCGCGAGGCGGGGCTGACGCCGGCTGACCTGCACAGCATCGTCCATGGCACGACCCTGGTGACGAATACCGTCATCGAGCGGACCGGTGCCAAGGTCGGGCTGCTGACCACCGCGGGCTTCCGGGACTCCATCGAGATCGGGCGCGAGATCCGCTACGACCTCTACGACCTCTTCCTCGAGGCGCCGCCGACCCTGGTGCCGCGCCACCTCCGCCGCGAGATCCCCGGCCGGCTGGATGCCGATGGCGTCGAGCTGCTGGCGCTGGACGAGATCGCCGTGGCGCGGGAAGTCACCGATCTGGTCGAGGGTGAGCGGATCGAGGCGCTGGCCATCGGCTTCCTGCACAGCTACCGCGACCCGCGGCATGAGCGGCGCGCGGGGGAGATCGTCCGCGCCTTGTATCCCAGGCTGGCGCTGACGCTCTCGGCCGAGGTTGCGCCGGAGATCCGCGAATACGAGCGCAGTTCGACTGCCTGCGCCAATGCCTATGTCCAGCCACGCATGCGCCGCTACCTCGACAAGCTGGAGGCGGACCTCGCCGGCATCGGCTTCGAGGGGCGGCTCTATGTCATGCTGTCGGGCGGCGGCATCGCCGCGGTGCGGGAGGCGAAGGAGTTCCCGATCCGGCTGATCGAAAGCGGCCCGGCCGCCGGCGCGATGGCCGCGGCCTTCATCGCCAAACTGGCCGGGCTCGACCGCGTGGTCTCCTACGACATGGGCGGCACCACGGCGAAGATGTGCCTGGTCGAGGATGGCGCGCCGGACCATAAATTCGACTTCGAAGCCGGTCGCCTCCGCCGCTTCGTCAAGGGCAGCGGGCTGCCGCTGAAGGTCTCGGTCGTCGACATGATCGAGATCGGCGCCGGGGGCGGCTCCATCGCCCGGATCGAGCCGGGCTCGGGGCTGATGAAGGTCGGCCCGCGCAGCGCCGGCGCCATGCCGGGCCCGGTCTGCTACGGGCGCGGCGGGACCGAGCCCTGCGTGACCGATGCCGACCTGCTGCTCGGCCGGCTGGATGCGGCCTATTTCCTCGGCGGCGAGATGGCGCTCGACCCCGACCGGGTCCGCCGCGCCTTCGCCGAGGGGGTCGCCGAGACCTTGAAGCTCAGCCCGGTCGATGCGGCGCTCGGCGTGCAGCGAATCGTCGATGAGACCATGGCGGCGGCGACCCGGATGCATCTGGCCGAGAAGGGCCGCGACCCCCGGGACTATACGCTGATCGCCTTCGGCGGGGCCGGGCCGGTGCATGCCTGGAACCTGGCGCGGCTGCTGAAGATCAGGCGCATCCTGGTGCCGCTCGGCGCCGGGGTCGCCTCGGCGCTCGGCTTCCTGGTGGCGCCGCCGGCGACCGACATGGTGCGCAGCCATGTCGGGCGGCTCGGCCGGCTGGACTGGTCGGTGGTGAACGGGTTGTTCGCCGAGATGGCCGAGGCGGGCCGCGCCCTGCTGGCGGAGGCCGGGGCCGATCCAACGACCATCATCCTCAGGCCGAGCGCCGACATGCGCCACGTAGGCCAGGGCTTCGAGATCTCGGTCCCGCTGCCCGGCATCTCACTGAGCGACGCCGATATCCCGGCAACCCGCGAAAGCTTCTTCGACAGCTACCGCACCCGCTTCGGCCGCGTGGTCGAGGACCAGCCGATCGAGGCGCTGTCCTGGCGCCTCGCCTGCGCCGCGCCGGGCCAGGATATCCGCATCCGCCTCGGCGGCACCGCGGCGCCGGCGAGCGGCGAGCCGACGCCGCGCGGCGCGCGGCCCGTCACCTTCGAAGGTCATGGCGCCCTGCCCTGCTCGGTCTATGACCGCTACGCGCTGCGGCCGGGCATGCGATTCGCCGGGCCGGCCCTGGTCGAGGAGCGGGAATCCACCTGCGTCATCGGCCCGGCGACCCAGGTCTCGGTGGATGGCGATCTCAACCTCGTGCTGGAGGCGGCGTGATGCGGCGCCGGGGCCTGTTGTTCGGCCTGGCCGCGGCGCCGGGCCTCGCGCCGGCCCAGGCGGGAGCCCAAGCCTATCCGGACCGGCCGGTGACGGTGGTCAATCCCTGGCCGGCCGGGGGGTCCTCGGACAGCGTCGCGCGGATCTTGATGCAGCGGATGTCGGCCGACCTGGGCCAGCCCTTCGTGGTGGAGAACCGGCCCGGGGCGACCGGGACGCTCGGGCATAATTACGTCGCCCGGTCGCGGCCGGATGGCACCACGCTGCTGCTCGGCACCAACAGCACCTATGCCATCGCACCGCATCTGACGGCGAGCCTCCCCTATGACAACGCGGCCGCCTTCACCGGCATTTCCCTGATCGCCAGCAGCCCGCAGATCCTCTGCGTCCATCCCGACGTGCCGGCGCGGAACCTGGCGGAATTCCTCGCCCTGGCGAGGGCCCGGCCCGATGCCTTCAGCTTCGGCACCTCCGGCATCGGCGGCACCAGCCACCTGGCGACCGAGATGCTGATGGGCATGGCCGGCTTCTCCATGGTGCACGTCCCCTATCGCGGCGGTGGCCCGGCCGCCCAGGCGCTGCTGGCCGGGGAGACCAGGGTCACCTTCATCGACCTCATCACCGCCCTGCCCTTCATCGCTGGCGGCCAGGTACGGGCCCTCGGCACCTCCACCCTGCGCCGCGCCGCCCTGGCGCCGGAGGTGCCGACCATCGCCGAGGCCGGGCTGCCCGGCTTCGACTCCTCGACCGACTTCGCCCTCCTCGCCCCGGCCGGCACGCCCGACGCGGTGGTGCGCCAGCTGGCCGCGGCCAGCGCCGCCGCGCTGCGGGCGCCGGAGGTGAAGGCGAAGCTCGAGGCCGCCGGCATCACCATCCTGGCCGAGGGGCCGGAGCAGTGGCCGGGCTACTTCGCCCGGGAGAACGCCAAATGGGGCGGCATCATCAGGGCGCGCAGCATCCGCGTGCCCTGAGGCTCAGTGGAAGGCCGAGCCGCCGTCCACGGTATAGGCGGCGCCGGTGACGTAGCTGGCCTCGCTGCTGGTCAGGAACAGCACCAGGTTGGCCACCTCCTCGGCGGTGCCGAAGCGGCGCATGGCATAGCGGGCGAGGATCGCCGCCTCGTCCGCATCGGCGATGGTGGGGGCCAGCATCGGCGTGGCGATGGCGCCAGGGCAGATGGCGTTGACCCGGATGTTCTCCGCCGCCAGATCGAGCGCGAGGGTCCGGGTCAGCATGATCAGCCCGCCCTTGGAGGCGCCATAGGCGCTGTAGTTGGGCCGCGGCACCAGCCCCGCCGCCGAGGCCAGGTTGACGATGCTGCCGCCGCCCGCCGCCCGCAGATGCGCCAGGGCGGCGCTGCAGACATGGAAGGGCCCGTCGAGGTTGACCGCCATCACGCTGCGCCACAGCGCCGCGGTGGTCTCGCTGAAATGCGCCAGGCGGCTGATGCCGGCGGCATTGACCACCGCATCCAGCCCGCCGAGCGCCGCCGCCGCCGCCGCGACGGCGGGCGCCACCGAGGCCGGATCCGCGACATCGACCGGCAGGCCGCCCACCCCGAGTTCCGACGCCGCCCGGGCCAGCGCGGCCTCGTCCCGGTCCAGCAGCACCACCTGTGCCCCTTCCCGCAGGAAGACCCGCGCGCTGGCCAGTCCGATGCCGGAGGCGCCCCCGGTGATCACCGCCCGTCGTCCCTGCAGGCGCATCCCGCCCTCCCCCGCTGTCAGGGCAGGCTCGCGCGCGCGACGGTGGGCGGCAAGCCGCCGCAGGCCGATCAGTCGTCGCGGTGGACCCGCTCCATGCGCTCATGCCGCTCCTGCGCCTCGATCGACAGGGTGGCGATGGGCCGCGCCTCCAGCCGGCGGAGGCCGATCGGCTCGCCGGTCTCCTCGCAGTAGCCGTAGGTCCCGTTCTCGATCCGCTCGAGCGCCTGGTCGATCTTGGAGGCCAGCTTGCGGGCCCGGTCGCGGGTGCGCAGCTCGAGCGCCCGGTCGGTCTCGACGCTGGCCCGGTCGGTCAGGTCGGCTTCGCTGATGCCGCCGGCGGACAGGCTCGCCAGGGTATCGCCGGCCTCCCGCAACAGGTCATGTCGCCAGCGTCGGAGCTTCTGGCGAAAATATTCCTGTTGCTGCGCATTCATGAATTCTTCGTCGTCCGTGGGACGATAGTCGGGCGGCAGGGTGATGAGCATTGTTTGGACGGCCCCAATTCCGCCGGAAACCGGGGCCCACCGCCCTGGCACCGAAGGCGGCCGGACCATACTCGTAGGCCGGCGTCCGCGCCAAGGGGTAGCGGCAACGCATTTTGGCGATAAAGCGCCGCATTCATCCAAGCGTCGCCGGGTTGCCGCGGTTTCGTCGTGCCAATTCGATCCTGGCCCTGAGCGCCACCGCCCGAACGACCTCCTGAAGCCTAGGATCGGCCCCCTCCTCGCCGGCCTCCAGTGCGGCCAGCCGCGCCAGCCGACCCGGATCCCCGCCGCCCCCGGCCAGCAGGTCGGACTGCAGCCCGGCCAGCTCCTCGAGCAGATCCTCGGCGCGCCGCTGCGCCGCGGCATCACGCTCGGCCCCGCTGCCGGATTCCTGCAGGGCCAGCAGGCTGAGCCCCGGCGCGGCCACCCCGGCGGCGGCGGCCACCTCGGCAGCGGCGGCGCCGGCCTCGGCCTGCACCCGGAAGGCCTGGCCCCGGCGGGGGGCGCCACGCGCCGGGACCGCGCCTCCCGCCCCCGCAATCCTGCCGATACCCTGCATGATCTGCCTCCTGTTCCGCCCGGTCCCGGCAAGCCCTGCCGGCCCGGAGCCGGATTGTCGTGGCATGGGCGTTGCTGCTGCCCGGCATGGGCCTCGTCGGACCCGATGCGGGAAAAGCCCGCCTTCACGATACGGAGCGCAGCGTGGCGGAAATTGCTTTCGCAAGGCCGAAGACGGCCCGCCGGTCCCGGGCACTGCCCGCGGCCTGCCGGTGCCTGATCCTCGGACTGCTGGCCGTGGCCGCCCTGGCCTGCGGCCCCGGCGGGGCGGCGGCGCAGTCGGTCCGCATCAAGGACATCGCCGATGTCGAGGGGGTGCGCGACAACCAGCTGGTCGGCTACGGGCTGGTGGTCGGCCTGGCCGGCACCGGGGACAGGCTGCGGACCGCGATCTTCACCCGCCAGTCCCTCATCGGCATGCTCGAACGCCTCGGGGTGAACACCCGCGACAACGAGGCGCGGCTGGACACCCGCAACGTCGCCGCGGTCATGGTCACCGCCAACCTGCCGGCCTTCGCCCGCCCCGGCAGCCGCATCGACATCGCCGTCTCGGCGCTCGGCGATGCCAGCAACCTCCAGGGCGGCACCCTGCTGGTCACCCCGCTGCTCGGCGCGGACGGGGAGGTCTACGCGGTGGCCCAGGGCGCCGTCGCCACCGGTGCGGTCGCCGCCCGCGGGGCCGGGGCCAGCGTGCAGCGCGGGGTCCCGACCAGCGCCCGCATCTCCTCGGGCGCCATCGTCGAGCGCGAGGTGCCCTACGCCCTGACCGGCCGCCCCACCATCCGCCTGTCGCTGCGCAACCCCGACCTCACCACCGCCCGCCGCATCGCCGCCGCGATCAACCGCGATACCGGCGGCAGCGCGGCCACCGCGACCGACCCGCGCACCGTGGTGCTGGCCATGGCCGGGCGGGAGCCGGTCGGCTTCCTCGCCGAGATCGAGCAGCTCCGGGTCGAGCCCGACCAGGTCGCCCGGGTGGTCATCGAGGAAGCCTCGGGGACCATCGTCATGGGCTCGAATGTCCGGGTCTCCACCGTCGCCATCGCCCAGGGCAACCTGACCATCCGCATCACCGAAACCCCCCAGGTCAGCCAGCCCAATGCGCTCGGCCAGGGGGAGACCGTGCAGGTCCCGCGGACCGGCATCGAGGTGGACGACCAGGCGGAGCGCCGCGTCGGCGTGCTGCGCGGCGGGGTCTCCCTGCAGGAGCTGGTGCGCGGCCTCAATGCGCTGGGCGTCGGCCCGCGCGACCTGATCTCCATCCTGCAGTCGATCAAGGCGGCCGGGGCCTTGCAGGCCGAGATGGAGCTGCGCTGATGCCGGCGCCGCTGGCCCCGCGGAATGCCGCCTCCCCGGCCGCCTCCCTGGCCGCCTCCCCGCCGGCGCTCCGCCGCGCGGCCCAGGCCTTCGAGGCCCAGGCGCTCGGCCAGCTGCTGCAGCCGATCTTCGCCACCCTCCATTCCGACCGGACGGCCTTCGGCGGCGGCATGGCGGAGGCGCAATGGCAGCCGATGCTGGTCGATGCCATGGCCCAGTCCATCACCCGATCCGGCCGCGGCCTCGGCCTGGCCGATGCCGTCCTGCGCGAGATGCTGCGCTGGCAATCCGCCGGCGACCGACCTGAGGAGACCGAACGATGATGGATGCCCTGCTGGCCGCCGGCCAACGGCTCGCGGAAGCCCTGCGCGCTGAGAACGAGGCGCTGGCGGCGCTGGACCTGCCCGGCGCCGCCCGGCTGGCCACCCTGAAGATGCAGGCCGCCGATGCCTTCGCGGCCGCCTTCGCCACCGCCCGCAAGACGGGCGCCCGGATGGATGGCCCGGAGCGGCAGGCGGCCGCCGAGCTGACCGATCAGCTTCAGTCGCTTGGCGAGGAGAACCGCCGGCTGCTGGAACGCGCCATCGCCATCCAGTCCCAGGTCATCGAAACCATTGCCGGGGCGGCCCTGCCGCGCAGCGGCACCGGCAGCTACGGCGCGGCGGGCCGCCCCGCCGCCGGGCGGCAGCCGCCCGCCCTGGCCATGACGACGCGGATCTGACGGGGTCCGGAGGCCGCGACGCTGCCGCAGCCTCCGGCTTCAGCTCAGGGCTGCTTGACGACCAGGGTCTTCACCTCGTCCATCGCCTCGGTGAAGCGGCGGTTGAGCAGGCTGAGCGCCTCGGTATTCGACTTCTGGATGAGGTCGGCCACCTCGCGCATGTTGCCGACCGCCTTCTCGTAGGCGCCCTTCAGCAACTCGGCCTGGCGGGCCGCCTTGGCCTGCGGCGTGTCCTGCGAGGACATCGCCTTCACCACGTCGGTCATCTCCGACATGGCGGACTGCAGGATCTCCATGTGGCGCCGGGCCACCGCCTGGGCACCCTCGAGCGCGACCCGGTTGGCCGCCGACAGGGCCTCGAGGTTGCGGCGTTGGGCGGAGGCGAGCGCCTCCATGTCCGGCATCCCGGGCAGGCGGAAGTCGGCGAGCATGCGCATGATGTCGGTTTCCGGCTTGAAACCGCTGGGATCTGACATGGATTTTTTCTCCGCCCGGTTGTGACTTGTGGCGAGCATAGACTAGCCCCTGGGGCGCGGCCGGTCAAAGTGAATGCTGCACCGCAGCAAAATCAGTCGCGCACCGAATCCTCCGGCTCGAGCCGCAGGCTGCGGGCGACCTGCTCGGCCCGGTCCAGCGCCCGGTCGAGCGCCGCCATGGTCGGGCCGAGGTCGGCGGTCGCATCCTCCCGCCAGGCGCGGATCGTCGCCAGCCAGACCGCGGCCAGGCCCTGGGCCCGCAGCAGCCCCGCCAGGCCGCCGGCACTGAGCCCGGCCGCTTCCAGCATCCAGGCCATGGACCGCGGCATCCCGGCCAGCAGCGGCAGCGCCAGCAGCGGGTCCCGCTTCAGATCCTCGACCAGCCGCAGGATGCCGGCCCGGTGCGGCTGCAGGGCATCGACCCGCCGCATCAGCACGTCGAAGACGCGGTCGCGGGGCGTGTTGGAATCGAGCGCCATGCCCGGCACGACCCCTTCCAGCACCTGCTGGTCCGCCACCCGCGCATGCAGCGCCAGCAGGGCGCAGGGGCTCGGGCAGCGCCGGCGGATCTCCGCCGCCGGGACGCCGGAGGCCTCGGCGACCCGGCGCATGCTGAGGCCGGGCCAGCCATGGGCCGCCACCACCTGCCAGAGGCCGGCGACCAGGCGGCTATCGGTCTCGTGTGTCTCGCTCATGCCGCTAGAGTGTGGGCATCGCCGGCCCCGACGGAAGGGGGTTCAACCGCCGAGCTCGCGGGAACGCTCGGTCGCGGCGGCGATGGCGCGGGACATCAGCGCAGGCCAGGCGGCGCTCTCCATCAGCACCGCCAGCGCCCGCTCCGTGGTCCCCTTCGGGCTGGTCACCGCCTTCCGCAGGGTCGCCGCGTCATCCTGGCTGGCCCCGAGCAGGGCGCCCGAGCCGGCGACCGTGGCCCGGGCCATCCGGCGGGCGAGGTCGGCCGGCAGGCCTTGCTCGATCGCCGCCGCCTCCATCACCTCGGCCAGCAGGAAGACATAGGCCGGGCCGCCGCCGGAGACGGCGGTGACCGGGTCGATCAGCGCTTCCTCCTCGACCCAGGCCACCTCCCCCACCGCCGAGAGCAGCCGGTCCGCCAGCGCCCGCTGCGATGCGGTCACCCCCGGCCCGGGGAAGGCGACGGTGAAGCCCTGGCGCACTGCGGCCGGGGTATTCGGCATGGCCCGCACCACCGCCGCCCCCTCGCCCAGCATCGCGCGGATGCCCTGGGTATTGCGCCCCGCCATGATCGACACGAACAGGGTTTGCGGTCCGGCCAAGTGGGCGAAGGCGGGCAAGGTGGCGGCGGCTTCCTGCGGCTTGATGGCCAGCACCACGGCGGCGGGACGGAAGCCGGCGGGAACCTCGGCCGGGCTGGCCACATGGGTCACCCGCCCGGCGAAGCCCGCCACCGCCGCGGCATGGGGCTCGACCACCACAGGGTTGCTGAGGCCATTCTCCAGCCAGCCGGCCAGCATGGCCCCGCCCATCTTCCCGCAGCCGACCAGCAGCAGCGGGGGCAATGCAGTCTTGTCCATGGCCTGTTCCCCCGTGATTCGGGGGCAGGCTGTCAGGCCTCGCCGACGCAGTCCAGCATGGCCGCCTGCAAGGCATCCGCCGGCGGCTTGCCGCCCCAGAGGACGAACTGGAAGGCGGGGAAGAAGCGCTCGCATTCGGTCAGCGCGATGTCGACCATGTCCTCGAGGCTTTCCGCGCTGGCGCCCGGCGCCCCGCGCAGCAGCACGGAATGGCGGAAGACCGGCACGCCGTCGTCGGATTCCAGCCCGAAATGGCCGATCCAGAGCTTCTCGTTCGCCAGGGCCAGCAGCTCGAACAGCTTGGACCGGCCCTCGGGCGGCACCTTCATGTCGAAGGCGCAGGAGAAGTGCATGGCGCTGATCTCCGACGACCAGGAGAAGTAGAGACCGTAGTCGCACCACTTGCCCGGGGCCTCGGCCGCCATCTCGCCGTCCGAGCGGCGCTCGAAGCTCCACTCATTGGCGGCGACGATCTGTTCGAGGACGTCGAGGGGGTTGTGCGCATGTTCGCGCTCAAGGGCCAGCAGGCCGGACATCGCGCACCTCCTCACTCGTCTGCGAAGGTCCGGCGGCCGATCCTGCCCCGATATATTGGGTGAATCGGCCTCAGGGCCCACCAGGGATAGATTACGCAGGGGATACAGGCCGCCGCAAGTGCAGCGGCGCCCCCCCCCCCGCGCCCGGCTCAGCCGCCGCCGATCGGCGGCGGGTTCTTCATGGTCCCCTCGATCGGCGGCGGCGCCTCGGGCGTGCCGCCCCCGGTCGCCGCCGCTTCCAGGGCGACATCCTCGGCCGATCGGGGGGCCAAGTCCGGCTCCGGCCCGGCGGCCGGCGCCGCCGCCTGGCCGAGCTTCGCCTCGAGCGCCGCCACCCGCGCCTCCAGCACCTCCTGCGCCTCCCGCGCCCGGCGGGCCAGTTCCATGGCGGCGTCGAGGTCCTCCCGCTTCACCAGGTCCAGCCGCTGCACCATCTGGTCCACCTGGCTGCGGACCGCGGCCTCGACCTCGCCCCGCACCCCGGCCAGGGCGGAGAAGGCGCCGCCGGCGACCCCGGCCAGGTCGTCGAACAATCCGCCGCGCTTCTTGCCGCCGCTCGTGTCGCTCATGCCCTCGTTCCTCTCGATGACCGGCCGCGGCCGGGTGCTCTTCACAGCCCGCGTTGCCGGGGCCTATACCCCCCGCCACCAGGCTCGGCCATGTGGCGCGCCGGAATGGGGGGCGTCGGATGTATCTCGTCACGGGCGGCGCCGGTTTCATCGGCTCCAACCTCGTGGCCGCGCTTTGTGCCCGCGGCGCGGAGGTGATGGTGATGGACCGCCTGCGCCAGGGCGAGAAGTGGCGGAACCTGGCCAGGCACCCGATCGCCGGCATCCTGCCGCCGGAGGCGCTCGAGGATTTCTGGGCGACCCGTCCGCCCCTCACCGCCGTGCTGCACCTCGGCGCCATCAGCGCCACCACCGCGACCGACGGCGACCTGGTGGCGGCGACCAACCTGACCCTGCCGCTCCGGCTCTGGTCCGGCTGCGCCGAGCGAGGTATCCCCTATATCTATGCCTCCTCCGCCGCGACCTATGGCGACGGCGCCCTCGGCTTCGAGGACGATGCCTCCCCGGAGGCCCTGGCCCGGCTGCGGCCGCTCAACCTCTACGGCTGGTCGAAGCTGGCCTTCGACCGCCGCGTCGCCGATCTGCTGCGCCGCGGCGCGCCCCGGCCGCCGCAATGGGCGGGGCTGCGCTTCTTCAATGTCTACGGCCCGAACGAGGCGCACAAGGGCCGCATGGCCAGCGTGCTCTTCCACAAGTTCCAGCAGGTGATGCGCGGCGAGCCGGCGACGCTGTTCCGCTCGGACCGCGCGGGCATCGCCGACGGCGAGCAGCGGCGCGACTTCGTCCATGTCGACGACTGCGTCGCGGTGATGCTCTGGCTGCTCGACAACCCGCAGGCCTCGGGCCTCTTCAACCTCGGCTCCGGCCGGGCCCGCAGCTTCCGCGACCTGGTCGGGTCGATGTTCGCCGCGCTCGGCCGCCCGGCCGATATCCACTACATCGACATGCCGGCCGACCTCCGCGGCAAGTACCAGTACTTCACGGAAGCGCCGCTGGACCGGCTGCGCGCGGCGGGCTTCAACGCCCAGATGACCCCGCTCGAGGACGGCGTCCGCCGGACCGTGCAGGAGTTCCTCATGCAGGAAGACCCATTCCGCTGATGCTCTTCGCGATCCCCTTCCCCGTCATCGACCCGGTGCTGGTCGCGGTCGGGCCGCTGGTCATCCGCTGGTACGCGCTGGCCTATATCGCCGGCATCGTCGGCGGCTGTTGGCTGGCGCGCCGGCTGGTGGCGCTGCCGCCGGTGGTGGCGAACCGCCAGCAGATCGACGATTTCGTCACCTGGACGACGCTCGGCATCATCCTCGGCGGCAGGCTCGGCTACGTGCTCTTCTACCGGCCGGACTACTACCTGTTCCACCCGCTCGAGATCCTGGCGGTCTGGCAGGGCGGCATGAGCTTCCACGGCGGCGCGCTCGGCGTCATCGTCGCCGTCTTCCTCTTCTGCCGGCAGCAGAAGCTGGACCCATTGGGCTTCGGCGACCGGGTGGTGGCGGTGGTGCCGATCGGGCTCTGCTTCGGGCGGCTGGCCAATTTCATCAACGGCGAGCTCTGGGGCCGGGTGACGGATGTCCCCTGGGGCATGGTCTTCCCGACCGGCGGGCCGGAGCCGCGCCACCCGAGCCAGCTCTACCAGGCGGGGCTCGAGGGCGTCGCGCTCTTCGTCCTGCTGCAGGTGCTGGTGCATATCCCGGCGATCCGCGCCCGCCGCGGCTTCGTCGCCGGCGCCTTCCTCGCCGGCTACGGCGTGGCGCGGGGGATCGGCGAGATCTTCCGCCAGCCGGATGCCTATCTCGGCTTCCTCTTCGCCGGGGCAACCATGGGGCAGTTGCTCTCGGTGCCGATGGTGCTGGTCGGCGCCTGGCTGATGCTGCGGGCCAGGCCGTCCCCGATGGTTCCGGCCGGGGCACGCCCGAGCTGAGCGCCCCCGAGCGCCTCGACGCCTTCATGGCCCGGGCCGCGGCGGCCTATTATGCCGGGCCCGATCCCTTCGGCCGCGCCGGGGATTTCACCACCGCCCCCGAGATCTCCCAGGCCTTCGGTGAATGCCTCGGCCTCTGGGCAGCGGTGACCTGGCAGGCGATGGGCAGCCCGGCGCCGGTGGTGCTGGCCGAGCTCGGCCCCGGCCGCGGCACCCTGATGGCCGATGCGCTGCGGGCGATCGGCGAGGTGATGCCGGCCTTCCGCGCCGCCCTGTCGGTGCATCTGGTGGAGACCTCGCCCGCCCTCCGCGCCGCCCAGGCCCTCGCGGTGCCCGATGCCCAATGGCATGCGGGGATCGAGGGCCTGCCCGCCGGCCCCGCCATCATCCTCGCCAATGAATTCTTCGACGCGCTGCCGATCCGCCAGTTCATCCGGCGCGCGGACGGCTGGCGGGAACGCTTCGTCCAGGATGGCCGCTGGCAGGAGCAGCCGCCCGAGGCCGCGCCGCCGCTGCCGGAGCCGGCGCCGGAGGGCACGGTGCTGGAGCACTGCGCCGCGGCGCTCGGGATCGCCGCGGCCCTCGCCGCCCGCGGCGCGACCCTGCTGGCGCTGGACTACGGCCCGGCCGAGGATGGCTTCGGCGACAGCCTGCAGGCGCTGGCAGCCCATGGCCGGGCCGACCCGCTCGCGCCCCCGGGCAGCGTCGACATCACCGCCCATGTCCGCTTCGCCGCCCTGGCCGCGGCGGCCCGGCAGTCAGGCGCCGCCGTGCATGGCCCGCTGCCCATGGGGCTGTTCCTGCAGCGCCTCGGGCTGATGAGCCGCGCCGCCATACTGGCCCGCAGCAATCCCCGCCAGGCCGGGCTGATCCTCTCGGGGGCGGAGCGGCTGGTGGCGCCGGAGGGGATGGGGCGGCTGTTCAAGGCGCTCTGCCTGTGCCATCCCGGGCCGACGATACCTCCGGGCTTCGAGCCAGCATGAATTCCGCCGAGTTCCTGACCACCCCGGCGCTCGCCGCCGCCGCCGGGCTGCGGCACGGCTTCTTCACCCGCCGCGGCGGGGTCTCGGAAGGTCCCTGGGCGGCGCTCAACTGCTCGCTCTCGGGCCAGGACGACCGCGAGCGGGTGCGGGAGAACCGTCGCCGCGCCGCCGCCGCCCTTGGCCTGCCGCCGGAAGCCCTGCACGGGCTGACCCAGGTGCACGGGATCGCGGTGGCGGAGGTGGGGGCCGCCGGCTGGCGCGAGGGCGAAGGCCCCGCCGCCGATGCCATGGTCACCCGCCATGCCGGCGTCATGCTCGGCATCGTCACCGCCGATTGCGCCCCGGTGCTGTTTGCCGACCCGGTCGCCGGCGTCATCGGCGCCGCCCATGCCGGCTGGCGCAGCGCGGCCGGCGGGGTGATCGAGGCGACCATCGATGCCATGGCGGCGCTCGGCGCCGCGCCGGGGCGGATGCTGGCCGCGGTCGGCCCCTGCATCGGCCAGGCGAGCTACGAGGTCGGCCCCGACCTGCGCGAGGCCGTGCTCGCCCGGGACGGCGCCGATGCCCGCCACTTCGCCCCGGGCGCCCGGCCCGACCGCTGGCAATTCGACCTGGCCGGCTATTGCGCCGCCCGCCTCGTCGCCGCCGGCATCGCCACCGTCGAGCTGGCGGCAATCGACACCCTGGCCAACGGGGACCGCTTCTTCAGCCACCGGCGGCGGACCCTCGCCGGCGGCGGGCCGATCGGCCACCAGCTGTCCGCCATCGCCCTCGCGATCCCCGACTGAGCGACCGTGCCATGCCCTACTTGGTCCAGTTCTTCGTCCTCACGCTTCTCACCATCATGGTCGCCTGTGCACTCCTTTAGGTTCCTCCTGCTGCTTCCCCTGCTGCTCGCCGGCTGCGGCGACCTGCCGCAGCCCTTCCGTGGCCGGCCGGGGGCGCAGGCCAGCCGGCTGGCGGTGCCGCTGGCCATCCGCCTGGCGGTCTTGCCCCCGAGCGAGGCGCTGCTGACCGATGCCGGCGCGCTCGAACTGGCCGAGCGCGTCGCCGCCGCCCTGCAGGCCGAGGAGGTCCCGGCGGTCGCCACCGACCGGCCCCTGCCGCTCGACTGGCGGGTGGACATCATGGCCGATCGCCGCGGCGAGACGGTGCTGCCGCGCTTCCGCCTGCTCGATGCCGATGGCCAGCTGCAGGCCGCGGCGGAAGGCGCGCCGGTGCCGATCGGCGCCTGGGCCGAGGCCTCGACCGAGACCTTCACCACCATCGCCGCCCAGGCGGTGCCGAAGCTGACCAGGCTGCTGATGCAGGTGGAGGCGGCGCGCAAATCGACCGATCCACAGGCCCTGGCGGCCGGGCCGCCGCGCATCCGGCTGGTCGGGGTGAAGGGGGCCACCGGCGACGGCAACACCGCCCTGACCGCCCGCATGCGCGAATTCCTCGGCAATGAGGGCTTCGTCGTGCAGGAGGTGGCGGATGGCGCGGCCTATGCGCTCGAAGCCGACGTGACCCTGGCGGCCGGGACCTCGCCGCGCCAGCAGCGGGTCGAGATCCAGTGGATCGTCAGCCGGCGGGACGGCGAGGAACTGGGCCGGGTGATCCAGATCAACGAGGTACCGACCGGCCGGCTGAGCCGGCTCTGGGGCGACATCGCCTATGCGGCGGCGGAGGAAGCCTCGGCCGGCGTCCGCACCGTGGTCGCCAATGCCCAGCCGCCGGCCGAGCCGCCGCCGACCGCGGCCCAGCCGGTCACCCGCTAAAGCGGTTTCCGTTCGCGCCGGCTCACGGAGCCCACTCTAGCGTGTTGTCCTGGCGAGCAAATATCTCCGGTCTGATGAGTCCATCAGAACGGAGTTTGCTCTAGGAGCCGGCCAGGCCCCGCACCGCCTCGAAGCCGACCGCGAGGCGGCCGAGGTTGAGCTGCAGCTCCCCGCCGCTCGGCCGGGTCGCCGCGGTCGCGGTGCCGACCACCGTCGCGGTGACCGGCCGCGACGCCCCGGCCGCGTCCCGCCCGGCGATGGCGAAGCGATAGGCGCCATCCGGCTGGCGCACCCCGTTGGCGTCCCGGCCGTTCCAGCGCCAGTCCTGCGTCACCGTGCCCAGCGCGACCGTCTGTTCCTGCAGGGTGCGGTTGCCGGCATCCAGCACCCGGATCACCGCCTGCTTGGCGGCATCCGCCGGCGGCAGCCGCAGGGTCGCCACCCCGTTCTGCAGGCTGAGCCGGTCGCTGTCGACCTCCACGGTCTGGCCCATCAGCGGCGCGGCGGCGGTGAGCTGCGCCGTCTGCTGCAGGCCGATCAGCCGGGTCAGGTTGGTATTGGCGGCGATCTGCTGCTCGACCGAGGCGAAGGCGACGAGCTGGTTGGTCATCTCGTTGGTGTCCATCGCCTTGGTCGGGTCCTGGTTCTTGAGCTGCGTGGTGAGCAGCGTCAGGAAGGTGTTGAAATCCCCGGCGATGCCCGCCGGCTTGGCCGCCGTGGTCGCGCTGGCTACCGCGCTGCCGGCCTGGATGCTGCCGCTCATCGGTGTGCTCCCTCAAACCGCAATGTCGAGCAGGGCGAGGCTGGCCGCCGCGGGCCGGCTCGCCTCGGTGGCCAGGGCCGGTCCCTGCCCCGCCCATCCCCCGGCGCCGGCGCCCGGCGGCTGGCCCTGCCGGCCGGGGCCCTCACGGCCGGGATCGCCGGAGGCGAGGCCGAATTGCAGCGCCCCCTCCGCGACGCTGACACCGGCCTGGCCCAGCGCGCGGTCCAGGTCGCGGGCATCGCGCTGCAGCAGCGCCAGCGTCTCCGGCCGCTCCGCCAGCACCCGCACCGAGCTGGCCTCGCCATCGGCGCCCCGCTCGATCCGGATCTCGACCCGGCCCAGCGATTCCGGCTCCAGCGCCACCGTCAGCCGCGGCGCCTGGCCGGAGCCCAGCGCCAGGGCGATGGTGACCTGGGCCACCTGGCGGGCCGGCGGCGGTGGCGGGGCGGTGCGCGCCGCCGCCGCCGCCGGCGCCGGCGCGGGCTCGGC
>NZ_JAUFPN010000192.1 GCF_030409335.1 Paeniroseomonas aquatica
CCGCCGCCGCCGCTGCCGCCCCGCCGCAAGCCGGCCGCCGCGTCGGTGCGGCCGCAGACCACGCTGTTCTAGCCGCGCCCGGCCCGCCGCCATGACCGACCACCTCGCGCGCCTGAACCCGGCGCAGCGGGCCGCCGCGACCGCGGCCGCCCCGGTGCTGGTGCTGGCCGGCGCCGGCTCGGGCAAGACCGAGACGCTGATCCGCCGGGTCGCCGGCCTCATCCTCGGCGGCGAGGCCCCCGACCGGCTGCTCTGCATCACCTTCACCGCCAAGGCCGCCGGGGAGATGCGCGGCCGGCTGCTGGCCCTGCTCGGGCCGGAGCGGACGCCGCGCTGGGTCGGCACCTTCCATGCCGTCATGGCCCGGCTGCTGATCGAGGACGGCGGCGGCGTGCCCGGCCTGCCCCGCGGCTTCGCCATCCTCGGCCAGGGCGACGCCCGGGAGCTGCTGATGCAGGCCGGCGGCCTGCGCGACGCGAAGGCGGCCGGGCTGCTGCAGGAGGCGGTCTCGCTGCTGAAGAACGGGCTGGTCGCCGACCCCCGCCGGCTGCCGCGCTCCGGCGCGGTGGCGCGGTTCGAGCCGGAGGTGCTGGCGCAGGCGGCGGCCCTGCTGCCGGCCTACCAGACCGCGCTGGCCGGGCGGCAGGCGCTCGACTTCGACGACCTCATCGCGCGGCCGGTGCTGGCCATGCAGGCCGACCCGGCGCTGGCCGCCCACTGGTCGTCCCGCTGGGCCGAGATCCTGGTCGACGAGTACCAGGACACCAACCATGCCCAGCACGCGCTGGTGCGGCTGCTGGCCGGCCAGCCCGGCCGGGTCTTCGCGGTCGGCGACGACCTGCAGGCGATCTATGGCTGGCGCGGCGCCGACGTCGGCCACATCCGGCGCTTCCGCAAGGACTACAAGGCGGCGCCGGCGCCGCTGAAGCTCGAGACCAATTACCGCTCGACCCCGACCATCCTGCGCGCCGCCAATGCCGTCGCGGCCGAGGACCCGGAGGCGCTGCCGAAGCTGCTGCGCCCGGCCGACCCGGCGGCCCCGCCCGGCGCCGCCATCGTCATCCGCGAGGTGCCGACGCCCGAGGACGACGGCCGCGCCGCCCTCGCCTGGGTGCAGGCGCTGCGGCGCCGGCTGCCCGAGCTGCCCTGGCGGGAATGCGCGGTGCTGGTCCGCGCCGGCTTCGTGGCCGAGCCGATCCTCGCCGCCCTGCGCCAGGCCAGCGTCCCGGTGCGGCTGGTGACCGACCGCGAGCCGGAGCCGCCGAAGGAGGTGCTGGCCACCGTCGCCTGGCTGCGGCTGGCGATGAGCCGCGGGGACGGCGGCCGCTGGGACCCGGCCGCCGACGATGCCTTCCGCCGCGCCTGCGCCTTCCCCGCCCGCGGCATCGGCGGGGCGCTGTTCGGCCGGCTGCGGGAGCATGCGGCGGCGGGCGGCCTCGCCCTGGCCCAGGCGGTCGCCACCCTGCCGGCCACCCCGAAGGAGCGGCAGGGGCTGGAGGCGGTGCTCGGCGTCGCCGGCGAGATCGCGGCGGGGGTCGCCCGCCGCCGGCTGGGCCCGGCCGATGCGCTGCGGCTGGCGGCCGAGGCGAGCGAGATCGCCGAGCGCCTGGCCCCCGGGGGCCGGCCCGGCCAAGCCTGGGCGGCCATGCTGCAGGCCGCGGCGGAGGCGGGCAGCGTCGCCGCCTATTGCGACGGCGCCGCGCTCGGCGCCATGCCGGGCGAGGCCGAGGCGACCGACGCGGTGCAGGTGATGACGCTGCACCGGGCCAAGGGGCTGGAATTCGACCACGTGCTGCTGGCCGGGCTCGAGGAGGGCGTCTGGCCGCACTGGCAGGCCGAGCAGCAGGGCGCCATCGCCGAGGAGCGGCGGCTGTTCTACGTCGGCGTCACCCGCGCCCGGCACACGCTGCAACTGGGCTGGGTGCGGCAGCGGCGGGACTGGGCCGGCAAGCCCTCGCGCTTCCTGGCCGAGATCCCGAAGGCGTTGCTGCAGGGCGCCGCGGCACCGCGGCCCTCCCGCGCCGGGACGGCCCCGGCCCGGCCGGTGACGCCGCCGAGCCAGGCCGAGACCGACCGGCTGGTGGCCGAATTCGCCGCCCGCCAGGCGGCCCGGGCGGCCCGGGCGGCCCGCTAGGGAGGGTCGGCGCGCCGCCCTGCGCAACGAAGGGTTCCGGCGCCGCATTTCCGCCCGGCGAGAGGTCCCAAGCCGCGCCTTGCCTGCTAAAGGGAGGCCGAGGCAGCGGGCCGGGCAGCGATCAGACCGGCATCCCCGCGCCGACACCGCTGACCCAGGAGGACCTCATGGGGATTACCGACCTGTTCCCCGGCTCCGACGGCATCCTGAGCCTCGGGCCCGCGAACAAGACAGAGCTGCTCGACCTGCTCGCCGCCGAGGCCGCCCGCCGCCTCGACCACCGCAAGGAGGACATCCTGCATGCCCTGCTGGCGCGGGAGAAGCTGGGCTCGACCGCGCTCGGCCGGGGCGTCGCCCTGCCGCATACCCAGCTCGGCTGGCTGCAGGAGCCGCTCGCCATCCTGGCCCGGCTGGAGCGGCCCATCAATTACGACGCCCGGGACGGCGAGCCGGTGGACCTCGTCTTCCTGGTGCTCTGGCCGGAGGCGGCGACCGAGGGCTTCCTGCCCGCGCTGTCGGGCATCTGCCGGGCGCTGCGCGACAACCAGCTGCCGCGCCAGCTGCGCCAGGCCGGCTCGGCCGCCGAGGCGCTGGCGAAGCTGCGGGCGGCGGACGATCGAAGCCCCGACGCGCTGCCCTGATGCCCGCCGCGGCCCGGCCCGCGCCGCCGCTCCCCGCCCTTCCCTGCCCCGACCATAAGGCGGCGCCTGATGCCTGACGCCCTGTTCCTCTCGGCGGCCATCGGCCTGCCCTATCTCGGCGCGCTGGTCGCGGCGCTGCTGCCGCGCAACCGCAGCAGCCTTGAAGCCTGGCTGGCCGGCGGCGTGGCGCTGCTGACGATGGGCATGGTCTGGCTGCTCTGGCCATCCGTCTCGGCCGGGGAGGTACCGCGGCTGGACCTGCCCTGGGCGCCCGAGCTGGGTCTGACCTTCGTGCTGCGGATGGACGGGCTGGCCTCGGTCTTCGCCGCCATGATCGCGGGCATCGGCTTCCTGGTGGTGCTCTATGCCCGCTACTACATGTCGCCGGACGACCCGATCCCGCGCTTCTTCTCCTTCCTGCTGGCCTTCATGGGCTCGATGATGGGGCTGGTGCTCTCGGGCAACCTGATCCAGCTCGTGTTCTTCTGGGAGCTCACCAGCCTCTTTTCCTTCCTGCTGATCGGCTACTGGCAGCATTCCGCCGCGGCGCGGGACGGCGCCCGCATCGCGCTGACCGTCACCGCCGGCGGCGGCCTGGCGCTGCTGGCCGGCGTGCTGCTGCTCGGGCACATCGTCGGCTCCTACGACCTCGACCGCGTGCTGTCGGCCGGCGACCTGATCCGCGAGCACCCGCTCTACCTGCCGACGCTGGTGCTGGTGCTGGTCGGCGCCCTGACGAAAAGCGCGCAATTCCCCTTCCACTTCTGGCTGCCGCAGGCCATGGCGGCGCCCACGCCGGTCTCGGCCTACCTGCATTCGGCGACGCTGGTGAAGGCCGGCATCTTCCTGCTGGCGCGGCTCTGGCCGGTCATGGCCGGCACCGACGCCTGGTTCTGGATCCTCGGCAGCTGCGGCATGGTCACCCTGCTGCTTGGCGCCTATGTCGCGATCTTCCAGCACGACCTGAAGGGGCTGCTGGCCTACTCGACCATCAGCCACCTCGGCCTCATCACCCTGCTGCTGAGCCTCAACAGCCCGCTGGCGATGGTGGCCGCCATCTTCCACACCATGAACCACGCGACCTTCAAGGCCTCGCTGTTCATGGCCGCCGGGATCATCGACCACGAGACCGGAACGCGGGACATCCGGCGGCTGTCGGGCCTCAACAAGACCATGCCCTTCACCGCCCGGCTGGCGCTGGTCGCCGCCGCCGCCATGGCCGGCGTGCCGCTGCTGAACGGCTTCATCTCGAAGGAGATGTTCTTCACCGAGGCGCTGTCCGCCTCCACCGACCCGACGCTGCTGCACACCATGCTGCCGATCGCGGCGCTGGTCGCCAGCGTGCTGGCGGTCGCCTATTCGCTGCGCTTCATCCACGGCGCCTTCTTCGGCCCCGACGTCGACACCCTGCCGCGCACCCCGCACGAGCCGCCGCAATGGATGCGGGTGCCGGTCGAGGTGCTGGTCTTCGGCTGCATGGTGGTCGGGATCCTGCCGGCGGCCACCATCGGGCCCTTCCTCGACGTCGCCGTCCGCTCGGTGCTGGGCGCCGGGACGCCGGAGTACAGCCTGGCGGTCTGGCACGGCTTCAACATCCCGCTGATGCTGAGCATGCTCGCGCTGGCGCTCGGCGTGGTGCTCTACCGGCTGCTGCAGCGGCACTTCCGCACCGGGGTCGAGGGCACGCCGCTGCTGCGCGGCCTCGACGGCCGCCGCATCTTCGACCGCGCCATGGTCTTCCTCTCCTGGCGCTTCGCCCGCACGCTGGAGCGCCTGCTCGGCACCAGCCGGCTGCAGATGCAGCTGCGGCTGATGGTCTGCGGCACCATCCTGGCCGCGACGCTGGCGCTGCTGCCCTACGGGCTGCGGCTCGGCGGCGTGACGCTCACCCGGGTGGACCCGGTGGTCGCGCTGATCTGGCTGGTCGGCGCCGGCTGCGCCATCGGCGCCGCCTACCAGGCCAAGTACCACCGGCTGGCGGCGCTGGTGCTGCTCGGCGGCACCGGCCTCGCCACCTGCCTCACCTTCGTCTGGTTCTCCGCCCCCGACCTGGCGATGACCCAGCTGCTGGTCGAGGTGGTGACCACCGTGCTGCTGCTGCTCGGCCTGCGCTGGCTGCCGAAGCGCCAGGAGTTCACCAGCACCTCCGCCGCCCTGCTGCCGCGGCTGCGCCGGGCGCGCGACTTCACCATCGCGATCGGCAGCGGCGCCGGGCTGGCCGCGATCTCCTACGCCACCATGACGCGGCCCTCGCCCGAGGGCATCTCCCGCCATTTCCTCGCGCGCGCCTATACCGAGGGCGGCGGCACCAACGTGGTCAACGTCATCCTGGTGGACTTCCGCGGCTTCGACACGCTGGGCGAGATCGCGGTGCTCGGCGTCGTGGCGCTGACCGTCTTCGCCCTGCTGCGCCGCTTCCGCCCGGCGCCCGAGAGCATCCGCGCGCCGGAGCAGCAGCAGGGCGGCGAGGGCGACTGGCTGCTGATACCGGGCGTGCTGATGAAGCTGCTCTTCCCGGTCATCTGCGCCGTCGCGGTCTTCCTGCTGCTGCGCGGGCACGACCTGCCCGGCGGCGGCTTCGCCGCGGGGCTGATGATGTCGATCGCCATCCTGCTGCAGTACATGGCCTTCGGCACCCGCTGGGTCGAGGACCACCTGCGGGTGCGGCCGCTGCGCTGGATGGGCGCCGGGCTGGTGCTGGCGGCCGGCACCGGCGCCGCCGCCACGGCACTGGGGCGGCCCTTCCTCACCTCCTACTTCGCCTATGCCGAGCTCGGCTGGCTGGGCAAGCTGCCGCTGGCCAGCGCGGTGCTGTTCGACCTCGGGGTCTTCGGCCTCGTGTTCGGCGCCACCGTGCTGATGCTCATCGCCATCGCCCACCAGTCGGTCCGCAGCCCGAAGCCGGCCCGGCCGGTGCTGGGCGCCCCCGTCCCCGCGCCGGCGCCGGCGCTCGCAGGAGACCTCTGATGGAACTCATCCTGGCGCTCTCCATCGGCGTGCTCGGCGGCTCCGGCGTCTGGCTGCTGATGCGGCCGCGGACCTTCCAGCTCATCATCGGGCTGCTGCTGCTCTCCTATGCGGTCAACCTCTTCATCTTCAGCATGGGGCGCTTCCCCGTCGGCCGGCCGCCGATCCTCGAGCCCAACACCATGGGCGACCCGGCGGTCTTCGCCGACCCGCTGCCGCAGGCGCTGGTGCTGACCGCCATCGTCATCGGCTTCGCCACCACCGCGCTGTTCCTGGTGGTGATGATGGCCTCCCGCGGCCTGACCGGGGGCGACCACGTCGACGGCCGGGGCCCGGGGCAATGAGCGGCTGGATGCAGCACCTCGCCATCCTGCCGATCGCCCTGCCGCTGCTGGCCGGCGCGGTCATGATCCCGATGGAGGACCAGCGCGGCCGGGTCCGCGCCGGCCTCGGCATCGCCTCGGCGGTGGCGCTGCTGGTCGTCGCCGTGCTGCTGGCCTGGCAGGCGAGCCTCGGCGGCCCGGCCCAGGTCTACCGGCTCGGCAACTGGCCGGCGACCTTCGGCATCGTGCTGGTGGTCGACCGGCTGAGCGCGCTGATGCTGGTGCTGACCGCGGTGCTCGGCCTCGCGGCGCTGGTCTTCTCCCTCACCCGCTGGCAGCGCATGGGCGCGCATTTCCACGCGCTGTTCCAGTTCCAGCTGATGGGGCTGAACGGCGCCTTCCTGACCGGCGACCTGTTCAACCTCTTCGTCTTCTTCGAGGTGCTGCTGGCGGCCTCCTACGGCCTCGCGCTGCACGGCTCGGGCGTGGCGCGGGTCAAGGCCGGGCTGCACTACATCTCGATCAACCTCGCCGCCTCGCTGCTCTTCCTGGTCGGCGTCTCCATGATCTACGGCGTCGCCGGCACGCTGAACATGGCGGACCTCGCCAGCCGCATCCCGCGCATGGCGGCCGAGAACCGGCTGCTGCTGGAGGCCGGCGCGGCCATCCTCGGCATGGCCTTCCTGGTCAAGGCGGCGATGTGGCCCTTCGGCTTCTGGCTCGGCCCGACCTATGCCGCCGCCAGCCCGCCGGCCGCCGCCATCTTCTCGCTGATGAGCAAGGTCGGCATCTACGCCATCCTGCGGCTGTCGCTGCTCCTGTTCGGCGAGGAGGCCGGCGCCTCGGCCGGCTTCGGCGGCGGCTGGCTGCTGGCGGGCGGCATCCTGACCATCGGCTTCGGCGCCGTCTCGGTGCTGGCGACGCAGGACCTGTCGCGGCTGGCCGGGGCCTGCGTGCTGATCTCCTCCGGCACCCTGCTGGCGGCCATCGGCGCCGGCCAGGTTGCGGTGACCGGCGGCGCGCTGATCTACCTCGCCAGCTCGGCGCTCGGGATCGGCGCGCTGTTCCTGCTGATCGAGCTGCTGGAGCGCGGCCGCGAGATCGGCGCCGACGTGCTGGCGGTGACGCTCGAGGCCTTCGGCGACGGCGAGGCCGAGGACCGCGAGGACGACGAGGTCGGCACCGCCATCCCCGCCACCATGGCGATCCTCGGCCTCTCCTTCCTGTGCTGCGCCCTGGTGCTGGCGGGGCTGCCGCCGCTGTCGGGCTTCATCGGCAAATTCGCCATCCTCACCGGCATCCTGAACCCGGGCGGCCTCGGCCGCGGCCCGGTCGCGCTCTCGCCCGGCGGCTGGGCGCTGCTGGCGGCGCTGCTGCTCTCGGGCTTCGCCACGGTGCTGGCCATGGCCCGCGCCGGCATCCGCAGCCTGTGGAACACCACCCGCAGCGTGCCGGTGGTCGGCGTGGTGGAGATCGCGCCGGTGCTGCTGCTGCTCGGCCTCTGCGTCGCGATGACCGCGGCGGCGGGGCCGGTCACCCGCTACATGCAAGCCACCGCGGCCTCGCTGCACGCGCCGCAGGACTACGTCCGCAGCGTGATGGTGCCCCGCCCATGAGGGTGCTGCTGCCGCACCCGCTGCTCTCGGCGGGGCTGCTCGTCATGTGGCTGCTGATGAACCAGACCCTGCAGCCCGGCCCGGCGCTGGTCGGCGCGCTGGTGGCGCTGCTGGGCGGCTGGGCCCTGGCGCTGCTGCGCCCGGGGCGCAGCCGCCTCCGCCGGCCCGGCACCATCCTGCGGCTGGCCGGTCAGGTGGCGGTGGATGTCGTCCGCTCCAACATCGGCGTGGCCAAGGTCATCCTGCTGCGGCGGCCGGACCGGCGCTCGGGCTTCATCCGCGTCCGGCTGACCCTGCGGGACCCGCAGGCGCTGGCGGTGCTGGCGGTCATCCTGACCGCGACCCCCGGCACCGCCTGGCTCGAATTCGACGCCGGGGAAGGCTGGCTGCTGCTGCACGTGCTCGACCTGATCGACGAGGCCGACTGGACCCGCATCATCCGGGACCACTACGAGCGGCCGCTGCTGGAGATCTTCCGATGAGCGAGGCCGTGCTGCACTGGGCCCTGCTGGCCGCGCAGGTCATGCTTGGCCTCGCCTTCGTCTGCTGCGCCTGGCGGGTGGCGCGCGGGCCGCGGGCGCAGGACCGCGTGGTCGGGCTGGACGCGCTCTATGTCAACGGCATGCTGCTGCTGCTGACCTTCGGCATCCGCTCCGGCACCGACATCTACTTCGAGATCGCCATGGTCATCGCGCTGCTCGGCTTCGTCAGCACCGTGGCGCTGGCGAAATTCCTGATGCGGGGGGAGGTGATCGAATGAGCCACGCCGCCGAGCTGCCGATCTGGCTGGCGGTGCCGGCCGCGCTGCTGCTGCTGCTGGGCGCCGGGCTGGCGCTGACCGGCGCGCTGGGGCTGCTGCGCCTGAGGACCTTCTACGAGCGGCTGCACGCGCCGACCATCGGCACCTCCTACGGCATGGGCTGCGTGCTGCTGGCCTCGGTGCTGGTCTTCTCCGCGCGGCAGGGCCGGCCGGTGCTGCACGAGGTGCTGATCGGCCTCTTCGTCGTCGTCACCACGCCGGTGACGCTGATGCTGCTCGGCCGGGCGGCGCTGCACCGGGACCGGCTGGAAGGCGACCCGGAGGTGCCCGGCGCCGCCCGGCCGGACGACGCGCCGCCGGCCTGACCGGCCGCCGGGCGCCTCAGGCCGGGTGCCGCACCGCCGCGTCGCCCGCCGCATCGTCCGCGGCGGGGACGGCCGCGACCAGGGCCGCGTTCAGCGCCGCCTGGCCGAAGGGCTTGGCGAGGCGGATGCAGCCGGCCTGCTCCGCCGCCGGCAGCTCGCCGTAGCCGGTCGCCAGCACGACCGGCAGGCCCGGCCGCAGCCGGCGCGCCGCCGCCGCCAGCGTGAGGCCGTCCATGCCGGGCATGCCGTAGTCGGTCAGCAGCAGCTCCGCCGGGGCGCCCTCCCGCAGCCGGTCGAGGGCCGCGGCGCCGCTCCCGGCCTGGACGACCCGGTGGCCGAGATCCTCCAGCATCGCCGCCGTGCTGGCCAGCACCAGGGCATCGTCGTCGACCAGCAGGACCGCCAGGCTGGCGGCCTTCGCCGCCGCGGGCGCCGCCGC
>NZ_JAUFPN010000193.1 GCF_030409335.1 Paeniroseomonas aquatica
ATGCCCGCGGCAGCCCGCCCCGCCCCGAAGCCCCGTGCCACGCGCCCCCCGGCGCGCCCCGCCGGCCGCGCCGGCGCCCCCCGCGCCGCCCGGCCGGCCCCGGCGGACTCGCCGCTCGCGGGCTGGAAGCGCTGGCTCTGGGTCGGGATCCTGGTGTTTGCGGTGCTGATCGGCCTGCCGCTGGCGCATGCCCTGTTCGGGGAGGTGGTGGCGCTGCTCGGCGGGATGCTGCTGCTGGGCTTCCTGATCGGGCGCTGGACCGCGCCACGGCGATGAGCGTGCTGGTCTTCGGCTCGGTCGTCGCCGACCTCGTCTTCGCGCTGCCGGCGCTGCCCTCCCCCGGCCATACCGTCCTCGGCCCCGGCTACCGGGCGATGCCCGGCGGCAAGGGCGCCAACCAGGCCTGCGCCGTCGCACGGGACGGCGCCGCCACCGCCTTCGCCGGCGCGGTCGGCGCCGACCCGCTGGCCGCGGTCGCCCTGGCCGGGCTGCGCGCCGCCGGCGTCGACCTCTCGCGCCTCGCCACGGTGGCGGCGCCGACCGCCTGCGCCGCGGTCTGCGTCGACCCGGCCGGGCGCAACCAGATCGCGGTCGGCAGCGGCGCCAACCTGCTGGCCCGTGCCGCCCAGGTGGCGGATGCGGCGCTCGGCCCGGCGACCCTGCTGCTGCTGCAGATGGAGGTGGACCCCGGCGAAACCGCCGCCCTCATCCGCCGCGCCCGCCACCGGGGCGCCCGCATCATCCTCAACCTGGCCCCGGCCGCCGCCCTGCCGCGCGAGGTCCTGGCGGCCCTCGACCTGCTGGTGGCGAACGAGCACGAGGCGGCCTGGCTGGCCGGGCAACTCGGCTGCGCCGCCGAGGCCGTGGCGCTGCGCGGCGCGCTGGGCATCGACGTCGCGGTCACCCTGGGCGAGGCCGGCGCCGGCCTGGCCACCGCCGCCGGCCTGCTGCGGGTCCCGGCCTTCCCGGTGCCGGTGGCGGACACCACCGGGGCCGGCGATGCCTGGTGCGGCGTGCTGGCCGCGGCGCTCGACCGCGGCCTGCCGCTGCCCGCGGCGCTGCGCCGCGCCAGCGCCGCCGGGGCGCTGGCCTGCACCCGGCCCGGCGCCGCCATGCCGGCGGCGGCCGAGACGGATGGGCTGCTGGATGCCTCCCCGGCCGGCTGAGCCCGGCTACTCCACCACGAAGCGCGGCGCCGCCGGCACCTCCGCCCCGTTCAGCTTGGCCCACAAGCGGGCGGCGATGGCGCGGTAGGTCGCCGCCTCCTCGGTCTCGGGGCGGGAGGCGACGATCGGCGTCCCGGCATCGGCCAGCAGCCGGATGTCGAGCTTCAGCGGCAGCTCGCCAAGGAATTCGACGCCCATCTTGGCCGCCTCCGCCCGCGCCCCGCCATGGCCGAACAGCTCCGCCCGGTCGCCGCATTTCGGGCAGCAGTAGTAGGACATGTTCTCGATCAGCCCGAGCACCGGGACATTCACCTTCTCGAACATCTTGACCCCGCGCCGGGCGTCGATCAGCGCCACGTCCTGCGGGGTGGAGACGATCACCGCCCCGGCCAGCGGCACCCGCTGGGACATCGTCAGCTGGGCGTCGCCGGTGCCGGGCGGCATGTCGACCACCATGATGTCGAGCGCCCCCCAGGTGACCTGGCCCATGAGCTGCTCCAGCGCGCCCATCACCATCGGGCCGCGCCAGATCATCGCGGTCTCCTCCTCGACCAGGAAGCCGATGGACATGGCCTTCAGCCCCCAGCGGGCGATCGGGATGATCTTCTGCCCCTCGGTCCGCGGTTTTTCCCGGGTGCCGAGCATCTGCGGCAGCGAGGGGCCGAAGATATCCGCGTCCAGCAGCCCGACCTGCAGCCCCTGCGCCGCCAGCGCCACCGCGAGGTTCACCGCGGTGGTCGATTTGCCGACGCCGCCCTTGCCGGAAGCGACGGCGACAATTTTCTTCACTTCCGGCAGCAGCATCGCGCCCTGCCCGGCCGGGGCCTTGGCCGGGGCGCGGGCCGGGGCATGGGCATGCGGCGCGGCGGCGCCGGCGCCGCCCGGCTTCGGCCCCTGCGCGTCGCGGTGGGCGGTCAGCACCGCGGTCGCGCTCAGCACGCCGGCCACGCCAGCCGCCGCTTTCTCGGCCGCGAGCCGCAATGGTTCCATCTCCCGCGCCCGCTCCCGCGGCACCGCCAGGGCGAATTGCACGAGCCCGTCGCGCGCCGCCAGGCCCTGCACCATCCCCGAGTCCACCACGTCCTGCCCCGTCGCCGGGTCCCGGACGGAGCGCAGGGCGGCCCGCACCGCATCGACCAGTTGTTCGGCCATCGCTTGAAAAACCCCCCATTCCCGACAATATCGCGCCCGCCAGGGCGCTGTTCAGCGTGCGGGCAAAAGGTACCCGGCCGGGCGTCTCATATGGCCGGGGACCGCCCTGCATCCAGCCCCCAGCCACCTCCGAGGTGCGGTGCGGGACTGCATGGGCGGGCGGAACGAACGACCAGCGGAGGCCGAACCAAACGATGGCGCTGAATAACGGCGGACCCAGCCCCTGGGGCAACCCAAGACCGGGCGGGCCGTGGGGCACTCCCCCACCCGGACCACCGGGCGGCGGCCGTGGCCCTGGCGGGCCAGGCGGCCCCGGACCCGACCTCGACGAGCTGATCCGCAAGGCGCAGGAATGGCTGCGGTCCACCCTGTTCCTGCCGGGCGGCGGGGGCGGCGCCGGCAGCGGCCGGGTGATCGCGATCCTCGCCGTCCTCGCCCTCGGCGCCTGGGCGGCCAGCGGCATCTACCGGGTCCAGCCGGACGAGCTCGGCGTGGTGCTGCGCTTCGGCGCCTACCACCACCGCGACGAGCCGGGCCTGAACTACCACATGCCCTGGCCGATCGAGGTGGCCGAGACGCCGCGCGTCACCACCGAGAACCTGGTCTTCATCGGCTTCCGCTCGGGCGACCCGAGCGCGCCGCGCGCCGGCACCGGCCGCGACGTGCTCGAGGAATCCCTGATGCTGACCGGCGACGAGAACATCATCGACATCGACTTCGTCGTCCGCTGGCGCATCGGCAGCGCGCCCGACTTCCTGTTCAACACCCGCAACCCGGAGGTCACCATCAAGTCGGCCGCCGAGAGCATGATGCGGGAGGTCATCGGCCGCACCCCGATCCAGCCGGCGCTGACCGAGGCGCGCGGCCAGATCGAGACCCAGGTGGCCCAGGGCACCCAGGCGATCCTCGACCAGTACAAGGCCGGCGTGGTCATCACCCAGGTCCAGCTGCAGAAGGTCGACCCCCCCGCGGCGGTCATCGAGGCCTTCCGCGACGTCCAGCGCGCCGCCGCCGACAAGGAGCGCCAGCGCAACGAGGCCGAGGCCTACCGCAACGACATCATCCCCCGCGCCCGCGGCGAGGCGGAGCGGATGATGCAGGAAGCCCAGGGCTTCCGGGACAGCCAGGAGGCCCGCGCCCGCGGCGAGGCGACCCGCTTCATCAGCGTGCTCGGCGCCTACCAGCAGGCCCAGGACATCACCATGCGGCGCCTGTATCTCGAGACCATGGAGGACATCCTGCGGCGCAATCCGAAGGTCGTCGTGGATGACCGGCTGCAGGGGCTGGTGCCCTTCCTGAACCTCGGCGAGCAGGCCGGGCGTCCGCCCGCGGCCGGCCGCCAGCCGGCGCCGCCCACCCAGTCCCCGCCCATGCTGCAGACGCCGCGGCCGCCCCAGGGAGGGACGCCGCGATGAACCGCGCCGTCATCGCAGCCGTCGTGCTGCTGGCCCTGCTGTTTGCCACGGCCTCCTCGCTGTTCACGGTCCACCAGACCCAGCAGGTGCTCATCACCCAGTTCGGCGAGCCGCGCCGGGTGGTGCGGGAGCCGGGGCTGAACGTGAAGGTGCCCTTCATCCAGACCGTGATCAGCTTCGACCGCCGGCTGCTGGACTTCGACGCCCAGGGGCAGGAGGTCATCCTCGGCGACCAGCGGCGGATCGTGGTGGATACCTTCACCCGCTACCTGATCACCGACCCGCTGCGCTTCTACCAGACGGTGGGCGCGACGGAGAACGGCATCCGCCTGCGGCTCGGGCCGATCGTCTCCTCGACCCTGCGGAACACCCTCGGCAGCGAGACGCTGCTGGCGGTGCTCTCGGCCGACCGCGCCCGGATCATGGGCGAGATCCGCCAGCGGGTGAACACCGAGGCCCGGTCCTTCGGCATCGAGGTGACGGATGTCCGCATCCGCCGCGCCGACCTGCCGGAGGAGAACACCCAGGCCATCCTGTCGCGCATGCAGTCCGAGCGCGAGCGGGTGGCGCGGGAGCAGCGCGCCGAGGGTGCCGAGCAGGCCCAGCGGATCCGCGCCGCGGCCGAGCGCGACCGCACCGTGCTGATCGCCGAGGCGCAGTCGCAGGCCGAGATCCTGCGCGGCCAGGGCGAGCAGACGGCGATCCGCATCTTCGCCGACGCCTACCGGCGCGACCCGGAGTTCTTCCAGTTCACCCGGACCCTGCAGGCGATGCGGGAGGCCTTCTCGGACGGCGAGACGCGCCTGCTGCTGAGCCCGGAAAGCGACTTCTTCAAGTACTTCCGGAGCATCCCGACCGCCACCCGGCCGGATCCGGCGGCGACGCCGCTGGCGCCGCCGGCCTCCCCGGCGGTGGTCGTGCCGCGGCCGGCGCCGCCGGCCGNGCGGCCGGCGCCGCCGGCCGAGCCGGCCACGCCGGCGCCACCGGCCGCGACGGCGCCCCCCGCCGAGCCTGCGGCGCGGCCCTGACGGATCGGTGGGGGTGCGGCGCCGGGCCGCACCCCCATCACCGGGTGGCGCAATAGGCGCTGCAACCCAAGTGTCCTAGTCTTCGCTAACAAGCCGGCCGGCGGGAAGCATGCGCTTCCCCCTTCGCCCCCGAGGTGTCCCCGATGCGCCCATCCTACCCCCGTCTCGCTGTCCCGCTGGCCGCCCTGCTCGTCGCCCTGCCGCTGTCGCCCAGGGCACAGCCGGCGCTCGGCGCCCCGCCCGCCAGCGCCCCCCCGGCTGATGCCGGGGCGCCGCCGGCGGTGCCGATGCGCGACGCGCCGCAGTCCTTCGCCCCGCTGGCCCGCCAGCTGCTGCCGGCGGTGGTGAACATCTCGACCACCCAGAACGTCGCCGCCCGGGCCAACCGGCCGGATGCGCCGGAAGTGCCGCAGGCGCCGCCGGGGAGCCCCTTCGAGGAGTTCTTCCGCGACTTCTTCAACCGCAACCGCCCCGGCCAGCCCGGCCAGCCCGGCCAGGGGCCCGAGCAGCAGCGCCCGCGCCGCGCCCAGTCGCTCGGCTCCGGCTTCATCATCGACACCAGCGGCATCGTGGTGACCAACAACCACGTCATCGACGGCGCTGACGAGATCAACGTCATCCTGTCCGACAACACCTCGATCCGGGCCGAGCTGCTGGGCACCGACCCGCGCACCGACCTCGCGGTGCTGCGGATCAAGACCGACAAGCCGCTGCACGCGGTGCAGTTCGGCGACAGCGACACCGCCCAGGTCGGCGACTGGGTGCTGGCCATCGGCAATCCCTTCGGCCTCGGCGGCACCGTCACCGCCGGCATCGTCTCCGCCCGCGGCCGCGACATCCGCCAGGGCATGTACGACGACTTCATCCAGACCGACGCCGCCATCAACCGCGGCAATTCCGGCGGGCCGCTGTTCAACCTCGAGGGCAAGGTCGTCGGCATCAACACCGCGATCTACTCGCCCTCCGGCGGGTCGATCGGCATCGGCTTCTCTATCCCCTCCAACCTCGCGCGCAACATCACCGCCCAGCTCAGGGACGGCGGCAAGGTGCGGCGCGGCTGGCTCGGGGTGAACATCCAGCAGGTGACCGACGAGATCGCCGAGAGCCTGGGCCTGACCGGCGGCGGCCGCGGCGCCCTGGTGGCCCGCGCCCAGGAGGATGGCCCGGCCGCCAAGGGCGGCATCCGCAACGGCGACGTCATCCTGCGCTTCAACGGCCAGGAGGTGCGTGAGATGCGCATCCTGCCGCGGATCGTGGCGGAGACCCCGGTCGGCCGGCCGGCCCCGGTGGTGGTCTGGCGCGACGGCCGCGAACAGAGCCTCGACGTCACGGTCGGCGAGCTGCCCGCCGAGGCGCAGCAGGCCGCCGCCACCCCGACGCCGCCGGCCAACCGCCCGACCGAGCTCTCGGGCCTCGGCCTGCGGGTCGGCCCGATCTCGCCCGAGGCGCGCGAGCGCTTCAGCCTGAAGCCCGACCAGCGCGGCGTGGTCATCATGGAGGTGGCCCCCGACAGCCCCGCCGCCGAGCGCGAGCTGCGCCCCGGCGACGTCATCGTCGAGGTGCAGCAGGAGCGGGTGAACACGCCGCAGGAGGTGGTGGCCCGGCTGGAGGCGCTGCGGAAGCAGAACCGGCCGAGCGCGCTGCTGCTGATCGAGACCGCCCAGGGCCAGCGCTTCGTGCCGCTGCGGCTGCGCGGCGAGCGCGGCAGCCCGGGCTGAGACTGAGGCGGGGGCCGGGCGACCGGCCCCCGCACCACCGGGCGGCGGGCGTCAGTCGCCCGCCCCGCCCTCGAGGAAGGCCCGCAGCGCCCGCGCCGAGGCCTCCGGCGCCTCTTCCATCGGCACGTGGCCGATCCCGGGCAGGATCACCGTCCGCGCATCGGGCAGGGCGCGCGCGTAGTCGGCGGCATGGGCGGCCGGCACCGCGCCGTCCCGCTCGCCCCAGAGCAGCAGCACCGGCACACGGATCGTCGCCAGGATCGGCTCGGGCGGCAGCAGGCGCGACTGCAGCAGGCGGTCGAGGATGGCCTGCCGCACCCCGGGCGCGAGCAGCATGGCGTGGTAGCGCTCCACCACCGCATCCGTCAGCACGCCGGGCACGGCGTAGGCGTTCCGCATCGTCCGGCGCAGCAGCGGCTTCGGCGCGGTATAGGGCAGCAGCCGCATCAGCCAGGGCAGCTTCTCGGGCGCGCGGCCGTATTCGCGGCCCATGCTGGCGAAACCGTCCGGCGCCATGAGCACGAGCTTCGGGACGCGCGCCGGCTCGGCCGCGGCGAAGCGCCAGGCGATCCGCCCGCCCATGGAGGAGCCGACCACCGCCGCCTGCCCGATCCCGAGCCGGTCCAGCAGCGCCGCCAGCACGGCGATGCCCCGCTCGTCGGAGTAGTCGCCGGTCGGGTCGGGCCCGGTCAGGCCGAAGCCCGGCAGGTCGAGCGAGACCAGGCGGAAGCGGTCCTGCAGCAGCGGCGCCCAGGCCTCCCAGGTGTGCAGGGAGGAGCCGAAGCCGTGGATCAGCAGCACCGCCGGGCCGTCGCGCGGCCCGGTGTCGCGGATGTGGAGCCGCACCCCGGCCGCCTCGACGAAGCGGGAGGGCGGCGGCGCCCAGCGGCGCTCCAGCGCGGCACGGGGCAGGTCGGGGTTGTAGAGCCAGATCCCGGCCGCCAGCAGCAGGACGCCCAGCGCCACGACGATGATGGTCACGGCACGGTGCATCCCGATCCTCCCGCCGCCGCAGGCCGGCAGGCTTCCGTGCCAGATATGCGGCGGCGGCGGCGCTTGTCATCGGCAGCCCGCCGGCATGGACCGGCCCGCCCCCGGCCATCCGCGCCGCCGCCCCCGTGCCGCCGGCAGGCCGGGGCCGACCTCGCTCACCCCGGACCGCGGCGCCGGCCCGAAGCCGGGGCGAGGCGGGCGGCCGCGGTCAGGCGCTGCGGCGGTCGAGCGGACAGGTGTTCAGCCCGAGCAGGCTGTAGACCGGGCAGGTGCCGATCAGCCCGGTCGCCAGCGGCACCAGGCCGATCAGCCCCCACCAGCCGAGCGGGCCGAACCAGCCGAGGGCCAGGAGCAGCAGCCCGGCCGCGATCCGCAGTCCCTTGTCGATGCCACCCACGTTGCGTGTCATGGTCTTTCTCCTGCCAAGACGCGGAGATTAGCGGCGCCGGCCGGAACCGCATTGCGCTGGCGCAACCTGTCCGGGGCCATCGCGGCCGGGGCGGGGCGTGGCGCCGCCCTCGGCCAGGCGGTGGAGCCCCATCCCGGCCAGCATCGCCGCCACGAAGCCCAGCACCGGCCAGCCGCCGAAGCCGAGCGAGGCCAGCGCCGGCCCCGGGCAGAAGCCCGCCAGCCCCCAGCCGATGCCGAAGAGCGCGGCGCCGCCGAGCAGCCGCGCGTCGATCCGCCGCCGCGCCGGCGGCGCGAAGGCCGGGGCGCAGAGCGGCGCCGGCATCCGGCCGCCGAGCTGGAAGCCGAGCGCCGCCACCGGGATCGCCGCCGCCATGACGAAGGCGAGGCTCGGGTCCCAGTCGCCGGCGACATCGAGGAAGCCCAGCACCTTGGCCGGGTTCACCATGCCGGAGACGACGAGGCCGAGGCCGAACAGCAGGCCGGCGGCGAGGGCGGCCAGGATCCGCGGCACCGGCTCAGCTCCCCAGCACATGGCGCGCGACGAAGACCGTCGCCGCCGCCGTCGCCATGAAGACGCCCGTCGCCGCGATCGAGCGCGGCGAGAGCCGGGCGATGCCGCAGACGCCGTGCCCGCTGGTGCAGCCGGTGCCGAGCCGGGTGCCGAAGCCGACCAGCAGCCCGGCCAGGGCCAGCCGCGCCGGCCCCGCCGCGACCAGCGCCTCCGGCGCGCCGAAGGCCGCGGCGGCGACCAGCGGCGCCCCGACCAGGCCGGCGAGGAAGGCGAGCCGCCAGCCGCGCTCGCCGGCCGGCGCCCCGGCGAGGCCGCCGAGGATGCCGCTGATGCCGGCGATGCGGCCGAGCGCGACCCAGAGCAGCGCCGCCGCGGCGCCGATCAGCGCGCCGCCCGCCGCGGCCGACCAGGGGGTGAATTGCGTCATCCGGGCCTCCGTCGCGGGTCAGAGGATGTCGAGCGGCACCTTGAGGAAGCGCTTGCCGTCAGGGCCCGGCGCCGGCAGCCGCCCGGCCTGCATGTTCACCTGGATCGAGGGGATGATCAGCCGCGGCATGGCCAGCGTCCCGTCGCGCGCGGTGCGCATGGCGACGAATTCCTCCTCGCCGATGCCGTCGCGGACATGGATGTTGTGCGCCCGCTCCTCGGCGACGGTGGTTTCCCAGCGGATCTCCCGCCCGTTCGGGCCGTAGTCGTGGCACATGAAGAGCCGCGTCGCCGGCGGCAGCGCCAGCACCCGCCGGATGGAGCGGTAGAGCACCCGGGCGTCGCCGCCGGGGAAGTCGGCCCGCGCGGTGCCGCCGTCCGGCATGAAGAGCGTGTCGCCGACGAAGGCGGCATCGCCGATCACATGCGTCATGCAGGCGGGCGTGTGGCCGGGGGTGTGCAGCGCCACCGCGGTCAGCCCACCGATCCGGTAGCTGTCGCCGTCGTGGAACAGCCGGTCGAACTGGCTGCCGTCGCGGCGGAACTCGGTGCCCTCGTTGAAGACCTTGCCGAAGGTCTCCTGCACCTCGGTGATGCGGTCGCCGATGCCGATGCGGCCGCCGAGCTCGCGCTGGATGTAGGGCGCGGCCGAGAGGTGGTCGGCATGCACATGCGTCTCGATCAGCCATTCGAGGCGGAGGCCGTGCGCGCGGACATGGGCGATGATCGCATCCGCCGAGCGGGCGGCGGTGCGCCCCGCCGCCCAGTCGAGGTCGAGCACGCTGTCGACGACGGCGCAGGCGGCGGAGGCAGGGTCCTTCACCACGTAGCTGATGGTGTTGGTCTCCGCATCGAAGAAGGGCGTGACCTCCGGCCTTGTGCCGGCGTCGATGCCCGCGGGAATGTCCGACATGGCGATATCCTTCTTGTGGCGCGGTGCTGTCAGGCGTGGCCGACCGAGCGCCAGATGATGGTGAGGGCCACGGTGAAGACGATGCCGGCGAAGATCCGGTTCAGCGTGTTGCGGTCGGCGGCGAGCCGGCAGGCGGCGCGCATGCCGAGCCAGCCGCCGCCGATCCCGCCGGCGATGAATTGTGCGGCGACCGCCCAGTCCACCAGGCCGGAGGCGGCGTAGTTCATGGCGGTCGCCAGGCCGAAGACGCCGACCGCGAGCAGCGAGGTGCCGACGGCGTTGAGCATCGACATGCCGGTCGCCAGGATCAGCCCGGGCACGATCAGGAAGCCGCCGCCGATCCCGAAGAAGCCCGACAGCAGCCCGACGCCGAGGCCGACGCCGCCGACCCGCAGGGCCATGGCCCGGGTGAGCGCGGCCGGGGCCGCGCCCGCGCCGTCGCGCCGCGGCCGCAGCATGGCGCCGCCGATCACGATCATCATGACCGCGAACAGCAAAATCAGCCGCTCGCCGTCGACCGCCTTGCCGAGGGTCGAGCCGGCCAGCGCCCCGAGGACACCGGCCAGGGAGAAGGCCGCGGCGATGCTCCAGCGGACGTTGCCGGCCCGGGCGTGCCCGACGAAATTGACGAAGGCATTGGCCGAGACCGCCAGCGCCCCGGTGCCGAGTGCCACATGCGGCGAGAGGCCCACGGCATAGAGCAGCAGCGGCGTGGCGACGATGGAGCCGCCGCCGCCGATCAGCCCGAGCACGAAGCCGACGATGCCGCCGGAGCCGAGCGAGAGGGCCGCCTGCATCATGGCCGCGGCCCCTTGGCCGGCGGCAGGTCCCAGCCGGCGGCGGCGAAGACCCCGGCCTCGCCGGCGGGCCGGGGCGGGGTGGCGGCGCGGGGCTGCGGCAGGCTCACCAGGATCCGCTCCGGCGGCGGCGCGGCGGGGCCGCCCATGGCCTGGCGCAGCGCCTCCAGCATGCCGGCGACCCGGCGGTCGGCCAGGCGGTAGACCACCGACTTCGCCTCGCGCCGGGTGGCCACCAGCCCCGCCTCGCGGAGCGCCGCGAGCTGCTGCGAGAGGTTGGGCTGCCGCAGGCCGAGCTCGGCCTCGAAGCCGGCGACCGCCAGCTCACCCTCGAGCAGGCGGCAGAGGATGCGGAGCCGCATCGGGTGGGCCAGCCCGCGGAGGAAGTCGGCGGCGGCCTCCGGGTCGCAGCCGGTCATGGCCGCGCCGCCCGAGAGAGGTAGTACCAGTCCGGCGCGCCGGCGGCGCTGCGCGCGGCGGCCTCCTGCACGGTCAGCGGCGGCGGCAGCACCCCGGCCTCGCCGGGCCGCCAGTCGGCCGGGGTCGAGAGGCCGGAGGCGTCGCTCTCCTGCAGCGCCGCCAGGGTGCGCAGCAGCTCCTCGACGCTGCGGCCGGTGGTCATCGGGTAGTAGCTCAGCATCCGGATGCTGCCGGAAGGGTCGATCAGGAAGCTGCCGCGGACCGTCGCGGTGCTGGTGTCGGCCGGGTGGAGCATGCCGTAGGCGCGGGCCAGCCCCATCGAGATGTCCTCGGCGATGGGGAAGGGGATCTCGACGCCGAAGCCGGCCTCGATGCTGCGGACCCAGGCGAGGTGGGCGAAGAGGCTGTCGACCGAGAGGCCGAGCAGCTCGCAGCCGAGCGCCTGGAAGCGGCCATGGGCGCGGGCGAAGGCGATGAACTCCGAGGTGCAGACCGGGGTGAAGTCGGCGGGGTGGGAGAACAGCAGCAGCCAGCGGCCACGATAGTCGGCGAGGCTGCGCTCGCCGCGCGTGGTGCGCACGCGGAAGGGCATGGCCGCGGCGCCGAGGCGGGGCACCCAGCCGGTCGCCGCCTCGGGCAGGGCGGGGGCCGCGTCGCGCAGGGCGGGCTCGGGGGGTGGGGCGTCGGGCGGTATCGGCATGTGGCAAGCCTTCCTGATCGCCGCTTTATGTATTATAGATTTGTATAATATCAAGTGATGCGACTTGGCATTGCCGCGGCCCGCGGCGCGGCGGCGGTTCAGGCCCCCGGGATGATCTCGGCCGCGCGGTAGCCCTGGGCGAAGAGCAGCGCCCGCAGGTCGGCATGGTCCACCCGGGCGCGGGCGGCGGCGGCGACCACCGGCTTGGCCCGCCAGGCGACGCCGAGCCCGGCCGCCTGCAGCATGGCCAGGTCGTTCGCCCCGTCCCCCACGGTCAGCGCCGCGCTCAGCGGCAGGCCATGCTCGGCCGCCAGCCGCTTGAGGGTGGCCAGCTTGGCGTCGCGGTCGAGGATCGGCTCCGCCACCGTGCCGGCCAGCTTGCCATCGGCCAGCTCCAGGGTGTTGGAGTAGTGGGCATGGAACCCCAGCCGCTCCGCCACCCGCCCGGTGAACCAGGTGAAGCCGCCCGAGACGATGGCGCAATGCGCGCCATTCGCCCGCATGGTGGCGACCAGCGCCTGGGCGCCGGGGGTGATCTCGGTCGCCTCCCAGGTGCGCTGCAGGGCGCTCTCGTCCAGCCCCTTCAGCATGCCGACGCGCTCGATGAGGGCGGCGCGGAAATCCAGCTCGCCATTCATCGAGCGGCGGGTGATCCCGGCGATCCGCTCCTTCAGCCCGGCGAAGGCGGCCATCTCGTCCAGCGTCTCGGTGGTGACGATGGTGCTGTCCATGTCGGCGAGCAGAAGCCGCTTGCGGCGGCCTTCGGACAGGGTGGCGATGGCATCGACCGGCGCCTCGCCCAGGGTCGCCCGGGCGGCGGCGATGGCCTGTTCTGGCGCGAGGCCGGCGAAGGGGATGTCGGCGGCCTCGGCCTCGGCCAGCCAGTCCGGCGTGCCGGCGTCGGCGCCGAGCGCGGCCAGGGCGGCGCGGACCCGGGCGAGGGTCGGGGTGTCGAGGTCCCCCGCGGGGGCGACCAGGGTCAGGATATGGGACATGCGGGCCGGACCATGCCGCCGGCCGTGGCATGACGCAACGCCCGCTCGCCCTGCTCGTCGCCGGGCCCACCGCCAGCGGCAAGTCGGCCCTCGCCCTGGCGCTGGCGCGGCGCTTCGGCGGCACCGTCATCAATGCCGATTCCATGCAGCTCTACCGCGAGCTGCGGGTGCTGACGGCCCGCCCGACCGAGGCCGAGGAGGCCGCCGCGCCGCATCGCCTCTACGGCACCCGGCCCGCGGCCGAGCCGGCCAGCGTCGCCTGGTGGCGCGCCGCGGCGCTGGCCGAGATGGCGGCCGTGCCGCTGCCGATCCTCTGCGGCGGCACCGGGCTCTATTTCCTGTCGCTGACCGAGGGGCTCTCCGCCCTGCCGCCGGTGCCGCCCGCGGCGCGGGCCGAGGCCCGGGCCGCGCTCGCCGCGCTCGGCCCCGCCGCGATCCATGCCCGGCTCGATGCCGAGACCGCCGCCGGCCTCCGCCCCGGCGACAGCCAGCGCCTCGCCCGCGCCTATGAGGTGCTGCTCGGCACCGGCCGCGGCCTGGCGGCCTGGCAGCGGGAGGGGGCGCATACCGGGCCGGCGCCGTTCCGCTTCGCCGCGCTGCGGCTGGACCCGCCGCGGGAGGCGCTGCGGAACGCCATCGCCGCCCGCTTCGACGCCATGCTGGGCGCCGGGGCGCTGGAGGAGGTGCGGGCGCTGGCGGCCCTGGGGCTCGACCCCGCCCTGCCGGCGATGCGGGCCCATGGCGTCCCGGAATTGCTGGCCCATATCAGGGGAGAGATGCCGCTGGAGGCTGCCCGGGCGCGGGCGGTGCTGCACACCGGCCAGTACACCAAGCGCCAGGCGACTTGGTTCCGCCACCATCCGCTGGCCGACCCGACCGACACGCATATCATCCATGCGCGGATCGGGGGCGTGACGCAATTTCAGGAAAGCCAACAGGCAGAAATCTTCGCATTTGTTGAGCGGTGGCGTTGACGCGGCGCGGCGGCGGGTCTAACCCTCCGCCTCCGCCGCGACCCGGGGATCAACCCGGCGGGGCGATGTTGTGTCCGAGGAGCCCGCCATGTCCGCCACCCTCCAGACGAAGACCGAAGCCCGCACCATGAATGGCGCGGAAATCGTCCTCCAGGCGCTGAAGGACAACGGCGTCGAGGTCATCTTCGGCTATCCCGGCGGCGCCGTCCTGCCGCTGTACGACGCGCTGTTCCAGCAGAACGCCATCCGCCACATCCTGGTCCGCCACGAGCAGGCGGCGGTGCATGCCGCCGAGGGCTACGCGCGCAGCACCGGCAAGGTGGGCGTGGTGCTGGTCACCTCCGGCCCCGGCGCCACCAATGCGGTGACCGGCCTGGTCGATGCGCTGATGGACAGCATCCCGGTGATCTGCCTGACCGGCCAGGTGCCGACCCACCTGATCGGCAACGACGCCTTCCAGGAGGCCGACACCACCGGCATCACCCGCCCGGCGACCAAGCACAACTACCTGGTCAAGGACATCGCCAAGCTCGCCGGCGTGGTGCACGAGGCCTTCTACGTGGCGAAGTCCGGCCGGCCCGGCCCGGTCGTGATCGACCTGCCGAAGGACATCCTGATCGGCAAGGGGCCGTATTCGGAAGCGCCGCAGGCCGCCCACCGCAGCTACCGGCCGCAGACCGCGCCGGACATGGGGCAGATCCGCGCCGCGGTGCGGCTGCTGAAGGGCGCCAAGCGCCCGGTGGTCTATGCCGGCGGCGGCGTCATCAACTCGGGGCCGGAGGCGTCGCGCCTGCTGACCGAGTTCGTGCGGCTGACCAACATGCCCTGCACCAACACGCTGATGGGCCTCGGCGCCTATCCCTCCGAGGACCGGCAGTTCCTCGGCATGCTCGGCATGCACGGGACCTACGAGGCGAACCTGACCATGCATGGCTGCGACGTCATGCTGAACGTCGGCGCCCGCTTCGACGACCGGGTGACGGGGCGGCTGAACGCCTTCTCGCCGAACTCGAAGAAGATCCACGCCGACATCGACCCCTCCAGCATCAACAAGAACGTCAAGGTCGACGTCGCCATCGTCGGCGATGCCGGGGCGACGCTGGCCGCGCTGATCGAGTGCTGGCATGCCGAGGAGATGCCGCAGGACAAGGCGGCGATCGACGCCTGGTGGCGCAGCATCGACGGCTGGCGCCGCAACGAGTGCCTGCAGTACCGCCAGGAAGGCAGCATCATCAAGCCGCAGCATGCGGTGAAGCGGCTCTATGAGCTGACGCAGGAGACGGGGCGGGAGACCTACATCACCACCGAGGTCGGCCAGCACCAGATGTGGGCGGCGCAGTACTTCGGCTTCCAGAAGCCGAACCGCTGGATGACCTCGGGCGGGCTCGGCACCATGGGCTACGGCCTGCCGGCGGCGATGGGCGTGCAGATCGCGCATCCGGACGCGCTGGTGATCGACATCGCCGGCGAGGCCAGCATCCTGATGAACATCCAGGAGATGGGCACGCTGGCGCAGTACCGCCTGCCGGTGAAGATCTTCATCCTGAACAACGAGTACATGGGCATGGTGCGGCAGTGGCAGGAGCTGCTGCACGGCAGCCGCTACTCCGAGAGCTACAGCCAGTCGCTGCCCGATTTCGTCAAGCTGGCCGAGAGCTTCCACGCCACCGGCATGCGGGTGACCGAGGCCTCGCAGCTGGATGACGCGATCCGCGAGATGCTGGCGCATCCCGGCCCGGTCATCGCCGATATTGCCGTCGCCAAGGACGAGAACTGCTTCCCCATGATCCCCTCGGGCGCCGCCCACAACGAGATGATCCTGGCGCCGGGGCAGCAGGGCGGCGTCGCCGGCGTGACCGATGAGGGCAAGGTCCTGGTCTGACCCCGCCCTTGCCGTTCTCCCGCGGGGCGGCTACGCCCCGCGCGCGCATCCTCCTGCCGCATTGGCGTATCCCATGCCCGACCCGTCCGAGACCACCTTGCGCAACGCGACCATCGCCGTGCTCGTCGAGAACGAGGCGGGCATCCTGGCGCGCGTCGTCGGCCTGTTCTCCGGCCGCGGCTACAACATCGAGAGCCTGACCGTCGCCTCGGTCGATGCCGACCGCCGGCTGTCGCGCATCACCATCGTCACCTCGGGCACCGACATGGTGATCGAGCAGATCAAGGCGCAGCTCGACAGGCTGGTGCCGGTGCACAAGGTCAGCGACCTCACCCTCGAGGGCCCGCACATCGCCCGCGAGATGGCGCTGATCAAGGTGGTCGGCCGCGGCGAGCACCGGATGGAGGCGCTGCGCCTGGCGGACGCCTTCCGCGCCCGGGTGGTGGACGCGACCACCGAGAGCTTCGTCTTCGAGATGACCGGCGCCGGCGAGAAGCTGGATGCTTTCATCGGCCTGATGCAGCCCATCGGCCTGGCCGAGGTTTCGCGCACCGGCGTCGTCGCCATCGCCCGCGGCCCCGGCGGCCTGCAGTCCTGAGTTTTCCGTCCCAGTAACCTCGTCCCAGCAAGAAGGAGCGCAACCATGCGCGTGTACTACGACCGCGACGCCGACGTGAACCTGATCAAGGCCAAGAAGGTCGCGATCATCGGCTTCGGCAGCCAGGGCCATGCCCATGCGATGAACCTGCGCGACAGCGGCCAGGCCGACATCGCCATCGGCCTCCGCCCCGGCAGCAGCGCCGACAAGGCCAAGGCCGCCGGCTTCACCGTGATGGCCCCCGCCGAGGCGGCGAAATGGGCCGACGTGGTCATGGTGCTGACCCCCGACGAGGGCCAGGGCGACCTCTACCGCGAGCACCTCGGCCCGAACATGAAGGAGGGCGCGGCGCTGGCCTTCGCCCATGGGCTGAACGTCCACTTCAACCTGCTCGACCCGCGCCCCGACCTCGACGTCTTCATGATCGCGCCGAAGGGCCCGGGCCATACCGTGCGCTCCGAGTACCAGCGCGGCGGCGGCGTGCCCTGCCTGGTGGCGCTGGCCCAGAACCCCTCGGGCAACGGCCTCGAGATCGCGCTGAGCTACGCCTCGGCCATCGGCGGCGGCCGCGCCGGCGTCATCGAGACGACCTTCAAGGAGGAATGCGAGACCGACCTGTTCGGCGAGCAGGCCGTCCTCTGCGGCGGGCTGGTCGAGCTGATCAAGGCCGGCTTCGAGACGCTCTGCGAGGCGGGCTACGCCCCCGAGATGGCCTACTTCGAGTGCCTGCACGAGGTGAAGCTGATCGTCGACCTCATCTACGAGGGCGGCATCGCCAACATGAACTACTCGATCAGCAACACCGCCGAGTACGGCGAGTACGTCACCGGCCCGCGCATCATCACCGCCGAGACCAAGGCCGAGATGAAGCGCGTGCTGACCGATATCCAGACCGGCAAATTCGCCCGCGACTGGATGCTGGAGAACAAGGTGAACCAGGCCAGCTTCAAGGCGACCCGCCGCAAGCTCGCCGAGCACCAGATCGAGGACGTCGGCGAGAAGCTGCGCGCCATGATGCCCTGGATCAAGAAGAACGCCCTGGTCGACAAGGCCAAGAACTAAAGCGGATTGCGGGGCGCGGGCCGGACGGGCAACAATCCCGTCATGCCCGACGCCCCGCACCTCCCCGCCCCCCATATCCTGGCAGGCGACACCGAGCACCCCCGCGACTTCCTCGGCTACGGCCCCAACCCGCCCGACCCGCGCTGGCCCGGCGGCGCCCGCCTCGCGCTCTCCTTCGTGCTGAACTACGAGGAGGGGGGCGAGAATACCGTCCTCAACGGCGACCGCGGCTCCGAGGTCTATCTCCAGGAAGTCCCCGGCGGCACGCCCACGCTCGGCGAGCGCGCCATCACCGTCGAGACCCAATACGACTACGGCGCCCGCGCCGGGGTCTGGCGCATCCTGCGGCTCTTCGCCGAGCGCGGCCTGCCGCTCACCATCTATGCCGTCGGCCGGGCGCTGGAGCTGAACCCGACCGCGGCGCGGGCCTTCGCCGAGGCCGGGCACGAGGTCGCCTCGCACGGCTGGCGCTGGATCGACTACCGCACGGTGCCCGAGCATGTGGAGCGCGCCGAGATCGCCCGCTGCGTCGAGACCATCGCGCGGACCACCGGCGCCCCGCCGGTCGGCTGGTACACCGGCCGGGTCTCGCTCCGCACCCGCCGCCTCGTCGCCGAGCACGGCGGCTTCCTCTACGACAGCGACAGCTACGGCGACGACCTGCCCTACTACGTGCAGGCGGCGGGCAAGCCGCTGCTGGTGGTGCCCTACACCCTCGACAACAACGACATGAAATTCGCGGTGCCGCCGGGCTTCACCGCCAACGACGGCTTCACCCAGCACCTGACCGACGCCTTCGACTTCCTCCGCCGCGAGGGCCGGACCGCGCCCAAGATGATGTCGGTCGGGCTGCATTGCCGGCTCTCGGGCCGGCCGGGGCGGGCGGCGGCGCTGGAGCGCTTCCTCGACCACGTGGCCCGCCACCGGGATACCTGGGTCTGCCGCCGCGCCGACATCGCCCGCCACTGGCTGGCCGAGCATCCCCCACAAGAATGACAGCCAGGGAAAGCCTCATGCTCATCCAGCGCCGCACCGCCATCGGCCTCGCCCTCTCCGCCCTCGCCGCGCCGGCGCTGGCCCAGACCCGCGGCGCCGTCCGCATCCTGGTCGGCTTCCCCGCCGGCGGCAGCGCCGATACCACCGCGCGGCTGGTCGCCGAGCGGCTGCGCGGCAGCTACGCCCAGACCGTGCTGGTCGAGAACCGGGTCGGCGCCGCCGGACGGCTGGCGGTGGAGGCGGCCAAGGCGGCCGAGCCGGACGGCACCACCATCCTGCTGACCCCGGCCAGCATGCTGGTGATCTTCCCCCACCTCTACCGCCCGGCGACGCTGCGCTACGACCCCTTCGCCGACCTGCTGCCGGTGACGCCGGCCGGGGAATTCCCCTTCGCCATGGGCGTCGGCCCGATGGCCGGCAGCGTCGCGACCCTGGCGGATTTCCAGGCCTGGGGCCGCGGCCGGGCCGAGATCCCCTTCAGCAGCGCCGCCGCCGGCAGCATGCTGCATTTCCTCGGCGTGCAGCTGGCCAAGGCGACCGGGCTGGCGATGACCCATATCCCCTATCGCGGCAGCGCCCCGGCGATCCAGGATTTGATCGGCGGCCGCATCGCCACCAGCTTCCACCCGATGGTCGACCTGGCGCCGCAGGCCGCCGACCCCGGCGGGCCGGTGCGGCTGGCCGGGGTCTCCTCGGCGCAGCGGCTGCCGCGCTTCCCCGACGTGCCGACCTTCGCCGAGCAGGGCTTCCCGCAGCTCACCGGCAGCGAGTGGTTCGGCCTGTTCCTGCCGGCCCGCACCCCGGCGGCCACGGCGGCGGCGCTGCACCGCGCCGCGACCGAGGCCATCGCCACCCCGGAATACCGCGAGGCGATCGCCCGGCTGGAGCTGCGGCCCTATCCGCTGCCGGCCGCCGATTTCGCCGCCCGGATGCGGGCCGACTACGACAAGTGGGCGCCGATCATCGCCGAGAGCGGCTTCCGCCCCGAGGAGGGCTAGGCCGCCGCGGCCCGCCGCCCGGCCAGGTATTCGGCCCCCGCCGGCCCCGCCGCCTCGGCATGGGGGTGGCCGCGCGGCACGCTGAACATCCCGCCCGGCCCATGGGTGGTGGCGATGCCGTCGCGGCAGAGGGTGAAGGCCCCGGCCGTCACCAGCACCTTGGCGTCGAAGTCGTGGGTATGCAGCGGGGTCGCCTCGCCCGCGGCCAGGCTGCGCGGAATGGCCTCGGCGAAGCCCTCGGCCCTGAGGACCGCGGCGAAATCCTGGGGCTCCATGGCATGTCCTCCGGCCCGCGGGCCGGCCATCCCGGTGACGGCGGCACCGCCCGTGCCCGCCGCAGTCTGCCGGGGGATGGGGCGAATGGGCAGCGGATAATGCGGCGGCGCGGCGGCGATTCCCGGCTTGCCCGGCCCTTGCGGGCTCGCTACGGTAACTTCCGCATGAACCCGCGCGCCATCACCGATGCCCTGACCAGCGGCCCAGCCGCCGGCGGCCTCGCGCGCCTTCCCCTCGGCCTCCTGCTTCGACTTATCCGCCCCTGGGCGTGACGCGCGGCTGAAGGCCGGCTTCGCTCAGGGGATCTGGGCCCGGGGTCTGTGCCCCGGGGACCCGAGGCGGATACTGCGCGACGTGTAAGGATCTCCACCATGGCCATCACCCATCCCAGCTTCGGCACGCTGGACGACAACCGCATCATCTTCTTCGACACCACCCTGCGGGACGGCGAGCAGTCCCCGGGCTTCTCGATGAACCTCGAGGAGAAGCTGCGGATGGCGGAGGCCCTGTCCGAGCTGGGCGTCGACGTCATCGAGGCCGGCTTCGCCATCGCCTCCCCCGGCGACTTCGAGAGCGTGCAGTCGATCGCCCGCAAATTCGCCAAGGACGGGCCGGTGGTCGCCAGCCTCGGCCGCGCCAACCCGGCCGACATCCTGCGCAGCGCCGAGGCGCTGAAGCCCGCCGCCCGCAAGCGCATCCACATCGTGCTCGCCACCTCCGAGCTGCACATGCGGGTCAAGCTGCGCATGAGCCCGGAGGAGGTGCTGGACCTCACCACCTCCAGCGTCACGCTCGGCCGCCAGCATGCCGAGGACGTGGAGTGGTCGGCCGAGGACGGCAGCCGCTCGGACCCCGACTTCCTCTGCCGCTGCGTCGAGGCCGCCATCAAGGCCGGCGCCACCACCATCAACATCCCCGATACCGTCGGCTATTCGATGCCGGAGGACATGGCCCGCATCTTCCGCGACCTGCGCAACCGGGTCCCGGGGATCGAGAAGGTCATCCTCTCCGCGCATAACCACAACGACCTCGGCATGGCCGTGGCGAACACCGTCGCCGCCATCCAGGCCGGCGTCCGGCAGATCGAGAGCACGATCAACGGCATCGGCGAGCGGGCCGGCAATGCCAGCCTGGAAGAAGTGGCGATGGCGCTGCGGACCCGGCGCGACGCGCTGCCGTATACGAATTCCATTGTCCATCAGAAGCTGCTGAAGACCAGCAAGCTGCTGGCGACCATCACCGGCTTCGACGTGCAGCCGAACAAGGCCATCGTCGGCCGCAACGCCTTCGCGCATGAGAGCGGGATCCACCAGGACGGCGTGCTGAAGGATGCCTCGACCTACGAGATCATGACGCCCGAGAGCGTCGGCTGGACCACCAACAGCCTGGTGCTGGGCAAGCATTCCGGCCGGGCCGCCTTCCGCGACAAGCTGGCGACCCTCGGCTACACCGTCGGCGACAACCAGCTGAACGACGCCTTCCGCCGCTTCAAGGACCTCGCCGACCGCAAGAAGGTGGTCTACGATGAGGATGTCGTGGCCCTGGTCGACGACGAGGTGGTCCGCGGCAACGACCGGGTGAAGCTGCTGGCGCTGACGGTCGCGACCGGCCTCGGCACCAAGCCGATGGCGACCCTGGCGCTGGAAGTGGATGGCGACCGGCGGGACGGCATGGCGACCGGCGACGGCGCGGTGGATGCCACCTTCAACGCCATCCGCCATGCCTTCCCGCACGACGTCCAGCTCAAGCTCTATGCGGTCCAGAGCGTGACCGGCGGCACCGACGCCCAGGCCCGGGTCACCGTGCGGCTGGAGGAGGAGGGCAAGATGGTCGACGGCCAGGGCGCCGATACCGACACCATCGTCGCCTCGGCCCGGGCCTATGTGCATGCCCTGAACAAGCTGCTGGTGAAGCGCCAGCGGACCGCCCCGGGCGAGATCCAGGCCGCGCTCTCGGCCTGAGCCCCGGACACGGCGAAGGCCCGGGTGGATCGCCCGGGCCTTGTCGGATCACTGGGGTGGGGCGGGGGGCCTATTTCTTGGAGGCGTCCCGGTCCCCTTCGATGAGGCGGAGCAGATCCTCGGGGATCGGCTCCTGCGCCACCGTGTCGTATAGCTGGTGCAGCCCGCGCTTCAGCCAGACATCGAAGGCTTGATCCACCTCCTTGCCCTCCTGGTCGGTGCCGGATTTCGCCGGGCCGGTTGCACGCTTCTTGTCGCTCTTGCCCATCATCCCGGCCGCCAAGCACGGGCTGGGGGCGACCCTCGGCAGGGGCGCCACCGAACTCCGCATCATGTCACACTAGACCGCGGAACGAGCTTCGCCAACTGCGACCGTATCGGTTCGGCCATCATGCTTGCCGGTACGCACCGGGGCCGGGTGCTCCTCGCCGGTCAGCCAGGTCTGCAGCTGGCGGCGGGCCCGGAAGACGCGGCTTTTCGCCGTGCCGACGGCGCAGCCGGTCGCCTGGGCCACTTCCTCATAGGACAGGCCCTGCAGCACCACCATGAACAGCGCCTCGCGCTGGTCGGAGGGCAGCTTGCCCAGGGCGCGGCTCAGCTCCTTCAGCACCAGCCGGTCCTCATGCGCCCCCGAGACGGCGAAGGCGCTCATCGGCAGGTCGTCGATGTCGGTGGTCTCGCGCTGCTTGCGGAGGGTGCTGATGAAGCGGTTGCGCAGGATGCGATGCATCCAGGCGGCGAAGTTGGTGCCGGGCGTGAAGCTGTCCTTGGCGGCCAGCGCATTGGCCACGGCGTCCTGGACCAGATCCTCGGCCGCGGCGCGGTTGCGGGTCAGCGCCAGCGCCTGCACCCGCAGCTTCGGCAGCAGGGCGACGAGCTGGCCGTGGAATTCGGCGGCGGTGCTGACGGCGCGGGCCTGCGTCGGTGCGATGTCGGTGGTGCCGTCCATAGTCCCATTCCCCTCGGTCATCTGAGGAGGAGTGACCGGCGCCGCCCGAAGGATGCATCACGCACGCGTCAGATGCATTTTAATCCATCACGGGGTCGGGAGCGACCCGGCCGAGCTGGTCCGCCAGCAGCCGCCGCGCCCGGGACACCCGGGCCTTCATGGTGCCGAGCGGCACGGCGCAGATGGCCGCCGCCTCGGCATGGGACAGCCCCTGGGCCCCGACCAGGATCACCGCCTCGCGCAGCAGCGGCGGCAGGCCCCGCAGCGCCCGGGTCAGGTCGCGCATCCGGCCCGGCACCTCCTGGTCGGCCGGCGATTCGCCCTCGGGCAGGGCCTCGGCCAGCCGCTGCTCGCGCCGGCGGGACCGCAGCTGCTCATGGAAGGTGTTGCGCACCACCGCCAGGCACCAGGCCCGCAGGTCGACCCCCTCGGCCTTGCCGTCCAGCGCCCGCAGGGTCCGCAGGACCGCCTCCTGCACCAGATCGTCGGCTTCGCTGCGGGATCCCGAGAGATATCGGGCGAAAGCCCTGAGCTCCGGCAACAATTGCGCGAGCGCTGCACGCAACGCGCGATCCATGGCTTGTTCGGTCACGGCATGCTCAATATCAACCTGTATGGATTGGGGCGAGGATGTCCTTCGCGTGCGCAGGATGACAACGGCATGAGCGCGATCGACCGGGCCGAATTGATCAGGGCTTTGCCCTATGCGCGGCGCTATGCCCGCGCCCTGACCGGCACGCAAGCCCAGGGCGACGCGGTGGTGGCGGATGCCCTGCGCCATGTCGTGACCGAGGCCTTCCCGGAAGGTGTCACCGCCCGCGCCATCCTCTACGGGGCGATCGGCGACGCGGTCCGCGCCGCCGATGCCGCGCCGCAGCCGGACAGCGCCGGCATGTCGCTGGTCCAGCGCATGCTGCTGCTGCTCACCGCGCTCGAGGAGCAGCCGCTGACCGCCGCCGCCGCCGCCTGCCGGATCCATCCGGCCGAGGCCGAGCACGAGCTGCGGATCGCCCGCGGCGGCCTGCTGACCGGCATCACCGCCCGGGTGCTGATCATCGAGGACGAGCCGATCATCGCCCTCGACATCCAGGAGCTGGTGGAGCGCTGCGGCCACAGCGTCGTCGGCATCGCCGCGACCGAGGCGGAGGCGGTGGCCATCGCCAGGGCGGAGCGCCCCGGGCTGGTCCTGGCCGACATCAACCTCGGCGCCGGCGGCGACGGCGCCAGCGCGGTCGCCCGGATCCTGCGCGACCTGACCGCCCCGGTCATCTTCGTCACCGCCTACCCCGAGCGGCTGCTGACCGGGGAGGCGGTGGAGCCCGCCTTCATCATCACCAAGCCCTTCGACCCGACCACCCTGGCGGTCGCCACCTACCAGGCCGTCACCCGCGGGGTGCGGCCGGTCTGAGCCGGGCCGCCCCGCGGCCTCACCACCTGTTGCGGCAGGCCGGCGAGGCCCGGTCCTCCCGCCACAGGCAACTCCGTTGCCAAGCCGGCGTTTCTCCGCAACAACCCGCCGCGGAGGCTGCCTTGCTCTACTGGACCCTGGTCTTCCTGGTGGTGGCCCTCGTCGCCGGCCTCTTCGGCTTCGGCGGCATCGCCTCCACCGCCGCCGGCATCGCCAAGATCCTCTTCGCCGTCTTCCTCGTGCTCTTCCTGGTGTCGCTGGTCTTCGGCGTCATCCGCGGCGCATGAGCCTGCCGCGCATGCCGCGGCGCGGCCTGCTGCCGGTGCTGCTGCTGGCGGCGGCCGTGCCCGGCCGGCTGCCGGCGCAGGCCCCGCCGGCCCGGGGCTCGGACCTCTGGTTCGACCCGACCCAGCTGCCCTCCTTCACCGGCACCGTCGAGCGCTACCTGTCGAACCCCCGGGGGGAGGTCGATGCGCTGATGTTCCGGGAAGGGCCCCAGGTCTGCTTCCCGCCCGACGTCGCCGCCGCGGTCCGCCAGGTCGCCGCGCCGGGCCGGTCGATCATCGTCTGGGGCATCCGCGCCCGCAACGCGCCTGTCATCACCATGCTGGCCTTCGCCCCCGGCGCCGAGGTGACGCCGGTGGTGGTCGACCGCTTCTACTGGCGGCTCTCCGGCCGCCAGGCCAGCGAGGGGGCGGAGCCGCTCAGCCTCGAGGGCGTGGTGCGGCAGCCCTACTACACCCCGCAGGGCGAGGTCGCCGGCGCCATCCTCGAGGATGGCAGCGTCGTCCTGCTGCCGGCCGGCACGGCCGAGCCCTTCCGCGACCTGCTCAGGCCCGGCCAGAAGCTGGCCGCCGCCGGCCCCGGCCGCGCCGGGGATGCGGGGCGCGCCCTGCTCGCCACCCAGATCGGTGCGGAGCCGGGGGCGATGCGCCCGGTGCCGCCGGGAGAGCCGCCCCGCTGAGCGCGCCCCCTCCGGCCGAGCCGCCCGCCACCGGCTTCGGCCCCGGCCTCCGCAAGCTGGTCTCCGGCTACTTCAACGGCGAGGACAGGCGCCGCGCCCGCTGGCTGGCGGCCGGGGTGCTGGGGCTGACCATCCTGCAGATCGGCATCCAGGTGCGCTTCAACATCTGGAACCGGGACTTCTTCAATGCCCTGGAATCCCGCGACCGCGGCGCCTTCTTCGGCCAGATGGGGCTGTTCCTCGGCCTGACCGTCGCCAGCATGGTGACCGCGGTCTTCCAGCTCTATGTCCGGCAGATGCTGCAGCTGCACTGGCGGGAATGGCTGGTCTTCCGGCTGCAGCACCGCTGGCTGGACCACGGCCGGCACTACCAGATCAATTTCCTGCCCGGCGCCGCCGACAACCCCGACCAGCGGATCAGCGAGAACACCCGCTGGGCCACCGCGATCGCGGTCGACATGGCGGTCGGGCTGGTCAGCTCGGTGCTCATGCTGGTCTCCTTCGTCGGCATCCTCTGGACCCTCTCGGGGCCGCTGCACGTCGCCCTGGCCTCCAGCGAATTCGACATCCCCGGCTACATGGTCTGGGCGGCGCTGCTCTATGCCGGCATCGGCTCGGCGCTGACCTGGTTCATCGGCCGGCCCATGGTCGCGGCCAACATCCGCCGCAACGAGGCCGAGAGCGACCACCGCTTCGCCCTGGTGCGGCTGCGCGAGAGCGGCGAGGGCGTGGCGCTGATCGGCGGCGAGGCGGACGAGGAGCGCGGCCTGAAGCGCGCCTTCGGCCAGGTCTCGGCCGCCATGCTCGACCTGCTGCGGAGCGAGCGGCGGCTGATGTGGCTGACCTCGGCCTACGGCATGCTGCTGACGGTCTTCCCGGTGCTGGTCGCCAGCCCGCGCTACTTCGCCGGCGCCATCACCCTCGGCGTGCTGATGCAGATCAGCTCCGCCTTCGGCCAGGTGACCAGCAGCCTCAACTGGTTCGTCGACAATTTCCCCCGCATCGCCGACTGGCGCAGCCACGTGGCCCGGGTGGTCGAGCTGGAGGAGACCCTCGACATGGCCGATGCCAGCGAGGCCGACAGCGTCATCGCCCTGCACGAGGCCCCGCCGGAGGAGGCCGGGGCGACGCTGGCCTTCCGCGACCTGCAGATCGCCCAGGCCGACGGCACGCTGGTGATCGGCGAGGCCAATGCCGAGATCCGGCCGGGCGAGCGGGTGCTGATCGTCGGCGAGAGCGGCACCGGCAAGTCCACCCTGTTCCGCGCCATCGCCGGGCTCTGGCCCTGGGGCGCCGGCGAGATCCGCATCCCCGGCCGCGCCTCGATGATGTTCATGCCGCAGCGACCCTACCTGCCGCTGGGCAGCCTGCATGCCGCGGTCGCCTATCCGCTGCCGCCGCGCCACTTCGTCCAGCCGGCGGTGGAGGCGGCGCTGACCCGCTGCGGCCTGGCCCACCTGATCCCGCGGCTGGCGGAGGAGGAGCGCTGGGACCGCATCCTCTCGCTCGGGGAGCAGCAGCGCCTAGCCTTCGCCCGGGTGATCCTGCACCGCCCGGCCTGGGTCTTCATGGACGAGGCGACCGCCGCCCTCGACGAGGCCAACCAAGCCAGCATGATGTCGCTGTTCGAGGACGAGCTGGCGGGGAGCGCGCTGGTCTCGATCGGCCACCGGCCCGGGCTCGATGCCTTCCACGACCGGACCCTGACCCTGACCCGGGGCAGCGAGGGGGCGACGCTCGGCAGCCGGCGCCGGGCCAGGCCGGTCCGGCAGCCGGCCCGGCCGGTCGTCGCGCTGCGGAAGCTGCTGGGGCGGCGCAAGTCCCGGCGGATGGCGCCCGAGGGCCAGAACGGCTGAAGGCCAGGCGGGGATCCCCCGCCTGGCCTCCGGGCCGCGACCGCGAGCTGGCCCGGCTTACCGCCAGGCGGGACGCCCGAGGTTCACGTCGCGGCCGCTGGTGAGCGCCCCGCCGGCGGCGCCGACACCGCCGCCGATCAGCGCCCCGGTGCCGACGCCGCCGCCGGTCAGGGCGCCGACGCCGGCCCCGGCACCGGCCCCGAGCAGGCCGCCCGAGACGGCGCGGTCGCCGGTCGAATAACCGCAGGCGCCGAGGCCGAGGGCGGCCAGGGTCAGCAGGGTCAGGCTGGTCTTGCGCATGGCTGGAGTCTCCCGTGGTTGCGAAGCCACAACGCGGGATGTTTCGCAGCGGTTGCGGGTGCCGGCGCGGATGTGAATCGGTCACGCGGCGGACCGAAGCCGGGGGCACGGCCGGCCACCCTGCCGGGCCTCGGCCTGCGGAATTCGCCCCGGCCCGGGATGGAGCGGGATTAGGGGCTGGACAAAGCCGCAGCGGAGGGTATGAAGCGCCTCCCGAGTGCGGCTGGCGACAGCGGCCGGGTGATGGGCGCCTAGCTCAGTTGGTAGAGCAGCTGACTCTTAATCAGCGGGTCGTAGGTTCGAATCCTACGGCGCCCACCACATCCCCCCTTCCAGGCTACGACGGCATGCCGGACCAGGCGCCAGGTCAAGGCCGGCCCTTCACCATCACCTCGATCGACGCGAGCAACGGGAGGTCGGTGCCCGTGCGGATCCCGAAGATGCAGTAGGTGCGGTCGCGCCGGGCCAGGAAGCGGAACGACCGGGTCACGACGGCGCCGGCCGCGAGCGGGAAGCCCGGCAGGACGGTCGCCGGCTCGATGATCGCGGGATCGTCGATGGCCATCCCGTTGACCGCGACGGCGAGCTCGCCCACCCGCGCGTCCCCCGGTGCGGCGGCGACGGCGAGGCTGACCTCGATCTCCCGGTCGCCGTAGAAGCTGTAGGTGGTGCCGAAGATCAGCTGCGGCGCGCTCGCGCCGGTGCCGTCCTGCCAGGGGATCGCCCAGCGCAGGCCGGCATCGCCGAGAAATCCGAACGGGTTCAGCCGCCGCCATTCGGCGCAGCGGATGGTGGCCTGCAGCGACTGCTGCGCCCTGATCCAGTCGTGGGTCCGCCGTTCGTGCAGGACCACCGGCCGGCCCTTGCCCTTGCGGCGCAGCACGAGGCTGATCGGGCCCGAGATGGAGCCGCTCAGCTCGCGCCAGATGATCGTCTGGTTCAGCCGCTGCGCCAGTTCCGGGCCCTGCACCAGCGAATCCTCATGCGCGATGTTCTCCCGGCATTCCGCCAGCCCCGCGTCGACCACCGGCTCGGCATGGAGGCCCGCCTGGGCGATGAGGTCGAGCAGGTGCTCCAGCCCGAAGGCGAAATTGCCGATGGTCCGCCGGGTCGGCCCGGCCAGGCGCAGCTCCGTGGTCAGGACGTAGCAGGCGTTCGGCCGCAGGATCCGCCGCACCTCCCGCAGGTGCCGCACGATATCGGCCTCGTCGCCGAAATGCTCCATGGAGGAGATGGAATAGGCGAAGTCGAAGGAGGCATCGCCGAAGCTGATCGCGCGGGCGTCCATGTTCAGCGCCGTCAGCCGGGCCGGATCGAGCGCGGGCGGCGCGCCGGCGCGGACGAACTCCGAGGCATCCTCGGTCCGCGCCTCGCCCCAGTCGGTATCCGCGGTGTAGATGTCGGTCGCCGTGAGATGCGCGCAATGCGCCGCGACGGCATAGAGCAGGACCTCCCGCCCGGCGCCGAAGGCGATGCCGCGGGCGTTCGGGGTCAGGCAGCCGCTGGAGGCCAGGAGGTCGAAGGCCCGGGCATATTCCCAAGCCCGGCAATGGATCTGCGGCATCAGGCCGAGAATTCGCCGCATGATGAATTTCATGCGCGGGTCGTGGAAGTCCTCCGCATCCGCGATCTTCTGCCGGGGCAGCTGGGAGGGCGCGAGCCGGTTCAGCTCCTGCAGCGGGGTGGCGGGGCGCGGAGCGAACAGGTGCCGAAATGCGTTCTTGCTGGATAGCATGACGAATACCGATGCCCCTGCAATTCTTTAATAATCCAAAACGAATAGCCGGGCGGCGGAATGAAGTCAATTTAGAAACATCAGGACGCATGGGTCGAGGGCGTCGATCCCCTGGCCGACCCGGCCCGGAGAGACTGCGGTTACTCGACGAAGACGAATTTCAAATACGGCGACGGCAGGCGACAGTAAAACCTCCGGCGATGTCCCGCCGACCCGGCAGCCGCCGCTTCCATCGACCGGCCCCGGCACGCGGCCCTACCCGGCCGGCGCCGCCGCGCCCATGTGAGCGGCCCATCCCGACCCGAGGCGGCATCCCATTGGCATCGCGCTATGGCCTGGAAATCCGTACGGCCGCCGCCGCCGATGCGCCCGGCCTCGCCGGGCTGCTCGGCCTGGCGGACCCCCGGGCGCTGGCCGAGCAGCTGGCCGCGCTGCACCAGACCTCCGGCACCGCCCTGGTCGCCACGGACTGGGGGCCGCCGAGCGGCCTGGTGGTGCTGCACTGGTATCGCGGCCTGGGGCCGCCCCAGCCGACGGCGCAGATCACCACCCTCGTGGTCCGGCCCGAGGATCGCCGCCGCGGCATCGGCCGGCTGCTCCTCAAGGCCGCGGCCCAGGCCGCGCGCAGCGCCGGCTGCGGCCTGATCGAGCTGCGGGCGCCGGCACCGGCCGTGTCGCTCCAGGCCTTCGCCGGGGCGACCGGCTTCACCCCGGCCGCCGCCTGCTGGGTCAGGCCCTTGCGCAAGGCCGGGTGAGACCCGCCCCGGAAGCCGGCCTCAGGGGCGGCGGGACGGTGCGGTCAGCCGCATTGGGCGCAGGTCAGCAGGCCGCGCTTCTCCCGTCCCGGCTGGACCAGGTAGCCGCAGCGCAGGCAATTCGTGCCGGTATCCTCGGCGGCGAAGGGATCCGCGAAGGCGCGCCGGCTTGGGGCCGGTTTCTCCGGGTCCTGCTTGTCCGGGTCCTGCTTGTCCGGCGCCGACGCGGCGGCGACCGGCGGCGCCTTGGCCGATGCCGCCCTGGCGGCGGCCCGGGGCTGCCGGGGCTGCGGCGCCTCCGCCTCGGCCGGCGGCAGCAGCGGCTCCCAGCCCGGCATCACATGGCCCACCTGCGGGGCGGCCTCGGGCGCGGCGGCGGGCTGGTCGAGCGTCGGCATGGCCAGCGCCGGCTTGGCCCGGAAGCCCTCGGGCCAGGTTTCGGCATGCGCCGACCGGGGCGGGGCGGCGGGCTCCGCGGGGGATTTCGTGCGCCCCGCAGGGAGGTGCACCACCTCGACCACCCGGGTCGGGCCACTGCCGCGGCGCCGGGGCGCGATGTGCAGGAGCTGCTTGTCCTCGGGCGTCGGATGGGATTCGGCAAAGCTATGGCGGGGAAAGACGCGATCGGCTTCGGACATGGGACTCCAAAAAATCGGTGGCTCCGGAGCAAGACGGGAGACCAGGATGATGGGACGGCTGCAGGCTTGTACCACCCATTCGAACAAGTTTTTACACGCCGCAGGGTTCTTGTTGCATGGATCACGTCTTGAATGCTCGCCGATCGATGACCGGTGCCGGGGAACCGGACCGCCGCCACAACGGGCCGGGCCTGCCTCGGCCGGTGGCGATGCCATCCTCCGCCCGTCGTGGTCACGGGCTTCCGGGCGATTCTGCTGTGAGCGGCGTTCCCCGGCTGCGCCTGCAACCGGCGCGGGCGGGCCCCGGAGGCCGTGGCGTGCGCCGGTTGGGCTGCCAACCCAGGGTTGTTAAAGCATAAATTCTCCTGGTAGGGTGATCTCGCGGATTTAGTCACGTCTCATATTATGAAATGGCTTGCTTCAACAGTCTTTCACTTGGCGCATGCTGCGATATGAGAGACAATCATGGTCATGGCGGCCGGGCCGGCAATATCGCCCGCTCCGCGTCCGAAGCTTCTGGAATACCGTGCATTGAACCTCTCGCCCGAACAGGTCGTCGCGGCCAAAGCCGCCGGTTGTGCTTTCTTCCCCGCCACCGACATGCAGGTGCAGCGGCTGACGATGCAGCAACGAATCTTCCGGGTGGAGGGCAAGCCTTTCCTGCTGAGCCGCGACGGCTCCTACTACGAGACGGCGGGCACCTTGCGGGCGCTGATCGCCGGCATCGTGCTGGCGCAGCCGGAGCCGGAGCCGACGGCGCTGCCCGAACCGGAGCCGGAGCCAGAGCCAGAGCCAGAGCCGAGCCCCGTGCCCGCGCCCGAACCCATCGCCGCCGCCGCGCCCGAGCCCGCCCCGCCCGAGCCTGCCGCCCCGCAGGCGCCTCGCCGCAAGCGGGGGCGTCCGCGCAAGGCCCCGCCCGTCCCGGCGCCCGAGCCCGAGCCCGAACTCGAGGCCGCACCGGAGCCCGAGGCCGGCCCCGCGCCCGAGCCCGAGCCCGAGCCCGCGAAGACCCCCGCCGCCGAGGATACCGCCCGCAGCGCGCGGCGCGCCCGGCTGGCCAGCCGCCGCGCCAGCGGCCCGGTGCCGCATTGGCAGACCGCGGGCGCCGCCCGCCGCGGCCGGCTCCGCCGCTTCTGACCGGGCCGTGCTAGGCTGCGGCCTCCCGCCGGCCGCGGCCCGCCCCAACCGAGGATTTCCATGCTCCCCCGCCGCACCGCCCTCGCCAGCCTCGGCGCCCTGCTCGCCGCCCCCGCGCTCCGGGCGCAATCCGCCGCCTGGTCGCCGAACCGGCCGCTGCGCCTCATCGTCACCTACCCGCCGGGCGGGGTGAACGACATCGTCGGCCGCATCGTCGCCGAGCCGCTCGGCCGCGCCCTCGGCCAGCCGGTCATCGTCGAGAACCGGGCCGGCGCCGGCGGCAACATCGGCACCCAGGCCGCGGCGCAGTCGGAGGCCGATGGCCAGACCATCCTGTTCGGCACCACCGCGATGTTCGGGGTGAACCCGATCCTCTACGCCAGCACCGGCGTCGATGCGGTGCGGGACTTCACCTGCCTCGGCACCATCGGGGAGGTCGCCAATGTCCTCTCCGCCGTGCCCGCCCGCGTGAAGGCCGGCTCGGTCGCGGAATTCATCGCCGAGGCGAAGGCCCGGCCGCTGATCTACGGCTCGGTCGGCAACGGCAGCTCCTCGCATCTCTCGGCCGTGGTCTTCCTCAAGACCGCCGGGCTCGAGGCGACGCACGTGCCCTACCGCGGCTCCTCGCCCCTGGTCGCGGCCATGCTGGCGCAGGAGGTGGACTTCGGCTTCGACACCACTGCGACCTCCGCCGCCCATGCCCAGGCGGGCGCCATCCGCGCCCTGGCGGTCACCACCGCCCGCCGCGCCTCGGCGCTGCCGGCGGTGCCGACGCTGAAGGAGAGCGGCATGCCGGACTACGACCTCGGCATCTGGTTCGGCCTGTTCGTCCCGACCCGGACCCCGCCCGAGATCACCCAGCGGCTGACCGAGGCGCTGGAGCAGACCCGCACCCCGCAGACCGAGGAACGGCTGCGCACCGCCTTCGTCGAGAGCCTGCACATCCCCCGCGCCGAGGCCGGCGCCTGGGTGAAGGCCAGCGCCGCGCGCTGGCAGTCGATCGCCCGCGACGCCCGCATCGCGATCGACTGAGGCCGCGCGGCGCTCAGCGCGCCGCCGGCCAGGCGATGCCCTCGGCGGCGATGAAGGACAGCGTGGCGACGTAGCGGGTGCGGTCGTAGGCGCCGGCGCCCTCGCCGCCGGGCTGCTCCGACAGGTGCTGCACCTCGGCCACGTAGCGCCCGGCCCAGGGCAGCGGCAGGGTCAGCCGGCCCTCGGCGTCGCTGCGCAGGGTCTTGCTCCAGCCCGGCGGGCCGATCAGCTCCACCGCGGTGCGCGGCTGCGGCGCGCCGCGGAACAGCAGGGTGAAAGCCGTCCCGCCCGGCGCCTGCGGCACCAGCTCCAGGTCGAGCGCGCCGCGGGTCTCGCTGCGGCCCTCGCGGGCCAGGAAGACCGAGCGGGTCCGGCCGCCGCGCTGGCGGTCCTCGCGCGGCGCCAGGCCTTCCTCGGCCACCCGGGCATCGCCCCCCGGCAGCGGCCCGAAGGCGACATGGTCGGCCTGCCGGCTGGCCGGGGCGGCGGCGCCGACCAGCTTCGGCGTGGCGATGACGTCGAGCGTCGCGCCGCCCCGCTCCCGCACATTCTCACCCGGCTCGCCGAAATACATCTGCACCGTCGGGCCGCTGCGCTCGAGCCAGACCATGTGCGCCGCGGCCGGCCGGGCGAGGCAGCCGGCCAGCAGCAGCACGCCGAGGGAAATGCGGGTCATGGGAGCGTCTCCGGAAGGGTAGGGCCGGGGTTATAGCAAATAAGAGTCATTCGCAATAACCCCGGCCCCGCATCCCCTCAGGCCGGCAGCAGCCCCTTCGCCGCCAGCAGCCCGGGCGTCGAGGCCGCCGCGAGATGCGCCAGCAGCGCCCCCGCCGCCGCCGGCGCCCCGGCGAGGAGGCCGCCCGAGAACACCGCCCGGACGTTCGTCGCCGCCGGCAGCGGCCCGACGATATCGACCCCGGGGACGGTCATCAGCTCGCTCACCTGCTGGATCGCCAGCTCCGCCGCGCCGCTGGCCGCCAGCTCGGCGGTGAAGCCCTGCGGGATGACCGTCGCCTTGGCCTCGACCTCGGCGGCGATGCCCAGCCGCTCGACAAGCCCGGCGAAGAAGATCCCGCTCGCCCCGGCCCGGGAATAGGCGATGCTCCGCGCCGCCAGCAGGGCGGCCCGCAGCGCCTCCGGCGTGGCGATGTCCGGCCGCGGCGCCCCCGCCCGCACCGCGATGCCGACCACCGAGATGGCCAGGTCCACCCGGCTGCCCGGCTGCAGCCGCCCCGCCGCCAGCAGCGCCTCGACCGCCTCCGCTGTCAGGATCGCCACATCCGCCGGCGCCCCGGCCTCGATCCGCTCCAGCAGCTTCGCCGTCGGGGCATAGACCGCCTCGATCCGCCCGCCCGTCGCCGCCTCCCGCGCCGGCAGCAGCTCCTGCAGCACCCCCATGACGGCCAGGGTCGACAGGATGCGCAGCGGGGCGGCGTCGGGCATGCGGACTCTCCTCATTGCGCCCAGACTGCCCGAAGCGCCCCGGTGCCGCCATGGTTGACAGGCCGGGCCCTGGCGTGTCGCCTTGGCGCCAGGGATCAGACGACCGACCAACCAGAGCGCCGCCCAGGCCCGGAGACCACGCGATGACCGAGATGCCGACGCCGCAGACCTTTGCCCAGAGCCCTGCCCGGACCATGCCCCCGCCGGGCGGGGTGGATGCCGTCATCGTCGGCGCCGGCTTCGCCGGCATGTACATGCTGCACCGGCTGCGCGGCCTCGGCCTCTCGGCGGTGGTCTTCGAGCAGGGCACCGACGTCGGCGGCACCTGGTACTGGAACCGCTACCCCGGCGCCCGCTGCGACGTCGAGAGCATGCAGTACTCCTACTCCTTCTCGCCGGAGCTGCAGCAGGACTGGCAGTGGTCGGAGCGCTTCTCGGCCCAGCCGGAGATCCTGCGCTACGCCCAGCACGTGGCCGACCGCCTGGACCTCAGGCGCGACATCCGCTTCGAGACCAGGGTCACCAGCGCCCGCTTCGACGAGGCGGCCAACCGCTGGACCGTGACGACCGACCGCGGCGAGACCGTCACCGCCCGGCACTGCGTGATGGCGACCGGCTGCCTCTCCTCCGCCCGGCTGCCGGACATCGCCGGGCTCGAGGGCTTCCAGGGCGCCACCTACCACACCGGCCACTGGCCGCATGAGGGCGTGGATTTCGCGGGCAAGCGGGTCGCCGTCATCGGCACCGGCAGCTCCGCCATCCAGGCCATCCCGGTCATCGCCCGGCAGGCGGCGCATCTCACCGTCTTCCAGCGCACGCCGAATTTCAGCATCCCCTCGCGCAACGCGCCGATGGACGCGGAGTACGAGGGCTGGTGGAAGTCCGACTACGAGGCGCATCGGGCCAAGGCCCGGATGATGCGCACCGGCATCCTCTACGGCCTGAACGAGAAGTCGGCCCTGGAGGTCACGCCCGCGGAGCGCCAGGCCGAGTACGAGGCCCGCTGGGCCCGCGGCGGCACCGCCTTCATGGCCTCCTTCGCCGACCTCATCACCAACCGGGACGCCAACGACACCGCCGCCGACTTCGTCCGCGACAAGATCCGCGGCCTGGTCAAGGACCCCGCCGTGGCCGAGATCCTGGCGCCCAAGGGCTATCCGATCGGCACCAAGCGCATCTGCGTCGACACCGACTACTTCGAGACCTTCAACCGCGCCAACGTCACCCTGGTCGATGTCCGCGACGCGCCGATCGAGGCCATCACCGCCAGGGGCGTCCGCACCCGCCACGGCGAGGTCGAGGTCGATGCCATCGTCTTCGCCACCGGCTTCGATGCCATGACCGGCGCGCTGACCCGCATCGACATCCGCGGCCGCGGCGGCCTCGGCCTGGCCGAGAAATGGGAGGATGGGCCGCGCACCTACCTCGGGCTGATGACCGCCGGCTTCCCCAACCTGTTCATGATCACCGGCCCCGGCAGCCCCTCGGTGCTCAGCAACATGATCGTCTCGATCGAGCAGCACGTGGACTGGCTGGCGGACTGCTTCGCGCATCTCCGCGCCCGCGGCCTCGAGACCATCGAGGCGACGCGGGAGGCCGAAGACCAATGGGTCGGGCACGTGAACGAGGTGGCCGACCGCACCCTCTATCCCGCGGCCAATTCCTGGTACATGGGCGCCAACATCCCGGGCAAGCCGCGGGTCTTCATGCCCTATATCGGCGGCGTCGGCGCCTATCGGGAGAAATGCGCCGAGATCGCCGCCCAGGGCTATCCGGGCTTCCGGCTCGCCGCCGGGGCGCAGGCCACGGCGGCGGCGGCCGAGTGAATTGAAAAAGCCCGGGCGGTCATCCCGCCCGGGCCACGAAACCTGCCGTCACCCCCGGGGCCTGCCCCGGGCGGCCTGCCTCAGCGCTTGCGCGCCTTGCGGGCGGCGTAGCGTGCGTCGCGCGCGGCCTTCTGCTCGGCGGCCACCGCCAGCACGCGCTGGCGCTTCTCCTCGTCCAGCATGGCGGCGCGGGTCTCGCGGTCGGCATTCTCGAGCGCCATCAGCCGGGCTTCCTCGGCCTTGCGGATGCCGTCCTCGATGTCGCGCTGGCGCTGCTCGGCGGCGAGGCGGGCTTCCTCGGCCGCCTGGGCGGCGGCCTCGGCGGCGAGGCGGGCGGCCTCGGCTTCCTTGGCGGCCTTGCGCTCGGCGATGCGGGCCTCGCGGGCCTCGGCGATCGCCTTCTGCGCCGCGATCCGCTCCAGGACGACCGGGTCGTTCGGCTTCGGCAGGTTGCGGAACTTTTCCATGGCAGCCTGGCGGGCCTTGTTGGCGGCGCTCAGTCGATCGCTGAAGTTGTCGGTCTTGTGGGCTTGCATGGCCGCGTTCTACTCAGATCGGCCCGCGATGTACAGGCCGGAACCGCGACAGCGCGATGACGGCGCCCGCCGGCGGCGCCCGGCCGGACCGGTATCGGCGGGCCGGTATTTCGATTCTATTGAGCGGTCATAGTATTCGCGACCGGAACCGCTCCCGTTATTCGGCAGGCGGCGGCCCCGGCGCCCGATCACAAAATGGCGAAGCCGGGGCCCCGCCCGGACCGCTGCGCCGCCGCGGCCCGATCCGGCTCGACAAAACCGCGCCGAGGGCGCAGGGTAGCCGACGATCTACGGCGCGGCTGCCCCGCCCCGGACCGGCCCATCAGGCATCGCATCAGCATGCGGCAGACGGCAGCCAACAGCGGAGATTGAGACCATGGCCAAGGGTCAGAAGCGCAGCGGGCGCGAGGCGAAGAAGCCGAAGTCGGACAAGAAGCCGGGCGTCACCACCGTCTCGCCCTTCGACCGGTCGCTGCCGCCGGCCAAGAAGGCCCCGCCCAAGCCCGCCGGGGGTTGATCGTCCTGCGGTCGCACCACGCCTGATGCCGGTTCTCGCGGTCCAGCACGTCACCACCTACCGCTACAAGCAGCCCGTCTCCTTCGGCGAGCATCGCATGATGCTCCGCCCGCGGGAGGGGCACGACCAGCGGCTGCTCGCCTCCTCGCTGCGCATCACGCCGGAGCCGAGCGAGCTGCGCTGGCTGCACGACGTCTTCGGCAACAGCGTCGCCGTGGCCCGCTTCGCCGGCCGCGCCACCGAGCTGCGCTTCGACAGCACCGTGCGGCTCGACCACGCGCCGGGCAACGCGCTCGAATTCCCGGTGGGGGAGGGGGCGGAGACCTATCCCTTCGCCTACAGCACCGACGAGGGCCCCGACCTGGCCCGCTCGATCGAGCGGCAATACCCCGATCCGGGCCGCGAGGTGGACCGCTGGGTCCGGCAGTTCCTGCGCACCGACGGCCCGACCGACACGCCGGCGCTGCTGACCACCATCACCCACGCCATCCGCGCCCGCTTCACCTACGTGGCGCGGGAGGAGATGGGGGTGCAGGACCCGATCCGCACGCTCCGCCTCGGCAGCGGCAGCTGCCGCGACTTCGCCGTGCTGATGATCGAGGCGGTGCGCGCCCTGGGCTTTGCCGCCCGCTTCGTTTCCGGCTACCTCTACGTGCCGCAGCGCAGCACCCCCGGCCAGCCGGGGCGCGTCGGCGGCGGTGCGACGCATGCCTGGCTGCAGGTCTATGTCCCCGGCGCCGGATGGGTGGAAATGGACCCGACCAACGGGATCGTCGGCAACCGTGACCTGATCAGGGTCGCCGTGACCCGGGACCACCGCCACGCGGTGCCGCTGCACGGCACCTGGACCGGCTTCCCCTCCGCCAGCCTCGGCATGACCGTCGAGGTCAGCGTCACCGAGGCGGCGCCGGACGCCCCCGCCGTGCCTTGACGCCGCCCGCAAGCCCGCACCATTCCATGTTCCGAAGGACCTCGCCCATGCGCATCCGCGCCGGCTACCAGATCGTCTATGACTGCCCGCAGCCGACGCCGATGCTGCTGATGATCAGCCCGCATCCCTCGCGCCTGCCGCAGCTCGAGAACCCGCACTGGGTGACCTACGATCCGCCGATCGGCTCGCACCACTACACCGACGGCTTCGGCAATACCTGCACCCGCATTGTCGCCCCGGCCGGCCGGCTGACCATCGCCACCGACTTCACCATCGCCGACAGCGGCCAGACCGACGCCATCTCGCCGAATGCGGTCCAGCTGCCGGTCGAGGCCCTGCCGGACGAGGTCGTGGTCTACCTGCTGGGCAGCCGCTACTGCGACACCGACCGGCTCTCGGACACCGCCTGGTCGCTGTTCGCCCATACCCCGCCGGGCTGGGCCCGGGTGCAGGCCATCTGCGACTGGGTGCACAACCACATCGTCTTCAACTACGAGCACGCCAGCGCCCAGCGCACCGCCTGGGACGCCTACATGGAGCGCCGCGGCGTCTGCCGCGACTACGCCCACCTGGCGGTCACCTTCTGCCGCTGCCTCAACATCCCCGCGCGCTACTGCACCGGCTGGCTCGGCGACATCGGCATGCCGCCGCCCTACGGCCCGATGGATTTCGCCGCCTGGTTCGAGGTCTATCTCGGCGGCCAGTGGCATACCTTCGATGCCCGCAACAACAGCCCGCGCATCGGCCGCATCCTGATGGCCCGCGGCCGCGACGCGACCGATGTCGCCATCGCCACCACCTTCGGCCCCTGCACCCTGTCCGACTTCAAGGTGCTGACCGACGAGGTCGTGGGGTGACGCTTCCGGCCGCCGTCACCACGCTCAATCCCGGCGGCGGCTCGCGCTACGTCCTGCTCTGCGAGCATGCCTCCAATTTCATCCCGGCGGCCTATGCCGGGCTGGGGCTGGAGGCGGCCGAGCTGCGGCGCCACATCGCCTGGGACCCGGGTGCGGCGCCGCTGGCCCGGCTGCTCTCGGCGGCGCTCGATGCGCCGCTGTTCCTCTCGGGCTATTCCCGCCTGCTGATCGACTGCAACCGGCCGCCCGGCAGCGCCACCTCGATCCCCGCCCGCAGCGAGGACACCGACATCCCCGGCAACCGGGACCTGCCGCCCGAGGAAGTCGCCGCCCGGCAGGAGCGCTTCTTCCGCCCCTTCCACGCCGCCGTCGCCGCCTGCCTCGATGCCCGCGCCGGCCGGCCGACCATCGTCATCGGGGTGCACAGCTTCACCCCGGTCTACCAGGCTGTCCGCCGCCCCTGGCACGCCGGGCTGCTCTATGCCGCCGCGGCGCCGCTCGGCCGCTTCCTGGTCGAGGCGCTGGCGGCCGAGCCCGGCCTGGTGGTGGGCGACAACGAGCCCTACCGGATCGAGGCCGAATACGACTACACCGTGCCCATCCACGGCGATGCCCGCGGCCTGCCGGCGGCGCTGCTCGAGGTCCGGCAGGACCTGCTGGCGGATGACGCGGGCATCGCCGCCTGGGCCGGGCGGCTGACCTGCGCCCTCAGGGCAGTTCCAGCCTGACCACGATGGCGGCGCTGGCGATCACCGCCACGTCGTCGCGCTCGTCGTCCGGCACGTCGAGCCCGCCCTTCACCACCCGCACGGTGACGATGCCATGGGGCAGGGACGCCTTCACCCGCTCCGCATCCACCGCTCCCGGCTGCTGCACGCCGATGGTGACCTCGACCAGCATGGTCTTCGGGTCCACCTTCAGCGCCCGCAGCATGCTCAGCGAGGAGTGGTGCAGCGCATCCTGCACCGCCCGCAGCGCCGCCTTGGTATAGTCCCCGCCATGGAGGTCGTTGCCCGCCCCCATCTCGAGGATCACCCGCCGCGCGCTCATGCCGCCTGCTCCGGGATATCCAGCCGCACGATCGCCGCCGCATGGGCCATGACGGTGCTGCCGGTGCCGGATTCGTTCGGGATCTCGAGCCCGCCCTCCACCACCGTCACCGTCCCCGTGCCATGCGGCAGGATCGCCAGCACCGCCGCATGGTCCACCTGCTCCGGCTTCGGCACGCCGATGCGGACCTCGACCCGCATGCTGTCGACATCGACGCCGAGCGCATTGGTGATGGTCAGCGCATTGTGCCAGAGCGCATCGCGCAGCGCCCGCACCGCCGCCTTGGTATAGTCGGTGCCGCGGATATCGGTCCCCATCCCGATCTCCAGCACCATGCGTTTCATGGGCATGTCTCAGCTCGAGTTTGGCCATTCATGCGGCGTGGCAGAGGGCG
>NZ_JAUFPN010000194.1 GCF_030409335.1 Paeniroseomonas aquatica
CGGCCGCGGCGCCGGGTGGCCGGGGCCGCCGCGGCCCGCCCCGCCCGCGCCGGGCTCATGCCACCGGGCGCCCCAGGGTCTCCATCAGCTCCCGCCATTCCCGCTTCGACAGGCCGCTGTCCGGCTGCGCCACCGGCTCCCCGGCGAGCAGCCGGCGGACCACGCCGAGCATTCCGGCCGAGAAGGTCGCGGCGCCCATGCGGTAGTCCAGGAAGGCCTCGTGGCAGGCCGGGACCCAGGCCTGCACCGTGTCCAGCATCACCTCGGCATAGGCGCGGATCTCGTACTGGGCATGGGCGTCGGCGCGCAGCCTGAGGAATTGGAACAGGTTGTGCAGGTCGGTCTTCCAGTACCACTGGGTATAGGTGTTCAGCGTCAGGTTCATCCGCGCCAGCTCGCGCGCCAGGCCCTGGCGGCCGGGGTCGGCGGGGGTGTCGGCCGCCCCCTCGTTCAGCATCCAGGCGTAGTGGTCGTAGGTCTGCATCGCGTCCTGGCGCAGCAGGTCGAGCACCCGGGCCGCCTCCTCGCCCTGCAGCGGGGCGCCGCGGCCCTGGCGGTTGTCGCTCGACTGGGCGGCCAGCTGCTCCGGCGCCGGCAGGTAGAATTCCCGGTCGAGGATGGAATAGCGGGCCGAGTACTCGTTCACGTTGGCGGTGCGGTGGCGGATCCACTGCCGGGCGATGAAGATCGGCAGCTTCACGTGGTACTTGATCTCGCACATCTCGAAGGGGGTGCTGTGCCAGTGCCGCATGAGGTAGCGGATCAGCCCGCGGTCCTCGTTCGCCGCCCGGGTGCCGCGGCCATAGGAGACGCGGGCGGCCTGCACCACCGCGGCGTCGTCGCCCATGTAGTCGACCACCCGGACGAAGCCGTGGTCCAGCACCGGCAGCGCCTGGTACAGCAGGGCCTCCAGGGCCGGAACGGTGGGGCGGCGGGTCTGGTGCTCGGCCGCGCGGGCGGCGGCGATGTCGTCGAGCTGGGTCGGGGTGAGGGCCATGGCAGGGTTTTACCGGGCACGCCCGGATTCGGACAGGCCCGAGACGGGATGCCGCCGCCGCCGGGCGGAGTGTGTCCCGCGCGCATCGCCTGCCGCCTCTCTCGATGGTGAGCGCCGATACCCCTCGAAACCCGGCGCGGGACGCCGTACCTAGGGGCCGTCGCTTCGGCGACTATGGTGATAAACACGGCTTGGAATAATCGTTGCGGACCCGGGGGCAGTGCCCGGCGCCTCCACCATCGGCCCTGTCGCAGGGGTCTTCATGGGGGCGAAACAGGCTCGACGCGGTGCGCCGGAAGGCGCTTGTTCTTTGACTTTTTAATCTGTGAGAACTTGGTTCTCCGGGGTAGCTGACGCCGCCCCGTGGTCATTCGGCTTACCTGAGGGGGAAACCCCGAAGGGGACCTTAGCATGCCGAAAAAGCCGTGGATGAGGCAAAACTTCCTAGCCTCTGAGCGGCGAGACCAAAACCTGCATGGTGAAAGCTGTATTGCTTCAATCCTAGTCCTAAGTGGTTGTAATCTGACGGAACCTCAGGGAAGTTCGAGGGGTTCACTCGTCCATGGAGAGGGGAATAGCTCAGTCGCCCACTCTCAGTCAGCCAGGACGGGCACACTGCCAATCGGCAGTTCACGGGACGAACGGGACACCTAAACAGGTTGGATCAGAAGGACAGGCCACTCCGGGACACCCTAAACAGGGGCAACCCTGCATGGGTGCAGAGGACTCGTACTAGCCAAATGCCCGGCGTAATGGCCGGGACAGCCAGCCGCGAGGCTGGATCACCTAGGGGATAAGTCCGGTAACTCCGGACGAAACCGCCGATGGCGAGGTGAAGGGGTCTAGGGTGCCTACAAATCCGAACATGAATGGAGGGATGCTGATGCTTCCGGATACCGTTCAGAAGCGGATGGACAAGATACCGGCTCTCGTTCTGGCCGGTAAGCGAGTGAATGGCCTTCACCGACTTCTCGTGTCACCCGCCCTATGGCGAAATGCCGTGGAACGGGTGCGCAAGAACAAGGGCTCTTCCACGCCCGGCATCGACAACGAAACGTTCGACGGTCTCACGACCGCCACCGTCTCGGGTTGGGTCGATAAGCTGGTGGAGCGGCGATACACGGCGCAACCGGTCAAGCGCGTGTACATCCCGAAACCAAACGGTAAAGAAAGGCCGCTCGGGATACCCACGATTTCGGATCGCGTGTTACAAGACGTGCAACGGGTCATACTGGAACAAATCTACGAACCGGTCTTCTCAGATCGGTCCCATGGGTTTCGACCGGGACGGTCCTGCCACACGGCCCTGGAACAACTCCGCTACTGGGCTGGCACGAAATGGTTCGTCGAGGTGGACATAAAAGGATACTTCGACAACATCGACCATGACGTGCTCCTAGAACTGATGCGCAAGCGGGTTGACGATGAGGACTTCCTCAAAATCATTCGCAAGCAACTCAAAGCGGGGGTGATGGAGAAACGGACGCTTACGCCGACCTACAGCGGTACCCCGCAAGGGGGCATCGTTTCGCCTATCCTGGCTAACGTGTACCTCCATGAGCTTGATATGCACATGGAAGCACTCATGGCCGGGTTTAATCGCGGTAAGGTCCGAAGGGCTACGCCTCTGGCGAAGAACCTCTCGGAGCTAGCGCGACATAGGCGGCGCAAAATCGACGCCCTTGGCGACGATGAAGCAAGTACGGTTAGGAAGAAGCAACTCCTTACCGAGATCGAGGAACTGATTGCGCGACGGAACGCAGTACCTGCCTCCGACCCGCACGATCCCACCTTCCGGCGAATGCAGTACATGCGGTATGCTGACGACTTCCTAATCGGAATGGTTGGTACCCGCGAAGAAGCACTCGCCACGCTGGAAAACGTCCGCCGATTTCTGAAAGACACGCTCCATCTGGACGTGGCCGAAGATAAGACGCGGGTAGTACCGGCATCCGAGGGGGTAATGTTCCTAGGGTACACGATCAAGACCAAGACGGGATCACGAGAGACGAAGCGGGTCAGCGGGAACGCTACGTACAAAATACGTAGTCCTTCGGACCGGATCACACTCAGTGCCCCGGATTCTAAACTGCGAGCTTTTTGTCAACGACACCGATATGGGGATTACGATACGGCCATCGGTAAGGCACGACCGGAACTCCTTCATAGCTCAGACTTCGAGATCGCGGTGATCTTCAACGCCGAGTTGAGAGGTCTTGCTAACTACTATCGGCTAGACAAGCATGTGAAGCGGCACCTGAGTAAGTTACATTGGGTGTGGCAGCAGAGCTTTGCGCGGACTCTTGCTAACAAGCACCAGAGCACCGCATTGCAGCAGTTGGCCCGGTTCAAGGTGCGACCGGGGGTCTACATCGTGACGCACAGCCAAGGGGAGGGTAAGGACCCACTCCGCGTGCAGCTATGGAACCTGTTTTCCGGTCTTCGGTACGTAGGAAGACCGGCGACAAATCGTTCGGTGGACGAGTTTCCGACTGAGCGTAATTTCGCGTATGTCAGGACCGATATCACGACCCGCCTTGCAGCCAAGCAGTGCGAAAGCTGTGGGGAAGCCGGGGAGGTTGAGGTACACCACGTCCGCAAGATGGCGGACATGGCGAAGGCCCCTTTCTTTAAGGGCCTGATGGCATCGCGGACCCGCAAGTCGGCCGCTCTCTGCCCTACGTGTCACCGCAAGCTGCACGCGGGCCTCTTGTAAAGGACGGGGCCAAGTTCTCATTAGGCACAGTGAAAGCCGGATGCATCGAAAGGTGCCCGTCCGGTTTGGGGTGGGGTCTTCGTGCGGTCGAGTCGGGCAACCGGCTAGGTTCGCGGGGTACCTACACCATCGTGGTAAAGAGGCCGCTTTTGCCCGGCATGGTTCCGCCGTCATCGGGCCGATTCTAAGTGCGAACGATAACAGCCGTGAGGCTGTCGCACTCGCTGCCTAGGAATAGGTAAGCGCGGTTCGGGGGGCACCGGGCAACAGAAGCCCCCCACTCAGCCTTTTTTCCTGCATTGATCCAAGTTAAATCTCGGCTCCCACTTCCGTGATTGATTGAGTTTGCTTTATACGTAGGGGGGGAGTTCGATTCATGAGCGATTCGCCGGCCCGGCCAGACAGCCTGTTGCCCTACGCCCTCTGGACCGAGGAGGCGCTGCGCGCCGTCGTGCGGGACGCCCTCGTCCATACCGCCAAGCACGGCCTGCCCGGCGAGCACCACTTCTACCTGACCTTCCGGACCGACTTCCCCGGCGTCGCCATCCCCGGCCATCTCAAGGCGCGCTACCCGCAGGAGATGACCATCGTCCTGCAGCACAAATTCTGGGACCTGGCCGTGGACGGCGGCGCCGGCACCTTCTCGGTCGGCCTGTCCTTCGGCGGCGTGCCCGCCATGCTCACCGTCCCCTTCGCCGCGCTGACCGCCTTCGCGGACCCGCACGTGCGCTTCGGGCTGCGCTTCCAGGCGACCGCGCCCGAGGTGCGGGCCGAGCCGGAGCCAGAGGCCGCCCCCGCCCCCGCCGCCGGGCCGCAGGTCGTCAGCCTCGACGCCTTCCGCCGCCGCCCCGCCCGCGACTGACGCCACGAGGGAAGGCGCAGCGGTTGGCTTGAACCCGCGCCTGGGGTAATCCCCGCACAGCCGATTGCGCCGCCGATGCAACCCGCGGCGCCCCTGCGCGGAGACCCGCCCGTGACCCCCACCGAAGACACCGCCCTCGCGCCGCCGCCCGATACCGACGCCGGCCCGGTTTCCCCGCCGACCCGGCCCTCGGGCTTCCTCTACAGCCCGATGTTCCCGCTGCAGGACGACGCCACCCCCTGGCGCAAGCTGCCGATCGACGGCGTCTCGACCCTCGAGGTCGAGGGCAAGACCGTCCTCAAGGTGGCGCCCGAGGCGCTGGAGCAGCTCGCCTTCCAGGCCTGCAAGGACGTCTCCCACCTGCTGCGCCCGGGGCACCTGGCCCAGCTCGCCAGGATCCTGCAGGACCCGGAGGCCAGCGCCAACGACCGCTTCGTCGCGCTCGACCTGCTGAAGAACGCCAACATCGCCGCCGGCGGCGTGCTGCCGATGTGCCAGGACACCGGCACCGCCATCGTCTTCGGCAAGAAGGGCCAGCGGGTCTGGATCCAGGGCGACGAGGAGGAGGCCATCAGCTACGGCGTCCACCGCACCTATACCGAGACCAACCTGCGCTACTCGCAGATGGCGCCGCTCAGCATGTTCGAGGAGGTGAATACCGGCAACAACCTCCCCGTCGACTTCTCCATCATGGCCCAGCCCGGCGAGCACCATGCCGACGAGCTGCACCTGATGTTCGTGTTGAAGGGCGGCGGCTCGGCCAACAAGACCTTCCTGTTCCAGCAGACCCGCGCGGTGCTGAACAAGCCGAAGCTGCTCGCCTTCCTCGAGGAGAAGATCAAGACGCTGGGCACCAGCGCCTGCCCGCCCTACCACCTCGCCATCGTCATCGGCGGCACCAGCGCCGAGACCACCCTGAAGACGGTGAAGCTGGCCAGCACCCGCTGGCTGGACGGCCTGCCGACCGAGGGCGACCGCTCCGGCCATGCCTTCCGCGACCCGGGCCTCGAGGCCGAGGTCCACAAGCTGACCCAGAACCTCGGCATCGGCGCGCAGTTCGGCGGCAAGTACTTCTGCCACGACGTCCGGGTGGTGCGGCTGCCCCGCCATGGCGCCTCGCTGCCGATCGGCATCGGCGTGAGCTGCTCCGCCGACCGCCAGGTGAAGGCCAAGATCACCCCCGAGGGCGTCTTCATCGAGGATCTCGAGCACGACCCGGCGAAATACCTGCCGGAGGCGACCGACGAGATCCTCAGCGAGGCGGTGGTCCGGATCGACCTGAACCAGCCGATGGAGGCCATCCGGGCGGAGCTGTCGAAGCATCCGGTCAAGACCCGCGTCTCGCTGACCGGCACCGTGGTGGTCGCCCGCGACATCGCCCATGCCAAGCTGCAGGAGCGGATCGAGGCCGGGCTCGGCCTGCCCGACTACATCAAGGACCACCCGGTCTACTACGCCGGCCCGGCCAAGACCCCGGCCGGCTACGCCACCGGCAGCTTCGGCCCGACCACGGCCGGGCGGATGGACAGCTACGTCGCCGGCTTCCAGGCCGCCGGCGGGTCGCTCGTCATGCTGGCCAAGGGCAACCGCAGCAAGGCGGTGCTGAACGCCTGCAAGCAGTATGGCGGCTTCTACCTCGGCAGCGTCGGCGGCCCCGCCGCCCGGCTGGCGCAGGACTGCATCCGCAAGGTCGAGGTGCTGGAATACCCCGAGCTCGGCATGGAGGCGGTCTGGAAGATCGAGGTCGAGGACTTCCCGGCCTTCATCGTCGTCGACGACAAGGGCAACGACTTCTACGAGGGGCTCGAGTAATGCCCCGCGTCTACATCTCCTCGGGCTCGAGGTTCGAGGAGGAGATCGGCTATTCCCGCGCCGTGGTCGATGGCGACCATGTCTGGTGCTCCGGCACCACCGGCTACGACTACAAGGCGATGACCATCGTGGACGACGTCGCCGGCCAGGCGGCGCAGTGCTTCGAGAACATCGCCGCCGCCCTGGCCCAGGCCGGGTGCAGCCTGGACGACGTGGTCCGCGTGCTCTTCATCGTGCCGAACCGGGCGGATTGGGAGCCCTGCTGGCCGGTGGTGAAGCGCTACCTCGGCACGGCGAAGCCCGCCTCCACCCTGATCCACGCCGGGCTGCAGACCGATGCCATGCGCATCGAGATCGAGGTCACCGCCCGCCTTCCGAAGGGATCCGCCTGATGCGATTCGCGGTCGACCGGCTGGACCACCTCGTCATCAACTGCCGGGACGTGGAGGTCATGGCCTCCTGGTACCAGCGCGTGCTCGGCATGGAGCGGGAGGATTTCGGCTCCCCCTCCCGTGTCGCGCTGAAATTCGGCGGGCAGAAGATCAACCTGCGCCCGGTCGGGGTGCCGCAGGCGGAGTGGATGGCGGCCGAGGTGCTGGCCGCCGGCACCCAGGACCTCTGCTTCATCGTCGCCGTGGCGCCCGAGGAGATCGTCGGCCAGTTCCACGCCTGCGGCGTCAGGATCGAGGCCGGGCCGGTCACCCGCATCGGCGCGCTCGGCGCGATGGGCTCGGTCTATTGCCGCGACCCCGAGGGCAACCTGATCGAGGTCTCCAGCTACTCCACCTGACGACCGGCGCCGCCCTGGAGCACCCAAAGGGCCTGACTGACGTTGGGCTCTGCGACCCACATCGCAGAGGAATGCCCCGATGGCCGATACCCGCACCGAAACCGACAGCCTCGGCAGCATCGACATCGCCGCCGTGCGCTACTGGGGCCCGCAGACGGAGCGTGCCCGCCGGCTGTTCCGGATCGGCTCGGAGCATTTCCCGCCCCTGCTGATCCGCGCCGTCGGCCTGCACAAATGGGCCTGCGCCGAGGCCAACGAGCGCCTCGGCGAGCTGCCCGCCGAGCTCGCCGGCCCGATCCGCGAGGCGGCGCAGGAGATCGCCGATGGGCGGCGGGACGCCGACTTCCCCCTGCCCGTCTGGCAGACCGGCTCCGGCACCCAGACCAACATGAATGCCAACGAGGTCATCTCGAACCGCGCCAACGAGCTGCTGGGCTCTCCGCTCGGCAGCCGCAAGCCGGTCCACCCGAACGACCACGTCAACCGCGGCCAGTCCTCCAACGACAATTTCCCGACCATGATGCACATCGCCGCCGCCGAGGCGGTGGAGGGAAGGCTGATCCCGGCGCTGGGCGTGCTGCATGCCGCGCTCTGGCGCCGGTCGGAGGAATGGGCCGATATCATCAAGATCGGCCGCACCCACCTCATGGATGCGGTGCCGGTTACCCTCGGCCAGGAATTCGGCGGCTGGGCGCGGCAGGTGGAGTTGGGCATCGAGCGGCTGCGGGGCGTGATGCCGCGGCTGCTCTCGGTCCCCCAGGGCGGCACCGCGGTCGGCACCGGCCTCAACCGCCACGCCGACTTCGATACGGTCTTCTGCCAGATCCTGGCCGAGCGCGCCGGCCTCGCCTTCACCCCCAACCCGAACAAGTTCGAGGGCATGGGCGCGCATGACGCCTTCGTCGAGCTGCAGGGGGTGATGAACACCATCGCCGTCTCGCTGAACAAGATCGCCAACGACATCCGCCTGCTCGGCAGCGGCCCGCGCTCCGGTTTCGCCGAGCTGGTGGTGCCGGCGGCCGGGCTCTCCAGCAGCATCATGCCCGGCAAGACCAACCCGACCCAGTCGGAGGCGATGACCATGGTCGCCGCCCAGGTCATGGGCAACACCACCACCGTCACCGTCGCCGGCGCCCAGGGCCACCTGGAGCTCAACGTCTTCAAGCCGGTCATCATCTTCGCCGTGCTGCAGTCGGCGACCCTGCTGGCCGATGTCGCCGAGAGCTTCGCCGAGCACATGGTCCTGAAGCTGGAGCCGAACCGCGAGCGCATCGCCGAGAACCTGGCGAAGTCGCTGATGCTGGTGACCGCGCTGAACCCGAGGATCGGCTACGACAAGGCCGTCGCCATCGGCAAGAAGGCGCTGGCCGAGAACCTGACGCTGCGCGACGCGGCCGAGAAGCTCGGCTTCGTCACGCCCGAGGATTTCGACCGCTGGGTCCGGCCGGAGGACATGGTCGCCCCCGGCGCCACGCTGGATGGCTGAGGGCGGCCACCTGCGGAAACGCAGCTTTCAGCTCGCCGGCCACCGCACCTCGGTGGCGCTGGAGCCGGAGTTCTGGGCGGTGCTGGAGGCCGTCGCCGCCCGCCGCGCCGCCAGCCTGGCCGGGCTGGTGTGCGAGATCGACACCGCCCGCGCCGCGGCGGGCCCGCCGCTGGCCAGCGCCCTCCGGGTCTTCGCCCTGGCGCAGAGGGCGGCGGAGGCGGAGGTGGCCGCGCCGCCGCCTCAGGGGCAGGCCTCGAGGTAGCCGAGGACCGCCTCCCGGAAGGGCAGCAGGCTCTTGTAGCGCTGCATCTCCGGCGGCAGCGCCAGCACCGCCTCGCGCAGCCGGGCCGCCTCGCCGGGGTGGCGCACCACCGCGGCCAGCGGGGTGAGGTGGATGCGGATGCCGAAGGCGATGGCGCCGCTGGCCGGCAGCCGCACGAAGCTCTGCCGCTCCACCCGCAGCACCAGCGCCTCCCCGGCATTGGCCGCGGTCACCGCGGCGGCGTGGTCGGTGCGGCCATGGGCCTCGGCGCGGAACAGGGTGGCGTCGTCCATCAGCGACCAGTTCAGCCGCATCGCCAGCCGGCCCGGCTTCAGCAGGGTGAGGAAGCGGTCCACCGGGCGTTCCAGCGTCTCGGCATAGCGCGGCACCGGCGCGTGGATCGGCCCCAGCAGCCGGCCGAGCTTCTCCGCCAGCCGCCAGCCGCTGGGGAAGCAGAGCACCGCGCCGACCAGCCGGAGGCCCCCCTCCTCCTCCCGCAGCAGGCAGAAATCCTCCTGCACCAGCCGCCCGACCAGGGGCAGCGGCGCCTCGTCGAGGTCGCAGGCCTCGCCGGTCAAGGCATTGTGCAGCCGGCGGCCGTCGCGGCGGAACCAGTCCGGATAGCGCGCCGGGAGGTGCGCCACGAGGCGATCCAGCAGCTCCCGCTGGATCGCCTCGGTGCCGGGCAGCGCGGCGACGACCTCGGCCGGGCGCTCCCGCAGCAGCCGGCGCCGCTCGGCAAGCTGGGCGGGGTACTGGTCGTCGATCTCGATCCATGCGCCGGGCGGGATGGCGGTGAGGCCCATGGCCATGCGGAAGGGGCCGGGGCCATAGGGCAGGTGCAGGATGGGCGGCGGCAGCATGCGGGGCTCCGTCGGGGCAGGCGGGCAGCCTAGCCGCTTATCGGCCGGGGAGGATCACCGGCCCCGCAGCCGGTGCCAGATCGCCAGCCCGGCGTCGTAGGGAATGGCCGGGACCTCCCGCAGCCGCCAGTACCAGCGCTGCGCCACGCCGGCGCCGCGGGCGGAGCCGCCGATCGGCACCGGCCGCGCCGGCAGCCCGAGCAGCCGCAGCACCAGCAGGCAGCGCGGCAGGTGGAAGCGGCTGGTCGCGGCGAAGACCGGCCCGGCATGGCCGTGCAGCAGCCGCGCGCAGGCCCGGGCCGAGGAGAGGGTGTCGGTCCCGGTCGGCTCCTCCAGGATCCGTCCCGGCGGCACGCCGAACTCGGCCAGCAGCGCGGCCATGACCTGGCTCTCGGGCGGGCCGAAGCGGCCCTGGCCGCCGGTCGGGACGAAGAGCGGCGCCTCCAGCCCGGCGCCGAGCCGGGCGGCCGCCTCGACCCGCCGGCGCAGGGTCGGGCTGGCGCTGCCGTCCGGGCGGACGGCGGCGCCGAAGATGATGATGGCGGCGCTCAAGCGGGGGCGGTGATCAGCAGGCGGTTCATCGCTTCCATGCTCCGCCGCAGCAGCGGCAGGTCGCGCCAGAACGCCTCGCGGGAGACGCCGTTCGCCGCCAGCTCGTCGGCGATGGCGCCGAAGCAGCGCCTGCCGTCCACCCGCTGCAGGATGGCCCCCGCCAGACGCGGCAGCGGCAGGCTGACCCGCAGGCCGTCGAAGGTCACCCCGATGGTGCCGTCCCGCGGCAGGCCCTTGGCCAGCGCCGGGCCGTCCATCTCCCGCAGGGTCGGGACCGCGGCCGGGTCGTCCCAGGGGGGCGCGGCCTCGGGGTCGCCGGCGCGGACGCAGTAGACGATGTGGATGCCCATGTTGCCGGTGATCGATTCCGCCAGGGCGGCGCGCTCCAGCGGGGCCATCGCCGCGGTGCGGGCGCGCAGCCGCGGGTCGGCCAGGTAGCTGTCGGGGTCGTAGCGCACCGGCTCCACCCAGCAGGCGACCCGCAGCCCGGCGGCGGCCACCAGCGCGCCGAGCTGCGGCACGGTGAAGGCGGCATCGCGCGGGTTCAGCAGCAGGTCGTAGATCCCGGCGTCGCCGCCGGAGATATGGTCTGTCAGCCAGGGGTTGCGCTTCAGCCAGGCGGTCTCCGGCACCTGCCGCCAGAGCCGCCGCGCCACCTCGACCCGGGCGGCCGGGGCCTCCGTCGCCGGGGCCAGCTGCCGCAGCGCGTCCTGCAGCATGTAGACCCCGGTGCGGCCATGCGGGGCATAGACCATCAGCCCGAGCCCGCCGCCCGGCGCCAGCACCGAGACCAGCGACCGCAGCCCGGCCAGCGGGTCCGGCAGGTGGTGCAGCACGCCGCAGCAGTCGATGTAGTCGAAGGGGCCGAGGCCAGAGCCCGCCAGCTCGAGCAGCGAGCCCTGCTCGAAGCGGATGTTCTCCAGCTTGCGGACCGCCGCCCGGGCCTCGGCCAGCCTGCGGGCGGCACCGCTGCGGTCGAGCCAGGTGACGCTGCCGGGGCGCCCGGCCCAGGCCATCTGCTGCGCCAGCATCATGGTGCCGTCGCCGCTGCCGCCGCCGGCGAACAGCGCCTGCAGCGGCCGGCTGGCCGGGCGGCGGGCGCCGAAGATCCAGTGGTCGATCTCCCGCAGGTGGCTCGGGCTGCCGATGATCAGCCGCTTCGCCTCCTCCCGCGGGTCGCGGGCGGGATAGGGAAAGGCCTCGTACTGGGCGGCGAGGTGGCCATCGGCGGCATCGGTCATGGCCGGATGGCATAAGGGGCCGGGGCGCCGACGACCAGCCCGCTTGCCGTGATGTCGCGTTTCCGGCGAAGGTCCATTGCTGGAGAGGCCGGGGGCTCGTATCTAGCGCGCATGCGCGTGCTTCCTCGCCTCGCCCTGCCCATCCTCCTCCTCCTCGCCCCGGTTGCCATGGCGCAACAGCAGCAGGCTCGTCCGCGCAAGCTGGGCGATTTCCAGGCCTGGATCGCCGCGACCTACGCCGAGGGGGGGCAGAAGGTCTGCTACGCCTTCGCCAAGCCAACCCGCAGCGAGGGCGCCAGCCGCCAGGGCGTGCTGTTGACGGTGACCCATCGGCCCAGCGGGCGGGACACGGTCACCATGTCCGCCGGCTATGCCTATCCGCGCAACGCCGAGGTCATGGCGACGGTCAGCGCCAACGAGCTGCCCTTCTACACCGCCGGCTCGACCGCCGCGGCGCGGGACGGCGCCGCCGCGGTGCGCGCCTTCCGCAGTGGCCGCGACGCGGTGCTGCGGGGGCCGGGCGCCAGTGGCCGCGGCACGGTGACCGACAGCTTCTCCCTGGCCGGCTTCAGCCAGGCCTACGACGCCATCAGCAAGGAATGCCCGCCGGGCGGGGCCGGGCGATGAGCGACCTGACCGTCGCCGAGCGCGACCGCGTCCTCGCCAAGTCGGCGCTGTTCAACCCGCCGGAGGCGACGCTGCCCGACGGCCGCCGCGAGCTGGTCGGACTGACGCGGGAGGAGCTGGTCGCCGAGCTGGCGACGCTGGGCGAGAAGCCCTTCCGCGCCAAGCAGCTCTGGCACTGGATCTATCACCAGGGCGTCACCGACTTCGCCCGCATGACCAGCATCGCCGGGCCGCTGCGCGAGCGCCTGGCCGAGCGCTTCGTGGTCGGCCGGCCCACCGCGGCGGAGGTGCAGACCAGCGCCGACGAGACCCGCAAATTCCTCTTTCGCTACCGCGACGGGCAGGAGGTGGAGACGGTCTATATCCCCGACCGCCACGCCGACCGCGGCGCCGTCTGCATCAGCACCCAGGTCGGCTGCACCCTGTCCTGCCGCTTCTGCCATACCGGCACCCAGAAGCTGGTCCGCAACCTCGGCGCCGCCGAGATCGTCGGCCAGTTCATGGCGGCGCGGGACAGCTACGGCGAATGGCCGAGCCCGAAGGACGACCAGCCCCGCCTGCTCTCCACCATCGTGGTCATGGGCATGGGCGAGCCGCTCTATAACTACGAGAATACGGCGAAGGCGCTGCGGATCATCATGGACGGCGAGGGCATCGGCCTGTCCCGCCGCCGCATCACCCTCTCCACCTCCGGCGTCGTGCCGATGATGGACCGCTGCGGCGAGGAGCTGGGCGTCAACCTCGCGGTCTCCCTCCATGCGGTGACGGACGAGCTGCGCAACGAGATCGTGCCGCTGAACCGCAAGTACCCGATCGCCGAGCTGCTGGATGCCTGCCGCCGCTACCCCGGCGCCTCCAACGCCCGCCGCATCACCTTCGAGTACGTCATGCTGCGCGGGGTGAACGACAGCGAGGCCGAGGCACGCGAGCTGGTGCGGCTGCTCGCCGGCCTGCCGGCCAAGATCAACCTGATCCCCTTCAACCCCTGGCCCGGCAGCCCGTATCTCACCAGCACGCATGAGCAGACGGCCAAATTCGCCGCCATCCTCAACGATGCCGGCTATTCCAGCCCGATCCGCCGGCCGCGCGGGCGGGACATCTCGGCCGCCTGCGGGCAGCTGAAGACGGAAAGCGAGCGGGGGCGGAAGGCGGTCGCCTGAGGCCCCGGCGCTCTCGCGCTTTGGTTGCATTCCGGCAAGCATTCGGCGATAGCGGTTGCATCGCTTCGCCTTGGATATGAGTCCCGGGCGCGGCCGCATCCGGGGGATTCTGCCATGCTTGCTGTCGTGTCGCGCGCCATCCTGCTGCTGGCCGGGCTCGGCCTACCCGGGATGGCGATCGCGCAGCCGGTGCGCCCCGGCCCGGCCGGCATGGCCTTCTACCAGGCGCCCAGCCCGCTGCCGGCGGGGGAGCGCGGCTCGGTCATCTGGGCCCGGCCGCTGGCCGCCGAGGCCTCCCTCGCCAGCGCCGCCCGCAATACCCTGGTGCTCTACCACTCCACCGCCGCGGCCGGCGGCAGCACCGCCGTCTCCGGCACCATCGCCATCCCGCCCGGCACCCCGCCGGCCGGCGGCTGGCCGGTCATCACCTGGACCCATGGCACCACCGGCCTGGCGCCGGTCTGCGCGCCCTCGCGCGATACCCCGACCGGGCCGGAGCATGCCTATCTCGCCGGCCTCCGCACCCTGCTCGATGGCTTCGTCGCCCGCGGCTATGCGGTGGTGGCGACCGACTACGAGGGGCTCGGCACGCCGGAGCCGCATCCCTTCCTGCAGGGCCGCCCCAATGCCTGGAACGCGCTCGACATGCTGCGCGCCGCCCGGCGGGTCGAGCCCAACCTCGGCACCCGCTATGCCGTGCTGGGCCACTCCCAGGGCGGCCATGCGGCGTTGTTCACCGGGGCGCTGGGGCCGGACTACCTGCCGGAGTTCACCCATGTCGGCACCCTCGCCTTCGCCCCGGGCTCGCAGATCATGGGCCGGCTGGATGCGGTGCGGCAGGCGGCGGGTGTCGAGCTGTCGTTGCCCTACGTGCTCTACGTGCTGCAATCCTATGCCGGCACCAACCGCGCCATCAACCTCACAAAGATCCTGGCGCCGGCCGCGCTGCCGCATCTGCCGGACCTGCACGTGGGCTGCATGACCCATGCGCTGACCACCGGCTACTGGTCCACCGCCATTGCGAAGGACCAGTTCCTGCCCGCCCCCGACCTCACGGCTTTCCGCAAGATGGCGGCTGAGAACGAGCCGGGCAGCCTGCGCATCGCCGCCCCCACCATGATCATGCAGGGCACCGCCGACAGGACCGTGCCGCCGGGCTGGACGGATAGCCTGGCCGGGCAGCTCTGCGCCAATGGCACCGGCCTCGCCTACCGGCCGGTGGCCGGGCGGGACCATAACGGCGTGATGGTCGGCGGGGCGGAGGAGGCGCATGCCTGGGTCGCCGCCCGCTTCGCCGGGGAGGTGGCGGCGAGCAATTGCGCGGCGCTGCCGAAGGCGGGGGGCTGAGCCGCCTGGGCGCTCAGGCCTCGACCGCCCGTGGCAGGGCAAGCCCCGCCAGGCGGGCGGTCGCCAGCAGGCGATCCAGCCCATGCCCCTCCCGCGCCATGGTGGAGAGGCCGGTCATGACCGTCACGACGTAATCGGCCAGGCGTTCCGCCGCGTCCGGCCGGGTCGCGGCGACGAAGCGGCGGATCGCCTCCTCGGCGGTGGCGGCGATGGCGCGGGCGGCCTGCCGCGCCTCGGGGTCGTTGCAGCGCGCGCCCTCGATGACCAGGCAGCCGGCGGCGGCCGGATCGGCGGCGTAGCGGCGGGCGGCCTCCTCCAGCAGGGCGGCCAGGGCCTCGGCCACCGGGCGGCCGGGCCGCAGGATCTCGGCCAGGGGGAGGCCCTCGGCGGCACTGTAGCGGCCGAGGATGCGGGCATAGAGCCCGGCCTTGCTGCCGAAGGCGGCGTAGAAGCTGGGCGGGTTGATGCCGAGCGCCGCGGTGAGGTCGGCGACGCTGACGCCATCATAGCCGCGCGCGTGGAACAGCCGCTGGGCGGTGGCGACGGCCTGGTCCGGGTCGAAGCCCCGGGGCCGGCCGCGTGGGCGGGGTGAATTTGTAGTCATCGATACAGAATGCCTTGACGGGGCCTTCGGGAGATTTATGTAGTGATGCCTACATTGATCCTCAAGGAGGTTCCCATGGCCGGTTTCCAGGGTAGGTCCGTTCTCGTGCTCGGCGGCAGCCGGGGCATCGGGGCGGCGATCGTGCGGCGCTTCGCGGCGGAGGGCGCGGCGGTGGCCTTCACCTATGCCGGCTCCCAGGCCGCGGCGGAGCAGCTGGCGGCCGAGACCGGCGCCACCGCGGCGCTGACCGACAGCGCCGACCGCGACGCGGTGATCGCCCGGGTGCGGGACAGCGGGGCGCTCGACGTGCTGGTGGTGAATGCCGGCGTCGTCGTCTACGGCGACCCGCTGGAGCTGGACCCGGATGCGGTGGACCGGCTGATCCGCATCAACGTGGCCGCGCCCTACCACGCGGCGGTGGAGGCGGCGCGGCGGATGCCGGAGGGCGGGCGGATCATCGTCATCGGCTCGGTCAACGGCGACCGGTCCGCCTTCCCCGGCATCGCGGCCTATGCGATGAGCAAGTCGGCGCTGCAGGGCATGGCGCGCGGACTGGCGCGGGACTTCGCGCCGCGCGGCATCACGGTGAACGTGGTCCAGCCCGGGCCGATCGACACCGACATGAACCCGGCCGCTGGCGGCTTCAAGGACCTCGTCTACCCCGCCATGGCCTTCAAGCGGCACGGCAGGCCGGAGGAGGTGGCGGGCATGGTCGCCTGGCTGGCGGGGCCCGAGGCGGGCTTCGTGACCGGGGCGATGCACACGATCGACGGCGGCTTCGCCGCCTGATCCGCAGGGCGCCGCCCCCTTTCCCCCGAGGAGCTCCCATCATGCCCAGCAACGACCCGGCGACGCCGGAGCCGGATTTCGACCATCTCCTCCGCGCCAACCTCGAGCGCGTCTTCAACGAGCGCGATCCCGCCCGTCGCGCCGCGGCCATGGCCGAGCTCTACGTCGCCGAACCCGTGATGTACGAGCCCACCGGCGTCGTGACGGGCCGCGCGGCGATCGCCGAGGTCGCCGGGCGCCTGCTCGAGCAGTCCGGGCCGGACTTCGTCTTCCACGCCGACGGCGTGGCGGTCGGCCACCACGGCCTCGGCACCCTGCGCTGGCACGCGGGCCCGGGCGAGGCGGTTGCCGTGACCGGCACCGACGCGGCGCAGGTGGTGGAGGGGCGGATCTCCCGCCTTTGGGTCCTGCTCGACCCGCCGGCCGGGTGATCGCGGCCCCTTCCCGCATCGGTGCCCGCCGCCCAGAGTGGCGCCCCGCCACGTCGCCGGAGGACGCCCCATTCTCACCCTCGATCCGCCGCCCAAGGTCATCACCTTCGACTGCTACGGCACCCTGGTCCGCTGGCCGGACGCCATGCGCCAGGCGGCCGCCGCGATCCTCGCCCGGCACCTGGGGGCGGCGGCGCCGCCGGGGCAGGCCGCCGCGATGGCGGAGCGGCTGCGGGCGGTGGCGGGGGAGGAGCAGCAGCGGCCACCCTTCCGCGCCTATCCCGCGATCCTGCAGGCCAGCCTCACCCAGGCGCTGGCCGAGGCCGGCCACGCCGCCACCCCCGACGACCTGGTCCTGCTGCGATCGATCCTCGGCAGGATCGCGCCGCATCCCGAAGTGCCCGCCGCCCTCGCCCGGCTGCGCACGCGCTACCGGATCGGCATCATCAGCAATACCGACGACGAGCTCATCGCCGGCACCGTGGCGGCGATCGGCACGCCGGTGGACTTCGTCGTCACCGCCCAGCAGGCCCGGGCCTACAAGCCGGACCACCGCCTCTTCCTCCATGCCCATGCCGGCATGGGGGTGGCGAAGGAGGAGACGATCCATGTCGGCATGGGTCAGTTCACCGACCTGAAGGTCTGCCGCGAACTCGGCATCCGCTCGGTCTGGATCGACCGGGACAGCGAGGCCCTCGACCCGGCCTGGCAGCCCGATGCCGTGCTGCAGGACCTCGCCGGGCTGCCGGCGTTGCTGCTCCCAGGCTAATCCGCCGTCGCGCCGCTCTCCTGCACCACCTTGGTCCAGAGCGCGATCTCGCTGGTCAGGTAGGCCGTGTAGTCCGCCGGGCTGCCGCCCGTCGGGCGCGCGCCCTGCGCCGCCAGCTTGGCCCGCACCTCCGGATCGGCGAGCGCCACCCCGACCGCCGCATTCATCCGCGCCGTCGCCGCCGCCGGCGCCTTCGCCGGCGCGAGGATGCCCTGCCAAGCCCCGACATCGAAGCCCGCCGGCATCAGCCCGGCCTCGGCCATGGCCGGGACCTCCGGCAGCAGCGGCGTCCGCTCCGCACTGCTGACCGCGATCGCCCGCACCCGGTTGTCCTGGATCAGCGGCAGCGCCGTCACCACCGTGTCGCTGGTGAACTGCACGTTGCCGGCGGCGGTATCGGTCAGCGCCGCCGCGGTGCCGCGATAGGGCACGTGCACCGCATCGCCGCCGATGTGCCGCAGCACCAGGAAGCTGACGAGGTGCGAGATGTTGCCGACCCCGCCCGAGGAATAGCTGAACTTGCCCGGGTTCGCCTTCACCCAGGCGATGAACTCCGCCGGCGTCCGCGGCGGCAGGCCTGGGTTCACCACCAGCGCCAGCGGCGAGGCGGCGGTGAGCGAGACCGGCGTCAGGTCGCGCAGGAGGTCGTAGGGCAGCGTCTTGTACAGCGCCCGGCTGATGGCGATGGAGGAGGTGTTGTAGAGGTAGGTGTAGCCATCCGGCTCGGCCTTCGCCACCGCCTCGGCGGCGATGTTGCCGTTCGCCCCGCCGCGGTTCTCGACGATGATCGGCTGGCCCAGGTCGCGGCCCATGCGCTCGGCCAGGATGCGCGCCACCACATCGGTCGGCCCGCCCGGCGGGAAGGCGACCACCAGGCGGATCGGCCGGCCGGGGAAGGGCGCTTGCGCCAGGGCCGGGGCGGCAAGCGTGGCGGCGCCCAGCGCCAGCAGGGTGCGGCGGTCGATCATTCTGCGTTCTCTCCCGGCAGCCCGGCGAGCAGCCGGGTCACGTCGTAGTCCATTACCGCCTCCCCCCGCTGGTTGGCCACCCGCACCGCGCAGGCAACGACAGCCCGGCCGCCGCGGGAGGTCGGCCGCACCCCGGTCACCTCCACCTCGGCATGGATGGTATCGCCGACCCGCACCGGCGCCTTCGGCCGGATATGGGTCTCGAGCAGCGCCAGCCCGGTGCCATGCACCATGCCCCGCAGCAGCATCCCCTCGATCAGCGCATGGGTCAGCGCCGCCGGCACCGGCCGGGCGCCGAGCGCGCCGGCATGGGTGGCATCGACGAACAACGGCTCCTGCATCCCGGTCAGGGCGACGAAGCCCATCAGGTCGTGCTCGGTGACGGTGCGGCCGAAGCTGCGGAAGCGTTGGCCGACGGCCAGTTGCTGCCAGTAGAGCCCGAGGCCGAGCAGGGGCGGGGTCGGGTCCGGCATGGGCGTCTCCTATAACCACCCAGGCTCCGCGCCCCTGGCGTGCCTGTCAACGCGGCGCCCCGGCTTGACGCACCGCAGCATGCGGTCCCCTATCGGCCACCCATGATTCCCATACCCCTCTTCGCTCTGGCCGGATTCACCACCGGCTCCGGGATGCGCATGCTCGACCCGCTGCTGCCGCTGATCGCGGCCGGGCTCGGCATCACCGTCTCCCAGGCGACCGCCGTCATCGCCGGCTTCGTGCTGCCCTATGGGCTGGTGCAGCTGGTCGCCGGACCCTTGGGCGACCGGCTGGGCAAGGTGCGGATCGCCTGCTTCGCGGTGCTGCTCTATGGGCTCGGCCTGCTCGGCAGCGGCTTCGCCACCGGGCTGCCGACGCTGGTGCTGCTGCGCGCCTGGTCCGGCTGCTTCGCCGGCGCCGTCATCCCGCTGCTGATGGCGCATATCGCCGACAGCGTGCCCTATGCCGAGCGCCAGGTGGCGATCAGCCGCTTCCTCACCGGCATGGTCATGGCCCAGCTCATCACCGGCCCGGTCTGCGGCGTGGTGGCCGAGGCGGCGGGCTGGCGCATGCCCTTCCTGCTGCTCGGCGCCCTGGCCCTCGGCGTGGGCGGCATCCTCGCCTGGAAGCTCGGCGGCAACCTCTGGCGCCGCCCGGAGGATGCCGCCGCCGGCCGCGGCATGGCCGCCTATGTGGACCTGCTGCACCGGCCGATCGGCCGTTGGATGATGGGCGTTGCCTTCCTCGACGGCTTCCTGCTGTTCGGCGGCGCCTTCCCCTTCGTCGGCTCCTTCCTCATCGAGGAGTTCGGCCGCAACGCCGCGCAATCCGGGCTGGTGGTCGCCGGCTTCGGCATCGGCGCCTTCGCCTATACCCGCGGCGCCCGCGCCCTGCTGCGCCGCTTCGGCGAGGGCGGGCTGCTGGCGATCGGCGGGCTCGGCTGCGCCGGCTGCCTCGCGGTGCTGGCGCTGGCCACCGGCTGGCCGATGGTGGCGGCGGTGCAGGTGGTGCTGGGCCTCGGCTTCTACATGTTCCACGGGGTGCTGCAGACCCGGGCGACCGAGGCGCTGCCGGAGGCCCGCGGCACCGCGGTCGGCGCCTTCGCCCTGGCCTTGTTCCTCGGCCAGAGTGCAGGATCGCTCGCCTTCGGGCTGGGGCTGGCGGTCATCGGCTATCGCGGGGACTTCGCCCTGGCGGCCTTCGGCGTGCTGGCCCTGACCGTGTACGCCAGGCGAGGAGTGCGGGCATGACGGAGCTGTACCTCGAGGATTTCACCCCCGGCCAGGTCTTCCACTCCGGGCGCCTGCGGGTCACGGCCGAGGCGATCGTCGCCTATGCCGCCGAGTTCGACCCGCAGCCCTTCCACCTCGATGACGCGGCGGCGCACGGCACCATGTTCGGCGGCCTGGCCGCCAGCGGCTGGCACACCGCGGCGCTGACCATGAAGCTGCTGGTCGGCAGCCCCTTCCGCCCCCGCGGCGGCATCATCGGCGGCGGGATGGAGGAGCTGCGCTGGCCCCGCCCGCTGCGCCCGGGCGACGAGATCCGGGTCGAGATCGAGGTGCTGGAGGTCCGCCCGAGCAAGACCCGGCCGCAGCAGGGCATGCTGCGGGTCCGCTGCACCACCCTGAACCAGGATGGGCAGCCGGTGCAGGTGATCGTGCCGAACCTGGTGGTGCCGCGGCGGCCCTAGAGGGGCTCCGCCAACATGCTCACATGCGCCGCCACCACCTTCCACCCGGCCTCGGTCCGCACCCAGCTCTGGCTCTGCCGGCCGCGCCGGCCGTCGCCCAGCAGCACGTATTCGGTATTCGCCGTGGCGAAGTCCCGGCCGAAACTCGTGATGATGGTCTTCTCCAGCCGCCGCGCGCGGGAGGCATGCTGCGCCGGCGTCCGCCCCGCCCGGAAGGCGGCGATGGCGGCATGGCCGTACAGGTTCTCCCCCACGCCGTAGCGGAGCGTCAGCGGGTTGTCCCAGAAGCTGTCGTCCAGCACCGCCACGTCGTTCGCATCCAGCCCGGCGTCGTAGCGCTCGAAGGCGGCGCGGACCTCGGCCACCACCTCGGGAATGTTCAGCTCCAGCATCCTCAACCCTCCAGCGCGCGGGCGATGGCCACCAGCCGCTCATCGCCGCCGCGCCAGGCGATGATCGACAACCCGATCGGCTTGCCGGCCATCTCCCCCAGCGGCAGGTTCAGCTGCGGCAGTCCCGCATGCCCGGCGAAGGAGGTCAGCAGCCCCAGCCGGTCCGAGTAGGCGTCGATCATGTGCAGCGGCATGTCCGCCCGCGGCGCGGTATAGGGCGTGGTCGGCATGCAGAGGATGGCGCCGCCCTCCAGCAAGGCACGGGCGCGGTCGCGCACCCTCTCCCGCACCACCTGCGCCACCGCCGTCTGCGCCGGGGTGATGGCCGAGGCGGCCGCCAGATTGCGCCCGACGTTGAAGGCGAAGCAGGGGTTCACCGCGTCGATCCAGGGCTGGAAGGTCTTCCAGGTCTCGCCCCGCTGCAGCACCCCGCGCTGGTCCATCCAGGCCGCCAGCTCGCCCTGGCCGAGCGACATCCGCACTGTCTCCCCGCCAAGCACCGCCGCCACCCGCGCGACCGCCGGCCGCAGCGCCTCGGCGACGCCGGCATCGCACACGTCGAAGCAGTCCTCCGCCAGCAGCAGCCTCGCCGGCGCCACCGCGGGAATCGGCACGCCCAGCATCACCTCCGCCACCCGGGCGAAGGTCGCGGCATCGCGGGCGAACCAGCCCGGCGTATCGAAGCTCGGCGACTGCGTCACGCCGCCGGCGAAGGAGATCCGCCCATGCGTCGGCCGCAGCCCATACAGCCCGCAGAGGCTCGCCGGCACCCGGACCGAGCCGCCGCTATCCGTCCCCAGCGCCGTATCGCACAACCCGCCCGCGACGGCGGCCGCCGAGCCGGAGGAGGAGCCCCCCGGCATGCAGCCCGGCGCGCGGGGATTGTCCGGCGTCCCATAGAACTGGTGGAAGCCGAGGATGCCGAGCGAGATCTCGCAGGAGATGGTCTTGCCGATCAGCTCCGCCCCGGCATCGAGCAAGGCGCCGACCGCCCAGCTATGCGTCGTCGGCACCGGATGCGTCCGCCCCCAATCCGGGTTGCCGCCGCCGGTCACGTGGCCCGCCACGTCGAACAGATCCTTCGCCGCGAAACTCAGCCCGCTCAGCGGCTCGCCCGGCCTGCCCGCGATATGCACCGATGTGCCCGGTACGAAGGCGCCGAAGTCTTCCCGCATCGCATTGTCTCCCTGAGGTGCCGTTGCCTAGGGCAAACCCGGCTCGCATACTTCCTGCAGGGATGATGCCAGCCGGGGACGCGGCGCCAAGGTGGAACACCGGAGAGGCGCATGAAGGTCTGTATCTATGGCGCCGGCGCGGTCGGCTGCTATTTGGCCGGGCGGCTGCATCGCGGCGGCGCGCAGGTCTCCGTCGTCGCCCGCGGCGCCAACCTCGCCGCCATCCGCGAGCGGGGAATCACGGTCGAGACCCCGGCGCGGCGCTGGCAGTCGCCCGTGGCGGCCTCGGACGACCCGGCCGCGCTCGGCCCGCAGGATGCGGTGATCGTCGCGGTGAAGGCCCCCGCGCTTCCCGCCATCGCGCCCGGGCTTGCCCAGTTGCTGGGCGACGGAACGCCGGTTGCCTTCGTCATGAACGGCATCCCCTGGTGGTACTTCGCCCACCACGGCGGCCCGATGGACGGCCGCCGCCTGCCGCGGATCGACCCCGGGGATGCCATGTGGACCACCGTCGGCCCCGACCGCGCCCTGGGCGGCGTCATCCTCGCCTCCTGCGACCTGGTGGCGCCGGGCGAGGTGCATGTCGAGACGCCGAAATCCACGCTCTACCTGGGCGAGCCCGCCGGCGGCACCGCCCGGGCCGAGGCGCTGGCCGCCCTGCTGCGCGACGACGACTTCACGGTGGCCGCCGTCGCCGATATCCGCCAGGCGATCTGGGCGAAGCTGCAGATGAACCTCTGCTCCGGCCTCTTCGGCTGCCTCTCGAACAGGGCGCCGAGCGCCACCTTCCACATCCCCGCCGTCGCCGAGGCGGTGCGCCGGGTCGCCGCCGAGGCCGGCGCCATCGCCGCCGCCATGGGCCACCCGACGCAATTCGACGCCGAGGCGAACATCGCCCGGGCGACGAAGCAGGTGCACCGTTCCAGCATCGTGCAGGACCTCGACGCCGGGCGGCCGATGGAATTCCACCCGACCTTCGGCACGCCGCAGGAGTGCGCCAGGATGATGGGCGTGCCGACCCCGACGATGGACCTGCTGATCGCCCTGGTCGAAGCCCGGGCCCGCGCGGCCGGCGCCTATCCGACGGAGACACAAGCATGACCCAGCGCCGGATGCACCTGGTCGCCTACCTGAAGACCGGCCCGACCGCCAACCACCCCGGCGCCTGGCGCCACCCCGAAGCCGACCTCGACGACATCTTCGAGCCCGCCCGCTACGAGCACATCGCCCGCGTCCTGGAGGCCGCCTGCTTCGATGCCTGCTTCTTCGCCGATACCTTCGGCCTGCCGGATATCCACGGCGGCAATTTCGACGCCTACCTCAGGCTCGGCGGCCAGATCAGCTACCTCGACCCGCTGATGATCCTGCCGCAGATGGCGCGGGTGACGCGGCACCTCGGCCTCGGCGCCACCCTCTCGACCACCTTCAGCAATCCCTATTACCTCGCCCGCACCCTGGCCTCGCTCGACATGGTGACCAAGGGCCGCGCCGCCTGGAACGTGGTGACCTCGGCCACCGACCTCGAGGCCCGCAATTTCGGCATGGACGGCATCCCGCCGAAGGACCAGCGCTACGACCGCGGCGACGAGGTGCTCGAGGCCTGCACCGCCCTCTGGGACAGCTGGGACGACGACCCCTTCGTCCTGGACCGGGAGAAGGGCGTCTTCATCGACCCCGCCAAGGTCCGCTACACCGACTTCGCGGGCCGCTTCGTCCGCAGCCGCGGCCCGCTGTCGATCCCGCGCACGCCGCAGGGCCGCCCGGTCTTCCTGCAGGCCGGGGCCTCGGAGCGCGGCCGCGAATTCGCCGCGCGCTGGGCGGAGATGATCTTCTGCACGCCGCACAGCAAGGCCGACACCATCGCCTTCCACGACGACATCAAGTCCCGCCTGGCGCGGCACGGCCGCCCGCCGGAGGCCTGCAAGGTGCTGCCCTCCTTCGCCGTGGTGGTCGGCGAGACCGAGGCGATCGCCCAGGAGAAATACGCCTACCTGCAGTCGCTGATCGACCCCGAGGCCCAGCGCATGCTGAATTCCAGCCTGATCGGCGCCGACCTCACGCGGCACCAGACCGCCGAGGAGGTCGCCAGGGCCCAGGGCAACCAGGGCATCTCCGGCTCGCACGACCGGGTGCTGCAGCTGATGGCGCAGGAGAAGCTCAGCTTCGCCGAGGCCGCCAGCAAGCCGCGCGACCTGCTGGTCGGCACCGGCGAGGGCATCGCCGACCAGCTCGAGGACTACTTCACCGCCGGCGCCTGCGACGGCTTCATCATCTGGCCGACCGTCTTCCCCCGCATGTTCGAGGATTTCTGCCGCCACGTGGTGCCGGTGCTGCAGCGGCGCGGCCTGTACCGGACCGAATACCGGGGCGCGACCCTGCGGGAGAACCTGCGGCGCCCATGACGGGCATCAATTCCGGGCCCGGCGGCGGAAATCACGCTGGGCAGTGAGCCAGATCACGCTGCGCTCACGTCGCCTGGGCTTCCCTCTCCTCCGAGGCATGGCGAGGTCGCCATGCCCGCCCCCCCCCGGAGGAGCTTCACCATGCCCCGTGCCATACTGTTCGTCGAAGACGACACCGCGCTGCGCGCCACCCTGGCCGAACACCTGATGCAGGACGGCGAGTTCGTCACCCAGGAGGCCGGCACCGCCGCCGATGCCGAGGCGATGCTCAGCGCCGGGCAGCCGCGCTACGACGCGATCCTGCTCGATGTCGGCCTGCCCGACGCCGACGGGCGGGACTTCTGCGCCAAGCTGCGCCGCAGCGGCCACCGGCTGCCGGTCATCATGCTGACCGGCGCCGATGCGGAGCAGGACGTGATCCGCGGCCTCGATTCCGGCGCCAACGACTACATCGCCAAGCCGTTCCGGCCGGAGATCGTCGTGGCCCGACTGCGCGCCCAGCTGCGCGCCTTCGACAGCTCGGACGACGCGACCTTCCGCATCGGCCCCTATACCTTCCGCCCCAGCGCCCGGCAGCTGGTCGATGCCGCCCGCAACCGCAAGGTCCGGCTGACCGACAAGGAAGCCAGCATCCTGAAATTCCTCTACCGGGCCGGCTCGCGGACCGTGAGCCGCAAGGTGCTGCTGGACGAGGTCTGGGGCTACAGCAGCCAGGTCCATACCCACACCCTCGAGACCCATGTCTACCGGCTGCGGCAGAAGATCGAGGTCGACCCGGCGGAGCCGCGGCTGCTGGTGATGCAGCGCGGCGGCTATGCGCTGCGGGCCGTGCAGGGCGATGCGTGAGCCGCCCGCCGCCACGGCCGCCAGCGTGCAGGGCGGGGCCGTGCAGGGCGGGGGCGGCCGCCTCAGCCCTGCCGCTTCGCCTCGATCGCGTCCCAGATCGCCTGCTCGAGGTGCACGCCGTCGAAGCGGGCGATCTCCTGCAGCCCGGTCGGCGAAGTGACGTTGATCTCGGTCAGGTAGTCGCCGATCACGTCGATGCCGACGAAGATCATGCCGCGCGCCTTCAGCTCCGGCCCGATCCGGGCGCAGATCTCCCGCTCGCGCGCGGTCAGGGTGGTCCGCTCCGGCCGGCCGCCGACATGCATGTTGCTGCGCGCCTCGCCCGCCGCCGGCACCCGGTTGATGGCGCCCATCGGCTCGCCGTCGACCAGGATGATGCGCTTGTCGCCCAGGCGGACCTCCGGGACATAGCGCTGCACCATCAGCGGCTCGCGCGAGCGCTCGGTGAACATCTCGATCAGTGAGGCGAGGTTGCTGTCGCCGGGCTTGATATGGAAGACCCCGGCGCCGCCGTTGCCGAACAGCGGCTTGACGATGATGTCGCCGTGCCTCTCCCGGAATTTCAGGATCTGCCGGCGGTCGGCGGTCACCAGCGTCTCCGGCATGAGTTCGGGGAAGTGCAGGACGAAGAGCTTCTCCGGCGCGTTGCGCACGCTGGCCGGGTCGTTCACCACCAGGGTCTTCGGGTGGATGTGCTCCAGCAGGTGGGTGGCGGTGATGTAGGCCATGTCGAAGGGCGGGTCCTGCCGCATCAGCACGACGTCGACCGTGGACAGGTCCAGCTCCTCCGGCGGGCCGAAGGCGTAGTGGGCGCCGTGCCGGCGCTCCACCCGCACCGGCTCGGCATGCGCCACCACCCGGCCGGAGGTCAGGGCCAGGTCCCGCACGTGGTAGTGCCACAGCGCATGGCCGCGGGCCTGGGCCTCCAGCATCAGGGCGAAGGTGCTGTCGGCGTCGATGTTGATGCCGGCAATGGGGTCCATCTGGACCGCCACCCGCAAGGCGCGCGCCATGGTCGTCTCCCGTTTGGTTCGGCTGCCTCCGTGCCCCGAACCGGGGGAAAAGGCCAGCCCCTTGCGCGCCCGCCCCGGGCGGCCGTGGCGCTCAGTTCAGCCGGTGGCGCAGCTCCTCGACCACCATCCGCGCCCGGTTGGCGGCCGGGCCGGCCGGGTCCAGCTCGAGCGACTTCTCGAGGCAGGCCAGGGCGGCGCCGATCCGGTCCAGCCGCTGGTTCATCAGCCCGGCCTCCCGCCACAGCCCGGCCTGGCCGGGGGCGAGGCGGAGCATGTCCTCGGCGCAGGACAGCGCGCCGGGGAGGTCCTGGGCCCGCAGCCGCCGCAGCTTGAGGTTGTTCTGCAGCCGCAGCAGCACGGCCCGCTTCTCCATCAGCCGCACCAGCCCGGGCCGCAGCTCGGCCTTGTCGCCCTCGATCCGCTTGATCAGCCCGCGCAGGTCGGGGGCCTGCAGCCCGGTGCCGCCGGCGAAGACGTCGATCAGCGCCTGGCCCCGGCCGCCTTCCACCGCGAGCAGGAAATGCCCCGGGAAATCCACGCCATGCGCCGCCCAGCCGGCGGCCTCGGCGGCGTGCAGCCAGATCACCCCGAGCGCCACCGGCAGGCCGCGCCGGCGCTCGACCACCCGGATGAGGTTGGCGTTGTCGGGGTTCTCGTAGTCCTCGGTATCGCCGGCATAGCCGAAGCGGGCGTGGATCACCTCGGCCAGGACCAGGCGGCGGCGCTCGGCATCGCCGGCATCGGCCTCCGGGTCGGCCGCGGCGGCGGCGACCATGGCCTGGGCCAGCTCGGACAGGGCGGCGGAGGCGGCCCGCCAATCCGCCTCGGGCGCATCGATCCGCGCCAATTGCAGCGCCACCGCCGCCAGGTCGATCTCCGCGTCGGGCAATTGCCCCGCGGCGGTCAGGGCGGCACGTGCGTCATCCTGGGGATTGGAAGCCATGGGGGCACTCTCGCCGCGCCGCCGCTGCACTGCAAGACAAAGCGCGGGGCCGGTCCGAGGCGGCGGCGGCCTCAGCCGGCCGGCGGCACCATCCGCCCCAGGCGCCGGCCGCCGAAGAGATGCACGTGGAAATGCGCCACCTCCTGGCCGGCATCCTCGCCCATGTTGGACAGCAGCCGGTAGCCCCGGTCCTCGAGCCCCAGGTCGCGCGCCACCTTGGCCACCAGCCGCCAGAAGCCGGCGATGGCCGCATTCGATGCCCCCGCATGGAAGTCCGCGGCGCTCACCCAGTCCCCCTTGGGGATGACCAGCACGTGCACCGGCGCCTGCGGGGCGATGTCGTGGAAGGCCAGCGCGTGCTCGCTCTCGTCCACCCGCTGGCAGGGGATCTCGCCGCGCAGGATGCGGGCGAAGATGTTGGCGGGGTCGTAGGGCGGCTTGCCGGAAACGCTCATGGCAGGGTCCCCTTGCAGGTCAGGCCAGCTTGGTGGTGCGGGCGGCACGGACGATGCCCTTGGGCCGGGCGGCCTTCTCGGCGATGCCGCTGATGCCCTCGCGCCGCTGCAGCTCGGCCCAGACCTCGTGCGGGCGGATGCCGGCGTCCACCCAGACCACGACCAGGTGGTAGAGCAGGTCGGCCGATTCCAGGATGGTCTCGGCGCGATGGCCGAGCGTCGCCTCGATGACGCATTCGACCGCTTCCTCGCCCAGCTTCTGCGCCACCTTCGGGGTGCCGCGGCCGAGCAGCCGGGCGGAGTGGGACTGCGCCGCGTCGCCGGCGAGGCGGCGGCTCTCCACCGTGCCCCAGAGCCGGTCGAGCACCGCCGCATCGCCGCCCATCGGCCCGCCCAGCGGCGCCAGGTGGCGGGCCTCGGCCTTGCGCACGGCCTTGGGCGGCTTCGCCGGCTTCACCGCCAGGGAGGCCGGCACGGGCACGGCGGCGCGCTTCTTTTGTGGCTTCGGCTTGAGGACGTTCAGCAGCTTGGCGGTCTTGGCGGCGGGCTTCTTCTTGGTGGTCTTCGCCATGGTCAGGCGGTCTCCGGGTCAGGCAGGGGGCGCACCGGCAGGCCGGCGGCGGCCAGGGCGGCCTTGGCATCGGCGATGCGGAATTCCCCGTAGTGGAAGACGCTGGCGGCCAGCAGCCCGGTCGCCCCGGCCCGCGCGCCCTCGACGAAATGATCGACCGTGCCGACCCCGCCGGAGGCGATGATCGGCACCGGCACGGCGGCCCGCACCGCCCGCAGCAGCGCCAGGTCGAAGCCCGATTTGGTGCCGTCGCGGTCCATGCTGGTCAGCAGGATCTCGCCGGCGCCGGCGGCCGCCATCCGCTGCGCCCAGCCGATGGCGTCGATGCCGGTGCCTCGCCGCCCGCCATGGGTGAAGACCTCCCACCGGCCGGGCGCGGATTGCCGGGCATCCACCGCGACGACGATCGCCTGGCTGCCGAAGGCCTCGGCGGCGCGCGAGACCAGCGCGGGCTCCGCCACGGCGGCGCTGTTGATGCTGGCCTTGTCGGCCCCGGCGAGCAGCAGGCGGCGCACGTCCTCGACGCTGCGGATGCCGCCGCCGACCGTCAGCGGGATGAAGACCTCGGCCGCGGTGCGGGCGATGACGTCGTACATGCTGTCGCGATTCTCGTGGGTGGCGCCGATATCGAGGAAGGTGACCTCGTCGGCGCCCTCGCGGTCGTACGTCCGGGCCTGCTCGACCGGGTCGCCGGCATCGCGCAGGGCGAGGAAATTGACGCCCTTGACCACGCGGCCGTCCTTCACGTCGAGGCAGGGGATGACGCGGAGCGCGAGCACGGGGCACCTTCCTGGTTGAGGGAACGATCGGGGCTGCCGGCACGCGGCGGCCCCGCCATGGCGAAGAAGCGGCACCGGGTCAAGCGCCGATGCCGCGGGCGGTCCCCGGCCTGCCGGGGGCGGCACCGGCCAGCGGCCTCGTTTCAGCAGGGCAAAAGAATGAAACCACGCTCCTTCCCGGCCCGCAGTCTATAATTTTCCTCCACTCCGCTCAATATTGAGCGTCCGGCTCGACGCGCCGCACAAGACCAAGTGGAAGCACACCAAATAGGTGATATTTCCTTGACCGATGGAACTGTCCCGGTCACTGTCAAATCGTTGTTCTCGGCCGATAGTTTATTGATGTTGTAGAAAGAAATGAAAATTCTGCGCCACGGCAGCCGCGTGAATCGCCAGGCCCGATCCGGGCCGCGGGCATGACCCGTCCCTTCCTCCGGCCGAACCTCGGCGCCGCCCTTGCCGCAACCTGATACGTCCGCCGATGCCGGCGAGGGCCGCGGCCTCGGCGGCAAGGGGCCCGCCATGATGAAACGACCGATTGCCGGCCTGTCGCTGCCGCCGGCGGTCCATCAGCGGCTCGCCGGGCTGACCCTCAATGTCCAGACCCTGGAAGGCCTTTCGGACGCCATCGCCATCGCCGACCTGACACAGCCCGACATGCCCCTGATCTACGTCAACAGCGCCTGTGAGCGGATCATGGGATATGCCGCGGCCGAGATCCTCGGCCGGAACTGCCGCTTCCTCCAGGGCGCCGACCGCCAGCAGCCCGAGATCGCCGACATGGCCCGGGCGATCGCCGCCCGCCGCGAGGTGAGCGTGGTGCTGCGGAACTACCGCAAGGACGGCACCATGTTCTGGAACGAGCTGCGCCTGCGGCCGATGCGGGACGACGACGGGACGCCGACCCACTATCTGGCCACCAGCCGGGACGTGACCGCCTGCCGCGACCGGGCCGACCGGCTGCAGCGCGCCGCGACCCACGACGACGTCACCGGCTTACCGATCCCGCGCCGGTTCCTCGCCCGGCTGGAGGCGGAACGCGCCTGGAGCGACGCGCTGATGCTGCTGTGCTGCGACGCCGACCGGCTGCGCGACGTGAACGGCACCTACGGCCGGGCCGCGGGCGATGCCGTGCTGCGCGAGCTCGGCCGCCGCCTGCAGGCCGCGGCGGGCAGCGAGGCGGCCTGCCGGCTGGCCGCCGGGCAATTCGCCGTCGCGCTGCGCCTGCCCTGCGGCGCCGATGCCGCGGCCGTCGCCGCCGGGCTGCACCGGGCGATCGCCGAGCCGCTCGCCCTGCCCGGCATCACCGTGGCGATGACGGTGAGCCTCGGCTGGGCGGTGGCCCAGACCCACACCGAGCCGGCCGAGGCCGTGCTGATCCGGGCGGAGACCGCGCTCTATGCCGCCAAGGCCGCCGGCCGGGGCGAGGTCCGTGCCTACGACCCGGCGACCGAACGGCAGTCGCGCCGCCGGCTGCGGCTGACCGCCGAGCTGCGCAATGCCCTGACGCAGCAGGAATTCGTGCTGCACTACCAGCCGAAGGTGGAGATCGCCACCGGCCGCATCGTCGGCCTCGAGGCGCTGCTGCGCTGGCAGCATCCGGTCTTCGGCCTGCAGTCGCCGGAGCGCTTCCTCGGCGTGGCGGAGGAGAGCGGCCTGATCGTCGAGATCGGCGCCTGGGCCCTGGCCGAGGCCAGCCGCTTCGCGGCGATGCTGCACCGGCACGGCCATGCGGTCTATGTCGCGGTCAACGTCTCCCCGGTGCAGTTCCAGCGCGACGACATCGCCGCGCTGATGCGCCGCGTCCTCGCCGAGGCCGGCGCCGAGCCGGGCTGGGTCGCGCTGGAGCTGACCGAGACCATGCTCGCGGATTCCAGTCCGCGTACCGCCGCCTGCTTCGCCGAGCTGCGGCGCCTCGGCATCGGCCTGGCCATGGACGACTTCGGCACCGGCTTCGCCTCCCTGCAGTGCCTGCGCAGCCTGCCCTTCACGGAAATCAAGGTGGACCGCAGCTTCGTCCACGGCCTGGACCGGGACCCGGTGCAGGCCGCCATGGTGGGCGCGGCGCTGGGCGTCGCCCGTGCGCTGGGCATCGTCGTCACCTGCGAGGGCATCGAGACGGCGGCCGAGCGCGACCGGCTGGCCGAGCTCGGCTGCCCGGTGGCCCAGGGCTATTTCTTCAGCCTGCCGCTGGCCGGAGAGGATCTGGTCCGGCTCCTCGACACCCATGCGGTCCTGCCGGTTGCCGAAGCCTGCCAGCCCCTGCCGGGCGCGCGGGTCCGGCACGGGCACGGCTGAGCCGGCGCAGGGCGGCACGCGGCTCAGTGGATGACGTAGCCGCCGTCCACCAGCAGGTCGTGGCCCTGGATGTAGCTGCCCGCGGCGGTGGCCAGGAAGGCCACCGCCTCCGCCACCTCCCAGGCCTCACCCATCCGCCCGGCCGGGACGCGGCCGGCCATGGTCTCCAGCTTGCCGGGCTGGCGGCCCCAGGTGTCGAGGTTGAACCGGGTGGCGATGGGGCCGGGGCTGACCGAGTTCACCTGGATGCCCTCGCGGGCCAGCTCGAAGGCCATGTTGCGCGTCAGGTGGATCAGCCCGGCCTTGGTCAGGCCGTAGAGCGCGTTCTCCTCCGCCGCGACCGAGCCCATCTGGCTGGCGATGTGGATGATGCGGCCGCCGCCCTGCGCCCGCATGGCCGGCAGCACCGCCTGGCTGGCGAAGAAGGCGGCGGCGAGGTTGACCGCGACGACCCCGTCGAAATCCGCCCGGGTGAAGCCGCCGAAGGCCTTGCGGCAGCGGATGCCGGCGTTGTTCACCAGCACGTCCACCCGCCCGAGGCGGGCCAGGGCGGCGGCGACCATGGCCTCCGCCGCCCCCGCCGCCGCCAGGTCGACGATCCCCGACGCCGCATCGGGGGCGCCGCGGCGGCGGCATTCGGCGACGGCCTCGTCCAGTTCCGCCGGCGTGCCCTCGGCGGCGAGGAACAGGCTGAAGCCCCGCCCGGCCAGCGCCCAGGCGATCTCGCGGCCGATGCCGCGCGAGGCGCCGGTGATGAGGGCGACCCGGGGGGTAATGGTGGCATCGGTCATGGGCTGTCTCCTGCGGCGCATCGGGCGATCCGGCAGGTGCCCCCTGGCGCCGGGCGGCCGGACGTGCATGATCCGCGCCAATCGAGGAGCACCCTTTCCATGGACATGATCGACCACAAGACCGGCGCCGGCGCCACCGCGACCAGCGGGCAGAACGTCTCGGTGCACTACACCGGCTGGCTGTTCGAGCCGGGCAAGCCGGACAACAAGGGCCGCAAGTTCGACAGCTCGCGCGACCGGAGCGAGCCCTTCCAGTTCATGCTGGGCGCCGGGCACGTGATCGCCGGCTGGGACCAGGGCGTGGCCGGCATGCAGGTGGGCGGGCAGCGGACGCTGACCATCCCGCCGGAGCTCGGCTATGGCGCGCGCGGCGCCGGCGGCGTGATTCCGCCGAATGCGACGCTGGTCTTCGACGTCGAACTGCTCGGCGTGGGCTGACCGGCCGCGGCGCGGCACGGCGGCGGTGCGGCGGTGCCGCATCCGCGCCGCGCCGCGGGCGGCAGGCGGAGGGCCTGCGTTCATCCGGCCGCGGCGCGGTCCTCCACGGCCCCGCTCCGGGCTCATCAGCAGGCATCGCCGGCGTCGCGGCCCATGACCTGGCCGCAGGGGCGCGGGCCGTAGGCTCCGGGCTCGTCCCGGGATCGGTCGTCTGACGCTCGGCGGCGCATCGAGCGGTCGGGAAAGGCGGTGCCCGGTACAGTGGCCAGTCAAGTGCAAGAACCAGCCACAATACCCGTTTTCCCAATAGATCGAACCTGGCATCAACCCAGGGCTGTATTATTTACGTTATTGTTATTTTGCGGCGGGGGTATCGATCTATCCGTGTTGTTTCGCCTCCCTACACTCCCGTGTGTTGAACGGGAGAACGGTCGATGCGAGGACCACAATACTTATTTGGCTACACCAATCGTGGGGACACCCACGCGCAGTCCCGCGGCGGCGACAAGAGCGCAGTCGATCGCTTCCTGCATGACACGAAGCCACCGGCCGAGGATGTCGGGGCCTTCGATCTGGCAGACCGGATCCTGCATCGCGGCAATGCCAGGGGCGAGCAGGATGATTTCAGCTACGACAAATCCATCGACGTGAGCGACGGGCGGGAGTCCGTCTTCTCCAACCTGGCGCGCGACCTGATCCAGCGCGGCGACGACCTCGGCGCCATTCATCCCAGAGCAGTTCGGCGCAAAGTATCAGTAGCGTCGCGCCGGCATCGGCAGCACGTTCGGCCGCACCTGCCACGACGAGTGCCCCGGCCAACGGGACGAATACCAATGGTCAGTTCGTCGTTACTACGCAGGTGAACATCAACGGCACCGGCGGGGTCGGCGTTGCTACGTCGATATCCGGCGGCTTCACGGGCTCGACCAATTTCAACACCGGATTCGGCGGCCAGTCGCAGTCCGGTACCCAGGTGATCAGCCGCACCATGGGCCTGGCGATCAACGGCGGCAGCTTCAACGTCGGCAGCGGTGTCGTGTCCAACAACAGCGGGACGACGACCTCCTCCTACGGCGGCCAGTTCACCACGGTCCTGAACGTACCGAAGTTTCCGTAAACCCAAGTTGCCGGATGAGGACCCTCATCCGCCCAAGCGACGCCCGAAGGGACGCCCCCTCCGGACGTGACGGGCGCCTGCGCCCTGCTGCATCGGGACCTCCCGATGTCCTGGCCACAGCAACGACTCCCGGGGAGGTCCTCCGGGAGAAATCGAGGAAGAGACGACATGCGCAAATTCGTATTCGCCGCCGCCGCCGCCATGCTCATGGCCGGTCCCGCCCTCGCCGGCTCCGCCGGAAGCGGCAGCAGCGCCGGTGCCTCCACCGGTGCGGCGGGCGGCGGCTTCATCGTCGGCGCCACCAGCCAGGCCGGGACCGTGACCGGCAGCTCGGCCTCGAAGAACTGGTTCGGGTCCACCACCATGACCGGGACCAACAGCGGCTCCAGCTCGGGCGGCTTCGCCGGGGCGGGGGTGTTCGTCACCCAGGGCATGACCTCGGGCGGCTCGCACGCCTGGGCGCGCTGAGCCGGTCTGATCCAGCCAATGAAGACGAAAGTCTTCTGGGGGGTGGGGGCGGTGTTTGCCGCCCTCACCTTCTCGGCCTCTGCTGATGCACAAGATGCAAATACGCAGACGATCAATCAGAATATCCGAACCGAAAGCATACAGAGGAACGAAGGCCTCCCGTCCAACCCGCGGATACCACACCAAACGCCCTCGCTTGGCCTTGGCAATATCTATGGCCTGAATCCCTGCGCCACCGGAGTATCCGTGGGAGTCACCACCCCCTTGGTTGGCATCGGCGGTGCTTTCAGCAATATCGATTCCGAATGCCAGACACGGAACAACGCTGCCGTCCTGGTATCCGGCCTTCGGGACGAAGCGGCCGCCAGGGAAGTTCTGTGCTCGATCCCTGTGATCCGGCAGGCCTTCATCCGAATTCGCCGCCCTTGCATCGAGGACGGCGGTGCGGTCGTCATATTGCCGTCGAACTACCCCGCAGGCGCGGGCCAGGCCGGGCAGTACAATGCGGAGACCCTCCCGCCGCCCAACCTGCCCATTCCGCCCTCCGTCGTTCCCAGGGGCGGGACCATCGACGGCGATCCCCGGCTGCGGTCGGAAGCGCCGGCATTCTGCCGGATTTCGGGGCTTGATCCGTCCCTCTATCCGGAGTGCCGGAAAGACGTGGCCACGACCGCGGCAAATCGTACCCCGCAGGCTGCCAGGCCCCAGGTCAGGAAACAGCCGAGGGATATTGTCCAGCCGCAAGCATCACCCTCGCGCTTCTATGGAGGCACGCTCTCCATGGGAGAAGGCTGCGCGGAGGTCAGTGACATCGTTCGGCGCTTCTATCCGGACTGCAATCCACGACTGGTCGCCACGGCCTCGAGATGATGGGGTGGTCGCCGCCGGCGCGCGCAGGAGGGACGGCGGGTCCGCGCTGCCGCCCCTCGCCGGCCCGTTCCCCGGCGGGAGGACCGGGCGGCCGTCATGGCATCGCGGTCCCGTTTCCCGGTCCTGGCTGCCATGCTATCGTCCGGCCAGCGCCGGGTTAGCACAGTGGTAGTGCAGCGGTTTTGTAAACCGAAGGTCGGGGGTTCAAATCCCTCACCCGGCATGCCCTTCGCCAAGTATCGGCCCAGTCCCGGACCCGGCATCAAGGCCGGGCAGAATACCGGAGACGGCGCCGTGCCGGCCGGCGGTCCTAGTCCACGGTCAGCCCGGCCAGTTGCAGCGCCGCCGGCGACGTCGGATGCACCTTGACCTTGATCCGGGCCTGCAGGCCTTCCGGAAGGAAGTCGAGCTCGACCTCGCTCCCGGCCCCCAGATCGGTCCGCAGGGCCCGCTTGAGCAAGCGCATGCCGAAGCCCTGCCGGGCCGGCGGACCGGGGACCGCCGGTCCGCCCGTCTCGATCCAGTGGATCAGCGCGTGGTCCCCGCCCTCGCAGGCGGCGCAGGCCACCGTCACCAGCCCGTCCGGCTGCGTCAACGCGCCATGCTTGATGGCATTGGTCGCCAGTTCATGCAGCGCCAGGACCAGGGCCTGCGCCTGGCTCGGCAGGACCATGGCCGCCTCGTGGCCGCAGCTCGGATCGATGACCAGTTGCGGCGGGGAACGTGCCGGCTCGAGCCAGGGCGTCAGCCCGGTCCGCAGCACGGCGTCCAGCGACGCGGCCTGCCAGGAGAAGGCGGTGATCAGGTCATGGGCCCGCGCCAGGCTGCTCAGCCGGGCACTGAAGACGGATTGGAAACGCTCCAGGTCCGCCTCGCCGCGTGCCGTCTGGAAGGCCAGGGCCTGCACCGTCGCCAGGACGTTCTTGACCCGGTGATTCAGCTCCGCGATGGACAGGCGAAGCCGTCGTTCGCTGTTCAACAGCGACACGGTCGCCGCCTGCCGGCGGGAGGCCTCCTGCAGGAACGCCTCGGCCACCTCATCCGCCTCGCGCAGGCCGGTGGGCGCGTAGCGCCGGGCCTCGTCCTTGCTCGCCGCGAGGTCTCGCAAGGCGGCGAAGGGACGCAGGATGCTGCTGGCCAGCCGCTGGGCAACCGCGAGGCACAGCAGCAGCAGCAGGCCGCCGATCGCCAGGGAGACGAGGGCGTGCCGCCACGCAGGCCCCGTCAGGTTGGCCACGGGGCTGCCGACCGCGACGGTCCAGCCGGTGTCGTCCAGACGCCGATAGGCCACCAGCAGCGGCACGCCCTCGGGGGAGGTGACCCGGGTCACGCCATCGGCCCTGCTGTCGCGCTCGACCAGGAATTGCTCGGGCGGCCGGGTGCCGATCAGTTCCTGACCGCCTGGCACCCGGCCGATCCGCAGGCCGGAGCGGTCGAGGACGGTGGCGGCCCAATCGGCCTGCGGCGGATACTCCCGCAGGATCGCGGAGAAGGTGTCGAGGGTGGGGTTGAGGGCCAGCACCAGCCGCGGCTGCCCGTCGGGGCCCGGGACGGGCACCTCGATGGCGATCACCGGCCGCTCGAGGCCGGGACCGGGATAGAGATCCGACACCGAAGGCCTGCCCGAGGCGAAGACCTTCTCCTGGTTCTCGAGATACTGCCGCCTGGGCAGCGCCACGCCGGCCGGCACGACCGTGTTCAGCACCTGTTGTCCGGCCCGGTCCACGAGGACGATATTGGATCCCGGCAATTGCTTCAAAAGGACCGCTTCGGCCTGCCGGCGGAAGGCCTGCAGGTCGTTTTCGGCCAGGGCCCGTGACAGGGCCAGGACCTCGAGCGTGGCGATACGGGTGTCGAGCTCGGCCTTGATGCTGTTGGACAAGGAGCGGGCCATGACGCGGAGCTGGGCGCTGGCGGCGCTGACGTCATTCTGGAATGAAATATAAATATTGGCGCCATTCAAGGCCATAAGAAGAAAAACAGTCGAGAAGATCAACAGATCTATTCGTCTTCTTAACGCAAGCCGTTGCATGTATTCTCTCTGAAATTCGATTTCTGAAAATATAGAAGACGGCATTCAAGGGTTGGGGGCCGATAGGATGGCAACGGTGGTCAGGCCCGTTCCCATGCCCGCTCCTGTCGCACGGCTCTGGCCCCGGCTCTGATTCTTCCCTGTTCGCCAACCGCCTAGTTACCAAGGCGGAGGCGCCAGCACGGTACGCTATCGTACTCTCGCGCCGGATGCCGAAGGCCGGCCGGGCAACCGGCCACGGCTTGCCAGGGCCGCGCTGCCGTGAGCCTGGCCGCGAACGCCGCCCCGCCGGCGCCAGGTCCGGCGCCCGGCCCGGAAGGTGCCGGTCCTCAGAGGCCGATGCCGTCGTGGCTGCCGATGACGCAGCGCAGCTTGCAGGCCAGTTCGGCCAGGTTCACGGGCTTCTCGAGGCGGGCCGTCGGGCCGCCCAGGCCGCGCAGGTCGGCCTGGGCGGATGACCTGGCGTAGCCGGTGACGACAAGGACCGGCAGCCCTGGCTGCACCGAACGGAGGCGCCGGATCAGGCTCCGGCCATCGGTCGCCGCCGCCAGCTTCAGCTCGACGACGGCGGCCACGAGATCGCAGCCCCCGATCGCATCCAGCACATCCGCGCCCGTGCTGATGCGCGCCGCAAACCCCGCGCGATGGACCGCGTCCTCCAGCTCCAGCGCCAGCAGCGCCTCATCCTCGACGATGAGGACGACCCGCCTGGCCTTCTCCGGGCCGCTGTCCGAAGTGCTCACCACCGCAGCCTCGCCGTCGTGCATCCCTGCCCCGAGCCCGTTGCCATCCCCCCTCTAGGCGCGAAGCCGCCAAGAATTCGTCAAGAGGCCGGCCGGGCTGCCATTCCGCGCCGCCGCCCCATATCCCCGCCATGCCCGATGCCCGCGCCGCCCCGCTCCTCGACATCCGCCGGATCTACCTGGAAGCCGCGGCCGAGGCCCATCCGCGCGGGCGGGAGATCCTGGCGCGCTTCCCCGCGGCCGAGCGCATCCCGGTCGACTCCCACTGGCGCATCCCCGCCCTGCGCGAGGCCGATCCCGGCGAGTTCCTCCGCCCCAAGCGCGAGGTGCTGGTGCTCGGCGTGAAGAAGGGGATGACCTTCCGCCCGAACGGCCGCAGCGCCGACTTCATCGCGCCCTCGACCTCGAACGGCTGCGCCATGGCCTGCGCCTATTGCTACGTCGCCCGGCGCAAGGGCCATGCCAATCCGGTCACCGTCTTCGCCAACATCGAGGCGATCGCCGCCGCCACCGCCCGCCATGCCGGCCGGCTCGGCCCCAAGCCGCCCAACCAGGTGGACCCGCGGGACTGGGTCTACGACCTCGGGGAGAACGGCGACCTCTCGGTCGATGCGCTGATCTCGGACAACGTGCGGGACCTGGTGGCGCTGTTCCGCACCCTACCCAATGCCAAGGGCAGCTTCGCCACCAAATGGGTCAACCCGGCCCTGCTGGACTACGACCCGCAGGGCCGCACCCGCATCCGCATGTCGCTGATGCCGGCCGGGCTGGCCAGGCTGCTCGACATCCGCACCGCGCCGGTCGCCGAGCGGATCGCGGCGATCCCCGAGCTGCACCGCGCCGGCTACGAGGTGCAGGTGAATTTCTCCCCCGTCGTGCTGCGCGAGGGCTGGGAGGCGGAATGGGCGGCGCTGTTCCAGGAGCTCGACGCGGCGCTGCCGGCGGCGGTGAAGGACCAGCTCGCCGCCGAGATCATCATGCTGACCCACAACGACGCCCTGCACGCGGTCAACCTCGCCTGGCATCCGAAGGCCGAGGCGCTGCTCTGGCGCCCCGACCTCCAGGAGGAGAAGCAGTCCGAGGGCGGCCAGACCAACCTCCGCTACCGCAGCGGCTGGAAGGGCCGCTGGCTCGGCCGCTTCCGCGACCTGCTGGCGGCCCACATGCCCTATTGCCGGGTGCGCTATGCCTTCTGACGCGGGGCGTTTCGACGCGGTGCCGGCGCAGCGCCCCTGGGTGCCGAAGCGGGTGCTGGCGACGCCGGCCGCCCTCGGCTGGCCACAGGGCCTCGCCATGGTCGAACGGGCCGCCGCGCTCGGGGCCGAGGTGGTGCGGCTGAAGTCGGACCGGCTGACCGGCCTGCCCGATACCTACCGCGACGCCAAGTCGACGCTCGCGGTCGTCGTCGCGCCGCCGGGCAAGCGCCGGCCGCAGCCGATCCCGCCCAGCGCCGACTGGCGCTTCGACCTGGCCGCGGGCTGCCCGGCGCATTGCCAGTACTGCTACCTCGCCGGCTCGCTGGCCGGCCCGCCGATCATCCGCGCCTATGCCAACCTGCCGGAGATCCTGGCCGCGCTGCCGCCGCTGCTCGGCCAGGGCCAGGTGACCTCGCGGAATGCCGCCCGCGCCGGCGAGGGCACGACCTTCGAGGCCTCCTGCTACACCGACCCGCTCGGCATCGAGCACATCACCGGCGCGCTGGCCGAGACGATCCGGCAGTTCGGCGCCTGGGAGGCGCCGGTGCAGCTCCGCTTCACCACCAAATACGACGGGGTGGCGCCGCTGCTCGGCCTGGCGCATGGCCGGCGGACGCGGATCCGCTTCTCGGTCAACGCCGCGGGCGCCGAGCGCTTCGAGGGCGGCGCGCCGCGCATGGCGCAGCGCCTCGCGGCGATGCGGCAGGTGGCGCTGGCGGGCTACCGCATCGGGCTGACCGTCGCGCCGGTCATGCCGGTGCCGGACTGGCGGGCGGGCTACGACCGGCTGCTGGCCGATTGCGCCGCGGCGCTGGCCGGCGTTCCCGACCCGGAGCTGACGGTGGAGCTCATCACCCACCGCTTCACCGAGGGCTCGCGCCAGGTGCTGCAGGGCTGGTACCCCGGCAGCGCGCTGGAGATGGACCCGGACGAGCGCAGCCGGAAGACCACCAAATTCGGCGGGGTGAAATACGTCTTCCCGCGCGAGCGGATGGCCGAGCTGCGGGCCGCGCTGGAGGGCAGCGTCGCCCGCCACCTCCCCGCGGCCCGCCTCCTCTACTGGACCTGAGCCGCCCCGCCGAGCGGCGAGGCGTCGAACTCCGCCAGCAGGTGGGCCGGGTCGCGGTAGATCGCGATGCAGCCGGCGGCCCGCAGATCCGCCTCGGGGAAGCCGCCGCAGAGCATGCCGATGGCGCGGATGCCCGCCCGGCCGGCGGCCTCGGCGTCGTAGGGGGTATCGCCGATGACGATGGTCTCGGCCGGGGTCACCCCGGGCAGCCGCGCCAGCGCCGCCTCGAAGATGTCGGGGAAGGGCTTCGAATGTTCGGCGTCGCTCGAGGAGGTCTCGGCGTCCAGCCGGTCGTCCTCGAGGCCGAGGATGCGCTTGAGCGCGGCGAGTTCCTCCTCCTTGGCGGAGGAGGCCAGGGCGCTGCGCAGCCCGGCCGCCGCCACGCGCCGCACCAGCGCCGCCGCCTCGGGGAAGGCGCGGACCCGGGGGAGGTAGCCCTCCCGGAAGATCTCGCCGCGGCGCGTCTCCAGCGCCTTGCCCTTCTCCTGCAGCGCCGCGGGCGGGAGGAAGACCGGCATGAGCTGGTCGCCGCCCTTGCCGATCTGCGCCCGCATGGTGGCGAAGGGGATGGCCTGGCCGATCTCGGCGAAGGCATCGACCCAGGCCTGGGCATGCAGGTCCACGGAATCGACCAGGGTGCCGTCGACGTCGAAAAGCACGGCCTTGATGCGCATGAGGACTTCTCCTGCCGGCCCGATGCGGTCCGGCTGACAGGCCAACGCGGCATCGGCGGCCTGAGGTGCCGGACGGAATCGCGCGGCGGCGGGATGCCCGCTCACGGGCTGCCGGCGAGGCCGGCGAACCACGCGGCATAGGGGGAATTGCGGGCGAGGTGCCGGTTGTAGTCGGGGGCGCCATCCTCCCACCAGACCGGGCCGCGCTCGCCGAGCCCCTGCTTGGCCGCCTCCACCCGGGCCCGGGCTTCCTCCCGCGCGGCGGCATCGCCCCGGCGCATCGCCTGGCCCTTGGCCCGCCGCGCCGCCATCAGCGCCTGCACCAGCGCGGCCCGCTTGGCCGGCGCCAGGCGGGGGTCGCTGCAGCGCCAGAGCCGGCCGCGGACGACGAAGTAGCGCCCGTCCGGCGTCACCGGATGGGCGCCGGCCTGGGACTCGGGCGGCGGGGGCGTCATGCCCGAGCCTCGCACGGACCTGCCCAGGGACGGAACGCCGCCGCCCCGCTAGGCAGCAGCATATATATCTGTAAATCTGGATATATGGAAAAAAACCTGGCCATCGCCGGCCTGGGGGCGCTCGCCCAGGGCACCCGCCTGGACGCCTTCCGCCTCCTGGTGGCAGCGGCGCCGGAGGGGCTGCCCGCCGGCACGGTCGCCCGCCGGCTGGCGGTGCCGCAGAACACCCTGTCGGCGCATCTGGCCATCCTGGCCCGGGCCGGCCTGGTGCGGTCGGCGCGCCAGGGCCGCTCCGTCATCTATGCCGTCGACCTCGACCGGCTGCGGGCGCTGATGCTGTTCCTGGCCGAGGACTGCTGCGGCGGCCGGACCGAGCTCTGCGCCCCGCTGATCGCCGCCCTGGCGCCCTGCCGCGGCGCGGCCCCGGAGCCGTGCCGCGCCGCGGGGACGGTGCCGCCCTGACACCGACGCCCGCGGCCCGCCGGGCCGCCACGCAACTGCCCGCGCCGCCGCGGGCCGAGGAGACCCATGCTCGCCCTGCTCATCTTCCTGGCCACCCTCGCCCTCGTCATCTGGCAGCCGCGCGGCCTCGGCATCGGCTGGAGCGCCATCGGCGGCGCCGTCCTGGCGCTGCTGACCGGGGTCATCGGCTGGGCCGACGTGCCGGTGGTCTGGCAGATCGTCTGGGACGCCACCTTCACCTTCGTCGCGCTGATCGTCATCTCGCTGCTGCTGGACGAGGCCGGCTTCTTCCAATGGGCGGCGCTGCACGTCGCCCGCTGGGGCGGCGGCAGCGGCCGGCGCCTGCTGCCGCTGGTGGTGCTGCTCGGCGCCGGCATCGCCGCCGTCTTCGCCAATGACGGCGCGGCGCTGCTGCTGACGCCCATCGTGGTGGCGATCCTGCTGCGGCTCGATTTCCCGCCGGCCGCCACCCTGGCCTTCGTGGTGGCCACCGGCTTCGTCGCCGATACCACCAGCCTGCCGCTGGTGATCTCCAACCTCGTCAACATCGTCTCGGCCAATTACTTCGGCATCGGCTTCAACCGCTACGCCGCGGTGATGGTGCCGGTGAACCTGGTCTCGCTCGCCGCCACGCTGGGCGTGCTGTGGCTCGCCTACCGCCGCGTGGTGCCGGCCCGCTATGCCCTGGCGCAGCTCGCGCCGCCGGCCAGCGCCATCCGCGACCCGTTGATCTTCCGCGCCGCCTTCCCGCTGCTGGGGCTGCTGCTCGTGGCCTATGTGGTGCTGGCGCCGCTCGGCGTGCCGGTGGCGGCGGTGACCGGCGCCGCCGCCCTGGCGCTGCTCGGCCTGGCGCTGCGCGGCGGCCGGGTGCCGGTGGGCCGGGTGCTGCGCGGCGCGCCCTGGCAGATCGTGGTCTTCTCGCTCGGCATGTACCTCGTGGTCTACGGGCTGCGGAACGCCGGGCTGACCGGTTACCTGGCCGGCGCCCTGGCCTGGCTGGCCGGGCAGGGCCCCTGGGTCGCCACCATCGGCACCGGCTTCGGCGCGGCGCTGCTCTCCTCGGTGATGAACAACATGCCCGGCGTGCTGGTGGGCGCGCTGTCGATCGAGGCGGCGCCGGGCATCCCGGCGGTGACGCGCGAGCTGATGATCTATGCCAATGTCATCGGCTGCGACCTCGGCCCCAAATTCACCCCCATCGGCAGCCTGGCGACGCTGCTCTGGCTGCACGTGCTCGGCACCAAGGGCATTCGCATCACCTGGGGCCAGTACATGCGCATCGGCCTCGCCATCACCCCGCCGGTGCTGCTGCTGGCCCTCGCCGCCCTGGCGCTGTGGCTGCCGCTGCTGGGGCCGGCATGACCCCGGTCCGCCGCCGCGTCGTCGTCATCGGCGGCGGCCAGTCGGGCCTCGCCATCGGCTATTTCCTGCGCCGGGCCGGGCTCGATTTCGAGATCCTGGATGCGTCCGGGAGGCCGGGCGGCGCCTGGCCGGCGGCCTGGGACTCGCTCCGCCTGTTCTCCCCGGCGCAGTGGAGCTCCCTCCCCGGCTGGCCCATGCCGCCGGTCCCCGGGGCGTACCCGGGCCGCGACGACGTGGTCGCCTACCTCACCGCCTATGAGCGGCGCTACGCGCTGCCGGTCCGCCGCCCGGTCGAGGTGGTGGCGGTCGAGGCCCGGGCGGAGGGGCTGCTGGTGCGCGGCACCGATGCGGCCTGGCTGGCGCAGGCCGTGGTCAGCGCCACCGGGAGCTGGCGGCGGCCGGTCATCCCCGCCTACCCCGGGCAGGAAAGCTTCCGCGGCCGCCAGCTCCATTCGGCCGGCTACCGCGCCCCGGAGGCCTTCGCCGGCCAACGCGTGCTGGTGGTCGGCGGCGGCAATTCCGGGGCGCAGATCCTGGCCGAGCTGTCGCAGGTCGCCATGACGACCTGGGTGACCGAGACCGAGCCGCGCCTCCTGCCCGACGAGGTCGACGGCCGCGTGCTTTTCGCGCGCGCCACGGCACGGCTGCGGGCGCAGCAGGAGGGACGCGCGCCCGAGGCCCCGGCCAGCGGCCTCGGGGAGGTGGTCGCGGTCCCCCCGGTGCGGGCGGCGCGCGACCGCGGCGCGCTGCGCAGCCGGCGGCCCTTCCTGCGCTTCGAGCCGGATGGGGTGGTATGGCCGGACGGCAGCCGCAGCGCCGTGGATGCGGTGATCTGGTGCACCGGCTTCCGCCCCGCCCTGGACCACCTGGCGCCGCTCGGCGTGCTCGACGCCGCGGGCCGGGTGGCGGTGCGGGAGGGCCGGGCGGTGGGCGAGCCGCGGCTCTGGCTGCTCGGCTACGGCGACTGGACCGGCCTCGCCTCCGCGACCCTGGCGGGGATCACCCGCACGGCGCGGGAGGTGGCGAAGGACATCGCCCGCAGCCTCGGCGAGGACCCGAGGGACGGTCCCTAGGCCGCCTGCTCCAGGGTCGGCGCCACGTCGGCCACCGTCGTCCGGTGCAGGTCGCGCGGCTGCTCCGCCGCGTAGCGCCGCGCCCGGTGCATGGTCGCCCGGTTGTCCCACATCACCAGGTCATGCGGCTGCCAGACATGGGCATGGACGAACTCCCGCTGGGTCGCGTGCTCGGTGAGGTCCCGCAGCAGGGCGCGGGCTTCCGGCACCGGCATGCCGTGGATCGCCCCGGCATGCGCCGAGAGGAACAGCGAGAGCCGCCCCGAGCCGGGGTGGCGGCGGACCAGGCGCTGCGGCACGGGGGTCCATCTCGCCAGCTCCGCCGCGGTGAAGTCGGTGAAGCCGAGCACGCCGCGGGAGTAGATCTGGCTGTGGTCGCAGACCATGTCGCGGACCAGCGCCTGGGTTTCCGCGTCGAGTGCGTCCCAGGCGGCGCGCATGTCGGCGAATTCGGTGTTGCCGCCGGTGGCCGGGATGACCCGGGCCGAGAGCAGCGAGTACATCGCCGGCGTCGGCTTGAAGGAGCTGTCGCTGTGCCAGAGCATGTTGCCCAGGCTGAACAGCCGCTTGCGGTCGTCCCGCGCCAGCGGCTTCAGGTCGCGGTCTAGGTTGGAGATGTCGTTGACCTCCATCGCCAGGCGGCGGGCCTCGCCCTGGACGATGTCGCCGGTCGCCAGCTCCAGTTCGCCGAAGTGGCGGCTGAAGGCGATCTGCTGGGTGTCGTCGATGCGCTGGTCGCGGAAGACCAGCACGGCGTAGCGGTCCATGCCGGCGCGGATGGCGGCGGCCGTCGCGGCCTCGATCGGCTGGCGGAGGTCGATCCCGGCGACCTCGCCGACGAAGCCGGGGCGCGCGGGATTGGCGGGGCGGATGGACAGGGTCATCGGCGGGGTTCCCTCGTCGGGGCTTCCGATGCCCCGTTGCCGCCAGCCTAATCCCGGGCCGCCGGCTTGTCAGCGGCGGGCTCGGCCAGCAGCCGCACCGCCCCGGCGCCGAGCAGGGCGGCGCCGAGCAGCGGCAGCCGCAGCGGCTCCCCCAGCAGCGGCACCGCGGCCAGGGCGGTGACCGGCGGCACCAGGAAGAACAGGCCGGTGACCCGGCCGGCGGCGCCGCGCGCCAGCAGCCAGAGCAGCAGCAGCGTGGCGCCGACCGAATTGGCCAGCACCGTCCAGGCGAAGGCGAAGCGGAAGGCCGGGTTCGCCCAGTCGATGCCCGGCCCGGGCTGGCCCCGTTCCAGGCCGAGCCAGCAGAGGCCCATCACCGCCGTGCCCGCGGCGAGCTGGACGGCGGCCGCGGGCAGCCCCGCCCCGCCGGCGCCGAAGCGCTTCTGCCACAGCGCCGCCCGGGCCCCGCCGGCCAGCGGCAGGGCCGCCAGGGCCGGGGTGGCGGCGCCCGGGCCGAAGCCGACCCGGTTGCCGGNGCGCCCGGGCCGAAGCCGACCCGGTTGCCGGCGACCAGCGCCGCGGCCAGCAGGCCGAGCCCGGCCGCCAGGGCGCGGCGGCGGGTGAAGGCCTCGGCGAGCAGGACGGCGGCGCCGGCGGCGGTCGCCACCGGGATCAGCCCGACCACCAGCGCGGCGACCCCGGCCTCCATCCCGGCCGCCATGCCGGCATAGATCCCGGCGTAATGCCCGCCCTGCAGCAGCAGCCCGACCATGGCCGCATGGCCAAGCGCCGCGCCGCGCGGCCAGGGCGCCCGGCGCAGCAGCGCCAGCCCGGCCAGGATCGCCGCCGCCGCGGCGAAGCGGAGGCCGGTGACGGCGAAGGGAGGGCCATGCCGGATGGCGAGGGCGCCGAACAGGATCCCGCTGCTCCAGAGCGGCACGAAGACGCCGCCGGCGAGCCACGGGGGCATCCGCAGCAGGGCGGGCCTGCCTAGTCGGGGTCCCGGGCGGCGGCGTCGCGGATGGCATTGGCCAGCGCGGCGGGGGCGAAGGGCTTCTCGAGGAAGCGCTCGTGGCGACGCAACGAATAATGCTCGGTCTCGGCGACCGTGCCGCTGATGAGGATGACGCCGATTTCCGGGTGGCGGGCGCGGGCGACATCGGCCAGGTCGAAGCCGCTGAGGCCGTCGCCGAGGCTGATGTCGGTGACCAGCACGTCGGGCACCTGGCCGGCGCCGAGCAGGATCAAAGCGTCCTCGGCGTTGGCCAGGCCGTTCACCTCGATGCCGGCCTCGCTCAGCGTATCGGACAAGGTCATGCGCAGCAGCGCATCGTCTTCGATGAGCAGAACCTGCATCGCCGCCTCCCTGTCATGGCCCGTTGTGTCTCAGCGGTCCGCGTGGTCCACGAACCATGTTATGGCCTGCAAAGCGTGCAGGGACCAGCCGTGGTGCCGCGGTGCAGACCCGACATGTGCGTGCAGGGCGGATCCGCAAACACATCCAGGGCGCATCCGCGCCGGCAATCCGGCGTTCGCAGGAGGGCGGAGGATCAGGGATGCCAGGCAGCCAGGGCGCGGTGGCCGCGTGACGCACTCGTGATGGGTGGACGGGAGGGCCGCGGGGACTGGCCCGGCGGCGTGATGGCGGCCCTGCTCGGGGCCGCCCTGGTGGTGGGGGTCTTCGGCCTCGCCGCGCTGAACCCCTGGAACCAGGGCTGGCTGCTGGCCGGCCCGCTGGGGCCGGACCCGGTGCAGCTCTGGCTGGGCTGGAGCTACTTCCGCGCCTCGCCCTGGCTGCTGCCGCCCGGCGCCAACCCGGCCTACGGCATGGAACTGGGCACCGCGATCTACTTCGCCGATGCCATCCCCCTGCTGGCGCTGGCCTTCAAGGCGCTGCGCGGGGTGCTGGAGGTGCCGCAATACGTCGGCCCCTGGCTGCTGGCCTGCGGCCTGCTGCAGGGCTACCTGGGCTGGCGGCTGGTCGGGCTGGCGACGCGGGACCCGCTGGCCCGGGTCTGCGGCGCCGGCCTGCTGGTGCTGCAGCCGATGCTGGTCAACCGCATGGCGGGGCACACCCCGCTGGCCGGGCAATGGACCCTGCTGGCCGCCCTGCTGCTGGCCTGCACGCCGGTGGAGGCCCGGGAGAGGCCCTGGCGCCGCGGACTGCTCTGGGCGCTGCTGCTGGCCACGACCAGCCTGATCCACGCCTACCTGCTGGCCATGGCCGGGCCGCTCTGGGCCGCCGACCGGCTGCGCCGCGGCCGGCCCGGGCTGCTGCCCGAGGTCCTGGCGGTGCCGGGCGCGGTGGCCGCGGCGCTCTGGGCGGGCGGCTTCTTCCTGCTGCGCGGCGGGCATGACGGCGGGCCGGGCCATGACCTCGGCGGCTACGGCACCTGGAATTTCGACCTGCTGGCCTTCTTCGACGGCGGGCTGTGGTCGGGGCTGCTGCCGGACCTGCCGGATCCCGGCCATTGGGAGGCCGGCAGCAGCTACCTCGGCCTGGGCGGGCTGCTGCTGCTGGCGATCGGCCTCCTCGCCCTGGTGCAGCGGCCGCGGCCGATCCCGCGCCGCCTCTGGCCGCTGCTGGCGGCGCTGCTGGGGCTGCTCGCCTTCGCCATCACGCCGCGGGTGACCATCGGCGGCGCCGGCGGCACCATCCTGGCTCTGCCGGACCGGGTGCTGGCCGTCGCCGGGGCGCTGCGCAACGCCGAGCGCATGGTCTGGCCGCTGGCCTATGCGCTGCTGCTGGGGGCCATGGCGGCGATGGCGCACCGCTGGGGAGGGCGGCGGACCGGCTGGGTGCTGCTGGCTCTGCTGGCGGTGCAGGCGGTGGACCTGCGGCCCGGCCTCGCCCGGCGGCATGCGCTGGTGGCCGGGGCGCCGGCCGGGGTGCCGCCGCGGCTGTTCGATCCCTTCTGGGACGAGGCCGCCGGCCGCTATGCCCGGGTCCGCGCGGCGCCGGCCGGGAACATGGGCGAGGGCTGGGAATCCATCGCCCGCTTCGCCGCCAGCCACGGCATGCCGACCGACAGCATCTACATGGCGCGGGTCGATGCCGCCGCCGCCGCGGCGCTGCGGGACAAGGTGGCCGACATCCTGCGCAGCGGCCGCTACGAGCCGGGCACGCTCTATGTCCTGCGGGATGCCGAGAGCCTCGCCCTGGCCCGTGCCGCGGCCGACCCGCGGCGCGACCGCATCCTGCAGGCGGATGGCTACTGGGTGCTGGCCCCCGGCTGGCACGACCGGAGCCCGGCCGGCGGCTGAGCCGGCCGCCCGCTGCCCAGCCGCCCCGTCCCCCGCTACACTCCCGGCCCATCAAGGGGAGGCATGGCCATGGACATCTCGGGCATCGCGGCACTGGTGACCGGCGGCGGCTCCGGCCTCGGCGCCGCCACGGCGGAGGCGCTGGCCGCGGCCGGCGCGCATGTGGTGGTGATGGACCTGCGGCAGGAGGCGGCGGCGGCGGTCGCGGCGCGGATCGGCGGCGTCGCGGTGGCGGGCGACGTGGCCGAGGAGGGGGCGGTCGCGGCGGCGCTGGATGCGGCCGAGGCCCTGGGCCCGCTGCGGCTGGCGGTGAACTGCGCCGGCATCGCCCCGGCCGCGCGCGTCGCCGGCCGCCAGGGGCCGCATCCGCTCGGGCTGTTCGAGCAGGTGGTGCGGGTGAACCTGATCGGCACCTTCAACGTGCTGCGCCTGGCCTCGGCGCGGATGGCGGCGCTGGAGCCGCAGGCCAGCGGCGAGCGCGGGCTGGTGGTGAACACCGCCTCCATCGCCGCCTACGAGGGCCAGATCGGCCAGTGCGCCTATGCCGCCAGCAAGTCCGGCGTGGTCGGGCTGACGCTGCCGGCCGCCCGCGAGCTGGCACGCTTCGGCATCCGGGTGATGACCCTGGCGCCGGGGCTGATCGAGACGCCGATGCTGGCCGGGCTGGCGCCCGAGGCGCGGGAGGCGCTGGGCCGGCTGCCGCTGTTCCCGAACCGGCTGGGCCGGCCGGATGAATATGCCAGCATGGTGCTGGCCATCGCCGCCAATCCGCTGCTCAACGGCGAGACGATCCGCCTCGACGGCGCGCTGCGGCTGACGCCCGCCTGACCCGGCCTCAGGCCCGGGCGCTGTAGGCCGGGGCCGGCAGGCGTTGCAGCGGCGGCAGCGCCGCCGGTCCGGGACGGCGCCAGGCCGGCGCCTCCGCGTTGTCGTGCCACTGCGGCGCGCCGAAGCTGTTCGCGGCGCAGCCCGGCAGGGCGGTGGCCAGCAGCAGTGCCAGGATCCGGTATCGCATCCGCCCAATTCCCCGTTCGGCCGATCCGGCCAGCCTTGCATGCTCGGCGGCCGGTGTCCTCCTCGATTTGCGTGGCGCGGCGGCCGCCGGTCCCGGGATTCGCCGGGCCGATCGCGCGGCAGGCGGAACCAATGTCCAGGGGGAACGTATTGCCGCCATGGCGCCGCGCCACGAAGCGGCGCCGCCCCCTGGATCGAGGACCCGCCATGCGTCACGTCACCCTGCTGATCGCCGTCACCCTCGGGCTGGCGGGCTGCGTCAGCTTCAGCAGCAGCAACCCGAACCCACCGGCGCGCGACACCGTCGTGGTCCCCTCCCGCTAGGATCGCACCGGGGCCGGTGACGCCGGCACAGCGACCCCGGCCTGCCGCTGCGCCGCGACCGCCCTGGCCCGCAGCATGACCTGGCGGGCCAGGACGACCCCCGGGACCCGCAGCGGCAGCCCGGCCATGGCCAGCGCCTCGGCGGTCCAGGTGTTGCAGGTATAGGTGGCGGCATAGGTCATGCCGGAGGCGAGGAACACGCTGCCGGGATAGGGGCCTTCCGCGAAGGGCCGCAGCCGGCCGCCGGCCTCCGTCCCGCCGCGGTCGAGGCTCCCGGCGACGAAGGCCTGCAGCCGGGCGAATTCGAGCGCCGACAGCGGCAGGGGCACGACGTCCTCCGGCCCGAAGGCGGCCTCGGGGGCGGTGGCCAGCGCGGTCAGCAGGATGGCGCCGCGCCCCGGCAGCAGCGCCCGCAGCATCGCAAGCGGCGTCTCCTCCCGCCCCAGCAGGAAGGCGCGGTCGCCGAAGCCGAAGACCAGGTGGCGGGCGCCGGGAAAGCCCTCGGCCAGGCCGGCCAGCGCGGGGTGCAGCCCGGCCGCCGGCAGCGCGATATCGGTGTGCCAGCCGCGCCCGACGACATGAACGAGGGTGGTGGGGCCGCCGGCCGCGGCGGGCGGCGGCGGCGGCCGGGTGGCACAGCCGGCGAGGGCCAGCGCCAGGCCCAGCAGCGCCTGGCGCCGGGAGGCGGCGCCGGGCGCGGTCAATCGCCCAGTTGCGGCAGGTTGAAGCGGTCCGCCGGATCATCCCATCCCTTGAAGCGCGGAGGCCGCTTCTCGGCGAAGGCGGCGCGGGATTCCATCAGGTCGGACTTGGCGCCGTGGTCGTGCAGCTTCGCCGCCAGCGCCTCGAAGACCGGGGCCGGCTTCGGCCGCATCTGCCGCATGAGGTGGATGGTATTGACGCGGGAGGCCGGCGGCAGCGTCAGCAGATGCGCCGCCATCTCGAGCGCGGTCGGCAGCAGCGCCTCGGGCGCCACCAACCGGTTCAGGAAGCCGAGCTCGTAAAAACGCTCGGCGGTGAAGCGGTAGCCGAGCGCCATCTCCAGCGCGATGGCATAGGGCAGGTTGGCGATGGTGCCGTGGTTGTAGCCGCCGAGCAGCCAGCGCTTCGCCTCCGAGACCTCGAAGACCGCGCCCTGCACGGCGACGCGCAGGTCGGTGCGCTCCACCAGCATGAAGCCGCCGCCCATGGCGAAGCCGTTGATGGCGGCGATGACCGGCTTCTCCAGCGCGCCGGCCATGAAGGGGTCCTCGCCCGGCGGGCGGCGGCCGCCCGGGGCGCCGTCGGCAAGCGATTCCTTCATGTCCTCGCCGGCGCAGAAGCCGCGGCCGGTGCCGGTGAGGATGCCGACCTCCAGCCCGGGGTCGGTGCGGAAGCCGGTCCAGATCTCGGCCAGGGCGCAGCGCAGCTCGTGGTTCAGCGCATTCATCCGCTCCGGCCGGTTCAGCCGCACCACCAGCACCTGCCCGTGCCGTTCGGTCTCGACCACGCTCATCGCCGCATCCCTCCGCCGCCTTCCGCCACTCTGTGGCGGGCGGCGGCGGGGTGCAACGGGGGGAGGTCCGGCCCCCCGCCCTAAACCAGGGCGACAATATTATATGCGATAGACTATACTGGCGGGATCATGGCCCAATTCGTCGTCGCTCCCGATCCGACCTTCCCGCAGGACATCCCGGGATTCATGCGCAGCGGGGACTTCGCCACCCTGCGGGTGGTGACGGCCACCGCCACCCAGTACGTGGCGACCATGCTGGTCGCCAACCCCTATGCCGCCACCGGCGGGCCGGCGCAGGTCGAGGTGTCGCTGCAGTTCAAGGGCGTCGGCATGGTGTTCGACGGCGCCGTGCCCATCGGCGGCACCATCACCGAGGTGCTGCGGCTGCAGACCGGGGCCGGCGAGCCCTTCCTGTTCCTCGACGGCATCGGCATCGCCGGCGCCACCCTCGGCGCCCTGATCCGGGCCCGGGACGAGGCCGGCATCGCCGCGCTCATCCTCTACGGCGACGACACCATCACCGGCTCGTTCAATTCCATCGCCGTCCATCCGAGCGGCGACCTGCTGCAGGGCTATGCCGGGGACGATGCCATCTACGGCCGCGAGGGCCTCGACACCCTCCTCGGCGGCGAGGGCCATGACCGGATCCTGGCCGGCACCGGCGACGACCTGGGCTTCGGCGAGGCCGGCGACGACACCCTGTTCGGGGAGGCCGGCCAGGACACGCTGGACGGTGCCGCGGGCGCCGATGCCATCGCCGGCGGCACCGGCCACGACAGCCTGCTCGGCGGCATCGGCAACGATGCCCTGGTCGGCGAGGCCGGCAACGATACCCTGCTCGGCGAGGCCGGCGACGACCGGCTGACGGGCGGCGTCGAGGACGACTGGCTGGATGGCGGCGAGGGCCAGGACACGCTGGTCGGCGATTCCGGCAACGACACCATGCTGGGCGGCGCCGGCGCCGATTCGCTCTTCGCCGATACCGGCGCCGACCGGCTCGACGGCGGCCCGGGCAACGACACCCTCGACGGCGGCAACGACGCGGACCTGCTGGCCGATGCGGCCGGCGACAACGAGCTGCGCGGCGGCGAGGGGCTGGACACGCTGATCGGCGGCGCCGGCCAGGACACGCTGATGGGCGGCGGCAACCCGGATGTCATGGCGGGCGGGGCGGGCAGCGACGTCTACTACGCGGACGACGCCGCCGACGTGATCTACGAGAATCCCGGCGAGGGCATCGACGAGGTCCGCGCCTCCGCCAGCGTCTACCTCTATGCCGGCATCGAGAACCTCACCCTCATCGCCGCGACCGGCAACAGCTTCGGCGTCGGCAACGCGCTGGACAACGTCCTCACCGGCAACGAGGGCGAGAACCTGCTGATCGCCGGCGCCGGGGCCGACACCGCCTATGGCGGCCTGGGCAACGATGTCCTCTACGGCGAGGACGGCGCCGACCGGCTGTTCGGCGGCGGCGATACCGACTACCTCATCGGCGGCGGCGGCGCGGACAGCGCGGATGGCGGCTCCGGCAGCGATGCCCTCTACGGCGAGGCGGGGAACGACAGCCTGGTCGGCGGCGAGGGCTTCTTCACCGATATCCTCATCGCCGGCGAGGGCGCCGACACGCTGGACGGCGACAGCGGCCTGGCCGACTACGACCTGATGGACGGCGGGGCGGGGGACGACACCTATGTCGTCGACACCTCCGCCGACCTGACCTTCGAGGCGCCCGGCGGCGGCAGCGACCTCGTCCTCGCCGATATCCCGGGCGGCGGCTACTACCTCTATGCCAATACCGAGGCGCTGGTCCTGCTCGGCACCACTGCCTACGGCGTCGGCAACGAGCAGGCCAACCTGCTGGTCGGCAATGCCGGCGGCAACTACCTGCTGGGCGGCGCCGGCGACGACACCCTGGACGCCAAGGCCGGCGACGACGTGCTGTTCGGCGAGGCCGGCGCCGATGTCTTCGAATTCCAGCGGGGCAGCGGCGGGGATCTCATCGCCGACTTCTCCCGCGGCACCGACCGCATCCAGCTGGTCGACTTCGCGGCGGCGAGCTTCGCCGCGGTCCGCGCCGCCAGCTTCGACAATGGCGGGATCGCGGTGATCAACCTCGGCGACGGCGACTTCGTCATGCTGCGGGGGGTCGCCGCGGCCGAGCTGGCCGCGGCGGATTTCATCTTCGGCTGAGGCGCCGGGCGGCCTGCGCGGCCGGCCGGTGGCGCCTCAGGCGACCTTCTTGCCGAGGTGCGGGAACATCGCCAGCCTTGCGGCCTCGTCCATGTCCGCCTTGAAGGCGTGCTTGTCCTTCAGCGCCAGGGCGCGGGCGGCGGCGGGGCGGGCGCTGACCAGGTCGAGGTGGCGCTTCACGTTCGGGTAGCCGGCCATGGCATCCGGCCCGAGCACGAAGGGCACCAGCCGCGACCAGCCCCAGAGCGCCATATCCACGATGGAATAGCTGCTGCCGGCCATGAACTCGTGGGTCGCCAGCCGCGCGTCGACGATGCCCCAGTGGCGTTGCGCCTCGAAGGTGTAGCGGTTCACCGCGTAGTCCTTCGGCTCCGGCGCGAAATTGCGGAAATGCACGGCCTGGCCGGAATAGGGGCCGATGCCGCTGGCGATGAACATCAGCCAGGACAGCATCTGGCCGCGGTCGGCGGCACCCGGCAGGAACTGGCCGGTCTTCTCCGCGAGGTAGAGCAGGATGGCGTTGCTGTCGAAGACCGTCTGGTCGCCGTCGACGATGGCCGGGACCTTGGCATTCGGGTTGATCGCCAGGAAGGCGGCGGCGTGCTGCTCGCCCTTGCGGGTGTCCACCGGCACCGGCTCGTAGGCCAGGCCCATTTCCTCGAGGCAGAGCGCGACCTTGGTCGGGTTCGGGGCGAGGTTATAATAGAATTTGAGCATGCTGCGGTCCTCCCGGGTTGGGGACCGGATAAGGCAAGCCTTTGGCGGGGGACGCAAGGGCGAGCTGCGGGACGCCGCCCCGCAGCCCGGGCCCTCAGGCCTTGGCGGCCTTGCGCTTGGCCTTCTTCATGCCGGAGAGCGCCGCATCCTTCAGCGCCGGGCTGGCCTTGAAGCGGACGGTCGCGCCGGCCTTCACCGCCACCTTCTCGCCGGTGCGGGGGTTCAGCGCGCTGCGCTTGGCCGTCTCGCGCACGATGAAGGCGCCGAAGTCGGGGATGGTGAAGCGACCGGACTCCACGATCTCCGCCTTGATGGCGGTGATGATGTCGGTCGCGAGCGCATTGGCCGCGAGGGTCGGCATCTCGGTGGACTTGACGATGACGTCGGTCAGGAACTTCTTCGACACGCACTAAACTCCTTTGGATTCGCGCGGCATAGCGCGAACCGCGGGATTTGTCAGGAGCAACATCGCCGCCATGGCGGATCACTCCACCGTGGCACCCGAAAGCCGCACCAATTCCGCCACCCGCGGCAGCTCCGCCGCGAAGAAGGCGGCGAATTCCGCAGGCGTGCTGCCCACCGGCTGGTAGCCGAGCTGCTCCAGCCGCTCCCGTATCGCCGGCTGCCGCAGGCCGGACGCCACCTCCTGCGACAGCCGGGCGACCGCCGCCGGCGGAGTCCCGGCCGCGGCAAAGAGGCCGAGCCAGCTGTTGAAGCTGTAGCCCGGCACCGCTTCCGCCACCGCCGGGATATCGGGCAGCTGCGCGGATCTCGACTCCCGGGTGATGCCGAGCGCCCGGACCTGGCCGGCGCGGACCTGCTGCAGGGCCTCGACCACCGGGGCGAACATCAGGTCCAGCCGGCCGGAGACGAGGTCGGTCATGGCCGGGGCGCCGCCGCGGTAGGAGACCTGGGTGAATTTCACCCCGGCCAGGTGCTCGAACTGCGCCATGGCGAAGTGCTGGGTGCTGCCGGCGCCGGCGGTGCCGCAGTTGAGGCTGCCCGGCCTGGCCCGGGCGCGCGCCACCAGCGCCGCGACATCCGGCACCGCCAGGCCGGGGTGGACCACCAGCAGCGCGGCGCTCAGCGCCACCAGCGACACCGGGGCGAAATCCTTCACCGGGTCGAAGGGCAGGTTGCGATACAGCGCCGCATTGGTCGCGTGCGACCCCATCGAGGCCACCACCAGCGTATGCCCGTCGGGCGCGCTGCGGGCGACGTATTCGGTGCCGACGTTGCCGGCGGCGCCGGTGCGGTTCTCGACCAGCACCGGCTGGCCCAGCCCGGCGGTGATGGCCTGGGCCACCACCCGGGCGGTGGTATCGGTGCTGCCGCCGGGGGCGAAGCCGACGACGAGGCGCACCGGGCGGTCGGGGCTCCAGACGGGTTGGGCCAGGCTCGGCTGGGCCAGGGCCGGGCGGCAGAACGGCAGGCCGGCGAGCACCGGCAGCAGGCGGCGGCGGTTCATGGGCGGATCCTCCTTCGGCGGGGCGTTGGCCGCCCTCGCGCTTTGCATCGGTCCCGGGGCGGCCTCAGGCCGGCGTGCCGTCCACGTAGGGCTTCAGCGCGGCATAGATCAGGGCATGGGTCGGGGTCGGGACGCCGGCCTCCCGGCCCATCGCCACCACCTTGCCCGAGAGCCAGGGCAGTTCGATCCGGTTGCCGCGGATCAGGTCGATCGCCATGGAGGCCATCATGCTCGGCGGGGAGTTCCGATTGAAGCCGGCCATCTTCTGTTCCACGTCGGGCGGCAGCGGCACGCCGCGGGCGCGGGCCACCTCGATCACCTCCCGGTAGGCCGCGGTGAAATAGGGCGCGATGTCCGGGTCGTCCCGCAGCCGGCCGATCGGCTGGCGGGTCAGGGCCGTCAGCCCCGCGTTGCTGGCCAGCATGATGAATTTCATCCACAGCTCGGTCACGATGGCGGGGCTGAGCGTGGCATCGAAGCCGGCCTTCTCGCAGAGCGCGAGGAAGGCCTCGGCGCGCGGGCTGCGGGTCCCGTCCAGCTCGCCGAAGATCATCCGCATGAAGGTGCCGGTCTGGCGGATGACGCCGGGCTCGGCGATGGTGGCGCTGATCTGGGCGACGCCGCCCATCACCGCGCGGGGGCCGAGGATCGGCAGCAGCCGCTCGCTCGCGTCGATACCGTTCTGCAGCGGCAGCACCGCGGTCTCCGGCCCGACCATGGGCCTGATCCGTTCCCCCGCGGTCTCGACATCCCAGAGCTTCACGCAGAACAGCACCAGGTCCACCACGCCGATGGCGGCGGGGTCGTCGGTCGCCTGGGTGGGCAGCAGGTGGCTCTCGCCGCGGCCGCCCTCGACGCGCAGCCCCTTCTCCCGCATGGCCGCGAGATGCGCCCCCCGCGCGAGGAAGGTCACATCCGCCCCGGCCCTGGCCAGGGCCACGCCGAAGCCACCGCCGACGCCGCCGGCCCCGATCACCGCGATCCGCATGCCCGTCTCCTGATCCTTCGGGCGATCATCGGGGGTTTCGCGGCGGCCGTCCAACTTCCCCCTGGCCGCCTTGCGGCGCCCGGCGGGCTGACCCATGGTTCCCGCCGCAATCCGGAGGGACCGCCCATGAAGATCGCCTTTTCGCCAGCCAGCCCCTATGTCCGCAAATGCACCGCCAGCGCCATCGCCCGCGGCGTGCCGCTGGAGCGCTGGACCGTCGGCACCACCGACCCGGCGCTACTGCCGGTCAACCCGCTGGCCAAGGTGCCCTCGCTGGTCACCGACGACGGCGTCTCGCTCTACGACAGCCCGGTGATCTGCGAATACCTCGACAGCATCGGTGATGCGCCGAAGCTGTTTCCGCCCGCCGGCCCGGCCCGCTGGAAGGCGCTGCAGCAGCAGGCCCTGGCCGACGGCATCCTGGATGCCAGCCAGCCGCGCCGGCGCGAGGTGGCGCTGCCGCAGGACCAGGGCCGCATCGACTACATCGTCATGCAGCAGGGCAAGGTCGCCCGCGCGCTCGACGTGCTGGAGGCCGAGGCCGATAGGCTTGGGATGCTCACCACCATCGGCGAGATCACCATCGGCTGCGCCCTCGGCTATCTCGACTTCCGCTTCCCGCACGAGCCCTGGCGCCCCGGCCACCCGAAGCTCGAGGCCTGGTACGCCAAGGTGGTGGCGCTGCCGCCGCTGGCCGAGACGATGCCGCCCGCCGGCTGAGCACCGCCGGGCTTGGCGTGGTGGCGGCGACCTGGGATAGTTTCGCCCAAGGGAGAACCACCATGTCCAAGATCGAACGACGGGCCCTGCTGGCCGGGCTGACGGCGGCGCCATTCGCCGCGCCGGGAATCCTGCGGGCCCAGGCCGCGCGGCCGGTGCAGATCGGCCTGCTCAGCGACATGAGCGGGCCGTTCAAGGATGTCGGCGGCCCCGGCAACCGGGTGGCGGCGGAGCTCGCGGTGCAGGATTTCGGCGGCAGCCTGCTCGGCCGCCCCATCACCCTGCGCCAGGCCGATGGCCAGAACCGCGCCGATGTCTCCGCCGGCCTCGCCCGGGAATGGATCGACAACCTCGGCGTCGACGTGCTGGTGGATGGCGCCGCCAGCTCCTCGGGCCTCGCCATCCAGGAGGTCTGCCGCGAGAAGAAGCGGATCTACCTCATCACCGGGCCGGCGACCTCGGACATGACCGGGGCGAAGTGCTCCCCCTACGGCATGCACTTCGGCTTCGACACCTATGCCCTGGCGCATGGCACCGGCACCGCCCTGACCAAGTCGGGCGGCGACAGCTGGTACTTCATCACCTCCGACTACGCCTTCGGCCATGCGCTGGAACGCGACACCATGGCCGCGGTCCGCGCCAACGGCGGCAAGGTCCTGGGCGCGGTGCGGGCGCCGCTGAACAACGCGGATTTCTCCGCCTTCCTGATCCAGGCCCGGGCCTCCGGCGCCAAGGTCATCGGCATGGCGCTGGCCGGCGTCGATCTGCAGAACTGCATCAAGCAGGCGGCGGAATTCGGCATCACCCGCGGCGGCACCAAGCTGGCGACGCTGCTGGTGCAGGTGACCGACGTGGTCGCGCTGGGCCAGCGCACCTGCGAGGGCATGGTCTATACCGACAGCTTCTATTGGGACATGACGGAGGCGACGCGCGCCTGGTCCCGCCGCTACATCGCCCGCATGAACAGCCCGCCCGGGCTGCAGCATGCCGCGGTCTATACCGGCGTGACGCATTGGCTGAAGGCGGCGAAGGAGGTCGGCGGCCTGGACGCGGATGCGGTCGCGGCGAGGATGAAGGCGACGCCGGTCAACGACTTCTACAACGACAACGTCCGCATCCGGGAGGATGGCCGGACCCTGCACGTGATGTACCTCTGGCAGGTCAAGCCGGCCGCCGAAGCCCGCCATCCCTTCGACTTCAACAAGCCGCTCGCGACCATCGCGCCGGAGGATGCCTGGCGGCCGCTGAGCGAGGGCGGCTGCCCGCTGGTTCGCGCCTGAGGGGCTGGGGTAGGATCATCCCCGCAACGGGGATGATCCGATGGGCCATTGGCTGGTGAAGAGCGAGCCGGACGCGTTTTCCTGGGACCAGCAGGTCGAGGCCAAGGTCGAGCCCTGGACCGGCGTGCGCAACGCGCTGGCCGCTATCAACCTGCGGGCCATGCGGCAGGGCGACCTGGCCTTCTTCTACCACTCCAACATCGGCAAGGAGATCGTCGGCGTGGTCGAGGTGGTGCGCGAGGCCTACCCGGACCCGAGCGACGAGACCGGCCGCTGGGTCTGCGTGGACATGCAGGCGCTCTCCCCCGTGCCGCGGCCGGTGACCCTGGCGGCCATCAAGGCGACCCCCGAATTGGCCGATCTGGCCCTGGTGCGCCAGTCGCGCCTTTCCGTGATGCCCATCGGCGCGGAACACTGGGCCATGCTGTGCCGGATGGGCGGCTGGAAGCCCCCGAGGAAGCGGAGGTGAGCATGCGGCTCGAAGGGTCCTGCCAGTGCGGCGCGGTGAAATTCCGGGTGGAAAGCCCGCATCCCTATCCCTACCAGCGTTGCTATTGCTCCATCTGCCGGAAGACCCAGGGCGGCGGGGGCTATGCCATCAACCTCGGGGCGGACAACGCCAGCCTGAAGGTGACGGGGCGGCAGAACATCACCATCCACCATGCCAAGGTGAAGAACCCGGAGGACGCGCGGGCGCATCGCAGCAGCGGGGAGCGGCATTTCTGCAGCCAATGCGGCAGCGCCCTGTGGCTGTATGACCCGACCTGGCCGGAGCTGGTGCATCCCTTCGCCTCGGCCATCGATACGCCCTTGCCGGCGCCGCCGGAGACGACCCACATCATGCTGGAGTTCAAGCCGGACTGGGTGGCGGTGGAGGCCGGGCCCAAGGACCGCCAGCACCAGCGCTACCCCGAGGAAAGCATCGCCGGCTGGCACGAGCGGCTCGGCCTGACGAAGGACGCATGATGGTGGACGCGGCGGTCGGCGCGGATGAACGGGTCCTGTGCCGGGAGGACGAGATCGCCGAGGGTGCGGCGCGCGGCTTCCCGGCCGCGCCCGGCGGCTTCACCGGCCTCTTCGCGGTGCGGAAGGCCGGGCAGGTGATGGTCTACGTCAATTCCTGCCCGCACATCGGCCTGCCGCTGGAGCCCCTGCCGCACCGCTTCCTCGATACCCGCAAGACCCACATCATCTGCTCGGTCCATGGCGCGCGGTTCCGGATCGAGGACGGGGTCTGCATCACCGGCCCCTGCGTCGGCCAGGAGCTGGAGGCGGTTCCCTCGCGCGTGGTGGACGGGCTGCTGGTGGTGCCGGCGGACGCCGGGGTATGACCCCCTGCCCCGGCCGCCCGGGTGAACCGGACGCCTGACGCGGCCCGCCCGCGGGTCAGGCTTCACGGCCTTTTCGCGCCGCCTCCGCCGCCCCGATTGACGCCGCGCAAGGCGGCATGGACAAACTCCCCCTACAAAGCGTGACGCCAGGGGAGGCCCAGAATGTCCGAGACCCAACTGATCACGGTGAAGCCGGCCATCGCCGACCATGCGCTGGTCACCGCCGAGCAGCACAAGGCCATGACCGCCGCCGCCGCCGCCGACCCCGCCGCCTTCTGGGCCCGGGAGGCCGGCCGCGTCGCCTGGATGACCCCGCCGACCATCATCAAGAACACCAGCTTCACCGGCGACGTCTCGATCCGCTGGTTCGAGGACGGCATCCTCAATGCCTCGGTCTCCTGCCTCGACCGGCACCTGGCGACCAGGGGCGACCAGACCGCCATCCTCTGGGAGGGCGATGACCCGAACAGCGACGCCAGGGTCACCTACCGCGACCTGCACGGGCGGGTCTGCCGCCTCGCCAATGCGCTGCGCGACCTCGGCGTGCAGAAGGGCGACCGGGTCTGCATCTACCTGCCGATGATCGTCGAGGCGGCGGTCGCCATGCTGGCCTGCGCCCGGGTCGGCGCCATCCATTCCATCGTCTTCGGCGGCTTCTCCCCGGACAGCCTGGCCTCGCGCATCCAGGACAGCGAATGCACGGTGCTGATCACCGCGGATGAGGGCCGCCGCGGCGGCCGTGCCGTCGCGCTGAAGACCAATGCCGACGAGGCGCTGGCGACCTGCCCCAGCATCCGCGCCGTCGTCGTGGTGCGGAACACCGGCCGCGAGGTGCCGATGCAGGCCGGCCGCGACCACTGGTACGAGGCGATCACCGCCGGCCAGCCGGCCGAGTGCGCGCCGGAGCCGATGGGCGCCGAGGACCCGCTGTTCATCCTCTATACCAGCGGCAGCACCGGCAAGCCGAAGGGCGTGCTGCATACCACCGGCGGCTACATGGTCTGGGCCAGCTACACGCATGAGCTGGTCTTCGACTACAAGCCGGGCGAGGTCTACTGGTGCACCGCCGACGTCGGCTGGGTGACTGGCCACACCTACATCGTCTATGGCCCGCTGGCCAACGGCGCGACGACCCTGATGTTCGAGGGCGTGCCGAACTACCCCAGCGTCTCCCGCTTCTGGGAGGTGGTGGACAAGCACCAGGTGAACATCTTCTACACCGCGCCGACCGCCATCCGCGCCCTGATGCGCGACGGCGAGGCGCCGGTGCAGAAGACCTCTCGCGCCTCGCTGCGAATCCTCGGTTCGGTGGGCGAGCCGATCAACCCGGAAGCCTGGCTCTGGTACTACCGCGTGGTCGGCGACAGCCGCTGCCCCATCGTCGATACCTGGTGGCAGACCGAGACCGGCGGCATCCTGATCTCCCCCCTCCCCGGCGCCGTGGACCAGAAGCCGGGGTCGGCCACCCTGCCGCTGCCCGGCGTGCTGCCGGCGCTGGTGGATGGCGAGGGCAACCGGCTGGAGGGCGCGACCGAGGGCAACCTGGTCATCCTCGACAGCTGGCCCGGCCAAGCGCGCAGCGTCTACGGCGACCACGAGCGCTTCATCCAGACCTACTTCTCCACCTTCCCCGGCACCTACTTCACCGGCGACGGCGCCCGGCGCGACGAGGACGGCTACTGGTGGATCACCGGCCGGGTCGACGACGTCATCAACGTCTCCGGCCACCGCATGGGCACCGCCGAGATCGAGAGCGCCCTGGTCGCCCACCCGAAGGTGGCGGAGGCCGCCGTCGTCGGCATGCCGCACGACCTCAAGGGCCAGGGCATCTACTGCTACGTCACGCTCAAAACCGGCGAGGAGCCGACCGAGGCGCTGCGGAAGGAGCTGGTCGCCTGGGTGCGGAAGGAGATCGGCCCGATCGCCTCGCCGGATGCCATCCAATGGGCGCCGGGCCTGCCCAAGACCCGCTCCGGCAAGATCATGCGCCGCATCCTGCGCAAGATCGCGGCGAACGAGACCGGGGCGCTGGGCGATACCAGCACCCTCGCCGATCCGGGGGTGGTGACGGATTTGGTTGCCAACCGCGTCGGGTAGCCGGAACAGGGCGTGAATCGCCACGCCCATCGGCCAAAAATTGGTTCCACCGAATCAATATGATGGCGCGAGTCGCAGGAACGAATCGCTGACCTGCGACTCGGGCGGGCGGAAAAGGCTTCGGCCACAAGGGCTTGTGGGTCCCGGATCCCGCGCTCCACAAGGCCGTTCACCATCCGGTCCCCTGCCCGGCCCGAGTCGCAGCCCGGCCCGAGTCGCAGCCCGGCCCGGCCGCCACCCGTTCCGGTGCCGGCACCACGTCCCGCAGGCAGGGCGGGGCTTGGTGTGTCCCGCGCGGGACAGGGCACCGCGGATCGTGCGCATCGCCCCGGTGTCGTTGCGAGTTCGGGCGTCGCCGCCCTTGACGCCCGCCATCTCGCAACTGCAAATGGGTGCGACTTCGGTCGAACACCACATTAACGCATGAGCGACGCGGCAGGACGCGACCGGCCATCCGGCGAGGCTTGCGCGGCGAATTACGGTCTCGGGGGCATCATGGTCGCATATCATTACGGCTGCTGCGGCCGGGCTGCCGGATCGACCCGACCGCCGCACCCCGCCGCCTGAGCGGTCCATCCGTCATGGAGCCCAGCCGCCCCGCCGCCGACCTCGATCTCCGCAGCGTCCTGGAAGCGCATGCGCAGGCCGCGGCCGAGCTGCTCGCCCAGCCGCTGCGCCCGGTGTCCGATCACCTGGCGGGCTACGTCGAGACCATCTGGGCCGAACGGCCCGGCGCGGTATGGCTCACCGGCTGGGTCAGGCGCGACGCCGGGCAGGAATTCCCGGTGGTGCTCGCGGATCGGCGCAAATACGCCGGCGCCATGGCGCTGGCCTGCTACGAACGCGCCGACCTGCCGCCCGATGCGCATGCCTTCGTCGGCCTGCTGCAGACCGATTGGCAGCCCGGCGCGGAGACCACCGACGTCTTCGTCTTCCTCGGCCCGGAGCTGCGGCAATTCATCCGCAGCGTCAGCCCGCTGCGGCTGCAGGACGGCCCCGGCTTCGCGGCGGAGTTCGGCCGGGTCCAGGCGCTGTGCCATGCCGGGCGCGTCAATGCCCTGCGCGGCGCCATGCTGAGCGGCCGGAGCTGGCTGCCCGACACCGCGGCGGTCTCGGGCGCCACGGTCGAGGCCGCGGTCGATGAGATCCTGGCGCTGCCCGGCTTCGGCTGCTTCGTGCATGGCTGGCTGCTCAGCCCGACGAAGCGCCTGGTCAGGCTCTCGGTGAAGCTGGCCGACCGGGTGCTGCACAGCCTCCCCGGCAGCCTCTATTTCCTGCCGCGGCCGGATCTCGGCGCCGCCGCCCCGAAGCTGCCCGGCCTGCTCGATCGGGCCGGCTTCGTCGCCGCCATGACCGGCATGCTGCAGCCCGAGGATCTGGTCTCGCCGGTCCTCAAGGCCTGGTTCTCGGACGGGACCTCGGTGAATTTCGCCCTCGAGCCGCAGGTGGTGCGCCGGCTCGGCCATGCGGTGCCCTATGAGGCGGCGCTGCGCTTCTACCCCGCCCTGGCGAACGAGACCTTCTTCGCGGATTTCGCCGGCGCCGTGCGCGACGAGATGGCGGGCCGGCTGGCGGCGTCGCAGATGCTGGGCACGGCGCCGCAGGCCGAACGCTACGTCATCGCCATCCTGCCTCCGCATCCCTCCGATGCCCGGCTGATGGTCGACCAGCTGGCGCTGCGGCTGCGGGGCCGCGACCCGCTTCCGGCCGTCGCCCTGGTGGCGGAACAGGGCATGGCGCGGGCGCAGCTGCCGCTGATGGCCGACTGGGTGCGGACGGCCACCGGCGCGCCCTGCGCCCTCTTCACCATGGACGATACCAGCAAGCCCTTCCTGGCGCTGCCGGCCATCCTCGACAGCCTGGGCGCCCGGCGCTTCATGGTCGTGGGCGCCGGCGCCTTCCCGGATGCCGCGGCCTGGTCCGGCAGCCTCGACAGGCTGATGGGGGAGGAGGAAGCGCTGTCCGTGCTGACCGCCACCAATGGCGCGGCCCTGGCCGGCATGGTCTGGACCGCCGCCAACTTCCGCGCCCACCTGGCCACCGCCAGCCCGGCGGTCGGCGCGACCCATGGCCAGGCCTTCCTCGGCCCGGCGGCACGGGTGGCCGGCCGGGCCCGCATGACCGCACTGGGCGGCCGGCCCGACCGGATGCTCGAATCCGTCGATGCGGCGGCCCCGGCGCAGGGCGGCAGCCGATGAGCATCGAGCTGGATCCCGGGCTGCAGGCGCTGCTGCCGGTCGCCATCATCTCCCATGCCCATCCCTCGATCTCCAAGGGCGGGGCGGAGATCGCGGCCCATACGCTGTTCCAGGGCCTGCGGGCGCTCGGCATCCCCGCCGTCTTCATCGCCGCCGTGCCCCTGCCGCTGCGGGACCAGCTGGATCTCGGGGCCGATGAATACGCGGTCTTCCACGACCCCGCGGCCTACGACCACCTCTATCAGCTGGGCGACGCCGCCACGCTGCAGCAGCTCCGCGGCATCCTCCGCGAGACCGGCGCGCGGCTGCTGAACTTCCACCACTTCATGAGCTTCGGCATCAACGCCCTGCGCGACCTGGCACTGACGCCCGACCTGCGCACGGTGGTGACGCTGCACGAGTTCCTGGCCATCTGCCACCACCACGGGCAGATGGTGACCCGGCCGCATCGCAGCCTGTGCTCGATGGCGACCGAGAGCGCCTGCGGCGCCTGCTTCCCCGAGCTGGGCTGGCGCCGCATGGGCCTGCGGGCCGAGCTGTTCCGCGACAGCTTCGCGGCGGTGGACCACTTCATCGCGCCGAGCCAGTTCCTGATCGACCGCTTCGTGCAGTGGGGCGTCCCCGCCGCGCGGATGGGGATGATCGAGAATGGCCTGGCGCGCTTCATCCCGGAGCAGGATGAGGGGCCGGCCGCGGGGCAGAAATCCACCTGGGTCTTCGGCTACTTCGGCCAGGTCACCCCCTTCAAGGGCGTCGATGTCCTGCTGACCGCGGCGGAGCGCCTGGCCGGCATGCCCGGCATGGCCGAGCGGATCGAGATCCGCATCCACGGCAACCTGATGGGCGTCCCGGACGACTTCCGCGCCCGGCTGCAGGAGCTGACGGCAAGCCTGCCCTTCCTGCGCTTCACCGGACCCTACGAGAACGGCGCCGTCTTCGATCTCATGCGCGAATGCGACTATGTCCTGACGCCGAGCGTCTGGTGGGAGAATTCGCCGGTCGTCATCCAGGAAGCCTATGCCGCCGGCCGGCCGGTGATCTGCACCGGCATCGGCGGCATGGCCGAGAAGGTCAGGAACGGCGTCACCGGGCTGCACTTCCGCCGCGGCGACGGCAACGACCTCGCCCGGATCATCGCGACGGCGACCGATCCCGCGACCCACGCGGCGCTGCTGGCCCATATCCCGCAGCCCTTCGGCCCGGTCGAGATGGCGCGGCGCTACCTGCAGGCCTTCGCCGCCGCGGCCCGGCCGGGCTCGGCCGATGACGGGCCGACGACCACGGCCAGCCCCTCCTCCCCGATGCTCGACGTGGCTCTCCTGCGGGGACAACGAAAGAAGCGCGGCACCTGACCTGACTCAACCGGTGGAGCACAGATGTGATCAAGGGTGCGATCGAGGAAGTTTCCGCGCAGCTGGTGTCCGGCTGGATCTATTCGCGGACCGCGCCGCTGCGTGACGCCCTGATCCTGGCCTTCTCCGACGGAGTCTGCATCGGCACCGGCCGGGTGGACCGGTTCCGGCAGGACCTGGCGGATGCCGGCCTGGACGACGGCTACCTCGGCTTCAGCTTCCCCATCAGCCTGCCCGAGCATGCGGAGCTGGCCTCCGTCGTCGTGCGCCTGGCGGATGCGGAGGCCCTGCTGCTCCAGCGCGGCAGCCGGGTCGGCGGGGCCGGGACCCCCGGCCGGGCCGGCGAGCTGAAGGCCGACGACATGCTGCGGCGCATCCGCTGGCTGCGGCGGCGGAACATCATCGCCGGCGCCGAATACGACATCCTGCGCGGCCTGGCCCGGTTCGGCGTCCATGAGGTGCCGCTCGACATGGATCCCACGGTGCCGCAGTCGCCCGAGGAGGCCGCCGCCACCCTGGGCAGGAAGCTGCTCGAGCTGACGGTGCTGAACGAGGTCACCCTGAGGACCGAGCGGGTGACCGACGTCGACAGCATGCTGCGGGCCATCCGCGATGGCGGCGATCCGGCCAGCGGGGCGAGCCACGTCATCCTCTGGAGCCCGGTGCCGACGCGGGTCGGCGTCGTCGAGGGCGGCCATCTCGGCGGCCCGGGCGCCGACAGCGCCGGCGCCGTCGACTACCACGTCGATGCCTCGAACCTCCTCGTGCTGCACGCCGGCTGCTTGGTGGTGCCGAGGCCGGGCGCCGATTACCGCTCCCTCCTGGTGATGAGCGGGACGGCGGGCACCGATCCCGCCGACTGCGTGCCGGCGCGGCCGGAGCCGGTCCGCTCCAGCGAGGGGCCGCGTCCGCTGCAGGCATCGGTCACCCGCCTCTGACCTGTCCTGCCGGCGCCCGGGAGCCGGCGCCGGCCCCGCCCCCATCAATCATGGCGGGATCATCGATTGCCGCACCACCCGTCCTTGGCTATTCTGCCGGTGCAGCAAACGCAACCCGCATGTCACGTCGCAAGGCCCTGCCGATGCACCCGGACGCTGCCCGAGGCTTTCCCGAGACAGGCTCCGCAGGACCCGCGCCGACGGCGGCCCCCGGGCGGGCGCCCTGCCGCGGCGGAACCGGCAGGGCGGCGGCATGACGCGCAAGCCGCGGGCCGTCGTCTTCGACTGTGACGGCGTGCTCCTCGCCTCCAACCGGCTGAAGACGGCCATCTTCGAACAGGTGCTGCAGGGCGCCGGCTTCGCGGCGGCCGATGTCGCCCGCTTCCGGGTCTTCCAGCGGGCGAATTTCGGCATGTCGCGCTATCGCCTCTTCGATGCGCTGCTGGGCTGGCAGGACCTGTCCCCCTACCCCGCGACCTCGCGCGACGCCCTGTGCGCCGCCTATGGCAGCGCGCTCTATGCCCGCTACGTCCGCTGCCCCGCGACGCCCGGCATGGTCGGCGTGCTGCGCCAGCTGCAGGACGCGGGCGTCCCGCTCTTCGTCGTCTCGGGCTCCGACGGCGCCGAGCTGGCGGCGGTCTTCGCCGAGCGCGGCCTGGCACGGTGGTTCGCGGCCATTCACGGCTCGCCCGCGACCAAGGTCGACAACCTCGCCCTGGTGGCGGCGCAGCTCGGCATCCGCGCGCCGATGCCGGAGGTGGTCTTCGTCGGCGATGCCGAGGCCGACTGGAAGGCCGCGGCGGCGACGGGCTGCCGCTTCATCTACGCCGACCATTTCTCCACCGCCAAGCGTCGGATGCGGGCCCTGGCAGCGGAGACCGGCTTCCCGACGATCCGCGATCTCCGTGGGCTTGTCCCCCTGTTGTGAGGTGAGTGTACCGATGCCCGTCATTGCCTTCCTGCCGTGCCGCGCCGGCAGCCAGCGGGTCCCGCACAAGAATACCCGCCCCTTCGCCGACCGGCCGGACGGGCTGCTGGGCATCAAGCTGGAGCAGCTCCTCGGCTGTGCCGCGATCGACCAGGTCGTCCTGTCGACCAACGACGCGGCGGTCATCGAGATCGCGCAGCCCTGGCTCAGCGCCCATGGCGGGCGCCTGAGGCTCGACCGGCGCCCGGACCACCTCTGCGCCTCATCGACGCGGACCGACGATGTCATCACCTACGTGCCCGGCATCCTGCCGGAGGGCGACGTGCTCTGGACCCATGTGACCTCGCCGTTCTTCGGGGCGGCGGAGTACGGCCTGGCCATCGCGGCCTACCGGCAGGCGCTGGCCGCCGGCACGCACGACAGCCTGCTGGGCGTGACCGAGCTGAAGACCTTCATCTGGAGCGGCGAGGGCAGGCCGGTCAACTACGACCGGGCGCAGGAGAAATGGCCGCGGACCCAGACCCTGGCGCCGCTGTACGAGGTCAACAGCGCCATCTTCATCGCCGCCGTCGAGGTCTACAGGGCCTGCAGCGACCGGGTCGGCCGCCGCCCGCTGCTGCACTGCATTCCCAAGGACAAGACCGTCGACGTCGACTGGGAGGAGGATTTCGCGATCGCGGCCGAGCTGTGGCGGCTGCGGCAGGGCAGCGGGCACCGCTAGAGCGGTTTCCGTTCGCACTGGCTCACCGAGCCCGCTCTAGCCTGTTGTTGTGGCGAGCAAATACCTCCGGCCTGATGAGTCCATCAGATCGGAGTTTGCTCCAGCGCAGCCCCCGGCGCCGGGCCGCGTCAGCCGCCGATCCCGGGACCGAGCGGGCGGCCGGCGATGTCCTGGACCGCGGCCAGGAGCCGTGGCGACCGGCCGGCCCGGAGGATGGCCTGGAGCGGCGACTGGATCTGCCCGAGGTCGATGGAATCGGTCGCCTTCATCTGCGGCTCCGACTTCGGCTGCAGCAGGCCGAGCCGCCCCAGGGCCAGGAAGCAGCTGCGGGACGCCTTGCAGACGTTCAGCAGGTCGCCCAGCACCCAGACGTTGCGCATGACATTCTGCGCGCCGGCACAGATCGGGAAGGCCCTGACGCCGCGCTCGAGCGAGTCCCGGGCCTGCTCCAGCCCCCCCTCCGCCGCCAGCAGCAGGCCATGGATGAAGCAGGCATTCACCAGGTTGAGGGCGCTGACCGGCGAGATGGTGACGCGCTCCGTCTGCGACGCGGCGACGCCGAAGAACCGGGTCGCGTGGTCCAGCCGGTCCTGGCAGATCGAGAGCAGGCCGCAGACCGTGGCCAGGGACACGGTCCAGCGCACCAGCGTCCATTTGGGGCTGGCCGTCCGCGCCAGCAGCCCGGCGCCCTCATCGACCAGATCCAGCCCCTGGTCGCAGATCCAGCGCATCAGCTCGAGGTCATGCGCGTCGAAGCGGCGGAAGTCGCGCTCCAGCAGGCGATGCGCGGGAATGGTCAGGGCGGCCGCCCGCACCTCGAAATCCGCGAAGCGCCCGTAGGCCGAGATCGCCCCGAGCATCAGCAGCCTGGGGTCCTTGTAGCGGCGGTGGTGCAGCTGGATCCTGTCGAAGAACGCCTCAGGGCTCGGCAGGGTCAGCGCTTCCAGCAGCTCGCCGGACAGGCGGGTGACGGCACAGCGCAGAGGCGGCGCGTCGCCCTCGCTCGAGACGACGACGTCGAATGCCCGCTGGCGCCGGAGCTTCCACAGCGGCAGCCGCGTCGGGCCGAAGCGCAGCGGGGCATCCCGGGACTCCGGCGGCAGGCTGATCGCCATCACCGTCGTCGGGCCGAGACGCAGCCGGAGCCTGGCCCCCGCGAGCGCGGCGGGCAGCCTCGACAGCGTCACCAGGAATTCGGCGGCGTCGTCGTCCGGCAACAGCCTCGACGACAGGGTGAAAGCATCGGCCAGGGTCGCGTCCGCCGCCGGATCCGCCGTGATGCCTGGATACATCGGTCAGCTCCTCGTCCTTGTCTGCGGCCGCCGGGCGCCCGGGCCTTGTATGGTCGGGCCAGGACCGGCGCAACCATCCGGCCCGCCGTCGCCGGGGGCCGCGCATCGCCCCCGGCTGGCCGCGGCGGTGCCCGGCCGGGGCGCGACAATCTTCCGGCAAGACATGCGGCGCATGCTCGCGGAAATCCCCGATCCGGCGCCTGCCAGAAAGCCGTGCAGGCCGCGGCGGCTGGCAGCGCCGGCCGGCGACGCCCGGCCCGAAGGCCCTGACACCCCGGTCCCGACCGTAGGCCCCATGCCTTGTCTATGGTTGGATATTGCCCGGACAAAGCGCGTCATGGTAGATATTTCGCATAGTGCGTTCACCACCTTTCAGATCGCCCGCAGGAGATCCCCATGGTCCAGGTGCTCGATTGCACGTTGCGTGACGGCGGGTATTACACGAACTGGGACTTCGAGCCGGAAACGGTCCGGACCTATCTCAGCAGCATCGCCCGCCTGCCGATCACCTACATCGAGATCGGCTACGTGAACGATCCCGCCGAGGGCTATTTCGGCGAATACTATTTCCTGACGCCGGAGATGCTGACATCGGTGCGCGCCGTCCTGCGGCCCGACCAGAAGCTCGTCGTCATGATCGACGGCAAGAATTACCAGCCGGAGCGGCTCGCCACCCTGTTCGGCCCGATCGCCCATCTGGTGGACCTGGTGCGGATCACCGTGGCGCCGAATGCGCTCGGGCATGGCGTGGGCCTGGCCCGGGCGCTGAAGGACATCGGCCTCAAGGTCGGCTTCAACGTCATGTACCTCTCGACCTTCCAGAACGACCTTTCGCAGATCCGCACCGCCTTCGACGAGTCGGACAGCTACGTAAGCCTGGCCCTGGTCGACAGCTACGGCGGCTGCCTGCCCTCCAGCGTGTCGGCGCTGTTCCGCGAGCTGCGGGAAGCGCTGCCCAACAAGATCATCGGCTTCCACGGGCACGACAACATGTGCCTGGCCTTCGCCAATACCCTCGCCGCCATCGAGGGCGGCGCCGACGTGGTGGACGGCACCTTCACCGGCATGGGCCGCGGCGCCGGCAACCTGCGGACCGAGACCGCCCTCATCCACCTCGCCGGCCAGGGCGGCAACGAGCCGCTCGACTACCAGGCGCTGAGCAGCGCCGTGGCGCCCTTCGAGGCGCTGCGCCGGGTCCACGAATGGGGCACCAACCTGCCCTACATGCTGTCCGGCGCGAACAACCTGCCGCAGAAGGACGTCATGGATTGGATCTCGAAGAACCGCTACTCGGTTCACTCGATCATCCAGGCGCTGCAGCGGCAGAGCGGCGGCGACGTCGACCTGCAGCCCTACCCGGAACTGCGGCCCAACAGCTTCGCCGCGCCCTGCGTGCTGCTGATCGGCGGCGGCCCCTCGGTCACCCGGCACCTGGAGGCCATCAGCCGCTTCGTCGCCAGGACCCGGCCGCTGGTCGTCTTCTCCAGCACGCGCCACCTCGCCCATGCCCGCCGGATCGGCGGCACCCAGCTGCTGTGCCTGCCGGGGCACGACGCCTTCCGCGCCGGCACGCACGACCATCTCGGCGGCATCGCCGCCGTCGTCGTGCCGACGCCGCCGCGCGTCCCGGGCTGCCTGCCCGGCGACGTCGACCTCTCGGTCTTCCAGGCCCCGGCGCTGCGCATGGACCAGCCGGGGAAGATCGGCCCGGTGTCGGATACCGGCCCGCTCGGCCTGGCCCTCGGCGCGACCCAGGCGCTCGGCACCCAGACCTGCTACCTCGCCGGCTTCGACGGCTACGAGATGGCGAGCATCGCCGAGCAGGAGCTCTCGCGCGAGGTGGAGCTGGCCCTCAGCCTGTTCCGCGGCGCGAACCCCGGCGTGACCCTGCGCAGCCTGACGCCGACCCGCTACAGGCTCGACCCGATGTCGGTCTACAGCCTGGTCGCGGCGGTGGACTGAGCCCACCGCCCGACGGCGGCCTGCCCCTGCCGCCGGCTAATCCAGGCTGCCGGCCGAGATGCCGACCGGGGCCGCCGTCCGCCCGCCGTCGATCGCGTATTGCGCGCCGGTGATGTTGCCGGCGAGGTCGGAGCAGAGGAACAGCACGAGGTTCGCCACCTCCTCCGCGGTGCCGTAGCGGCGCAGCGGGATCGAGCCGGCGTAGCGGGCCTCGAGCCCCTCCGGGTTGTTCGGCGACACCTGCCGGGCGATGTCCTGCACCATGCGCGTGGCGATCGGTCCGGGGCAGATGGCATTGACCCGGACGCCGAGCGGCCCGACCTCGCCGGCGGCGACCTTCGTGAGGCCCATCACCGCATGCTTGGAGGCGACATAGGCCGGCATGCCCGCGGTGCCGATCATCCCGGCGATGGAGGCGGTGTTCACCACCGCGCCGCCGCGCTGGCGGATCATCACCGGCAGCACGTGGCGCAGGCCGAGGAAGACGCCCTTGACGTTGACGCCCATGACCGCGTCGAAGACCGCTTCGTCGTACTCCGCGGTCGGCGCGACCTTGCCCTCGATGCCGGCGTTGTTGTGGAAGCAGTCGATCCGGCCGAAGCTGTCGAGCGCCGCCTGCACATAGGCCTGCACATCGGCCGAGCGGGTCACGTCGGCGGCGCGGAAGATCGCCGCCCGGCCGATCTCGGCGGCGACCGCCGCGCCGGCCTCGGCATCGCGATCCACCACCACCACCTTCGCGCCCTGCCGGGCGAAGCCCAGCGAGACGGCGCGGCCGATGCCATTCGCGCCGCCCGTCACCACGGCGACCTTTCCGCTGAAGTCCATCCTGGCGTTCCTCCGTTGCGAACCCGTCTTGCGCGGGTCCCGCATGCTGGCCCCTCCACCCCGGGGATTCAACACGGGGGCGGCAGCCGGGGGCGCTAGGCCGGGGGCGCTAGGGCAGGACGCGCACCCGGTCCGGGCCATCCAGGGCATAGGAGACGTGCCGCCAGGACAGCCGCCGGCACGGCACCGCCTGCAGCAGGAGCACCAGCGTCACCAGGGTGCCGACCGGCGGGGTGAGCGCGACCAGCAGCTGGCGGAGCCGCTCGCGGCGCGGCTCCGGGGCGCCGATCAGCCGGCCCAGCCGGTCCTGCAGCCCCCAGCGCAGCAGCCGCAGCGCCAGCAGGCCGAGGACGAGCCCCTGCGCCAGGCCCGACCCGGCCGCCAGGCCCAGCAGCGCCACCCAGCCGGCCAGGTCCAGGCCGAAGACCAGCAGCGAGGCGTGGAACAGCAGCGGGCGATAGAGGTGCACGATCCGCATCTGCCGCCGCATGAAGGAGGCGACCCCGCCCTCGGGCGGAGTCGGCAGCAGCAGGATCCGGCGCGTCAGCACCCGCAGCCCCGCCCGGCGGGCCGCGGTCCCGATCGCCAGGTCGTCCGAGAGCACGCGGTCGAGGACCGCCGGCACGTCCAGCACCGCCAGCGCCCGGCGGGAGAAGGCGAGCGAGCCGCCCCAGGCGAAGGCGGAGGCCTGGAATTTCGGCAGCACGGCGAAGCCGCGGTCGAGCCAGGCGAGGTACTGCGCCAGGACGCCCGCCCCCGCGGTCAGGGGCCAGCGGTAGCCGGTGACCAGGTCCCAGCTGCCCTCCAGCGCCGGGCTCGCCAGCGTCGACAGCCACCACCGCTGCGGCAGGATGTCGGCATCGAGCATCACCGCGGCGGCGTCCTCCTCGTCCAGCTGCCGGAAGCCGGCGATCAGGTTGCTGCACTTGTGGCTGCGGGTCCTCGTATGCGCGGCGAAGGCCAGCTGCAGCGGGAAGGGCAGCAGGGCGGCCAGGGACAGGGCCTGGGCGGCGGCCGGATCGGCCGGGCCCTCGACCGCCACGATGAGCCGCCGTGGCCGCAGGGTCTGCGCCGCCAGCGCCCGGAACAGCGCCGCGAGCGCCGGCGTCGGGCCGGCCAGCGGCAGGATCAGCGTGACCCCGCCCTCGCAGCGGCGGGAGGCAGGCCGGACCCGGGCCGCATGCACCACCGCCGCGACCGCCGCGGTCAGCGACAGGGCGCAGCAGATCGTGGCGAGCAGCCAGGGCAGTGATGCCAAAGGTACCGTCAAACCCTCACCCGCCGGAACGCGCCGCGATCGGTACGATCCTGGACGAGTTCATGGAAACCGGGGCAGGCTACCCGGTTTCCATGCCGAGGCATCAGGAGTTAGTGGCGCGGCGGGCCGCCTGACCGCACCGCGTCGTTGCCGGCGCGGTCTTGGCCCGCCGGTCCGGCCGGGGTCGGCGCTAGAAGGCGCCCCTGGCGATCCAGGCCGCGCCCTCCTGCTCCGCCCCCGAAGGCAGGGCCGCCTGCGGCGCGCGGGTGAAGGCCAGGATGTCCTCCGCCACCACCGCCCGCTGCTGGTCGCGCAGCAGGATGTGCCATCCCTGCCGGTACAGCCCCACCCGGCCGCCGCCGCCGGCCGGCAGGCGGCGCAGGGTGGCGACCGTCGGCGCCTGCTCGGTGACGTTGTCCTTCGCCCCGTACAGGAACAGCGTCGGCGCCGCGCAGCACCGCGCCACCGCGGCCTTGGAGATCCCGTTCATCTCCAGCAGCCCGGCCACGACATCCACCCGGGTGTCCTTCACGGTGAGGGGGTCCTCGGCGAAGCGGTCCAGCGCGGCCTGGTTGTCGGTGGCGATCATGGCGGGCGAGGCCGAGGACACGCCGAGGCTGGGGAATTGCAGCAGGGCCAGGCGGAAGGACGCCGCCGTCACCGCATTCATCTCCTCGAGCCGCCACAGCCCCGGCGCGAGCAGGATCCAGCCGTCGACCAGCGACGCCTCCCCCGCCGCCTGCAGCCGCTCCGCCGCCAGCAGGGCGACATTCGCCCCCATGCTCTCGCCGAGCACGAAGAGCGGGACATCGGGCCGCTGCGCGCGGATCAGCCGGATGGCCGCCACCGCGTCGCTCGCCAGGGCCTCGGGGCCGGCCCAGATCCCCCGGTGCGGATTGCCCGCATGGCCGCGCTGGTCGTAGGCGAGGAGGCGCAGCCCGCCCGCGCGCAGCGGCGGGGCGCTTTCGGCGATGAAATTGGCGGCGTGGTCGTTCAGCCCGTGCAGCGCCAGCAGCTGCGCCCGGGGCGGGCCGTCCGGCTGCCATTCGTGCAGCGCCAGGCGAAGGCCGTCGGCCGTGCGGAGATGCCCCGCCCCGATCGCCGGCGTGGTGACCGGCGCACCGAGCCCCACGACCCGCGGGCTGCAGCCCGCCAGCAGCGCCATGCCGAGCAGCAGGCAGGCCAGGGGGGAGGCCAGGGGGGCGGCCATGGCGGTCCGCCGCCGCGCCACGATCAGCTTCGGAGTCCAGGGCGGTCCCAGGCGCATCGACACATCTTCCCTTCGGCGAGGCCGGCCCGCCCGGCGCGGCGGCCAAGGCCCGATCCCGGACTGCGCCGATTCCCTTACCGGTTCGCTGCCAGCAGGGACCCGAGCACGTCGGTCACGCCGCTCAGGGTGATCTGGGTGCCGACGCAGAGCATGAGGAAGGCGGCCAGCCGGGTGACGACGCGGGCGCGCGCCTCCCCCAGCAGCCCCGTCAGCCGGTCCGCCGAGGCATAGGCCAGCCAGACCGCCGCCGCCACGAGGATGGCGGCGGCCGAGATGCCGGCGAAGAAGGGCAGGATCGCCGTGATTCCCCCCGCAGGCCGGTTGGCCCCGAGGGCGATCGCCACCGATATGGTCCCGGGCCCGGTGGTGAAGGGCATGGTGAGCGGGAAGAAGGCGACATCCTCCTCGCCCTCGGCCCCCTCGGCCTGCTCCTGCTTGCGCGCCTCGATATGCTCCGGCGCCGAGAGCAGGCTCCAGGCCCGGGTCGCCACGACCAGCCCGCCGGCGATGCGGAGCGCCGCCAGGCTGACGCCGAAGAACTCAAGCAGGTAGGCGCCGAACCACAGCGAGCCCAGCATCACCAGCGCCGCGTAGCAGCCGATGCGGCGGGCCAGCGCCACCCGCGCCGCATGCGTCCGCTCCGCCGTCACCTGGCTGAAGATGAGCGAGGCGCCGATCGGGTTGACGATGGAGAAGAGCGCGGAGAAGGCCAGCACGAAGCTCTGCAGCGCCACCCCGGACCCGATCATCCGCGCGGCCCCGGGCGCGCCGCTACCGCACCCACTCGCCCCGGCGCATCAGCGGCTCGGCCTGGCCCGCCGCGTCCAGCCCGTCGACCTCGGTCTCGCCCGAGCCGATCATCCAGTCCACGTGGATCAGGCTGCGATTGGCGCCGCGTTCGGCCAGCTGGGCCGCCTCCAGCCCGGGATCGACGAAGCATTTCGAATAGGCCTGGCCGAGCGCGATGTGGCTGGCGGCATTCTCGTCGAACAGCGTGTTGTAGAACAGCAGCCCGCTCTGCGAGATCGGGTTGGAATGCGGCACCAGCGCCACCTCGCCCAGGCGGCGGGCGCCGTCGTCGGTGCCGATCATCCGCTCCAGCACCGGCTGGCCGGCGCTGGCCGCGGCCTCGGTGATCCGCCCCGCCTCGAACCGCACCCGGATGTCGCGGATCAGCGTGCCCTGGTAGGCCAGCGGCTTGCTGGCCGCGACCACGCCCTCGACCCGCAGGCAGTGGGGCGTGGTGAAGACCTCCTCGGTCGGGATGTTCGGGTTGCCGGTGATGCCGTTCTTCGCGGTCGAGAGCCCGCCCATCCAGGCATGGCCATCGGCCAGGCCGACCCGCAGGTCGGTGCCCGGGCCACGGAAGTGCAGCGCGGCGTAGCGCCGCTCGTTCAGCATCCGCCGCTTGGCCATCAGCCGGGCATTGTGCTGCGCCCAGGCCTCCACCGGGTCCGGTTCGTCGACCCGGGAGGCGGCGAAGATGGCGTCCCACAAGCGGGCCACCGCCGCCGCCTCGTCGAGGTCGGGGAACATGCAGCGGGCCCAGGCCGGCGTCGCATGGGCGACCAGGGTCCAGTTGATGGCGGTGGCGGTGATCAGCTCCAGCGCCGGCCGATAGGCCAGCGACCGCGCCCGGTTGGCCCGCGCCACCTTCGCCGGGTCCTGCCCGGCCAGCAGCGTGGGATCGTCGCCGACGATGGCCAGCCGGGCCGCGCCGTCGCGGAAGGCCTGCGCCATGCCGTCGTACAGCCAGGCGGGGGCGGCATCGAAGCTGGCCTCCGGGGCATGGCGGAAGCGCGCCAGCGTCGACTGGTCGTCGCCCAGGATGGTGGTGACCAGGCTGGCGCCGGCCCGGTAGGCCTGCTCGGTGATCAGCCGCGCCAGCGGCAGCGCCTCCACCGGTGCGGTCATCACCAGCTCCTGCCCCGGGGTCAGGCCGAGGCCCACGCGCACCGCCAGCTCGGCCAGCCGCCCGAGCCGCGCCGCATGCCGCAGCGAGGCGTCCGGGCCGGCGCCGTCATGCCCTGCAGTCGTCGCCACCACTTTCTCCCTGGATGCCATCAAAGTCGAAGATGGCGGCTCGCCCGGGCGGGAGCAAGCCGGGCCCGGCGGCCCGGCCCTCGACGGCCGGCGGCGCCCCGCCCACACTCCGGCCGCAGGACGCCGATCCGGGACGACGCCATCCGCCCGGGCAGGCACAGGGCCCGAAGGAGTAGTGCCATGCCCCGCCGGATGAACCTGGTCGCCTACCTGAAGACCGGCCCCACCGCCAACCATGCCGGCGGCTGGCGCCATCCCGGCGCCGACCTGCAGAACATCCTCGACCCCGCCCGCTACGAGCACATCGCCCGGGTGCTGGAAGCCGCCCGCTTCGACGGCTGCTTCTACGCCGACGCCTTCGGCATCGCGGACATCCACCGCGGCAGCTTCCGCCCCTATGTCGAGCTGGGCGGGCAGATCAGCTACCTCGACCCGATGCTGGTGCTGCCGCTGATGGCCCGCGTCACCCGCCACCTCGGCCTCGGCGCCACGCTCTCGACCACCTTCCACCCGCCCTACCTGCTGGCGCGGATGCTCTCGACGCTCGACCACCTCAGCGGCGGCCGCGCCTGCTGGAACGTCGTCACCTCCGCCACCGAATTCGAGGCGCGCAACTTCGGCATGACCCTGCCGCCCAAGGACCAGCGCTACGATCAGGCGGATGAGATGCTGGAGGCCTGCTGCGCCCTCTGGGAGGGATGGGAGCCCGATGCGCTGGTGCTGGATGCCGCGGCAGGCCGCTTCGCCGATCCCGACCGCATCCGCTACGCCGACTACGCCGGGCAATACGTCACCACCCGCGGCCCGCTGGCGATGCCGCGCAGCCCGCAGACCCGGCCGGTCTTCCTCCAGGCCGGCGCCTCCCCGCGCGGCCGCGCCTTCGCCGCGCGCTGGGCGGAGGCGGTCTTCTGCGCCTCGCACGGCCGGGCGGAGACACTGGCCTTCTATGCCGACATGAAGGCCCGCGTCGCCGCCGCCGGCCGCGCACCGGAGGAGTGCGCCATCCTGCCCGCGCTCTCGGTGGTGCTGGGCGAGACCGCGTCCATCGCCCGGGAGAAGGCCGCCCACCTGCAGTCCCTGATCAACCCGGAGCTGACGCTGGCCACCAATTCCACCATGCTCGGCGCCGACCTCAGCCAGCACCGCACGCCGGAGGCGCTCTCCGCCGCCCAGGGCCACCAGGGAATCCAGGGGACCGAGGACCGCGTGCTCCAGCTCATGAAGGCCGAGGGCATCAGCTTCGCCGAGGCCGCCAGCCGGCCGCGCGGCCTGGTCGTCGGCACCGCCGCCATGGTCGCCGATCATATGGAGGACCTGTTCCGCGCCGGCGGCTGCGACGGCTTCGTGCTCTCGCCGACCGTCTCGCCGCTGATGTTCGAGGAATTCGGCCGCCTGGTCGTGCCCGAGCTGCAACGCCGCGGCCTGTTCCGCCGCGAATACGCCGGCCGCACCCTGCGGGAGAACCTGCGGGCGCCCTGAGGCTCGCGGCCGGAGGCCCGGACATGCAAGGCTGCCCGCCTGCGACTCGGGGGATGCGGCGTGCCGGAGTGGATCTTGCCGGTTCTGGTGCCGGTGGCGGCCGCGCTGGCCGGCATGCTGGTGGTGCTGGCCTTCCGGCCTCGCGGCAACGACGGCGTGGCGCTGCTGGCCGACCGGATGGACGCGCTCTCCCAGCGGCTCGACGGCGCCGTGGCGGCGCAGAACGAGCGCCTCGCCCGGAGTCTCGCCGAGAGCGCCGACCGCACCCAGGACAGCGCCCGCCGCATCCATGAACGCCTGGCCGTCATCGATGCCGCCCGCGCGAATATCGAGGCGCTGGGCACCCAGGTGACGACGCTCTCGGGCATTCTCGGCAACAAGCAGTCGCGCGGCGCCTTCGGCGAGGTGCAACTGCGGGACATGCTGGCGGACCGGCTGCCGGCGGATGGCTGGGCCTGGCAGTACACCCTCGCCAGCGGGGTCCGCTGCGACGCGCTGATCCGCCTGCCCTTCCCGCCCGGGCCGATCGCCATCGACAGCAAATTCCCGCTCGAGGCCTGGCAGGCGCTGCGCGCCGCGCCGGACGACGCCGCCCGCGCCCTGGCCCAGCGCCGGCTGGCGACCGACATCCGCCGGCATGTCGACGACGTCGCGACAAAATACATCCGCCCCGGCGAGACCGCCGAGGGGGCGCTGATCTTCCTCCCCTCCGAAGCGCTGCACGCCGACCTGCATGCGGTGCATGGCGGGCTGGTGCAGGAGGCCGCGCGCCGCGGTGTCTACCTCGTCTCGCCCGGCACGCTCTGGGCGGTGCTGGGGGCGATGCGCGCCTTGATGCGCGACGTCCGGCTGCGGGCCGAGGCGCAGCACCTCCGCCTCGAGGTCTCGAGGCTGGCGGAGGAGACCGGCCGGCTGGACCGCCGCGTCGCCAACCTCAAGCGCCACTTCGCCGAGATGCAGCAGGACGTGCAGCAGATCGAGATCACCGCGCAGAAGATCACCGCCGCCGGGGCGCGGATCGAGGCGGTGGAGATGGACCCGCCCTCCCCGATGAAGGCCGCCGCCCAGTGACCGCCACGCCATGAGCCTGCTGCAACTCCAGGCCCTGGCCGGGCTGCCGCTGCTGTGTTTGCTGGCCTGGGCCTGCGGCGGCTTCCGCCGGGGCGTCCGTGCCCGGGTGGTGGTCGCCGGTCTCGGCGGGCAGCTGCTGATCGCCGCGGCGCTGCTGCATGTCCCGCCGCTGCGGGCCGGCTTCGCCCTGGTGGGGAATGCGGTCAATGCCCTGGCCACCGCCACCCGCGCCGGCACCACCCTGGTCTTCGGCTACCTCGGCGGCGGCCCGCTGCCCTATGCCGAGCTCACCCCGGGCGGCAGCTTCATCCTGTTCTTCCAGGCGCTGCCGCTGGTGCTGCTGGTCGGGGCGCTCTCGGCCGTGCTGTACCACTGGCGGGTGATGCCGCTGGTGGTGGATGTGCTGGCCCGTGGCCTGCGCCGGCTGTTCGGCCTTTCCGGCGCCTGCAACCTCTCGGTCGCCGCCAATGTCTTCGTCGGCATGGTGGAGGCGCCGCTGCTGATCCGCCCCTGGCTGGCGACGCTGACCCGGGCCGAGCTGTTCGTCGCGATGGTGGCCGGGCTGGCGACCATCAGCGGCAACATGCTGGTGGTCTATGCCACGATGATCGCCCCGGTGGTCCCCGATGCCGCCGGCCAATTGCTCACCGCCAGCCTGGTCTCGGCCCCCGGTGCCATCCTCGCCGCCCTGCTGATGCGGCCCGAGCGGGAGACGCCGCAGGACACGCCGGCGGTCGAAGCCCCACGCATCTACGACAGCACCATGGACGCCATCGTCCGCGGCACCGCCGACGGGCTGCAGCTGCTGTTCGGCATCATGGCGGCGCTGGTGGTCTTCGTCGCGCTGGTGGCGCTGCTGAACGGCATGCTGGAGCCGCTGGGCGGCCTGACCCTGCAGCAGGTGGTCGGCTGGGTCTTCTGGCCGCTGGCCTTCGCCATGGGCGTCCCCGTCGAGGACTGCGCGACGGTCGCCCGGAGCCTCGGCGTGAAGGTCGTGGTGAACGAGTTCGTCAGCTACCTGCAGCTGGCGGCCAGCGGCGGCGCCGGGCTGGCGGAGCGGTCCCGCATCATCCTCACCTATGCGCTCTGCGGCTTCACCAATTTCGCCTCGGTCGGGATCATGGTGACCGGCATGGCGGCGATGTGCCCGGAGCGCCGGGCCGAGATCATCCGCCTCGGCCTGCCGAGCCTGGTCGCCGCCAGCATCGCCTGCTGCATGGCCGGCGCCACGGTCGGGGTGCTGACCGTGCCATGACAGCGCCATCGAAGCCCCGCCGCGTCATCGGCACCATCCTGCCCTCCTCGAACCGCACCGTGGAGCGTGCCCTGGCGGCGATCATGCCGGCCTTCCCGCAGGTCGATTCCTGCGTCGCCCGCATCCCCTACTGGGGCCAGGGCCTCGGCCAGCCGGCCGACGGCTACGACCTGCCGAGCTACCGCGAGGCGGCGCGGCTGCTCGGCCATGCCGGCGCCGAGGTGGTCTGCTGGAACGGCTCGAAGGGCGCCGCGCTCGGGCTGGCGACCGACAGGGCCCTCGCCGCGGTCATGGCGGAAGCCGCGGGTTGCCCCGCCACGACGACGGCGCTGGCAACCGCGACCCTGCTGGCCCGCCTCGGCATCCGCCGCATCGGCATCCTGGCCCAGGGCAGCGCCGCGGATGCGGCGGCGCATGGCCGCGGCTTCGCGGTGGAGACGATCGCGACCCGCGGGCTCGGCATCGGCGACAACCGCGCGGCCGGCGCGGTGCCGCCCGGGCGGCTCGCAGCGCTGGTCCGGATCCTCGCGCCCGGCGCCGAGGCCGTGCTGATCTGGAGCACCAACCTGCCGGGCTGGCTTGCCGTGCCGGCGATGGAAGCCGAGCTGGGCATCCCCGTGCTCGATTCCGCCTCGGTCGGCGTCTGGGCCTGCCTGGCGGGGCTGGGCCTGGACCCTGGCCCGGCCGCCGCCTGCGGCCGCATCTTCACCGTGGCGGGCTAGTCCCCCGCGGCGGCGCGGCGCAGCGCCTCGGCGTCGTCGTTCGCCGCTTCCGGCGGTAGGCTGGCGTCGATCTTCGTGAAGGTCGCCAGCGCCTGCCCGACGATCTGGTCCATGTTGTAGTAGCGGTAGGTCGCCAGCCGGCCGACGAACCAGACATCCTGCGCCGCATCGGCCAGGGCCTCGTAGCGCTTGTACAGCGCCTGGTTCTCCGGCCGGGGGATCGGGTAGTAGGGATCGCCCTCGGCGCTCGGGAATTCCGCGGTGATGCTGGTCTTCGGATGGACCTGCCCGGTCAGGTGCTTGTACTCGCTGATGCGGGTATAGGGCACCTCCTCGGCGGGGTAGTTCACCGTCCCGACCGGCTGGTACTCGGCCTGGTCCAGTATGCTGTGCTCGAAGCGGAGCGAGCGGTAGGGCAGCTTGCCGTAGCGGAAGCCGAAATACTCGTCGACCGGCCCGGTCCAAATCACCCGCTTGTGCGGGATGCTGTCGCGCACCTCGGCATAGTCCACGCCGGTGCGGATGGTGATGTTCGGATGCGACAGCATCTTCTCGAACATCTTGGTATAGCCATCGGCCGGCATTGCCTGGAAGGTATCGGTGAAGTAGCGGTCGTCGGTATTCGTCCGGGTCGGCACCCGCGCCGTCACCGACTTGTCCAGCTCGGACGGGTCGAGCGCCCATTGCTTGCGGGTATAGCCGCGGAAGAACTTCTCGTAGAGCTCGCGCCCGACCTTGGAGACGACGACATCCTCCGAGGTCCGGATCGTCGGCACCTGCTCCGCCCGCGCGGCCAGCCAGCCCTCGACCTCGTCCTGGTCCAGCGACAGGTCATACAGCCGGTTGATGGTGTCGAGGTTGATCGGCATCGGCACCCGCACCGTCTCATCGGTGCCGGGCTTGGTGACCTCGGCGAGCACGCGGTGCTCGTAGGGCCGCCAGCCGGTGAAGCGCGAGAGGTGGTCGAAGACCTGCTTCGAATTGGTGTGGAAGATGTGCGGGCCGTAGCGGTGGATCAGCAGCCCGGCCTCGTCCAGGTGATCATAGGCATTGCCGCCGATATGCGGCCGCCGGTCGATGACCAGCACCTTCTCGCCCCGCACGCTCGCCAGCCGTTCGGCCAGTACGCTGCCGGCGAAGCCGGCGCCAACGATAAGCCAGTCAAACATGGCCCGCCCTCCGCATCGTGGTGGTATCCGCGCCGGATTTCTGGCGCGTCGCGGCCCGCAGCGCGGCCTCGATCTGGCCGTCCATCTCGGCCCAGGTCTGGTCCCAGGAGATCTGCGCCAGCCGGCGATCGACCTGCTTCAGCCAGGGCGCGCCGGCCTGCTCCAGCACCCGCTGCAGGGCGGCGGCGAAGGCCACCGGCTCGGCCGCGATCTCGACCAGCCCAGGTCCGCCGTCGGCCTTCGGCCCCCAGTCGCGCACCACGTCGGTGATCGCCGTGGAAACCACCGGCAGGCCGGCCGCCAGGAATTCAGGCGTCTTGGTCGGGCTGATGAACTTGGTGCTCTCGTTCAGCGCGAAGGGCATGAAGCCGGCGTTCCAGCCCGCGAGGTAGCGCGGCAGCTCCGGGTAGCTGCGCCCGCCCAGCCAGTGGACGTTCGGCAGCCGCGGCAGGTCCGCGGGATCGATCTTCACCACCGGGCCGATCATCACGAAGGACCAGTCCGGCCGGGCGGCGGCCAGGGCGCCGACCAGCCCGGCATCCATCCGCTCGTCGATCACCCCGAAGAAGCCGATGCGCGGATGCGGGATGCCCGCCTGGTCCGCCGGGTCGTCGGCGCCCTGGCGGGCGGCGGCGAAATGCGAGGTATCGATCGAGGAGGGGAAGCAGGACACCCGCGGATGGCGGTTCCGCTTGGCCTCGTACAGGCTGCGGCCGCCGGTGAAGACCAGGTCGGCGCGGGAGATCAGCTCCTGCTCCAGGGTCAGCATCCGCGGCGGCGCGCCGCGGAAGGCCGAGAGCTCGTCCATGCAGTCGTAGACGGTCACCGCCGGCGCCAGGTGCCCGGCGAATTCCAGCGCCATCGGCGTATAGAACCAGGCGATCAGCGAGGCCGCGGCCGACTCGGCCAGCAACTCGTCCAGCAGCTGCCGCTGCGCCGCGACCGCCGCCCCGGCGGGCATGCCCTCGGGCAGCAGGGGCACGGCGACCGTCACCCCTTCCGGCGTCTGCCGCCGGTCCAGCCGCGGGGCGATGCCGGGATGGAAGATCGGCTCCTCGAAGAAGACCACGGCATAGGTTCGCGCCGCCCGCGTCAGCAGGTGCTGCGGCCGCTGGAAGACGAAGTCCCAGCGCAGGTGGGACAGGCAGAGCAGCATCGACGGGAGCGGGCGCGCGACTGCCTGGCCTGGGACCAAGCTGGCAGCGGCGGTGCCCGGGAGGGCATCGGACATACGGGGTCCCTTCAACTGCGGTCGCCGTGGAGCCGCCTGCGAGGATCGCCGGCGGACGAGCCGGGCGGGGGACCGCCGGAACGGCGGGCCGGTGCCTTCGGATCGATTGCGCCAGGATAACGCGGCCCTGCCTCCGGCAGTTCCCGGAGCCGGGTCGGGAACCGAATGATGTCAGCCCGGGGCCGGGACCTTATCGCCGTAGTTGCAGTGGCTTGCCGCCGGGCAGCGCCAGCATTCCGGCTGGCGCGCCTTGCAGACGTAGCGCCCGTGCAGGATCAGCCAGTGGTGCGCGTCCCGCAGCAGCTCCGGCGGGCAGCGCTTCACCAGCCCGTCCTCCACCTCCCGCGGGGTCTTGCCGGGTGCGAGGCCGGTGCGGTTGCCGAGCCGGAATATGTGCGTGTCCACCGCCATGGTGTTCTCGCCGAAGGCCACGTTCAGCACGACATTGGCGGTCTTGCGGCCGACGCCCGGCAGTGCCTCGAGCGCCGCCCGGTCGGACGGCACCACCCCGCCATGCTGCTCGACCAGGATCCGCGACAGCGCCGCGACATTCTTCGCCTTGCCCTGCCAGAGCCCGATCCGGCGGATGTAGGGGGCGATGCCCTCCGGCCCCAGCGCCGCCATCTCGGCCGGGCCGGGCGCCGCGGCGAAGAGGGCGGGGGTGCATTTGTTCACCGCCGCATCGGTGGTCTGGGCCGAGAGCACCACCGCGACCAGCAGGGTGAAGGGGGTGCCGTAGAGCAGCTCCGTCTCCGGCGTCGGGTTGTGCATGGCCAGCGCCCGCAGGAATTCGCCGGCCTGGGCAGCCGACATCCGCCGCGCCCGGCGGGAGGCCAGGGCGCTGCCGTGCAGGGGGGGCTTCGGTCTGGCGGGGGGGCGGGGCATCGGCGGCGATTCACCTGGGGGCGGCTGGACGGATGGCAGCGCCATCCCATGTCCTGCTGCAGCATGCCAGCCCAGCCCGACCCTGTCCTGTTCGAAGCCATCTGCACCCCGCCGCGCAGCCTCGATGCGCGCGGCATGCGCCTGGTCGCCGGCTTCGTGCTGGTCGCCTCGGCGGCGATCGGGCTGCTGTTCCTGGCGCTCGGCGCCTGGCCGGTGCTCGGCTTCACCGGGCTGGAAGCGGCGCTGGTGCTGGGCCTGCTGACGCTGCACCGGCGCTGGAGCCTGCGCTCGGTCGAGGTCCTGGTGCTCACCGAGGAGCGCCTGACCATCCGCCGCACCGACTTCCAGGGCCGCCGGGAGGAGCTGCGGATCGACCCCTACTGGGCGCAGCTGCGGCTGGAGGAACGCCCGGGCCGCGTCGCCCTGCTGGTGCTGCGCCAGCGCGGCCGGGCGGTCGAGATCGGCAAGCTGCTGGGCGACGAGCAGAAGCGCGACCTGGCCGGCGCCCTGGGCGAGGCGCTGCGGCGCTGGCGCGACCCGGTCTTTGACAACCCGCAGCTGCGGGGCGAAGGCGCGGCCCGGCACTTCCCCTAGCGCCGCGTGGCGGTGCCGGGGCCCTACTGGTCGAAGCGGTAGCGGGCGAAGAACAGCCCGCGCGCCTCGTTCCAATTCGCCGTCCGCTCGTAGCGCAGCAGGCCGCCGATGCGCAGGTTCGGCGTGACCGAATACTCGAGATCGCCGCGGATGCCGCCGGTGAGGCCGGTCTCCGACCGCGCCGGCTGGCTCGACCGGCCGGTCGGGTCGCCGCCGAGCGAGGCCTCGAGCTGCCCCTGCGCGGCGGGGTCGTGCGGGAAGTAGCGGGCGGCATCCTCGCGGTAGCTCTGGTAGCCGATGGTCCCGCCGAGCCGGTAGGAGAGGTTGCCGCTGCGGCCGCGCCAGTCGACCGGCAGGTTGAGCGCGACGTAGCTCCGCGGGCTGAAATAGCCGCCGTTGCCGAAGGTGAAGAGCCGCTGGTTGTTGTCGTAGCTGAGGTAGACGAGGTCGAGCCCGGCCTGCAGCTCGTCCTCCGGCTCCCGCCAGAAGGCATAGGTGAGGCCGGCGCCGGCCTCGATGCGGCTGTTGCGGGCGGTGTTCTCGCCGCTGAAGCCGTAGTAGCCGCCGCCGGCGTAGAGCCCCACCGGCCCGGCCGCGTATTCCAGCTGCGCCCGGCCACCGGTGCGGACCACGCCGCCCCAGCTGCGGCCCGACAGCGAATCCCGCTGGCCGGACCAGGAGAGCAGGCTGTCGGTCACCGCCCGCTGCTCGCCGGTCAGCCGCAGCCGCAGGGTACCGGAGAGCGCCGGCGTCAGCTCGATGCCGCCGAGCACATGCTGCTGGCGGAAGCCGACCGGGGTGGTGCCGACATCGGCGGCGAAGCCGCCGCGGGCATAGCCGAGGCCGAGGCCGACGCCGCTCGCCTCGGTCTGCCGCGGCGCCAGCCGCTCCCGGGTGGCGGCGGAGATGCCGGTCGTGCCCGCCGGCACCGCCAGGGCATTGCTGCCGAAGCTGCGCAGGCTCTCGGCCGTGGTGCCCTCCAGCTTGCCGCTCGAGAGGCTGACCGGCGTCACCGTCGCGGTGAAGCGCCCGCCGAGGCGGCCGGCCCCGACCGAGGCCTCCATCGGCGCCGAATATTCCTCCAGCCGGTCGAGGCCGGCGGTGCCGGTCCGGGTGCGGAAGCCCATGCCGCCCTGCAGCCGGGCCGTCGTCTCCTCCCGCACCGCCGCCAGTTCGCGCTGGATCTCGGCAGCGAGCGGATCGCTGCCCTGGGCGATCGGCCCGGCGGCGGCGGGCCCGGCCGTCCGGCGGAACGGGTTGGCCTCGACCGGGCCGGCCAGCCTCCCGGCGGCGGCCAGCCCGGCGCCCGGCTGCGCCCGGCGCGGCTGCGCCGCCGCCGCCTCCAGCGCCCGCAGCGCCCGGGCGCTGTTGCCCGAGGCCCGGGCCAGCCGGGCCTCCAGCAGCGCCACCCGCGGCTCGTGCGGATGCAGCGCCCGGGCCTCCACCAGCAGCGCCTCCGCCCGCTGCCAGTCGCGGCCGGCGATCGCCGCATCCACCGCGGCGACGCGGGCATCCAGGCTGCGCGGGTCGGCCTGCAGCACGCCTTCCGCCACCAGCGCGGCCTGCCGCGGCTGGCTGGCGCCCTGGTACAGCCGGGCCAGGGCCAGGTTGGCGCTCGGGTCCGCCGGGTCCCGCGCCAGCACCGGGGCCAGCGCGTCATAGGCGGCGGCCTGGTCGCCCTGCTCGTTCAGCCGGTCCGCGACCCGCACCGCGAGGCCGGACTGCAGCGCCACCGACTGCCGCCGCTCTTCGCCGGTCAGGTTGGGCAGGCCCTCCACCGAGCGGGCGAGCTGGACGGCCTCCGGCTCCGCCCCCGCGGCCAGCAGCGCCCCGGCGAGGCCGAGCCTGGCGGCCGGGGCCGCGCGGGGATTGGCCGCCATGGCGGTCCGCCCCGCCTCGGCGGCGCCCGCGGGGTCGTTCAGCTGGCCCAGCGCGCGCACCGCGAGCTGGCCGCCGGCCCCGCTCGGGTCGGACCGCCCGGCGATGCCGAACAGCGCCACCCGGGCCTCGGCCCGCCGGCCGCGGCGCCACAGGCCCATGGCCTGCTGCACCTCGGCCGCCACCCTGGTCCGGGCCAGCAGCCGGTTCATGTCGGCGTTGCGCAGCCGCACCGGGATGCGCTCCAGCAGCACGGCGGCCTCCTCCGGCCGGCTGTCCTCCTCCGCGAAGAGGGCGGCGGCGTGGAGCTGGTCCGGGCTGCCCGCGCCCGGGCCAGGCCCTTCCAGCGTCGCCCGGACTTCCGCGCCGCGGCCCTGGCGGGCCAGCAGCCGGGCGAGGTCGAGCCGGATCCAGGGGCTGGAAGGGTCGAGCTGCTGCGCCTGCCGCAGCAGGGCGATGGCGGCCGCCGGATCGGCGGCCCGCTGCGCCTCGCCGCGGACGGCGCTGGCCCGGCCGGCGCCGGCATCGCCGCCGGCCAGGGCGCTGCCGGCCTGGCGCTGCAGCGCCTCCGCCTCGGCGAAGCGGCCCTGCTGCTGCAGCACCTCGTACAGGCCGCTGGCCGCCGCGCCGAGGTTCGGCCGCCGGGCCAGCGCGGCGCGGTAGCGCGCCTCCGCCCCGGCCAAGTCGCCCCGCCGCAGCGCGAGGTCGCCGAGCAGCGCTTCGGCATCCGCCCGGTCGCCGCCCTCGCGGCTGGCGGCGCGGCGCAGGCGGGGCTCCGCCGCCTCCAGGTTGCCGGCCTGCAGCTGGCTCCGCGCCGCCGCGACCTCCGCCGCATAGGCGGCGCCATCCAGCGCCCGCTGCCATTGGCCGCGCCGGTCCGGCGCCAGCCGGATCGCGCGCTCGAGCAGGGTCCGCGCCTCGCCGAAGCGGCCCTCGCGCAGCCGCACCAGGCCGAGCCCGCCCGTCGCATCCGCGTCCTCCGGGTTGCGGCCGACCGCGGTCTCGAATTCCCGCTGCGCCTCGCGCAGCCGCCCGGCGTTCAGCTGCTCGAAGCCCCGGATGCGGGACAGGCCGCCCTCGTCGGGCGCCCCGGCGGGCGGGTTCTGCGCCTCGGCCAGCTTCGCCGCGACCTGCTGGTCGTTCGGGAAGCGCTGCAGGAAGGCCTGCAGCTCCGGCTCCAGGGCGCGGTTCGGCCCCTGCCAGAGCAGCGCCTGCCGCCAGGCGGCGGCGGCCGCGGCGGCCACCTCGGGGTTGGCGGCGAGCTGGCGCAGCCGGCCGATGCCCTCGCCGCGGGTGGCGTCCCGGTAGGTCAGCACCTGGGCATGGGCGAGCTGCAGCCGGGTATCGGCCGGGGCGCGCTGGCTCAGCCGGGCGAGGCCGTCGCGCCCCTCCGCATAGCCCTGCTCGGTGCCGGCCAGGGTGGCGTAGTATTCCTGCGCATAGGCATCGGGGGGCGCGGCGCCGCGGAACAGCTCCCGGTAGCGCTGCGCCGCCTCGGCCGCGCGGCCGGCCTGGCCGAGCCGGCGGGCCTCGGCCAGCGCGCCCTGGTCCACCGTCGCGGCGCGCACGGTGATGTCGGTCTCGCTCAGCCGCGGGTCGCCCGGCGCCACCTGCCGCAGGCGGGCGAGGTAGCCCTCCGCCGCCGGCCGGTTGCCGAGCTGCGCCTGCGACTGCGCCGCCCCCGCCAGCGCGTCGACGTTGCGGGGATCGACGGCCAGCACCCGCTCCAGCGTCCGCAGCGCCAGCTCCGGCCGGTTCTGCAGGCGCCAGTAATTGGCCTGGTCGATCAGGGTGGCGACCGCCGCCTCCTGGCCGCTGGCCGGAGGGGGCGGGGCCGGCTGGGCCTGCCCGGCCGGCGGCAGGGCGGCCCCGAGGGCCGCCCCCATGGCCGCGCGCCCCAGCGCGGCGGCGATCAGGCGTGCGCGGCGTGCCATCACTGGGTCCTCACCCGCAGGCGTTGCACGGCCCGCCGTCGCAGCGTCCAGTACAGCGGCGCGGCCAGGAGGATGACGGCCAGGGCCAGGGTCCCGAGCAGCGCCGCCGGGCTGGAGGACAGGTAGAGCTGCGGCCAGAGCCAGGGCGGCAGGCTGCCGGTCGTGTAGCTGTCGCCGAGGGTGAAGGCCTGGATCCGGCCGCCGCTCAGCAGCGCGAGGTCGCCCTGGATGCGCGGCTGCTGCTCGGCGTCGCCCAGCGCCTGCACCATCTCCTCGAGCCCGGCCGGGGTGGCGCCGGTCAGCACCAGCACCGACCGGCCGGCGCGCAGCGGCGATTCGAAGCCGAAGATCGCCCCCAGGCCCTCCCCCGGCGCGGCCAGCTGGGCGGAGGCGCGCTCGGCCTCGCCGCTGCGGCCGCGGCGGTCAAACAGCTGGCGGAACCGGCCGAGCGCGTCCGGCAGCGCCACGCTGAGCCGGTTGCCCTCGAGCTGCAGCGGCGCGTTCTGCAGCAGCTGCGGCAGGGCCGGGTTGCGGCCCAGCGCGCCGATGACGATCAGCTCCTTCTCCGCCGCCTGTTGCAGCCCCTGCGGCCGGATCACCTGCAGCCCGGTCGCGGGATAGCCGACCAGCGCCGACATCCGGCCGACTAGACCGAGGAAGGCCGACAATTCGCCGGCGCTCGGCCGGTCCGGCAGCACCGCCGCGGTGGTCGAGAGGTCGGCCAGCCGGGTGAAGGGGAAGCCCGAGCCGGCGAAATGGGCCAGGTTCGGCAGGGTGGCGAAGCGATGCGCCGAGGACAGGTCGATGGTGCTGTCGGGGTCGATGCTGGCGCGGATGTCGCCCGGCACCGCGGCGCATTCGCCGCGCGACAGCGGCCGCATGTCGAAGCGCAGCTGCAGCTCGTTCTGGCCGAAGACGATCCAGGGCGGGATGCCGGCACGGCCCTCCGACCGGTCGGCGCCGCCGAAGAGGCGGCCGGCCAGCGACAGCGGCCAGGCCGGATCCGCCCGCCGCAGCGGGAAGCTGCGGAGGTAGAGGTCGTTGACCGTGGCGTCGAGGCGCGAGACCGCGACGTCGGCGATCGGCCCCGGCGGCGCGCGGAACCGGATCTCCGCCTCCAGCGGCCGGTTGCGCCAGGTGAGGAGGTCCGGCGCGGTGCGGAAGGGGACGGAGATCGGCCCGGGCGCATAGCCGTAGACCTGCAGCTCGGAGGGATCGACCAGCTCGCCCAGCTTCACCGGCCGGTCGCTGCGGATCCAGCGCGGCGCGTCGTAGGGCTGCCGGGCCGGCACGTCCGGCGGCTGCACCAGGGCGATCTCGCCGGCCAGCGCCTCCCGCCCCACCGCCACGGCGGTGGCGGCGGCGACGGCCTCCGCCCCGGTGCGGCCGCCGAGCACCAGCAGCAGGCCGGAGGGGTCGCCGGGGTTGGGCAGCAGGGCGACGGTCGGGCCCTCGAAGCGCGGCAGGCTCAGCCCGGGGATGCCGTCCGGGCCGATGGCGACGACGACGGCATGGCCGCGCGGCGGCGGCGCGGCCGAGACCGGGAAGCTCGCCCCGCGGTAGTCCGCCTGCACCGCGAACCAGGAGGCGGCGATGGCCGCCGCCCGCAGCGCGTCGTTGCCGGCGGCCTCCGGCAGCACGACCGGCAGGGTCAGCGGGTCGCGCAGCAGGCGCGGGTCGAAGAAGGGCTCCGGCAGCCGCGCCAGGTCGCGGGCCAGCGGCAGCTTCTCCAGCACCAGGCTCAGCGTCGAGGTATCCGAGATCACCGACCAGAGCAGGCCCGAGAGCGGGTCGTTGCACTCCACCGCGTAGCGGCCGGAGAAGCGGAAGTTCATCCGGTTGTTGTCGGCGAAGAAGACCGGGTTCACCGGGAATTCCAGCGGCCCGAAGGCGGGCCGGTTCCGCTCCGGCTGGATGGCGCCGACGAACTGCTCGTTCAGCGTGACCGCGATCTGGCTCAGCTCGGGGATCAGCGCCGGCGAGGTCGCCCCCTGCAGCACCAGCCGCGCCTCGGTCACCACCTCGTCGCCGCGCACGCCGAAGAGCACGCCCTGCAGGTCCGAGACGCCGCGCAGCTGCATCGGCGCGCGCAGCCCGAGCTGGCGCAGGCTGTAGGACACCCGCCGGGTGCCGGCGGCCGGGTCGGATCCGGCCGGGGCGGCGATGCCCGGCATGACCTGCGGTGCCGCGGCGGGCGCCACCGCCGGCACCGGCGCGGGCAGGCCCCGCTGCGCCGCCGCCGGGCTC
>NZ_JAUFPN010000195.1 GCF_030409335.1 Paeniroseomonas aquatica
CGCCGGCCCTGGCGGCGCTGCACGCCGCCGCCTTCCCGCCGGCCGAGGCCTGGGGCGCCGGGGCCATGGCGCTGATGCTGGAGATGCCCGGCGCCTTCGGCCTGTGGCGGCCGGGGGCGGGGCTGGTGCTGGCCCGCGCCGCGGGCGGCGAGGCGGAGATCCTGACCCTGGCGGTGGCGCCCGCGGCCCGCCGCCGCGGCCTCGGCGCCGCGCTGCTGGCCGGGGCCCTGCAGGGGGCGGTGCTGCGGGGCGCCGCGGCGATGTTCCTCGAGGTCGCGGCCGGCAACGCGGCGGCGCTGGCGCTCTATCGGGCGGCGGGCTTCGCCGAGGTCGGCCGCCGCCATCGTTACTATGCCGACGGCAGCGATGCGCTGGTCCTGCGCCGGGATCTCAGCCCTTCCTGAGCAGCAGCAGGGTCGTGCCGTCCCCCAGCTCCTGCTGGCCGAGTACCGCATGGCCCTGTTCGGCCGCGGTCTGCGGAATATTGCGGCGCGGTTCGTCGCCGCGCAGCCGCAGCAGCAGAGTCGACCCGATCGGCATACGATCCAGCGCAAGTCGGGTACGAACGAAGGTCATCGGGCAAGTCTCGGCGGTGATGTCGAGTTCCCGATCGCCGGTCAGTTCTTTCGGACTGGTAAAACTCAAGGTTTCTTGCCCTTCAAACACGTAAAACGCATTGCGAAACGGCCGGGAACGGCACTATAGCAACCACACTACATATGGGAAGACGAGCCGGATGTCTGAAGAAACCCCTTCTGGCGAGCTGCTGGGACTGACTGCCGAAATCGTTGCCGCGCACGTGTCCAACAATTCGGTGGCCCTGGCTGATCTGCCGAGCCTGATTCAAGAAGTCTACCGGACCCTGGCCTCGGTGGGACTGCCGGTGGTCAAGGCGCAGCCGGATCGGCCACAACCTGCGGTGCCGGTGAAGAAATCGATCACCCCCGAATACCTGATCTGCCTCGAGGACGGGAAGAAGCTCAAGATGCTGAAACGGCATCTTCAGACCTCCTACAACCTGACCCCCGAGCAATACCGGGAACGTTGGGGCCTCGGCTCGGATTATCCGATGGTGGCGCCGAATTATGCCAAGCATCGGTCGTCCCTGGCCAAGAAGATCGGGCTCGGCACCAAGCCGCGGGGCCGTCCGCCGCGGGCCGGCCGGCGCGACGCCGCCCCGACGGCCGTCAAGGCGCCCTGAGGCCGGGCTGCCGGGGCCGTCGGGCGGTCTCGCGCCGACGGTTCTCCGACGGTTCCCGGGGGGGTGGCGTGTCTGGCATGGTCGCGGCCGTCCAGCCGGGCTATGGTCGCCCTCCTGATGAGGACGCGCGCGGCAGGCTTTCCCTGCCGTCCGCCAGGAAGGGCAGACCACCAGCCGCATGGATACGCCCGCTACCGTTGACCGAGAGGGCATCTCGCGCATCGAAAGGCTGTGCATCGAGCGCGGCCTGAAGATGACCGGCCAGCGCCGGCTCATCGCCCGCGTGCTGTCCGACAGTGCCGATCATCCCGATGTCGAGGAGCTGTACCGCCGCGCCGTGGCGCAGGACAGCCGCATCTCCATCGCCACCGTCTACCGGACGGTCCGGCTGCTGGAGGAGAAGGGCATCCTCGAGCGGCACGACTTCGGCGGGGGCCGCGCCCGTTACGAGCCGACCGAGCATGGCCACCACCACCACCTGATCGACGTCGACACCGGCAAGGTCATCGAATTCGCCGAGGCCCGGCACGAGGCCCTGGCGCAGGAGATCGCGGCGCGGCTGGGCTTCGAGCTCGTCGACCACCGGCTCGAACTCTTCGGCCGCCGCTTCCCCGAGGCCAAGCCCGCCGCCACGCCCCGCCGAGGCAAGCGGCCCAGCGATACATGAGCGCGGCGCCGCATCCGGGGCTGGACGCCGGCTTCGGGGAGATCCGGGCCGGCAACCTCGGGGTTCGCATCGCGGAGTCGGCGGCCGAGGTCGATGCCGCCCAGGCGCTGCGCTACCGCGTCTTCTACGACGAGATGGGCGCCCATGCGGATGCCGAGACCCGCGCCGCCGCCCGCGACCGCGACGAATTCGACGGCGTCGCCGACCACCTGCTGGTCATCGACCACGACCAGGGCGAGGGGCCGGAGGCCGTGGTCGGCACCTACCGGCTGATCCGGCGGGAAGCGGCCAAGTCGGTCGGCCGCTTCTACTCGGCGGCGGAATACGACATCGGCCCGCTGATGGCGCTGCCCTCGCCGATCCTGGAGCTGGGCCGGTCCTGCGTCGATGCCGACCACCGCACCCGCGGCACCCTGCAGTTGCTCTGGCGCGGGATCGCCGCCTATGTCTCCCGCCACCGGGTCGCGGTCATGTTCGGCTGCGCCAGCCTGCCGGGCACCGACCTCGAGGCGCTGGCGCCGGTGCTGACCTACCTCCACGCCAACCACCTGGCGCCGCCGCACCTGCGGCCGCGCGCCCTGCCGGAGCGCTACGTCGCGATGGACCGGCAGGACCCGGCCGGGCTGAACATCCGCAGCGTGCTGCATGCGCTGCCGCCGCTGGTGAAGGGCTACCTGCGGCTCGGCGGCTTCGTCGGCGACGGGGCGGTGCTCGATCCGCAATTCAACACCACGGATGTCTGCATCGTGGTGAAGACCGACCTGATCACCGCGAAATACTCGAAGCACTACGAACGCAAGCTGGCCGGGCCCGGCGGCGAGTAGCCAGGCTCAGTGCAGCTGGTGCGGCTGGTGCGGGCTGTCGAGGCTGAAGGTCGGGATCGCCGCGTCGAAGCCTTCCCCGGTATCGGTCAGCACCATGTGGTAGGTGCCGCGCATGAAGCCGGAGGGCGTGGTGAGCGGCGTGCCGGAGGTGTACTCGAAGCTCTCGCCGGGATCGAGCACCGGCCTCTCCCCGACCACGCCGTCGCCGTGCACCCGCTGGGTGCGCCCCTGGGCATCGGTGATCAGCCAGGTGCGCTTGAGCAGCTGCACGGCCTGCCGCCCCTCGTTGGCGATGCTGACCCGGTAGGCCCAGACGTAGTGGTTGCGCTCGGGCTCCGACTGGTCGGCGAGGTAGAAGGTGCGGACGGAGACGCGCACCTCCCGCGTCACCGCGGTGTAGCCGGGCTGGCGGGCGGCGTTCGGATCGGGGTCGGCGGGTGGGCTCGGCATCGGGGTCAGCCCTTGCATGGGGAGGCGGGGGGGGAGGCCGGCGCCACGGCCGGTCGCGATGCCCATGCCGCCGTCCTCCCGGAAGTCCGGGCCGGAGCCTGCCACGGCCCCGGCCCGGCGCGCTACTGCCGCGCTGGCGGCCTATTCGGCGGCGCGGGCGACCGCGGCGCCACCCGCGGCATCGAGGGCCTCGGCCAGGTCCTCGATCAGGTCGGCCACGTCCTCGAGCCCGACCGAGAGGCGGATGGTGCCGTCGGTGATGCCGAGCCGGGCGCGCTCCTCGGCACCGATGCGCATGTGGGTGGTGGTGGCGGGATGCGTCACCAGGCTTTTGGAATCGCCGAGGTTGTTCGAGACATCGATGACCCGCAACGCGTTGCAGAAGCGGAAGGCCGCCTCCTTGCCGCCGGCGAGGTCGAAGGTGACGACGGTGCCGCCGCCGGTCATCAGCCGCTGCGCCAGCGCGTATTGCGGGTGGCTGGCGCTGAAGGGGTAGAGGGCGCGGGCGACCTCCACCCGCTCGCCGAGGAATTCGGCGATGGCGGCGGCGCTGCGGGCCATGGCGGTGACCCGGAGGTGCAGCGTCTCCAGCCCCTTCAGGATCACCCAGGCATTGAAGGCGGAGATCGAGGGGCCGGTGTTGCGGATGAAGGGCTGCAGCGTCTCCTCGACCCATGTCTTGGTGCCGAGGATGGCGCCGCCCAGCACCCGGCCCTGGCCGTCCATGTGCTTGGTGCAGGAATAGACGACGACGTCGGCGCCCAAGGTCAGCGGCTTCTGCAGCAGCGGGGTGGCGAAGACGTTGTCCACCACGACGATGGCGCCGGCCTTGTGCGCCAGCTCGGCGACGGCGGGCAGGTCCACCAGCTGCAGCATGGGGTTGGAGGGCGTCTCGAGCAGCACCAGGGCGGTCGGCTCGGCCAGCGCCGCTTCCCACTGCGCGAGGTCGCCGCCGTCGACGAAGACGCCGGTGATGCCGTAGCGCGGCAGCAGGGTGGAGACGATCCAGTGGCACGACCCGAACAGCGCGCGGGAGGCGACGACGCGGTCGCCGGCCTTGAGGTGGGAGAGCATCGCGGCATGGACGGCGGCCATGCCGGTCGCGGTGACGCGGCAGGCCTCGGCGCCTTCGAGCGCGGCCAGCCGGCCCTCGAGCATGGCGACGGTCGGGTTGCCGAAGCGGGAGTACTGGTAGTGGGTGGCGGTGCCGGCGAAGGTGGCCTCGGCCTGTTCCGCGCTGTCGTAGACGAAGCCCGAGGTCAGGAACAATGCCTCGGAGGTCTCGTCGTGGTTGGTCCGGGTGGTGCCGCCGCGGACCAGCAGGGTGGCGGGGCGCAGCGGGCGATCGGGCAGGGACTTGGACATGGAGCACCTTGGCAAACGCATGGCGTCCGGCACCCTTGACGGGGCGCGAGGGGGCTAGCCCTCGACGGCCGATTTAGCGCGCATGTTTCACCTCGCCGCAAGCTGGCCGGACAAATCGCGAGGGGGCCTCGCGGCCCAGCCGCGGTCAGGAACCACGGCCCGGCCGCAGTTAGCGACGCTGCCCCGGCCGGGTCAAGCCGGGATTAGCCCTCCAGGGTGATGGGGGTCAGGTCCTGGTACCAGCTCTGCGCCTGGACGAAGCCCTTCACCCGGCGGGCGAGGCCGCGCGGGTTCACGTCATGCACCACCCAGAGCCACATGGCCTGGTCGACGATGCGGGCATGCAGCGCGGCGAGGACCTGGCGCTGCGCCTCCGGGTCGAAGGTGGCGCGGGCCTTGATGGCCAGGGCATCGGCCTCCGGGTCGATGAAGTGGCCCCAGTTGAAGCCGCCGGGGCGGCGGTCGGTGCTCTGGGCCGGGCCGAGCAGGCCGATGTCGGGGTCCCAGAAGGCCCAGGAATTGTTGATGCCGTGGCAGCCGCGGTTCTCCGGCGCCTCGGCCCCGGCGCGGCGGCGGGCGCGCAGCGCCTCCCAGTCCATCACGTCGAACTCGACCTCGATGCCGACGGCGCGGAGGTTCTGCTGGATCGCCTCGTTCATCGGCAGCGGCTGCATCTGGCCGGAGCCGCTGGGGGAGATGATGAGCCTGACCTTCACCGGGTTGCGCGGGCCGAAGCCGGCCTCGGCCAGCAGGCGGCGGGCCTGGTCGGGGTCGTGCCTGATCTCGAAGCTGGGTGTGCCGAACCAGGGGTGGCCCTTGGTCACCATGCCGGCGGCGGGGGCGGCCATGCCGGCCAGCATGCCGACGATGCCGTCGCGGTCGATGGCGAGGTTGGCCGCCTTGCGGATGCGGAGGTCGCGGAAGGGCGAGCCCTCGACGAAGCTGAGGTGGAAGCACCAGTTGTGCGGATAGACATTGGTGACGACGCTGCCGCCGCCGGCGCGGATGCGGGCGGCGGCATCGGGCGGCGGGGCCTCGATGAGGTCGACCTGGCCCGAGAGCAGCGCGGCGGTGCGGGTCAGGGCATCCGGCATCGGGATCAGCGCCAGGCGCTCGTGCTTCGGGATGCGGGCGGGGTCCCAGTAGGCGGTGTTGCGGACGGCTTCCAGGCGCTGCCGGGGGATGAAGCGGTCGGCGATGTAGGGGCCGGTGCCGGAGGGCTTCTCGGCGAAGCGTTCCCAGCTGCGGCCCAGCGCCTCCCACCGGGCGGGCGAGGAGAAGAAGACATTGGCCAGCGAGAAGGGCAGCACGGCGTCCGGCGTGCGGGTCTCGATCTCGATCGTCAGCGGGCCGCGCACCGCCCATCGGGCGATGCTGCCGATCCAGAGGCTGCCCTGCGCGGCCTGCTGCCTGTCGAACTGCGGGGCGTCGCGGTCGAGCAGCTTGGCGAGGTTCCAGGCGACGCTCTCGGCGGTGAAGGCGCTGCCGTCGTGGAAGGCGACGCCGGGGCGGAGCTGGAAGGTCCAGCGCCTGGTATCGGCGGGATCGACCGCCCAGGAGAGGGCGAGGGCAGGCTTCAGCGCCGGCGGCGCATCGGCCTTCGAAAGGTCCCAGGCGATGAGGGGGTCGTAGAGGGTGATGCCGAGGAAGCGGTTGCCCTCGGCGCCCTGGCTGGGCTGGCCGGTGGTGAGCGGGATGTCGCCGGTGGTCATGGCGACGCGGAGCATGCCGCGGTCCGCCTGGGCCTTGGCCGGGCTGGGCAGCAGGGCAGGGGTGGTGGCGAGGGCCCCGGCCCCCAGCAGCAGGTCGCGACGGTTCATGAAGCAGGGCCCTCCCGGCGATGGACCGCGGGCCTGGCAATTCCTCGGGCGCAACCATGCGGGTTCGCGGCGCCGGACGCAAGGCGCGGGCTTGAGCCGGAGCGGCAGGCCGGCTACTGTGCCGCGGCGTGCGGGCGTAGTTCAGAGGTAGAACGTCAGCTTCCCAAGCTGAATGTCGGGGGTTCGATTCCCCCCGCCCGCTCCAGCGCCTCCGGCTCACGCTCCCTTCTGTACCAAGCTGGCATTACCTGTGGTATTGCCTGTGGTCGAAGCGGGAGACCCTCCTTGAATAGTTTTGAGTTAGCCTGGCTCGCGGCGGGCGGCGTCCTGGCCCTGGTCATTGCCGCGCGCCTGGTGCCGGGCTGGATGGAGCACCGGGCCCGCGTCCGCAAGCTGCGCGACCGCTTCGCCAATGCCCCGCTGCACCGGGTGCCGGCGACCACGCCGCATGAGGCCGACTAGCCGCTTGGCCCGCTCCGCAGCGTCGCCGCCCATTGCCGACCTCCCGCAACCCGGGTCCGGCCGCAGCGGCCATGCACCGCGGCGCGCCGCGTGGGTTTGACCAGGGGGCGGCCGGTTCACAAGGCAGTCAGCTCCTGCCTCCGTAACGGGGTTGCGGTCGTTCCCAGCGGGATGCTTTCATTCTCCAGCTTCATGACGCTGACCAGCGGGACCAGGTCCCTGCCGGTCTGGGCTCGCTACCTGCTGACCCTGCTGATCGTCGCCGCCGCCTTCGGCCTGCGGGCCGGGCTGCAGGGCGGCCTGCCGGACCACAACATCTTCCTCATGCCGATCCTCGCGGTGCTGGTCACCGCGACGCTGTTCGACCGCAATTCCGGCCTGCTGGCAGCGTTCTTCGCCGCCGCCGCCATCCTGTGGTTCCACCTCGCGCCGGGCCAGGGCGCCCTGCTGCCGGAACGGCAGGACGCGGCGGCCTGGGCCCTGTTCCTGCTGATCGCCGGCTGCATCAGCATGCTCATCGACGGGTTCCACACCACGCTGCGGCGCCTCCGGGCCGCGCATGAGGATCTGGCGCGCACCGATTCCCAGCGCCAGCTGCTGCTGCAGGAATTCCGCCACCGGACCAGGAACGACCTGCAGTCCCTGGTCGCCCTGCTGCTGCTGCGGGCCCGCGCGGCGCCCTCTCCCGCGGCGCAGGACGGGCTGCGCGAGGCGGCCGAGCATGCCCGCGCCCTGGCCCGGGTGCATACGCTGCTGGCCCAGGGGGCCATCCACGAGAACGACCCGACGCTGGTCGATACCCGCGGCTTCGTCGAGGGCCTGTCGATCCAGCTCGGCGAGACCCATGCCACCGAGGGCCTGCGCCCGGTCGCCCTGAATGCGACGGCGGAGGCGCATCCGCTCAATTCCGAACGGGCCATCCTGGTCGGGCTGGTGCTGAACGAATGCGTCACCAACGCGCTGAAATACGCCTTCCCGGACGACCGGGCCGGCAAGGTGCAGGTCCGCTTCAGCCGCTCCGGCGAGGACTTCCACCTGACCGTCGAGGATGACGGCACCGGCACCCCGGCCGAGGACCAGCCGGAGGCGTCCTCGGGACGGTCGCGGCCGCTGGGCACCGGCCTTGGCACACGGCTGCTCCGGGGCATGGCGGCGCAGCTGCGCGGCAGCTTCTCCCGCGGGCCGGGGGCCGGGGGCAGCGGCACCCGGGCGGAGCTGACCTTCCCGGTGCAGGCGCCGGGCTCGCACCACTGAGCCGGGACGGGCGGCGCTAGGCCAGGATGTCCGCCGGGGCCTCCCGCCGCAGCCGGTCGCCCAGCTCGCGGCCGAGCCGCGCGGCATCGGCCGCGGCGCCCTCGGCGGTGTGGCGCAGCAGGTAGCTGCCGTCGGGCCGGGCCAGCAGCCCGGTCAGGCTGATGGTCCCATCCGGGCGCAGCCGGGCGAAGGCGCCGATCGGGGTCCGGCAGGAGCCGTCGAGCGCGCCGAGCAGCGCCCGCTCCGCGGTGGCGACGATGCGGGCCTCGCGGTCCTCGATGGCGCCGAGCAGCTCGTGCAGCTCGACGTCGGTGGCGCGGACGGTGACCCCGACGATGCCCTGGCCGGCCGCCGGGACCATGGCGTCGGCGTCCAGCAGCAGGCCGGCCTCCCGCTCCAGGCCCATGCGCTTCAGCCCGGCGAGCGCCAGGAAGCTGGCGGCGAAGTCGCCGTTGCGGACCTTGCCGAGCCGGGTCTGCACGTTGCCGCGGATGATCTCGCAGCGCAGGTCCGGCCGCATGGCCAGGATCTGCGACTGGCGGCGGACCGAGGCGGTGCCGATCAGCGCCCCCTGCGGGATGCAGGCGAGCGGGTCGCGCCGGTCGGGCGCGCCGCAGACCGGGCCGAGGATGATGGCATCGCGGGGGTCCTCCCGCTTCAGCAGGCAGGCCAGCACGATGCCGGGCGGCAGCTCGGTCTCGAGGTCCTTCAGGCTGTGGACCGCGAAATCCACCTGGCCGTCCAGCAGCGCCTCGTGGATCTCCTTGGCGAACAGGCCCTTGCCGCCGATGTCGGCGAGGCGCTTGTCCTGCACCCGGTCGCCCTCGGTGCTGATGACATGTTCCTCGAAGGCTTCCGCATCGCGCAGCACCGGGCAGAAGCCGCTGATGATGCCGAGGAAGTGCTGGGTCTGCCACAACGCCAGAGGCGAACCGCGGGTGCCGACCTTCAACGGCAGGGTATGGCCCCGGCCGTGCCGTGGCGCGGTGGGGGTATCAAGCGACCGCAGGCGGCTCATGGCAGGGGTCCTTCACGCACGGGCGAAGCCGAAAAGATGGGCGAGATCCTTGAAGAAAATCCTGACATGGGCGAGCGGGTCACGCCGGACCAGCTCCTTGTTCATGTAGGATTCCCAGGTAAGGCGCTGGACATCCTTGTCAGCGCAGATGGCGACGAATTTCTCGCGCCGCTTGTCCGAGGAGTACCAGAAGTACTGCATGATCCCGAGGATCCAGAAGACCCGGCCATGCGCCTTCATGAAGCGCTTCCGCGCCAGCTTCAGCGCCGCCGGATCGCCGGAGGCGAGGAAGGCCTCCGCCGCCTCCGCCGCCAGCCGGCCGCCGAGCATGGCGTAGTAGATGCCCTCGCCCGAGGCCGGGGCGACCACGCCGGAGGCATCGCCGGCGAGCACCACGTCGCGCCCGTTATCCCAGCGCTTCGCCGGCTTCATCGGGATCGGCGCGCCCTCGCGGCGGATGGTCCGCGCGCCCTCGAGGCCCGTCGCCTGCCGCAGCGCGCCGACCGAGCCGCGCAGCGAGAAGCCCTTGTGCGCCGAGCCCGTGCCGATGCTGGTCGTGTCGCCATGCGGGAAGATCCAGGAATAGAAATCCGGGGAATGCTTGCCCTGGTAGAAGACGTCGCAGCGCTTCGCATCGAACTTGCCGGCGCCATCGGCGGGGGATTCGATGATCTCGTGGTAGGCGAAGACGCAGGGCACGCGGGCCGCGGCCGGCACTTCCTGCTTGGCCACCTTGGATTTCGCGCCATCCGCGCCGATCACGCTGCGCGCCCGGATGCGCACCAGGGTGCCGCCCTTCTCGGTGAAGGCGACGATGGCGGTGCCGTCCAGGTCGCGCTCGACCTGCTCGAAGCTGCCGGTCCGCCGCACCGCGCCGCACTCGGCGGCACGCGCGCGCAGGAACTCGTCGAAATGCTCGCGGTCCACCATGCCGACGAAGCCGCCGTCGATCGGCATGTCCACTTCCTTGTCGGTGGGCGAGATCATCCGCGCCGCATTCACCCGGGCGACGATGATGCTGTCGGGGATGTCGAAGTCGCGCACCAGCCGCGGCGGGATGGCGCCGCCGCAGGGCTTGATGCGGCCCGCCTTGTCCAGCAGCAGCACCCGCCGGCCTTGCCGCGCCAGGTCATGCGCCGCGGTCGCGCCCGAGGGGCCACCGCCCACCACCACGACATCGAAGGTCTCCATGGCCACCCTCCCTCAGTTGCGCGTTGCGGCAAATGTGCCGAGCGGCAGCCGCCGCGCCGGCGCCCGGCCGATGCGCGCCGCCAGCAGGCCGGAGACGACGAAGAGCGCGCCTTCGGCGAAGAACACCGCGCCATAGGCCGCGGCCGGCGCGGCGATGAGGCTGCGTGCCACATCGCTGGCCATCGACCCGGCCAACCCGCCGAGGCCGAAGGCGATGGCCTGCGCCGCGCCCCAGAGCCCCATGCGCATGCCCTCGCGCCCGCTGCGGCCCTGGCCGGCGAGCTGCATCATGGTGGCGATGGCGGCCGCGGCGAAGGCGCCGTTGGCCAGGCCCAGCGCGACATAGGAGGCCGCCAGCGGCCAGCCCTGGCCGACGAAGCCGGAGCCCGCCAGGGCGAACAGCGCCAGCGCCGAGGCGGCGCAGCCGCCGACCGCCCAGGCCTTCAGCGAGCCGAGCCGCCCCGCCGCCAGCGCCACCAGGATCATGCCGGCGAAGACGCCGCCATGCTGGGCCGAGGCCAGCTTCGTGGTCTCGCCCAGGCTGAGTGCGAAGACCACGCCGCCGAAGGGCTCGAGGATCAAATCCTGCGCGCTGTAGGCCAGCATGGAGACGAAGACGAAGACGGTGAACTGCCGCGCCTGCGGCTCGTCCCAGATCTCGCCGAGCGCGGCGCGGAAGCCGCCGCGCGGCGCCGCGGCGGGGGCGGCGGCCGGCGCCCCCTCCATCCGCCACACCGCCAGCAGCGTCACCACCATGGCCAGCGCCGAGACCGTGCCGGTCACCGCCACCAGCCGCAGCGGCGAGAAGGGGTCGAGGAAGCGCCCGGCGACGCCCGTGGTGACGATGAAGCCGAAGATCATCATCAGCCAGACCACCGTCGCCGCCGCCGGGCGCCGGGATGGCGCCACCCGCGTCGCCAGCAGCGCCAGCAGCGAGGTGCCGGCGGCGCCGACGCCGAGGCCGATCAGCACGAAGGAGAGCATCGCCAGCGCCAGCCCGGCGAGGCGCGCCTCGGCCATCAGCCCGGTCGCCACCGCGGCGCCGAGGCCACCCGTCGCCAGCACCGCCATGCCGCCGATGATCCAGGGCGTCCGCCGCCCGCCGAGGTCCGAGCCGTAGCCCATCGCCGGCCGCATCAGCTGCACCGCGTAGTGCAGCGCCACCAGCAGCCCGGGAATGGTGGCGGGCAGGCCGAGCTCGACCACCATCACCCGGTTGATCGCCGAGGTGGTCAGCACGACGATGGCGCCGAGCGCGGTCTGCACCAGCCCGAGCCGCAGGATGCCGAGCCAGCCGAGCGGGGCGCCGGCATTCATGGCAGCACCACTGGCCGCAGCGCGAAGGCGGTGATCAGCATGCCCATCACGTACAGCGTGGTGCCGGTGCCGTTGTACCAGGGCGCCTTGCCACGCGGGTCGGCCAGCAGCCTCTGCATCAGCACGAGCTGCACCGCGAGCAGCACGGCGATGGCGCCGGCGTACCAGGGCCGGCCCCAGGCCAGCAGCAGCCCGACCACCACCACCTGCGGCGCCGCCATCACCCCGCAGGCGACCTGCGCCGCGCGGTTCACGCCGAGCTTCACCGGCAGCGAGCCGATGCCCATGCGGCTGTCGCCCTCGACCGACTTGAAGTCGTTCAGCGTCATGATGCCATGCGCGCCGATGCTGTAGAGCGCCGCCATCAGCACCACCGCCGCATCGGGGGCCATCGCGCTCATGACCGCGGCGCCGGTGATCCAGGGCAGGCCCTCGTAGCAGGCGGCGCAGGCGGTGTTGCCCCACCAGCCGTTCTGCTTCAGCCGCAGCGGCGGCGCGCTATAGGCCCAGGCCAGCGCCAGGCCGAGCACCGTGGCGAGGAAGCCCCAGGTCCCCAGCAAGGTCGCCACCAGCAGCGACAGCAGGGTCCAGCCGATGGCGATGTAGAAGCCCCACTTGCCGGGGATGCGCCCCGAGGGAATCGGCCGGTTCGGCTCGTTGATGGCGTCCACGTGCCGGTCGTACCAGTCGTTGATCGCCTGGCTGGTGCCGCAGACCAGCGGCCCGGTCAGCAGCAGCCCGGCGACGATCAGCGTCCAGCGGCCGTTGCCGCCCAACCCCGAGGAGACCACCCCGCAGGAGAAGGCCCACATCGGCGCGAACCAGGTGATCGGCTTCAGCAGCTCGAGGCAGGCCGCGAATTCCAGTCGCCGGGGCGCCGCGTGGTCCATGGCCTATCCCGCCTCCCCGTTCTCGGCGGGCAGGTCGCCCAACCCGTAGCGCCGCAGCTTCACGTAGAGGCTCTGCCGGCTGAGCCCGAGCATCTCGGCGGCCGAGGCGCGGTTGTCCCCGGTCAGCTCCAGGGCCGCCTCGATGCAGAGCCGCTCGATCACGTCGGTCGCCTCGCGCACGAGGTCCTTCAGCGGGACCTGGCCGATCAGCTCGGTCAGCTGCTCGACCGAGCGCGGCGCCTTGGCCCCGATGCGGGGCGGCGGGGCGACGCGGGTGCCGATGTCGCGGATGGCGAAGCCGAAGCAGGGGCCGGTGCCGTTCATCACCGAGACCGCGGAGATCTCGACATCGACCGTCGCGCCGAACTCGCCCCGCATGGTCGTGGCAAACAGCCGCACCGGCCCGCGCTGGCGCAGGTTGGCGGTCAGCACCTCCATCTCGACGCCGGGCTGGCCCAGCCAGCGCTCGAGCTGCTCGCCCACCGCCTGCTCCTCGGAGGCGAGCTGCGTCATCTCGAGGAAGGCGGCATTGGCGGTCAGCACCCGGCCGTCCTGGCCGGTGACGACGAAGGCATCCGGCACGCTCTCGATCAGCTTCAGCAGCTTCGACTTGGCCTTGGGCAGCACGATCGCCCCGGCCTCGCCCTGCGGATAGGTCAGCCGCACCAGCACCAGGCTGGCGTTCTCCTGGCGGAAGGGGGTGGCGGAGATCAGCACCTCGCGGCCATCCTCCAGCAGCCGCGCCCGCACGTCGTCGGCCCGGCCGGTGGCCCGGACGCTGGCCATCAGCTGGTCGATCGGCCCCTGGCCCTCGGGCGCGAACATCTCGAGGAAGACCCGCGCGGTGCCGCGCTTGCCGCCGCGGCCGAGCAGCGCGTCCGCCGCGCGGTTCGCCTCCAGCACCTTCTGCGAGGCGCCCTCCAGGATCAGCACCGGCTCGGTCCAGAGCTGGAACAGCATGCGGTAGCGGGTCTCGGCGTTGCGCAGCCGGGCGTAGTCCCGGTCGATCGACTGCTGCGCCTCGACCAGTCTCTGCTGCAGGGCCGAGAGCGGCCGCAGGTCGCGGCCGAAGGCGACCACCCGGCCGCCGTCGCCGACCCGCACGGTGGAGAAGAGGATCGGCACCGAGGTGCCGCGCAGCGCACCCTGGTTGATGTGGCGCCAGCGCGGCAGGGACCGGGCGGCGACGTCGCGCAGCATGGCCTCCACCTTCGGCCGGCTGTCCTCGGCCACCGTGTCCACCCAGGGGCGGCCGAGCCAGCTCTCCTGGCCCTCCATCTCCAGGGCCAGCTCCTGGCTGTTGAAGGCGGCATCCCGGATCACGCCCGCCTCATCGATGATGAGGGCGATATCCGCCGCGGCGGAGATCAGGATCGCTGCGGCTTCCGCATCCAGATTGCCCAGCGATGTCTTCGGGGCTTTGAACGCCTGCACGGGTGGCATATTCCTTCATCGAAGAGGGCCTGATACCTCCCTTTTCTAGGCCTGACACTCCCTCAGTCATGCTGGGCCAGCACGCGCAGCAGCCGCTCGGCCTGCAGCGGCGCCTGCCTTGCATCCGCCGCGGTGGCATCGGCGCCGACCAGCGCCACGTAGCCGGGATGGCCAATGAAGGCCGGGCCGCCGACCATCACCCCGACCGACCGGTTGCGTGACGCCCGGCGCAGCTTGCGGATGGTCGCCGCCAGCGCGTCCATCCGGTCGGTGTCGCCGAGCGACAGCCCCACCACCGCATAGCTTTCCCGCCGCACCATGCTGGCCAGCTCGTCGGCCGAGCGCAGCGGCGAGACATCCGCCTGCCAGCCGGCGCGGCGGAAGAAATCCGCCACCAGGTCGAGGCCGAAGACATGCTGCTCGCCGGGGACGGAGACGATCAGCGCGCGCGGCGCCTCGGCCGCGAGGCGGGGCCGGCTGCCGGCCAGGAAGCGCGGCGCGAAGTCGCGCTGCATCCGCCGCAGCTGCATCATGCCGAGGGTCACCGTGGCGAAGTCGCAGACGTCATCGGCCCAGAACTGGCCCAGCAGCCGCGCGGCGGGCGCCAGCAGGTCGAGGAAGAGATGCTCGGCGCTGGTGCCGGCGTGGTGCAGCGCCTCGAGATAGGCGCTGGCGCCGGCCGCGTCATGGCGCAGCAGCAGGGCGCTGAGCGCGGTGACGTCGGCGGCGTTCGGCACGGACTCGGCGGCGGCGGCATGGGCCAGCTGCAGGCGCGGGATCACCGCGGCGGCGACGGCCTCGCTGAGGCGCGCGGAGAAGCCGGCGGGCGGCGGCGGCACGGCCAGGGGACGGGCCAGCCCGGGACGGTCGAGCCAGGCGGCGGGGCTGTGGATGCGGGCCTCGAAGGCGGTCGGCGACGGTCGCTGGAGCAGGGCCGTGTCGCCCTCCGGGAGCGCCGCAGCGCGGTCCCTGCGATCCATTGAACGGGCGGTTCGTCCCATTGTGGCCATCGGCTGTCTCCCGCCGATGGTTATCGTACCCGGTCCAGATCGCTGTCAATCTGTCTTTACGTCAATCGCGCTTGACACCCTGAAGGGCGCCGCCTTAGCCTTCCGTTCACTGAGAGCGTCACGCTTCGGGAGGCAGGCTGGCCGGGAAAGAGGCCCATGACACGCGGTCGTTTCTTCGGAAATGCAGCGGGACAGGGGTCGACCGCCACAGGCCAGTTCGTCAGCGGACCTTCTGGACAGAGGGTTGTCAAGCAATGCTTACAAATGGCTTCATGGCCCGTCTTATCGACTCCATCGATGGCAGCCCCTGGGGAACGGTCTCCGGCCGCCACCGCCACGCCGAGGAGGCGCATCGCTCCCGCCAGCCGCTGTACACGCCGGAGGAACGCCTCCGCCGGGACGGCACCGGCTGGACCCTGGTGCAGGGCATCCTCGCGCCGCTGCAATTCCTGGTCTTCCTCATCAGCGTCAGCCTGGTGCTGCGCTACCTCGCCACCGGCGAGGGCTATGCGGAAGCCACCCTCTCCATCGTCGTCAAGACGCTGCTGCTCTACGGCATCATGATCACCGGCTGCATCTGGGAGAAGGTGGTCTTCGGCAAGTACCTCTTCGCCCGCGCCTTCTTCTGGGAGGACGTCTTCAGCATGCTGGTGCTGGCGCTGCACACCGGCTACCTGCTGGCGCTGGCGACCGGCTTCGGCGACGCCCGCTTCCTGATGTTCCTGGCACTCGCCGCCTATGCCTCCTACGTCGTCAACGCGACGCAGTTCATCATGAAGCTGCGCGCCGCCCGCCGCGACGAGGCCGGCTGGCGCGGCACCGACCACGGCGCCCTGGGCTTCTCCAAGTGAGCGCGGCGCTGCTCGCCCCGCCGGCCAAGGACATCGGCTGCGCCGAGGCCCCGGTCCTGCGGGAGCGCGGGCAGCGCGAGGTCTTCTGCGGCCTCACCGGCATCATCTGGCTGCACCGCAAGATCCAGGACGCCTTCTTCCTCATCGTCGGCAGCCGCACCTGCGCCCACCTGATGCAATCCGCCGCCGGCGTGATGATCTTCGCCGAGCCGCGCTTCGCCACCGCCATCATCGATGAGCGCGACCTCGCCGGCCTCGCCGATGCGAATGAGGAGCTCGACCGCGTCGTGGCGCAACTGCTCTCCCGTCGCCCCGACATCAAGCTGCTCTTCCTCGTCGGCTCCTGCCCGTCGGAGGTTATCAAGCTCGACCTCTCCCGCGCGGCGCAGCGGCTGAACGTCACCCATGCGCCCGGCGTCCGCGTGCTGAACTACTCCGGCAGCGGCATCGAGACGACCTTCACCCAGGGCGAGGACGCCTGCCTCGCCGCGCTGGTGCCGGAGATGCGGCCCGCCGCCACCCGGTCCCTGCTGGTCGTGGGCGCGCTCGCCGAGGTGGTCGAGGACCAGCTGCGCCGGCTCTTCGAGGCACTCGGCATCGGCCCCGTCACCTTCCTGCCGCCGCGCCGCGCCGCGGACCTGCCCGGCGTCGGCCCCAACACCCGCATGCTGCTGGCCCAGCCCTTCCTGGCCGAGACCGCCCGCCTGCTCGAGGCCCGCGGCGCGCAACGCCTCGCCGCACCCTTCCCGCTGGGGGCCGAGGGCACCACCGCCTGGCTGCAGGCCGCGGCCACCGCCTGGGGCGTCGACCCCACGCTGTTCCGCAGCGTCACCGCCGCCGGCGAGGCCCGTGCCGCGGTGGCCCTCGCCCGCCACCGCGACCAGCTCGCCGGCAAGCGGATCTTCTTCTTCCCCGACAGCCAGCTCGAGATCCCGCTCGCCCGCTTCCTGGCGCGCGAGCTCGGCATGGTCCCGGTCGAGGTCGGCACGCCCTACCTGCACCGCCAGCATCTGGCGGAGGAGCTCGCCCTGCTGCCCGCCGGCACAAGGCTGAGCGAGGGCCAGCACGTCGACCGCCAGCTCGACCGCTGCCGCGAGGCGCGGCCCGACCTCGTGGTCTGCGGCCTCGGCCTCGCCAACCCGCTGGAGGCGGAGGGCTTCGCCACGAAGTGGTCGATCGAGCTGGTCTTCACCCCGATCCAGGGCTACGACCAGGCCGGCGACCTCGCGGAGCTCTTCGCCCGCCCGCTGGTCCGCCGCACCCGGCTGATGGTCTAGCACCATGCAGCTCGCGGTCTGGACCTATGAAGGTCCGCCCCATGTCGGCGCCATGCGCATCGCCACCGCGATGGAAGGCCTGCACTACGTCCTGCATGCGCCGCAGGGCGATACTTATGCCGACCTGCTCTTCACCATGATCGAGCGGCGGGCCAAGCGCCCGCCGGTCACCTACACCACCTTCCAGGCCCGCGACCTCGGCGGCGACACCGCGGAGCTGTTCAAGAATGCCGCGCGCGAGGCCTTCGAGCGCTTCCGCCCGCAGGCGATGATCGTCGGCGCCTCCTGCACCGCCGAGCTGATCCAGGACGACCCCGGCGGCCTCGCTAAGGCCTTGGCCCTGCCCATCCCGGTCATCCCGCTGGAGCTGCCGAGCTACCAGAAGAAGGAGAACTGGGGCGCCGCCGAGACCTTCTACCAGCTGGTCCGGGCGCTGGCCGGCCCGCATGCGCCACCGCCCGGCACCAGGCGCAGCCCTGGCCCGGTCTGCAACATCCTCGGGCCGACCGCGCTCGGCTTCCGCCACCGCGACGACCTGGCCGAGATCACCGGGCTGCTCGGCCGCATGGGGGTGCGCATCAACGTCGCCGCGCCGCTCGGCGCCACGCCGCATGACCTGACCCGCCTCGGCGAGGCCGATTTCAACGTCGTACTCTACCCCGAGATCGCCGGCCAGGCCGCCGCCTGGCTCGGCCGGACCTTCGGCCAGAAGGCGACGAAGACCATCCCGATCGGCAGCAACGCGACGCGCGAGTTCATCGCCGAGGTCGCGGCGCTGGCCGGGCTCGACGCCGCGCCGATCCTCGCCGCCGAGACCTCGCGCGCCGCCTGGTATGCCCGCTCGGTCGACAGCAACTACCTCACGGGCAAGCGGGTCTTCGTCTTCGGCGATGCCTCCCACGCCATCGCCGCCGCGCGCATGGCCGCCGAGGAGATCGGCTTCACGATCGTCGGCCTCGGCACCTACAGCCGCGAATACGCCCGCGACGTCCGCGACGCCGCGAAGTCCCATGGCATCGAGGCGCTGGTCACCGAGGACTACCTTGAGGTCGAGGCCGCCATCCAGGGGCTGCAGGTCGAGCTGATCCTCGGCACCCAGATGGAGCGCCACATCGCCAAGCGGCTCGGCATCCCCTGCGCCGTCATCTCGTCGCCGGTGCACGTGCAGGACTATCCCGCGCGCTATTCGCCGCAGATGGGCTTCGAGGGCGCGAACGTGCTCTTCGACACCTGGGTCCATCCGCTGATGATGGGGCTCGAGGAACATCTGCTCGGCATGTTCCGCGAGGACTTCGAATTCCATGGTGAGGCGGCGCCCTCCCATCTCGGTGGTGCCGTCACCGAACGCCAGGCAACAGCAGTCGTGGTGGCAGGCCCCGCAACCTGGGCCACCGAAGCAGAGAAGGAGTTGGGCAAAATCCCGTTCTTCGTCCGCGGCAAGGCCCGGCGGAATACGGAACGCTACGCATCCGAACGCGGCATCGGCACCATAACAATCGAGACGTTGTATGATGCAAAAGCCCACTTCGCCCGCTAGTGCCCTGCCCACGCCCATCCGGGTGGTGGTGGTGACGATGGACAGCCACCTGAGTGGTGCCGTCGCCAATGCCGTCACCCTGCTGCAGCGCGAACTTCCCGGGCTGCAGCTCATGGTCCATGCGGCGGATCAGTGGAGCTCGGATGAGGTGGCGCTCGCCGCCTGCCATGCCGATATCGCCCGCGGCGACATCATCATCGCGGCGATGCTCTTCCTCGACGACCATATCCGCGCCGTCCTGCCGGCGCTGGCCGCTCGCCGCGATCATTGCGATGCCCTGCTTGGCATGATCTCGGGCGGGGAGGTGATGAAGCTCACCCGCATCGGCAAATTCCGCATGGATGGCGAGGCCACCGGCGTGATGGGCCTGCTGAAGCGCCTGCGCGGCAGCAGGAAGCCCGGCGTGCCGAACAGCGGCAAGGACCAGATGAAGATGCTGCGGCAGCTGCCGCGGCTGCTGCGCTTCATCCCCGGCACGGCGCAGGATGTGCGGGCCTATTTCCTCTCGCTGCAGTACTGGCTGGCCGGCTCCGAGGAGAACCTCGCCAACATGGTCCGGCTGCTGGTCGGCCGCTATGCCGCCGGGCCGCGCCAGGCATTGGTCGGCCGCATCCAGGCGGCGGCGCCGGTCGAATATCCGGATGTCGGCCTCTATCACCCGCGACTTGCCGGCCGCATCACCGAGCGGCTGGAGGACCTGCCCGGCCATGGCCGCAACGGCACGGTCGGGCTGCTGATCCTGCGGTCCTACGTGCTGGCCAACAACGCCGGCCACTACGACGGCGTCATCGCCGCCATCGAGGCGCGCGGCCTGAAGGTGATCCCGGCCTTCGCCAGCGGGCTCGACGCCCGCCCGGCCATCGAGCATTTCTTCCTGCGCGACGGCGTCACCACGGTCGATGCCGTGGTCTCGCTGACCGGCTTCTCCCTGGTCGGCGGTCCCGCCTACAACGATGCCCGCGCCGCCGAGGCCATCCTGGCGCAGCTCGACGTGCCCTACATCACCGCGCATCCGCTCGAATTCCAGACGATGGCGCAGTGGCAGGCCGATACGCGCGGCCTGCTGCCGGTCGAGACCACCATCATGGTGGCGATCCCGGAACTCGACGGCGGGGTCTGGCCGATGACCTTCGGCGGCCGCTGCGGCAGGTCCGGCACCGCGGATCGCTGCGCCCGCTGCATCCTGCCCGACGGCACGCCCAACCCGCGCGACTGCAGCCACGACATGGTGGTGCATGAGGAACGTGCCGCCGCGCTCGCGGGCCGGGTCGCCCGGCTGGTGACGCTGCGGCGGTCCGAGCGGGCGGCCCGCAAGCTGGCGCTGGTCATCTTCAACTTCCCGCCGAATGCCGGCGCCGTCGGCACCGCCGCCTATCTCGGTGTCTTCGAGTCGCTGCACCGCACCCTGGGCGTGCTGCGCGATGCCGGCTACCAGGTTGAGGTGCCCGCCAGCGTCGACGCGCTGCGCGACCGGCTGCTGGTCGGCAATGCCGCCCGCCACGGCACCGTCGCCAACGTGCTGGCCAAGGTCGGCAGCGACGACCATGTCCGCAACCAGTCCTGGCTGCCCGAGATCGAGCGGCAATGGGGCGCGGCGCCCGGCCGCATCCAGACCGACGGCAGCAGCATCTTCGTCCTCGGCGCCGATTTCGGCAACGTGGTGGTCGGCGTGCAGCCCGCCTTCGGCTTCGAGGGCGACCCGATGCGGCTGCTGTTCGAGCACGGCTTCTCCCCGACCCATGCCTTCACCGCCTTCTACCGCTGGATCCGCGACAGCTTCGGCGCGCATGCGGTGCTGCACTTCGGCACCCATGGCGCGCTGGAATTCATGCCGGGCAAGCAGGCCGGCATGTCCGGCGAGTGCTGGCCCGACCGCCTGATCGCCGACCTGCCGAATTTCTACCTCTACGCCAGCAACAACCCCTCCGAGGGCACCATCGCCAAGCGCCGGGCCGGCGCCGCGCTCATCAGCTACCTCACCCCGCCGGTGGCCCATGCCGGGCTCTACCGCGGGCTGCTGGACCTGAAGGCCTCGCTCGACCGCTGGCGGGCGCTGGAGCCCGATACCGATGCCGACCAGCGCGCCTCGCTCGCCGAGATGGTGCAGGCCCAGGCCGCGGCGGTCGATCTCGCGTCGGCCTCGCCGCCCTGGGCGGATGCCGAGGCCGAGGCGCAGCGCCTCGGCACGGCGCTGATGGAGCTCGAGGCGACGCTCATTCCCTACGGGCTGCATGTCATCGGCCAGCCGCCGAATGCGCATGACCGCGCCGAGATGCTGGATGCCGCCGGCGTCACCGAGCCGGAGCGCCGCGCCCACCTCGATGCCCTGCTGGCCAAGGACCATGAGCTGCCGGCGCTGATCCATGCGCTGGACGGCGGCTACATCCGCCCCGCCCCCGGCGGCGACCTGCTGCGCACCACGGAGGTGCTGCCCACCGGCCGCAACCTGCATGGCTTCGATCCCTTCCGCCTGCCGAGCGCTTTCGCCATCAAGGACGGCGCCCACCAGGCCGACCGCCTGCTGGCCCGCCATGCCGCCGATGGGCACGGCCTGCCGGAGACCGTGGCGATGGTGCTCTGGGGCACCGACAACCTGAAGACCGAGGGCGGCCCGATCGCCCAGGCGCTGTGGCTGATGGGCGCGGCGCCGCGCTTCGATGCCTATGGCCGGCTCTGCGGCGCGCAGCTCGTGCCGCTGGAGACCCTGGGCCGCGCCCGGGTCGACGTGGTGGTCACCCTCTCGGGCATCTTCCGCGACCTGCTGCCGCTGCAGACCCGCCTGCTGGCCGAGGCGGCGCTGCTGGCCGCCGAGGCCGACGAGCCGCTGGCGCAGAACTTCATCCGCAAGCACGCCCTGGCCTTCCAGGCCGCGCATGGCGGCGACATGGCCCAGGCCGCGCTCCGCGTCTTCGGCAATGCCGACGGGGCCTATGGCGCCAATGTCAACGAGCTGGTCGGCAGCGGCGCCTGGAACGACGAGGACGAGCTGGCCGACGCCTACGAGAAGCGCAAGGGCTTCGCCTATGGCGCCGACGGCAAGCCGGTGCGCCGGGACGCGGTGCTGGCGCATGTCCTCGCCAGCGTCGAGATCACCTACCAGAACCTCGATTCGGTCGAGCTGGGCGTCACCACCGTCGACCACTACTTCGACACCCTCGGCGGCATCACCCGGGCGGTGAAGCGGGCCCGCGGCAGCAGCGCCGCCGTCTATATCGGCGACCAGACCCGCGGCGACGGCACCGTCCGCACGCTGTCCGAGCAGGTCTCGCTGGAAACCCGCACCCGGACCCTGAACCCCAAGTGGTACGAGGGCATGCTGGCCCATGGCTACGAGGGCGTGCGGCAGATCGAGGCGCAGGTCAGCAATACCCTCGGCTGGTCGGCGACCACCGGGGAAGTCTCCCCCTGGGTCTACCAGCAGATGACCGAGACCTTCGTGCTGGATGCCGCCATGCGGGAACGCCTGGCGACGCTCAACCCGACCGCCTCGGCCAAAATCGCCAACCGCCTGCTCGAGGCGCACGACCGGAAATACTGGTCCCCGGACCAGTCCGTGCTCGATGCGCTGCGCCAGGCGGGGGAGGAGCTGGAGGACCGGCTCGAAGGAATCAGCGTGGAGATGGCCGCATGAGAATCGAAACGCCGCACGCCGCGCTGCACCGCCGCCCGCAGCCATCCCGCATGGATGGCGACGGCAGCGTGCAGGTCCACCTGGACCCCAACCTGACCATCGGGACCGCCAAGGTCTTCTCCGTCTACGGCAAGGGCGGCATCGGCAAGAGCACCACCAGCTCCAACCTCTCGGTCGCCTTCAGCAAGCTCGGCAAGCGGGTGCTGCAGATCGGCTGCGACCCGAAGCACGACAGCACCTTCACCCTGACCAAGTCGCTGATCCCGACCGTCATCGACGTGCTGGAAGGGGTCGACTTCCACTCGGAGGAGCTGCGCACCGAGGATTTCGTCTTCGAAGGCTACAACGGCGTCATGTGCGTCGAGGCCGGCGGCCCGCCCGCCGGCACCGGCTGCGGCGGCTACGTCGTCGGCCAGACGGTGAAGCTGCTGAAGGAGCACCACCTTCTGGAAGACACCGACGTGGTGATCTTCGACGTCCTCGGCGACGTGGTCTGCGGCGGCTTCGCGGCGCCGCTGCAGCACGCCGACCGCGGCATCATCGTCGCCGCCAACGACTTCGACAGCATCTTCGCGATGAACCGCATCGTCGCCGCCATCAAGGCCAAGTCGAAGAACTACGACGTCCGGCTCGGCGGGGTCATCGTCAACCGTAGCGGTGCGACCGACCAGATCGACAAGTTCAACGCGGCGACCGGCATGCAGACCCTGGCGCATTTCCCCGACCTCGACGTCATCCGCCGCTCCCGCCTGAAGAAATCCACCCTGTTCGAGATGGACCCGACGCCGGAGCTGCTCGCGGTGCAGGAGGAATACCTTCGCCTCGCCGCCAACCTCTGGGCCGGGACGCCGGCCCTGGCCGCCTCGCCGATGAAGGACCGGGACATCTTCGACCTGCTGGGGTTCGACTGATGCCGACCCAGACCTACGCGCATCGCCGCGGCCAGCTCGAGACCTACTTCGACCGCACCGCGGTCGAGGCCTGGATGCGCCTCACCTCCACCGCGCCGGTCGGCCGCATCCGCGCGACGGTCCGGGCCGGGCGGGATGCGATGCGCGCCACCCTGCTCTCCTACCTGCCGGATGACCTGACCGGCCGCCGCATCCTCGATGCCGGCTGCGGTACCGGCGCCTTGGCGCTGGAGGCCGCCCGCCGCGGCGCCCATGTCACCGCCATCGACCTCTCGCCCAAGCTGGTCGGCCTCGCCGCCGAGCGCGCGGCGGGCCAGTTCGGCGCCGGCCATGTCGAGTTCCGCACCGGCGACATGCAGGACCCAGACTTGGGCGAATTCGACCACATCGTCGCCATGGACAGCCTCATCCACTACCGCCCCGGCGACGTGGTGCGCGTGCTGTCGGGCCTCGCGGCCCGGACCCGGCATTCGATGCTCTTCACCTTCGCGCCGCGCACGCCGCTGCTGACCGCCATGCATGCCGTCGGCAAGCTGTTCCCGCGCAGCGACCGGGCCCCGGCGATCGAGCCGGTGGGCGAGCGCCGCCTGGCCGGGCTGATCGCCGCCGAGCTGACGGGGTGGCAGGTCGCCCGGACCCGGCGCATCGCCAGCGGCTTCTATACCTCCCAGGCGCTGGAGGTCCGCCGCGCATGAGGCTCTCCCGCGCCTGGATGAGGCTGAGCCCGGACCTGCTGCCCTTCGCGGACGCGGCCTCCGAGAGCCTGCCGCTGGGCCGGCTGCTGCGGCTGTCGCTGTTCCAGGTCTCGATCGGCATGGTCAGCGTGCTGCTCATCGGCACGCTGAACCGGGTGATGATCGTGGAACTCCAGGTGCCGACCTGGCTGGTGGCGGTGATGCTGTCGCTGCCGCTGGTCGCCGCGCCACTGCGGGCGCTGATCGGCTTCCGCTCGGACCAGCACAAGTCGGTCCTCGGCTGGCGCCGCGTGCCCTACATCTGGATGGGCTCCATCGTCATGTTCGGCGGGCTGTCGATGATGCCCTTCGCGCTCATCCTGCTCTCGGGCGACAGCACCGCGCCGCCCATCGTCAACCAGCTCATCGCCGGCATCTGCTTCCTCATCGTCGGCGCCGGGCTGCATACCACGCAGACCGTCGGCCTGGCGCTGGCGACCGACCTCTCCCCGCCGGAGAACCAGCCGCGGGTCGTGGCCCTGCTTTCGGTCATGCTGCTGCTCAGCATGCTCGTCACCGCGCTGATCTACGGCGCCCTGCTGTCGAATTTCAGCCAGCTCCGGCTCATCCAGGTCATCCAGGGCACCGCGCTGCTGAGCATCACGCTCAACCTCGTGGCCTTGTGGAAGCAGGAGGCCCGCAATCCCGAGGCGACCCGGCCCGACCGCGAGCGGCCCGGCTTCCAGCAGGCCTGGCGCGACCTCCGCAGCCAGGGGCCCTGGATCCGCCGCCTGGCCGCGGTCGGCATCGGCAGCTTCGCCTTCTCCATGCAGGACGTGCTGCTCGAGCCCTACGGCGGGCAGATCCTCGGGCTGTCGGTGGCGCAGACCACCCTGCTGACCGCGCTCTTTGCCGCCGGCGGCATCAGCGGCTTCGTCTGGGCCGCGCGCATCATCGGCGGCGGCGGCGACGCCCACCGGGTCGCCGGCTTCGGCTCGCTCTGCGGCGCCTTCGGCCTCGCCGCCGTCATGCTGGCCGCGCCCTTCGACAGCGGCGCGGCCTTCGCGGTCGGGACCGGCTTCATCGGCCTCGGCGCCGGGCTCTTCGCGCACAGCACCCTCACCGCCTGCATGCGGGCGGCGCCGGCCGAGCAGGTCGGGCTGGCACTCGGGGCCTGGGGCTCGGTGCAGGCCACCGCCGCCGGCAGCGCCATCGCGGTCGGCGGCGTCCTGCGCGACGTGGTCTCGCATGCGGCGGAGCAGGGGCTGCTCGGGCCGGCGCTGACCGGCGCGGTCACCGGCTACGGCGCCGTCTATCTCATCGAGATCGCGCTGCTCTTCGCCGCCATCGCGGTCATCGGCCCGCTGGTGCGCAACACCATCCCGGGCTTCCCGCATTCCGACCGGCTCGGGCTCGCCCGGCCGGCGCATTCACCGTGATCCAGGGGGAGAAAGCACCATGCAATCGGAACTGATCAACACCCATGTCGATCTTGCCCTGATCTCGCTCTATGTGTTCTGGGTCGCCTTCGCCGCGCTGATCTACTACCTCGTGCGCGAGAGCCGGCGGGAGGGCTTCCCGCTGCTGAACGAGGTGCGCGGCGAGCTGGTGGTCCGCAACCCGATGACCCCGCCGCCGCCGAAGTCGTTCCTGACCCTGCATCACGGCCGCATCGTGCCGGAGACGCCGGAGCGCGACCTGACCGGGCTGCTCAGCCCGCTCGGCCTGCTGCCCGGCGCGCCGCTGCAGCCGCTCGGCAACCCGATGGCCGATGGCGTCGGCCCGGCCTCCTATGCGCTGCGCGCCGATGTCTCGGACATGACCTTCGACGACAACACCCCGAAGATCGTACCGCTGCGCACCGCCCCGGCCTATTCCATCGCCGCGGAGGATCCGAACCCGGTGGGCTTCGCCGTGATCACCGCCGACGGACGCGTCGCCGGCACCGTGGTCGATGCCTGGGTCGACCGCTCGGACATGCTGATCCGCTACCTCGAGGCGGACGCCGAGGGCACCACCGGCCAGCGCCGCATCGTCTTCCCGATGTTCCTGGCGACCATCGACCGCAACCGCCGCGAGGTGAACGTCGTCAGCGTCATGTCGCACCAGTTCCTCGAGGCGCCGGGCCTGCAGAATCCCGACACCATCACCCTGCGCGAGGAGGACCGCATCAGCGGCTACTTCGCCGGCGGCCACATGTATGCGACCCCGTCCCGCTTCGGCCCTGTCGTCTGAGGATCCGTGCCGTGAGGGAACATGAGAACGAGCCGATCTGGGGCCTGCCGGAGCAGCTTCCCGCGGGCGAGCGGATCCTCTGGCAGGGCAGGCCGGACTGGCGGGCGCTGACCCGGCGAGCGCTGCACCTGCCGCTGCTGGCCGGGTATTTCGCCCTGCTGCTCGCCACCCATGCCGTGGCCGCCCTGCTTGAGGGGACCGCCCCCGCCGTCGCGGCGTGGAACGCGCTGTGGTTCACCCCCTTCGCGCTGGCCACCCTGGCCGTGGTGCTGGCCTTCGGCTGGCTCGCGGCGCGCAGCACCGCCTATACCGTCACCAACCGCCGGCTGGTGATGCGGCTGGGCATCGCCCTGCCGATCACCGCGAACCTGCCGTTCACGGTGATCCAGGCGGCGGCCGTCACCGTCCATCCGGATGGCAGCGGCGACATCAGCCTGGCGCTGGTGCCGTCGCAGCGGATCTCCTACCTGTTCTTCTGGCCGCATGTGCGCCCCTGGCACTACCGCCGGGGGCAGCCGACCCTGCGCTGCGTGCCGGAGGCGGCGCAGCTGGCGCAGCTGCTGTCGCGGGCGCTGGCCGCCGACGCCGCGATGCCGGTGCAGCCGCTGGCGGATGCCGTCCGGTCCGATGCCGCGGGCGACGCCCGGCAGCATCCCGCCGCCGCCTGAGCCGGGAGGAACCCGCCATGCACCAACCCGCCGGCCATCCCCATCCCCCGCGCCCGGTCTATCTGGCGCGCCGGCCCCTCCTCGGGGTCGGCCTGCTGGTCCTGCTGGTCGTGCTGGGCACGGCGGCGGCGCGGCTGACCGGCATGGGCGCGCCGGTGCTGCCGGCCGGCGCGCCGCTGGCCGCGCGCTCCCTCGTCTTCCTCGACCTGGCCGACGGCGGCGTCCTGGTGCGCGACGCCGACAGCCAGGCGGAGGTCACCCGGCTCGAGCCCGGCTCAAACAATTTCATCCGCGGCACGCTGCGCGCGCTGGCGCGGGAACGGCGCCAGCACGAGATCGGCCCCGGCGCCGCGGTGCGCCTGGCGGCATGGCCGGACGGGCAGCTGACGCTGAGCGATCCGCTGACCGGACGCATGCTGGGACTCGACGCTTTTGGCTCCACGAACCGGGAATCCTTCGCTAGGCTCCTCATGTTGAGGGAGGGTGCACGATGAGCATGCCGGCCAATCTTCTCGCCTGGATCGGCGGCCGCAGGACCGAGGACGTCGCCTGCTCGGTGGACATCGAGCAGACCTTCGACAGCCTGCACGCCCATGCCATCCCGGAGGGGGTGATGCTGCGCCCCGGCGACCGCGTGGTGGTGCACGGCGCCCCCGCCGGCATCCCCTACGGCGAGGCGGTCCGCTACCAGTGCCGCGCCACGGTCATCCGCGCCGGCTGGCTGGAGCGGGCCTGGTGCGAGTTCTCCGCCATCCTGGAACTCACCGAACTCTATCATTGCGGCTTCGAGCCCAAGGAAGCGCCATGAACGCCGTCACCCCCGCCCGCCGGCCGTTGAACGAGACGACGCGCCAGGCCACCACCGAGACCGTGCTCAGCCCGCGGTTCTACACGACCGACTTCGACGCGATGGACCGCATCGACGTCAGCGCCGTGCGGGCCGAATGGGATGCGCTGATGGCGGAATTCCATCAGGACCTGAACAAGGGGCATTTCGTCCGCACCGAGGCCTTCGACGATTTCCGCCTGGAGGCCCTGCCGGCGCCGCTGCAGAAGGAGCTGGTGGAATTCCTGGTCAGCTCGGTGGCCGCCGAGTTCTCCGGCTGCGTGCTCTATGCCGAGATCCGCAAGCGGGTGAAGAACCCGGACATGAAGGACCTGTTCGGCGTGATGTCGCGCGACGAGGCCCGGCACGCCGGCTTCATTAACGACGCGCTGAAGGACATCAACATCGGCGTCGACCTCGGCTTCCTGACCAAGGCCAAGAAGTACCACTACTTCCAGCCGAAGTTCATCTTCTACGCCACCTACCTCAGCGAGAAGATCGGCTATGCCCGCTACATCACCATCTTCCGCCAGTTCGAGCGGCATCCGGAGCTGCGCTTCCACCCGATCTTCATGTGGTTCGAGAAGTGGTGCAACGACGAGTTCCGCCACGGCGAGGCCTTCGCCCTGCTGATGCGGGCCAACCCGCAGCTGCTGCAGGGCGGCAACAAGCTCTGGGTGAAGTTCTTCCAGCTCGCCGTCTATGCCACCATGTACGTGCGCGACCATGCCCGGCCGGAGTTCCACAAGGCGCTCGGCATGACGCCGACCGACTACGACCACAAGGTCTTCGAGACCTGCACCGAGATCTGCAAGCAGGTCTTCCCGGTCACCCTCGACACCGACCACCCGGTGATGCGCCGCGGCCTCGACCGGCTGTTCCGCATCACCGAGCGGATGGCCGCGGCCAAGGCGCAGGGCGGCATTGCCGGCAAGGCGAAGGGCATCGGCCTCAGCATCGCCGCCGCCGCCACCTTCGCCCGGCTCTACCTGCTGCCCGGCAAGCACGCGCCGCTGCCGACCGAGATCCGCATGGCGCCGGCCTGGTAGAGGGCCGCACCGCGCCATGGCCGACCACGGCTTCCCCACCCTCTTCGCGCTGTTCATCTGGTGGTTCAGCACCGGGCTGATCATCTGGCTGGACGGGCTGCCGGCGCGGACCTACCGCTGGAGCATGCTGGCGGCCTCGGCGGTGCTGGTGGCGGGGCTGTATGGGCTGGCGGCGAGCAGCGCGGATGCCTCGCCCACCGGGGCCTACTGCGCCTTCTCCTGCGGGCTGCTCGCCTGGGCCTGGCAGGAGATGGCCTTCCTGATGGGCTACGCCACCGGGCCGCAGCGGGACCGCTGCCCGGAGGGCTGCACCGGCTGGCCGCGCTTTCGCCTGGCGGTGATGACGATCCTGTACCACGAGCTCGCCATCATCCTCGGCGCCGTCGCGGTGGTCTGGGCCACCTGGGGCCAGCCGAACCAGATCGGCACCTACACCTATCTGCTGCTCTGGGGCATGCGGCAGTCGGCCAAGCTGAACGTCTTCCTCGGCGCCCGGAACCTGAACGAGCAGTTCCTGCCGCCGCACCTGCAGTACCTCGGCAGCTTCTTCGCGCGGAAGCCGATGAACCTGCTGTTCCCGGCCTCGGTCACCCTCGGCACGCTGCTCTGCGCCTGGTTCTTCCACCGGGCCTTCGGCGCCAGCGCCGACGACTTCCAGGCGGCGGGCTTCACCTTCCTCGGCGTGCTCACCGCGCTGGCGATCCTGGAGCACTGGTTCCTGGTGCTGCCCATTCCTGCGGAGGCGCTGTGGAACTGGAGCATGAAGTCGCGTGCCGCGGCGCCGGAGCCTGCCGCCCCGCCGCCGGCTGAGACCAAGGCGGTGACGGGGCCGCTCCGCGCGCCATGCCCCGTCGCCTGACGACCAGACAAGGCCCCATGGGGCCGGAGGGAGGGACAATGAACTACGAAGCATTCTTCCGGAAGCAGATCGGCGCCCTCCACCGCGAAGGCCGCTACCGGGTCTTCGCCGACCTCGAACGCCAGGCCGGCTCCTTCCCCTATGCGACGCACCACCGTCCGCGCGGCAACCAGCAGGTCACCGTCTGGTGCTCCAACGACTACCTCGGCATGGGCCAGCACCCGAAGGTGCTGGCGGCGATGCACGAGGCGCTGGACAAATGCGGCGCCGGCGCCGGGGGCACCCGCAACATCGCCGGCACCAACCACTACCACGTCCTGCTGGAGCAGGAACTCGCCGACCTGCACGGCACCGAGGCGGCGCTGCTGTTCAACAGCGGCTACATGTCGAACTGGGCCAGCCTCTCGACGCTGGCCTCCCGCATGCCCGGCTGCGTCATCATCTCCGACGAGATGAACCATGCCTCGATGATCGAGGGCATCCGCCACAGCCGCGCCGAGCGCCGGGTCTTCGCCCACAACGACCCCGAGGACCTGCGCCGGATCCTGTCCGAGCTGGCGCCGGAGACGCCCAAGCTGGTCGCCTTCGAATCCGTCTACTCGATGGACGGCGACATCGCGCCGATCGCCGCCATCTGCGACGTGGCCGAGGAATTCGGCGCCATGACCTATATCGACGAGGTCCATGCCGTCGGCCTCTACGGCCAGCGCGGCGGCGGCATCACCGAGCGCGACGGCGTGGCGCACCGGCTCACCGTCATCGAGGGCACGCTGGCCAAGGCCTTCGGCGTGGTCGGCGGCTACATCGCCGGCTCGGCCGCCATGTGCGACTTCGTCCGCAGCTATGCCTCGGGCTTCATCTTCACCACCGCCATCCCGCCCGCGGTCGCCGCCGGCGTGGTCGCCAGCATCCGCCACCTGAAGGAGAGCAGCGCCGAGCGCGACGGGCTGCATGCCCGCGCCGCCGAGGTCCGCCGCCGGCTGGACGAGGCCGGGGTGCCGCACCTCGACAACCCCAGCCACATCGTCCCGGTGATGGTGCGCGACCCGGTGGTCTGCAAGCAGATCAGCGACCTGCTGCTGGACCACTACGGAATCTACGTGCAGCCGATCAACTACCCGACGGTTCCGCGGGGCACTGAGCGGCTGCGCATCACCCCGGGCCCGCTGCATACCGCCGCCGACATCGACCATCTGGTCGAGGCGCTGTCCAGCATCTGGTCGCAGTTCAGCCTGCAGCGCGCCGCGTGACCATGCAAAAGCTTACTTGGAAGTTATTTTGTCGGAGATTGGCAAATCCAAAACCATGCCCAGGCTACTGGCGTTGCTTGAACACGGGAGGTACCGAAGCTGATGCAAGACCAGAAGACCCGCCGCGCCGCACTCCAGGCCGCCGGCCTAGCTGCCATCGCCCCGCTCGGCCTGGGCCTCGGCTCGCGCCGGGCCAAGGCCCAGGACAAGCTGGCCCCCGCCATGGTCATGTACCAGGCAACGCCGAAGGATGGGCAGAAGTGCAGCGGCTGCCTGCATTTCCAGGCGCCGAATGCCTGCGCCATCGTCTCCGGCGACATCAGCCCGGAAGGCTGGTGCGCGGTCTGGGCCGCCAAGCCGGCGTAGTCCGGGGGGGCGGCCGCTCGCCGCACCAGTTCCTGCCGGCAGATCCAGGCAGGCCGGCATGAGCGGGCGCCCGGCCTTTCCCTTCTCCGCCATCGTCGGCCAGGACGAGATGAAGCTCGCCATCCTGGTCGCCGCGGTCGACCCCGGCATCGGCGGCGTGCTCGTCTTCGGCGACCGCGGCACCGGCAAGTCCACCGCGGTCCGCGCCCTGGCCGCGCTGCTGCCCGAGATCCCGGTGGTCGATGGCTGCCCCTACCGCTGCGACCCCAGCGACGACCGCATGCTCTGTCCCGACTGCCGCAGCCGCCGCGCCGGGGGGCCGCTGCCCGGCCACCTGTCGCCGGTCGCCGTGGTCGACCTGCCGCTCGGCGCGACCGAGGACCGGGTGGTCGGCGCCCTCGACATCCAGCGCGCCCTGGCCCATGGCGAGAAGGCATTCGAGCCCGGCCTGCTGGCCCGCGCCAACCGCGGCTTCCTCTACATCGACGAGGCGAACCTGCTGGAGGACCACCTGGTGGACCTCCTGCTCGACGTCGCCGCCTCCGGCGAGAACGTGGTCGAGCGCGAGGGGCTCAGCATCCGCCACCCCGCCCGCTTCGTCCTGGTCGGCTCCGGCAACCCCGAGGAAGGCGAGCTGCGGCCCCAGCTGCTCGACCGCTTCGGCCTCTCGGTCGAGGTCGCCACCCCGCAGGACCTGCCCAGCCGCATCGAGGTCATCCGCCGCCGCGACCGCTTCGACCGCGACCCCGCCGGCTTCCTCGCGGCGTGGTCGGACGCCGAGGCGATGCTGCGGAGCCGGATCCTCGCCGCCCGCGCCCGGCTGGGCGCGATCGAGGTGCCCGAGGCGGCGCTGGAACGGGCCGCCCGGCTCTGCATGGCGCTCGGCACCGACGGGCTGCGCGGCGAACTCACGCTGATCCGCGCCGCGCGCGCCCTGACGGCCTTCGAGGGCGGCGATGCGGTGGATGACGCCGCGCTCCGCCGCGTCGCCCCGCCGGCGCTGCGCCACCGGCTGCGGCGCAACCCGCTGGACGAGGCGGTCTCCACCACCCGGGTCGAGCGCGCCGTCCAGGAATTGTTCGGCGTGTGATGGCGGAGGTCCCTTCGCCCTGGGGGGACGCCGTGCTCGCCGCCACCCTGCTCGCCATCGACCCCGCCGGGGCCGGGGGGGCCTGCCTGCATGCCCTGCCCGGGCCGGTGCGCGACCGCTGGCTGGAGGCGCTGCGGGCGCTGCTGCCGCCGGGGACGCCCTGGCGGCGGGTACCGGCCGGGATCGCCGACGGTAGGCTGCTGGGCGGCCTCGACCTCGCCGCCACGCTGCGGGCCGGCCGCCCGGTGGCGGAACGCGGCCTGCTGGCCGAGGCCGATGGCGGCATCATCCTGCTCGCCATGGCCGAGCGGCTGGGCCCCGGCACCGCCGCCCGCCTCGCCGCGGTGCAGGATACCGGCCGGGTCGCCGCCGAACGCGACGGCCTCGCCCTCCGTGCCGACGCCCGCCTCGGCGTGGTGGCGCTGGATGAGGGCATCGGCCCGGAGGAGGCGCCGCCCGCGGCCCTGCTGGACCGCCTGGCCTTCCGCCTGGACCTGACCCCGCTCCGGGCCGGCGAGGCGCCCCTGCCGCCGGTGCAGGACCTCGCCGCGGCCCGCGCCCTGCTGCCCGCGGTGACGGCGGGGGCCGACGTGCTGGAGGCGCTCTGCGGCACCGCCCTGGCGCTCGGCATCGGCTCGCTGCGCGCCCCGCTGCTGGCGCTGCGGGTGGCCCGGGCGGCGGCGGCGCTGGCCGGCCGCGCGGCGGTGACGGAGGTGGAGCCGGCGCTGGCCGCGCGCCGCGTCCTCGGCCCCCGCGCCACCCAGCTTCCCGCCGCCGAGCCGCCCGAGCCCGAGCCGCCCCCGCCCGAGGACCAGCCGCCGCCCGAGGATACCCCGCCGCCGCCGCCGCCGGAGGCCGAGGCGCTGCAGGACATCCTGCTCGCCGCCGCTGCCGCCAGCATGCCCGCCGGGCTGCTCAACCAGCTGCGCCTCGCCGGCGGCCCCGGCCGGGCCAGCGCCCCCGGCAAGGCCGGGCAGCAGAAGCAGTCGCCGAAGCGCGGCCGGCCGATCGGCAGCCGCGCCGGGGCGCTGCGCGGCGGCAGCCGCCTCGCCCTGGTCGAGACGCTGCGCGCCGCGGCGCCCTGGCAGCGGCTGCGCGGCGCCACCTCCGGCCGGCTGGCGATCCGCCCCGAGGATCTCCGCATCCTCCGCTTCCGGGAGAAGTCGGAGACCGCCACCATCTTCGTGGTGGACGCCTCCGGCTCCGCCGCGCTGAACCGCCTGGCCGAGGCCAAGGGCGCGGTCGAGCTGCTGCTGGCCGATTGCTACATCCGCCGCGACAAGGTGGCGCTGATCGCCTTCCGCGGCACCACGGCGGAGCTGCTGCTGCCGCCCACCAATTCCCTCGTGCGGGCCAAGCGCAGCCTGGCCGGTCTGCCGGGCGGCGGCGGCACGCCCATGGCGGCGGCGCTGGACCAGGCGCTGCTGCTGGCGGAGGCCATCCGCCGCCGCGGCCAGACCCCGCTGGTCGTGCTGCTGACCGATGGCCGCGCCAATGTCGCCCGCGACGGCAAGGGCGGCCGCCCCCGGGCCGAGGCGGAGGCGCATGAGGCCGCCCGCGCCTGCCGCGCCGCCCGGCTCACCGGCCTGCTGGTCGATACCTCGCCGCGGCCGCAGGAGGCCGGGCGGCGGCTGGCGGCCGAGATGGGCGCCCGCTACCTGCCGCTGCCCATGGCCGATGCCGCCACCTTGTCTCAGGCGGTGCGAAGCACCGGGTCCCAGGCGATGCGGGGCGCCGGCCGATGAGCGACCGGCCGCAGTGGGAGAACGACGGCCGCGACTGGCCCAACCGCGCCGCCAGCCGCTTCGTCCAGGCCGGCGGGCTGCGCTGGCATGTCCAGCAGGCGGGGGAGGGGCCGGTGCTGCTGCTGGTCCATGGCACCGGCGCCGCGACCCATTCCTGGCGCGGCCTGCTGCCGCTGCTGGCCCGCCGCTTCACCGTCGTCGCCCCGGACCTGCCGGGGCATGGCTTCACCACCGCCCCGGCCGGCGGCCGGCTCTCGCTGCCCTACATGGCCCGCGCCCTGGCGGCGCTGCTCGCCGCGCTCGGCCAGCGGCCCGAACTGGTCGCCGGGCATTCGGCCGGCGCCGCCATCCTGGCCCGCATGGCGCTGGACGGCGCCATCGCCCCCCGCGCCCTCATCGGCCTCAATGCCGCGCTGCTGCCCTTCGAGGGGCTGGCCGGGCAGGTCTTCTCGCCGATCGCCCGGCTGCTCTCGGGGGTGCCCGCGGTGCCCTGGTTCTTCGCCCGCCGCGCCGGGGACCGCGCGGTGGTCGAACGGCTGCTGCGCGACACCGGCTCGGCGCTGGACCCCGAGGGGGTGGAGCTCTACGCCCGGCTGGTCCGCCGCCCCGCGCATGTGGCCGCGGCGCTCGGCATGATGGCGCACTGGGACCTGCATCCGCTGCTGCGCGACCTGCGCCGGCTGGCCCCGCCGCCGGTGCTGCTGGTCGGCGGCGCCGACCGCACCGTGCCGCCCGCCGATGCCAGGCGGCTGCGCGCGATGCTGCCGGCGCTCCGCATCGTCCCGCTGCCCGGCCTGGGCCACCTGGCGCATGAGGAGCAGCCGGCGCGGGTCGCCGCGGTCATCGAGGGCATCGCCGCCGAGGCGGGGGTGCTGGCGCTCGCGCCGGCATGATCCTCCCGGCCTCGCATCCGCAGCGGCTCGAGCTCAACGACGAGGTCCATGCGCGGCCGCCGGAGGCGATGGCGCCCAGCCTGCGGGTCTCCTACCTCGCCCTGCTGGCCGACCCGCTGCGCCGCGATGCCTCCTGGGAGGCGGTCTGCGACCTCGCCCGCCGCTCCGCCGTCGCCCCGCCGCTGCCGGGCGCCAGCCATTTCAGCGCCGACCTCGGCCCCTTCCGGCTGAAGTGGGAGCGGCACACCGAGTTCAGCCGCTTCATGATCATCGCTCCGGGCGCCGGGGAGGATCCCTTCGCCGATCCCGCCATCGCCGCCGTCCCGCCCGACTGGGTGCAGGCGCTGCCCGGCGAGCTGATGGTCGCCGCCCATCTGGCGCTGGTGCCGGGGGAGGCGGCGCTGGCCGACATCGACCGGCTCTCGGAGCGGCTCTTCGCCGGCAATTGGCTGGTCGGCGGCACCGTCTCCGGCGGGGCGGCGCGGGTCTTCACCGATTTCCGCATCCATACCGGCGGCTTCAGCCGCTTCCTGGTGCAGGACCGCAGCACCACCCCGCGCCAGGCGGGCCGCATCATCCAGCGGCTGCTGGAGATCGACACCTACCGGATGCTGGCGCTCCTCGCCCTGCCGCTGGCGCGGGAGATCGGCCCCTACCTCACCGCCGCCGAGCGCAAGCTGGCCGAGATCACCGCCGCGCTGGTCTCGGCCGGCCCGGCGGACGAGCCCGGCCTGCTCGAGAGCCTCACCCGCCTCGCCGCCGAGATCGAGAGCCGCGAGGCGCAGACCCTGTACCGCTTCAGCGCCGCCGATGCCTATTACGAGCTGGTGCAGCGCCGCATCGCCGAATTGCGCGAGACGCGCATGGAGGGGATGCAGACCCTGCAGGAATTCACCGAGCGCCGGCTGGCCCCGGCGATGAACACCTGCCGCGCCGTCGCCGCCCGGCAGGACGCGCTGTCCCGCCGCGTCGCCCGGGCCACGCAGCTGCTCTCGACCCGGGTGGACCTGACGCGCGAATTGCAGAACCAGGTGGTGCTGGCGAACATGGACCGCCGGGCGCAGCTGCAGCTGCGGCTGCAGGAGACGGTCGAGGGCCTCTCGATCGCCGCGGTCACCTACTACATCGTCGGGCTGGTCGCCTATGTCGCCAAGGGGCTGAAGGCCGGCGGCATGAGGCTTGACGTCGATCTCGTCACCGGCATCGCCATCCCGCTGGTGGCGGTCGCGGTGGCGCTCGGCGTGCGCCAGATCCGCCACATGGTGACGCGCCGGTCGAGGCTCATCGGACCACCATCGGGAAGGTGACGGCCATGGCCCAGGCGAGCGCCAGCGCATGCGCCGTGGCGGCGACCAGCGGCGTGCCGGTCGCCCGGTTGGCCCAGGCGCCGAACAGCCCGTAGACCGTGAGGAAGACCAGCATCACCGGCACGATGATGATGAGGAAGAACAGCCGCGGCGGGTCGAGCGCCACCGCCCCGAGCAGCGACAGCAGGAAGGCCAGCTTGGTCGCGGGATAGGCGAGGCGCGCCGCGCCCGGCCCGCGCGTCGCCCATTCATCCGCCAGGAACCAGGGCAGCGTCCCCACCAGCATCGCCGGCACCAGCCAGAGCCGGTGCGGCGTGGGCCAGAAGCTGGTCAGGAAGGCCTCGATCGGCAGGCCGAAGCCGAGGATGCCGAAGGCGGCGACCGCCGCCGCCGCCAGCGCGAAGCGCGGCGCCGCGATCGGCCCGGGCCGCCGCGCCCCGCGCCACCACAGCGCCGCCGCCGTCAGCGCTCCGTACAGGGCGAAATGCAGCACGAGGTAGTCGCCGAGCAGCAGCGGCAGCAGCTCGGTCGGCAGCAGCCGCAGCAGCAGCGGCGTGACGATGGCGGGTCCGAAGACCACCGGCCAGAGCCGCCGCCAGCCGAGCCCCGCGCCCTGTCCCGGACCGACCCGCGGCAGCAGCAGCGACAGCGGCCAGGCCAGCAGCAGCAGCCCGCCGAACAGCAGCCCGAGCGCGCCGCCGCGGACATCGAGCCGGCCGCCGCCGCTCCGGCCGAAGGCCTGGTTCAGCCAGTCCCGCGCCGCCGCCAGGCTGTCCCGGCTGTAGAGCACGCCGATATGCTCGACGCCGCGGGCCAGGACCAGCCGGCGCGCGGTGCCATCGGCGAAGCGGCCGTAGGTGGTGCGCTCCGCCACCTCGCCCGGCGTCGCCATGCCGGCGATGCGGCGGCCTTCCCCGATCAGGAAAGCCGGCTCCCAGGCGCCGACCACCACCAGCAGGTTGCGTGGCCGGTCGGCGGTGACCTTGGGGCCGAACAGGGAGAGCGCCACCGTCGCCCCGACCTCGGGCCGGTCGAGCGCCCAGCGCACGACGATGTCGGAGGCCATCGAATGCCCGAGCAGCGCCAGCCGCCCGTCGCCCAGCCCGCGCGTCGCCGCGACCACGCGGCCCAGCGAATCGAGCAATGCGCCGGCGGCGGCCGCATCATCCCGCAGCCCGCCCGACAGCGGCTGCGGATTGCGCCCATGGCCGGGGAAGTCGAAGGTCACCGCGACATAGCCGGCCTGGGCGAGGGTATCGGCGAAGGGCTGCATCATCTGCTGCGACCCGGCGAAGCCATGCGCGATCACCACCACCGGCCCCGTCGCATCGGGCTGGCGGAACACCGTCGCCGGTACCTCCCCGACGGCGATCCGTTCCACCTGCAGCCCCGCGCGCGCCGCGCGCAGCCGCGCCAGCCCGAGGCCGATGCCCACCAGCGCCAGCAGCGCCATCGCCACTGCGGCGGTTCGTCGAAAGCTTTGCATGCACCGCGAAGATTGGCATGGACGCGTGGCGTGGAACAGCGACGGCGATTGACCTGCATCCTGTTGCCGACCCATCATCGCGGGCCACACGGGAGCCAAGAATGAAGCAGCCTGCATGAGCCGCCGCGTGGTGATCATCGGCGCCGGCATCGGTGGCCTCGCCGCGGCCCTGGCGCTCGCCGCGCGCGGCATGGAGGTGCTCGTGCTCGAACGCGCCGCGACGCCCGGCGGCAAGATGCGGGAGATCGCCATCGGCGAGGCGCGGATCGACGGCGGCCCGACCGTCTTCACCATGCGCTGGGTCTTCGACGAGCTCTTCGCCCAGGCCGGCACCACGCTGGCCGAGCATCTCACGCTGCAGCCCGTCACCACCCTCGCGCGCCATGCCTGGGACGGCGGCGCGCGGCTGGACCTGTTCGCCGACATCGAGCAGTCGGCGGCGGCCATCGGCCGCTTCGCCGGCGCGGCCGAGGCGCGCGGCTACCTCGACTTCTGCGCCCGCGCCCGCCGGACCTATGCGGCGCTGGAGGGGCCCTTCATCCGCGGCGCCCGGCCGAGCCCGGTCTCGCTCGTGGCCCGCGCCGGGCTCGGCGGTGTCGGCCGGCTGCTGGCGACCTCGCCCTTCAGCACCTTGTGGAACGCGCTCGGCGAGCATTTCAAGGACCCGCGGCTGCGCCAGCTGTTCGGCCGCTACGCCACCTATGTCGGCTCCTCGCCCTTCCTCGCGCCGGCGACGCTGATGCTCATCGCCCATGTCGAGCAATCCGGCGTCTGGCTGGTGGAGGGCGGCATGCATCGGGTGGCCCGCACCGTCGCCGATCTCGCCGCCGCCCGGGGTGCGGGCTTCCGCTACGGCGCCGAGGTGGCCGAGATCCTCGCCGCCAATGGCCGCACCACCGGCGTGCGGCTGGCCGATGGCGAGGTGATCCCGGCCGCCGCCGTCATCGCCAATGCCGACGTGGCGGCGCTGGCCGCCGGGCGCTTCGGCGCGGCGGCGGCGAAGGCGGTGGGTGCCGTGCCGCGCGCGGGCCGCTCGCTCTCGGCGGTGACCTGGGCACTGACGGCGCGGACGCAAGGCTTCCCGCTGCTGCGGCACAACGTCTTCTTCTCCGGCGACTATGCCGGCGAATTCGCCGACCTCACCAGCCGTGGCAGCCTGCCCGCGACCCCCACCGTCTATGTCTGCGCCCAGGACCGCGGCGACGACGATGCGGCGCGCGAGGGCCCCGAGCGCCTGCTCTGCCTGATCAACGCCCCCGCCCGCGGCGACTACCGCCCGCTGCCCGAGGCCGCCGTCGCCGCTGCCGAGCGGGCCGCCTTCGCGCTGCTGGATCGCGCCGGGCTGCGGCTGGACCGCGCGCCGGAGCGCACGGTGCTGACCACGCCCACGGGGTTCGATGCGCTGTTCCCGGCGACCGGCGGCGCGCTTTATGGCCAGTCGGTGCATGGCTGGCAGGCGACCTTCGGCCGGCCCGGATCGCGCACGAAGCTGGCCGGGCTGTTCCTCGCCGGCGGCAGCACGCATCCCGGCGCCGGCGTGCCGATGGCCACGCTGTCCGGCCGGCTCGCCGCCGCCGCCGTGCTGGGGGAGGCGGCATGAGCCGCGCCTGGGCCTTCGACCAATCGGTGCCGCCGCGCGGCTATTGCTGGTGGTATGTCGATGCCCTCAGCGACGACGGCCGGCACGGCATCACCCTCATCGCCTTCATCGGCACGGTCTTCTCGCCCTGGTACGCGCTGGCGCGGCGGGGCGGCGGCGGCGACCCGGAGAACCACTGCTGCCTCAACGTCGCGCTGTATGGCAACCCGCGCCGCTGGGCGATGACCGACCGCCGCCGCGATGCGCTGCGGCGCGACGCGGATCACCTCGAGATCGGCCCCAGCAGCCTCGCCTGGGACGGCGAGACGCTGACCATCCGGATCGAGGAGACCACCGCGCCCATCCCCTCCCGCCTCAGCGGCACCGTCCGGCTGCGGCCGCAGGCGCTGTCCGAGCGGCGTTTCCAGCTCGATGCCGATGGCCGTCATCAGTGGCAGCCGATCGCCGCGCGATCCCGCGTCGAGGTCGCGTTCACCAGCCCCGCGCTGCGCTGGTCCGGCCCCGCCTATTTCGACACCAATGCCGGCAGCGCGCCGCTGGAGCAGGATTTCATCCGCTGGGACTGGTGCCGCGCGCCGATGGAGGAGGCGACGGCGGTGCTCTACAACGCCGAGCGCCGCGACGGCACCTCCCAGTCCCTGGCCTTGCGCGTCGGCCGCAACGGTGTGGTCGAGGATTTCGAGCCGCCGCCGCGGGTGGACCTGCCGCGCACGCGCTGGCTGATCCCACGCCCCACGCGATCCGAGACCGGCGCCGCGCGCGTGGTCCGCAGCCTGGAGGATACGCCCTTCTATTCCCGCAGCGAGATCCGCACCCACCTGCTGGGCCAGGAGGCGACGGCGGTGCATGAGAGCCTGTCGCTCGACCGTTTCCGCTCGCCGGCGATGTACGCCATGCTGCCCTTCAAGGTGCCGCGGCCGCTGCGCTGACGGGATCGCCGTACCAGCCGACGTCGAGCGTCGCCACCTCGCCGAAGGGCACGCCCCGGGCGCGGGCCATGGCGATGATCTGCCAGGCGGTATAGGGCATGGTCAGCAGCGGCAGCGGGTCGCGCCAGTGCCAGGTCACGTCGCGGGTGCCGACCAGCTGCTGCAGGTTGGCGCGGAAGCGCGGCCAGTCGCCGAAGGCGTGCTGGGTCTCGGTCAGGCAGGACCAGAATTGCTGCAGCTGGCGGTCCGGGCGGAAGCGCACCGCCGTGCCCGGCGCGACGATCGCCGGGGCGAGGTCCTCGGGCGCCAGGAAATGCAGGCCACTGGTGGTGCGCGGGTTGCACTCGATCCCCCAGGGCTTGCCCGCCTCATCCACTACGAAGTCGAAGGAGATGAAGCCGCTGTAGCTGGTGCCGGCGATGAAGCGCGTGACCCAGGCCTCGATCGCCGGCTGGTCGGTGACGCGCTCGAAGGCCACCGCGACGCTTCCGGACAGGGTGACCGCGCGGTACACCACCGTCACCGCCGGCTGCCCGCCATGGGCGAGGGAACAGGTGCTGTAGATCGCGCCGGGAATGAAGGCCTGGACGATCGCCGCCTCGTCCCGCGGCAGCGGCGAACCGCGCGGCAGCATCCGCACCCCGCGGCCGGAGCAGGAATAGACCGGCTTCACCACCACATCCTGCCGCGCCACCATCGCCGCCGCGGCCGGGTCGCCGAGCGCCACCGTCTCCGGCGCCGCCACCCCCTCCGCCCGGGCGCGAAGGATGAAGCGGTGCTTGTCGTGCAGCGGCAGCACCACCTCCGGCGGCATGGTGAAGACGCGCACCTCCGGCCCGACCAGCGGGGCGAGGAAGGCGACATGCATCGTCTCCTCCGAGATCGGCACCACCAGGCCGACATCCTCCCGCAGCACGACATCGGCGAGTTCGGCGAGGTAGCGGTGCCGGTCCACCGCGGGCGCGGTGACCTGGTAGCTGCGCGCGACATGGCGGGAAGCGCCGGCCAGGTGCCGCCGGAAGGGCTCGGCCACCACCACCCGCCAGCCCGCGGCGGCGAAGCTGCGCGCCAGGTCGAGCGCCTTCGGCAGCCGCCCCAGCGTCAGCAATACGGTCTTCACCGCCGCGCCACGGTGCAGAGGATCTGCTCCGCCGGCCGCGTCGTCAGCCGCGCCGCCGGGCGCACCTTCTCCGCGTCCCGCACCTTGAAGTCGAAGCGGCGGAACAGCCGGGCGATCAGCAGCGTCGCCTCGATGGTGGCGAAGGCCGCGCCGGCGCAGATGCGCGGCCCCAGGCCGAAGGGGATATAGGCGCCCGGCGTCAGTTCGGCCTCGCGTTCCGGCAGGAAGCGGTCGGGGTCGAATTGGTCGGGGTTGCGCCAGTACTCCTGGTGCCGGTGCAGGGTCCAGGGCGCGATCATCACCAACGCGCCGCGCTTGACCGGGTAGTCGCCGATCATGGTCCGTTCGTTGGCGATGCGCGGCAGGAAGGTGATCGGCGGGTAGAGCCGCAGGGTCTCGCGGAAGACGTTGCGGACGAAGACGAGGCGCTTGGTGTGCTCGAATTCCACCGGGCCGTCGCCGACCACGGCGTCGATCTCCGCCCGCATCCGCGCGACCACCTGCGGCTGCGTCGCCAGGATGAAGAAGACCCAGGTCAGCACGCTGGCGCTGGTCTCATGCCCCGCCAGGAACAGCACGCCGAGCTGGTCGATCAGCTCCTCCCGGGTGAAGGCCCGGCCGCCCAGGTCGTCCCGCGCCGCGATCACCGCCGCGGCGATGTCGTCGAAGCTGCGCCCATCCCCCAGCAGGTGGGTGTCCAGCAGCTCGCCCAGCTGGTGCCGGATCAGCCGGCAGGCCTCCAGCACCCCCGGCTGCTGCGGCACGCGGGTCCAGGCCGGGTCCATGATGAGCCGGCGGATCTCCACCTGGGCCACGCTGCGCTCGAAGACGGTGAAGGCGTCGAAGACGTCGTGCGCCACCTGGGTCTGCAGGGTGGTCGAGAAGACGGTGCGGCAGATGATGTCGGCCGTCAGGTGGCTCATCGCCAGGTCGAGCGAGAAGGGGGCGCCGGTCCCGGCGGCTTCCTCCAGCGTCGCCTCGCAGGCATCCACGCCGGCCTGCATCGCCGGGAAGGCCCGGTTCACCCGCATCATCGACAGCGCCGGGTCGATCATCGCCCGCTGCCGCTTCCACGTCGCGCCGCTGCTGACGAAGATGCTGTCGCCGATCAGCGGCTCCAGCGCATTCACCATCAGGTCGCTCTTCGGGAAGATCCCCTGCGGGTCCAGCAGCACGTGGCGCACCAGGTCCGGCTGGTTGACGATGATGGTCGAGCGCCGGGAATAGCCGAGCGGCCCGATCTTCATGCGGTAGGCCTCGGCCGGCAGCAGGCCGAGCAGGTTGCCGTCGCCCTGCAGGGCGGCGCGTACCAGGGCGACAAGGGCGGAGCGGGCCTTCGGTCTCGGGGGGCAGTACACCGGAACCTCCAGGCTGTGGCCGGACGTCAGTTTAGGTTTACACTACATACTGTCAATGCATACTGTCAGCCGGAGCCGCGGAACGCCGTCCCATGGAATTGGCCCTGTTTCACACCCTGGTCGCCGGGCACATCGTCACCGGCAGCACCGGCGCCCTGGCCTTCTGGGTGCCGATCCTGGCGCGCAAGGGCGGCGCGGAGCACAAGCGCTGGGGCCGCGTCTTCACCTTCGCCATGCTGGCCACCGGCTGCTGCGCCGTGCTCATGGCGCTGCTGACCACCTTCGAGCCGATGGCGACGCATCCGCATCTCGAGGGCCGCTTCGAGCCCGGCTTCATCCGCGGCATCTTCGGCTGGATGATGCTGCACATGGGGGTGCTGACCATCAACCTGGCCTGGTACGGCTGGCTCTGCATCAAGAACCGCCGCAACCATGCCGCCAACCGCACCCGGCTGAACCTGGCGCTGCAGGCCGCGGTGATCCTGGCGGCGGTGAATTGCGCGGTGCAGGGCTGGCTCATCGGCCAGCCGCTGATGATGGGCATCTCCCTCGTCGGCGTCGCCACCGGCGTCACCAACCTGCGATTCCTGCTGAACCCGACGCCGGCGCCGCAGGCCTGGCTGCGGGAGCATATCAAGGCGCTCGTCGGCGCCGGGATCTCCGTCTACACCGCCTTCCTCGCCTTCGGCTCGGTCCGCGTCATCCCGGAACTCGCCTTGCATCCGGTGACCTGGTCGATCCCGCTGGTCACCGGCATCTCCATCATCCTGTACCAGTGGCGCAAGCTGGCGAAGCCGCCTACCCGCCGCACCGCCGCCGCCTAGCGGAAGCTGGCCGCGTCCGGCACCACCTCGTCCAGGATCTTCGCCGAGGAGACCACCCCCGGCAGCCCCGCCCCCGGATGCGTCCCCGCGCCCACCAGATAGAGGCCCGCCACCTCCTCGCTGAGGTTGTGCGGCCGGAACCAGGCGCTCTGGAAGAGCTGCGGCTCCAGCGAGAAGGCGGCGCCATTCACCGAGAGCAGCCGGTCCTGGAAATCCTGCGGCGTCAGCAGGCGGGAGGTGACGATCGTCTCCCCCAGCCCCGGCATGATCGTCTCCTCCAGCCGCCGCTGGATCGCCGCCCGGTAGGGCTCCGCCTTGGCCCGCCAATCCACGCCGCCGCCGAGATGCGGCACCGGCGCCAGCACGTAGAAGGCGTCGCACCCCGCCGGCGCCAGCGACGGATCGGTCGCCGTCGGCCGATGCAGGTACAGGCTGAAATCCTCCGCCAGATGCTTCTTCGTGAAGATGTCGTCGAGCAGCTCGCGGTAGCGCGGCCCCAGCACCATGGTGTGGTGATAGACATCCTCGAAGCGCCGGTTGGTGCCGAAATACCAGACGAAGAGGCTCATCGAATACCGCGCCCGCTTCAGCTTGCGGTCGGTCCAGCGGCGGCGCTTGTGGCGCGACAGCAGCCTGCCATAGGTCCAGGCGACATCGGCGTTGGAGACGACGATGGCCGCCGGGATCTCCTCCCCATCCGCCAGCCGCACGCCCGTCGCCCGGCCCGCCTCGACGGTGACCTGCTCCACCTCGGCGTTGTAGCGCAGCACCCCACCCTGGCCCTCGATCAGCCCGACCAGCCCGGTCACCACCGCGCCGGTCCCGCCCATGGCGAAATGCACGCCATGGGTCCGCTCCAGATGCGCGATCAGGCAGTAGTAGGCCGTGGTGGTCAGCGGATTGCCGCCGATCAGCAGCGGGTGGAAGCTGAAGGCGATCCGCAGCTTCTCGTTGCGGAAATACTGCCCGACCTTGTTGAAGACCGAATGCTGCCCGCCCAGCCGCAGCAGGTCCGGCGCCGCCGCCAGCATGGTCATGAATTTGTGGAAGGGCTGCGCCGCCTGCTGCAGGAAGGCGATGTTGTAGATCGCCTCGCTGTCCCGGATGAAGCGGTCGAAGCCGGCGACATCCTCCGGCTCGATCCGCCGTACCTCCGCCCGCATCGCGTCGAGGTCGGCGGTGCAGCGCATCACCGTGCCGTCGTCGAAGCGGATCTGGTAGAAGGGGTCGATGCTGCGCAGGTCCACGTCATCGGCCAGCCGCTTCCCGCACAGCGCCCAGAGCTCCTCCAGCAGATAGGGCGCGGTGATGATGGTCGGCCCGGCGTCGAAGACGAAGCCATCCTGCCGGTACACATAGGCCCGGCCGCCCGGCGCATCGAGCTTCTCCAGCACCGTCACCCGGAAGCCCCGCGCCCCCAGCCGCACCGCCGCCGCCAATCCGCCGAAGCCGGAGCCGATGACGATGGCATGAGGGCGGGTCTCGGACATCGGCTTTCCCTGCACGGTGGTTTCTTGGGCGCCAGCATGGCTCAGCTCAGGCCGAGCGTCACCCAGGCAAGCGTCGCATATCGCCCGGTCTTCGCCATCGCCACCAGCAGCAGGAAGACCGGCAGCGGCTCCCGCAGCGCGCCGGCCACCAGGGTCAGCGGGTCGCCGATCAGCGGCATCCAGCTCAGCAGCAGCGACCATTTGCCCCAGCGCCGGTACCAGCCCTCCGCCCGCGCCAGCGCCTCGCCCTTCAAGGGGAACCAGGGCCGGTCGCGGAAGCGGTGCAGCTGCCGCCCGAGCCACCAGTTCACCGCCGAGCCCAGGGTATTCCCCGCGCTCGCCACGGCGACCAGCAGCCAAGGCGGCAGGCTGCCTTCCAGCAGCAGCCCCACCAGCACCGCCTCCGACTGCAGCGGCAGGATCGTCGCCGCGGCCAGGGCGACGAGGAACAGGGTCGCACAGGCCAGCAGGCTCGCCGTCATGCCGCCATCCTAGCGACGATTCGCCCTGGCATCGCCTGTCAATTCAGGCTTACACTTATGGTGACGGATAAATCTGACACAAGGGGAGGGCGCCGGAATGCCGTTGCTGGGCCGCAGGCCGGTGCTGAGCCAGGCCGACCTCGAAGCCTGCCGCACCCTGCTCAAGGGCGGCTCGAAAAGCTTCCACGCCGCCTCCCGCCTGCTGCCGCGCCGGGTCTGCGAGCCGGCCGCGGCGCTCTATGCCTTCTGCCGCGTCGCCGACGACGCCATCGACCTCGACGGCTCGCTCGGCGCCCTGGCCCTGCTGCACCGCCGGCTGGACGCCATCTACGCCGGCCAGCCCATGGATACGCCGGCCGACCGGGCGCTCGCCGCCGTCGTCACCGCCTATGGCATCCCCCGCGCCCTGCCCGCCGCCCTGCTGGACGGATTCGCCTGGGACCGCGAGGGCCGCCGCTACGAGACCATCGCGGCGCTGGAGGAGTATGCCGCCCGCGTCGCCGGCTCGGTCGGCGCCATGATGACCCTGCTGATGGGCGCCCGCGCGCCCGAGGTCGTCGCCCGCGCCTGCGACCTCGGCGTCGCCATGCAGCTCTCGAACATCGCCCGGGATGTGGGGGAGGATGCCCGCGCCGGCCGCCTCTACCTGCCGCTCGCCTGGCTGCGGGAGGAAGGGCTGGACCCCGAGGCCTGGCTGGCGAACCCCGTCTTCGATGCCCGCATCGGCCGCGTGGTCCGCCGCCTGCTGGCCCGCGCCGATGCGCTCTACCGGCGCTCGGAATCCGGCATCGCCCGGCTGCCGCTGGCCTGCCGTCCCGGAATCGGCGCCGCCCGCTACATCTATGCGGAAATCGGCGCGGAGGTGCTGCGCCACGGCGGCGACAGCGTCTCCCGCCGCGCCGTCGTCTCAGGGCGCCGCAAGCTGGCCCTGCTGGCCCGCAGCCTCGGCGCCATCGCGCTGCCGGCCCGGGCCCTCGCCGCGCCGCCGCTGGAGGCGACGCGCTACCTGGTCGAGGCCATCCCGCGCCGGCCGGTGGTCGAGGAGACCGGCATCGGCCGGCTCGTCGACCTCTTCCTGCTGGCGCAGGACCGCCGGCAGGCGAGCCCGCCGGCCTAGCCGACCACCCGGCGGTACAGGTGCCAGGTCGCATGCCCCAGCACCGGCATCACCACCGCCAGGCCGATGAAGGCGGGCAGGGAGCCCAGCATCAGCAGCACGGCGACGATCAGCCCCCAGACCGCCATCGGCAGCGGATTGGCCAGGCAGGCGCGGATCGAGGTCCGCAGCGCCGTGGCGATGCCGACATTGCGGTCCAGCAGCAGCGGCACCGAGACCACCGTCAGCATCAGCACCGCGACGGCGAAGCCGAAGCCGACGAGGTTGCCCAGCAGGATCAGCCGGTGCCCTTCCGGGGTGTGGAACACCGCCTGCGCCAGCGCACCGAAGCTGCCGGGGACCGGGCCCACCGTCGCCTCGAAGATCGCCCGCGCCGCGGCAAGCCAGGCGACGAAGACCACCGTCAGCAGCAGCCCCACCCCGGCGATGGAGAGAAAGGACGGGTCGCGCAGGACGTCGAAGGCATTCAGCCAGCTCGCCGGCTCGCCGCGTTCCCGCCGCCGGCTGATCTGGTACAGCCCCACGGCCGCGACCGGCCCGACCAGCGACAGCCCCGCCACCAGCGGGAAGATCAGCTGGATGGTGTTGTCCCCCGCCAGCATCCGCGCCGCGACGAGCCCGACGATCGGGTAAAGCACGCAGAGGAAGACGAGCTGCGTCGGCGTGGCGAGGAAATCATCCCGTCCCTTGGCCAATGCCTGCCGCAGGTCCGGCAGGCCGATGCGGTGGATGACAGGATCGGCAACCTCGAGCGCGGCGCCATTGGTCCAGGCGATAGCCATGGGCGTACTCCCTTGAGGGATCCCGACCCCGACCTGGAGCCGAGACTTCGCCCACTGATATGGCACTGCCATACGAACCGGCAGGGATCACCATCCCGCGATGACAAAACTGATTGACGCTTCTGTCCATTAAGAATGACACTTCCAGCCGACAACAAAAGCTGACACGCATTCCGTGGGCAGCTTCGGTGGGAGGTTCCATGGACGCCGTGACGCGGATTGAGCGTGCCCTCAACGCCTCCATGGACCTGGCCGCCTCGCCCGGCAGTCCGCCCCGCCTGGCGGAGGCCATGCGCTACGCCGTCTTTCCGCGGGGCGCCCGCATCCGCCCGCGCCTCTGCCTCGCCGTCGCCGGCGCCTGCGGCGACGACCAGCCCGGCCTGACCGATGCCGCCGCCGCCTCGATCGAGCTGCTGCACTGCGCCTCGCTCATCCACGACGACCTGCCCTGCTTCGACGATGCGGCGACCCGCCGCGGCAAGCCCAGCGTCCACCGCGCCTTCAGCGAGCCGCTGGCGGTGCTGGCCGGCGATGCGATGATCGTCCTCGCCTTCCAGATCATGGCCCGCGCCGCGGCCGGCGCGCCGCAGCGGCTGGGCGGGCTGATCCTCACCATCGGCGATTCGGTCGGCATGCCGCATGGCATCGTCGCTGGCCAGGGCTGGGAGAGCGAGCCGCGCTGCGACCTGGCGCAGTACCAGCAGCAGAAGACCGGCTCCCTCTTCGCCGCGGCGACCGCCGCCGGCGCCGCCGCCTCGGGGGCCAACCCCGACGAATGGCGCCGGCTCGGCGACCGCCTCGGCGAGGCCTACCAGGTCGCCGACGACATCCGCGACGCCGTCTCCGACGAGGAGGAACTGGGCAAGCCGATCGGACAGGATGCCGCGCATCACCGGCCCAATGCGGTCGCGCTCTTCGGCCTCGACGGTGCCATCGACCGGCTGCGGGCGCTGGCCGCCGATGCCGTCGGCGCCATCCCGTCCTGCCCCGGCGCCGCCGACCTTCGCGCCGTCATCCTGCTCGAGACCCAGCGCCTGCTGCCGCGCAGCCTCGCGGCCCGGGCCGCCTGAGTGTCGGCGAGCCTGATGGAGCAACCGCGCCTGCTGGACCGGCTGCGCGACCACTACGACCGCATCCTGGCCAGCCCGCGCTTCCGCCAGCTCGCCACCCGCTTCCCGCTGACCCGGCCGGTGGTGCGCCGCCGGGTGCGCGCGCTCTTCGATCTCTGCGCCGGCTTCGTCTATTCCCAGGTGCTGCTCGCCTGCGTCCGCCTGCGGCTGTTCGAGATCCTGACGGAAGGCCCGCAGGATACCGCGACGCTCGCCGGCCGCCTCGCCCTCTCGCCCGATGCGACGCTGCGGCTGCTGAACGCCGCCGCCTCGCTCAAGCTTGTCGCCAGGCGCCGCGGCGGCCGCTGGGGCCTCGGCGCGCTGGGCGCCGCCATGGTGGACAACCCGGCCGTCACGGCGATGGTCGAGCACCATGCCATGGTCTACGGCGACCTCGCCGACCCCGTCGCCTTGCTGCGCCGCGATCGCGGAGGGAACGGCCTCTCCGGCTACTGGCCCTATGCCGAGACCGACCGCCCCTCGGCGCTGCGCCCGGATCAGGTCGCCGCCTATACCACCCTAATGGCGGCCTCCCAGCCGATCATCGCCGCCGAGATCCTCGGCGCCTATCCGCTGCGCGGCCACAAGCGCCTGCTCGATGTCGGCGGTGGCGACGGCAGTTTCCTCCGCGCCGCCGCGGCTGCGGCGCCCGGCCTGCAGCTCATGCTGTTCGACCTGCCCGCCGTCGCCGAACGCGCCCGCGCCCGCTTCGCCGAGGCCGGCCTCGCCCATCGCGCGCAGTGCTTCGGCGGCGACTTCGGCGCCGATGCGCTGCCCGAGGGCGCCGACCTCATCAGCCTGGTCCGCGTGGTGCACGACCACGACGACGACCGCGTGCTGCTGCTGCTGCGCGCCGCCCGCCGCGCCCTCGCCCCCGGCGGCACCCTGCTGCTGGCCGAGCCCATGTCCGGCACCCCCGGCGCCGAGCCCATCGCCGAGGCCTATTTCGGCTTCTACCTCCTCGCCATGGGCACCGGCCGCGCCCGCACGCCGACGGAGCTGGAAGCCCTGCTCCGCGCCGCCGGCTTCGGCGCGCTGAAGCTGCTGCCCACCAGCACGCCGCTGCTCGCCCGCGTCATGGTTGCCAAGCCAGCCTGACACCGCCGCCGCTTAAACTGTCGTTTCTGATTGACAGTCGGGGGCGTCAGGCTAAGGTGACAGTAAGCCGGAAAGGGGAGGGCGGATATCGTGGAAACCATCGCAGTCCTGCTCCAGGAACCCGAGCACCTCCTGCTCAGCCGTCTCGAGCTGACCCCGCCCGGCGCCGCGGATGTCGTCGTCGACGTGGAGTGGAGCGGCATCAGCACCGGCACCGAACGCCTGCTCTGGTCCGGCCGCATGCCGATGTTTCCCGGCATGGGCTACCCGCTGGTGCCCGGCTACGAATCCGTCGGCCGCATCGCCTTCGCGGGGCCTGAGTCGGGCCGCGAGATCGGCCAGCGCGTCTTCGTCCCGGGCGCCCGCTGCTTCGGCCCGGTGCGCGGGTTGTTCGGCGGCGCCGCGCGTCGCCTCGTCACCGCCGGCGCCAAGGTCGTCCCGGTCGCGGAGTCCCTGCGCGAGCAGGGCGTGCTGCTGGCGCTGGCCGCCACCGCCTACCACGCCGCCGCCGGTGCGGCGCAGCCGGACCTCATCATCGGCCACGGCGTGCTCGGCCGCCTGCTGGCCCGCCTGGCGCTGGTCGCCGGCGCCCCGCCGCCGACGGTGTGGGAGACCAATGCCGGCCGCCGCGACGGCGCCACCGGCTACCGCGTGATCGACCCCGCCGAGGATGCGCGCCGCGACTACCGCGCCATCTACGACGTCAGCGGCGACAGCGGGTTGCTGGATACGCTGATCGGCCGCCTCGCGCCGGGCGGCGAGATCACCCTCGCCGGCTTCTACGCCGCGCCGCTCACCTTCGCCTTCCCGCCCGCCTTCCTGCGCGAGGCCCGCATCCGCGTCGCCGCCGAATGGCGCGAGCCCGACATCGCCGCGGTCAATGCGCTGATGGCCGACGGCCGCCTCTCGCTCGACGGCCTCATCACCCACCAGGCCGCCGCACCCGAGGCGCCTGCCGCCTACCGCACCGCCTTCACCGACGCTGCCTGCCTGAAAATGGTCCTGGATTGGAGCTCGTGCTCATGAACGCTGCTGTCGGCAAACCCTCCTCCGCCGAGGCCATGCAATCCGCGCTGCGCGACGAAGCCGCGCAGGAACCGGACGCCGTCCACACCGGCCCGGTGAAGAAGGAAACCCAGATCATCGCCATCTATGGGAAGGGCGGCATCGGCAAGTCCTTCACCCTGGCGAACCTCAGCTACATGATGGCGCAGCAGGGCAAGCGCGTGCTGCTCATCGGCTGCGACCCGAAATCCGACACCACCAGCCTGCTGTTCGGCGGCCGCGCCTGCCCGACCATCATCGAGACCAGCAGCAAGAAGAAGCTGGCCGGCGAGGCGGTGCAGATCGGCGACGTCTGCTTCAAGCGCGACGGCGTCTATGCCATGGAGCTCGGCGGCCCCGAGGTCGGCCGCGGCTGCGGCGGCCGCGGCATCATCCACGGCTTCGAGCTGCTGGAGAAGCTCGGCTTCCACCAGTGGGACTTCGACTACGTGCTGCTCGACTTCCTCGGCGACGTGGTCTGCGGCGGCTTCGGCCTGCCGATCGCCCGCGACATGTGCCAGAAGGTCATCGTCGTCGGCAGCAACGACCTGCAATCCCTCTACGTCGCCAACAACGTCTGCTCGGCGGTGGACTACTTCCGGCGCCTGGGCGGCAACGTCGGCGTCGCCGGCCTGGTCATCAACAAGGACGACGGCACGGGTGAAGCGCAAGCCTTCGCCGCCGCGGTCGGCATCCCGGTCCTGTCGGCCATTCCCGCCGACGACGACATCCGCCGCAAGTCCGCCAACTATGAGATCGTCGGCACCCCCGGCAGCCCCTGGGCCAGCGTCTTCGAGACGCTCGCCGAGCAGGTTGCGACGGCCCCCCCGGTCCGCCCGACCCCGCTGACGCATGACGCGCTGCTCGGCCTGTTCAAGGGCGATGCGGTCGGCCGCGGCGTGGTGCTGAACCCCGCCACCATGGAAGACATGTGCGGCAGCGCCCTGGTCGAGAAGCCCTCCCTCGAAGTGGTCTACGAGGGCAGCTGAGCCATGGCGACCGAAGCCCCCTCCTGCCACGGCGGCCGCGAGACCATGCTTGACGCCGCCCGCACCGCGGGCAAGTCGGAGCAGGTGGCCCGCATGCTGGCGGACTACCCGCGCGGCCCGCACGACCAGCCGCAGAGCATGTGCCCGGCCTTCGGCTCGCTGCGGGTCGGGCTGCGGATGCGCCGCACCGCGACCATCCTCTCGGGCAGTGCCTGCTGCGTCTATGGCCTGACCTTCACCAGCCACTTCTACGGCGCCAAGCGCACCGTCGGCTACGTGCCTTTCAATTCGGAATCCCTCGTCACCGGCAAGCTGTTCGAGGACATCCGCGAGGCGGTGCACGAGACCGCCAGGCCGGCGGACTACGACACCGTCATCGTGATCAACCTCTGCGTGCCCACCGCCTCCGGCGTGCCGCTCGACCTGCTGCCGAAGCAGATCGACGGCGTCCGCATCATCGGCATCGACGTCCCCGGCTTCGGCGTCCCGACCCATGCCGAGGCCAAGGACGTCCTCGCCGGCGCCATGCTCCGCTATGCCCGCAACGAGGCCGAGGCCGGCCCCGTCGCCCGCCCCCGCAACCTGGTGGATGGCGAGCCGACCGTCGCCCTCATCGGCGAGCTGTTTCCCGCCGACCCGATGGGCGTCGCCGCCCTGCTCGCGCCCATGGGCCTCGCCGTCGCGCCGCAGACCCCGGCCCGGGAATGGCGCGACCTCTACGCCGCGCTCGACTGCGAGGTCGCCGCCGCGGTGCATCCCTTCTACACCGCCAGCATCCGCGAGTTCCGCGCCGCCGGCCGCCCCGTGGTGGGCTCCGGCCCGGTCGGCGTGGAGGGCACCGAGGCCTGGCTCAACGCCATCGGCCGCGCCGCCGGCTTGCCGCAATCCCGCATCGACCTCGCCCTCGGCAAGGCACTGCCCGCCATCCGCGCCGCGCTCGATGCCGCGCCCATCAAGGCCCGCGTCACCGTCTCCGGCTACGAGGGCTCGGAACTGCTGGTCGCCCGGCTGCTGGTCGAGGCCGGCGCCGAGGTGCCCTATGTCGGCACCGCCTGCCCACGCACCGAATGGTCCGAGGCCGACCGCGCCTGGCTCGCCTCCCGCGGCACCCATGTCCAGTACCGCGCCAGCCTGGAGCAGGACATGGCGGCGATGCTGGAGGTGAAGCCCGACCTCGCGCTCGGCACCACGCCGCTGGTGCAGAAGGCGAAGGAGCAGGGCATCCCGGCGCTCTACTTCACCAACATGGTCTCCGCCCGGCCGCTGTTCGGCCCGGCCGGCGCCGGCTCCATGGCCGCCATCGTCGCGGCGCAGACCAGGGGGCGGGAGCGCTTCGGCCGCATGGTCAGCTTCTTCGAGGGCGTCGGCACCCCCGATGGCGCCGGCTACGGCTTCCGCGAGAAGCCGGTCGACCCGCCCGGCTTCCGCGACCGCCAGCGCAAGCTGCGGGCGGCCAAGGCCAAGGCCGAAGAAGCGGTGGGGACGTAAGGCGATGCTCGTCCTCGACCACGATCGCGCCGGCGGCTACTGGGGCGCCGTCTATGCCTTCACCGCGGTGCGCGGCCTGCGCGTCGTCATCGACGGCCCGGTCGGCTGCGAGAACCTGCCCGTCACCGCCGTGCTGCACTACACCGACGCGCTGCCGCCGCACGAGCTGCCGGTCGTCGTCACCGGCCTCGACGAGGACAGCCTCTCGAAGAACGGCACCGAGGATTCCATGCGCCGCGCCTCGGCGACGCAGGACCCGGACCTGCCCGCGGTGGTGGTCACCGGCAGCATCGCCGAGATGATCGGCGGCGGCGTGACGCCCGAGGGCAGCAACCTCCGCCGCTTCATCCCCCGCACCATCGACGAGGACCAGTGGCAGGCGGCCGACCGCGCCATCAACTGGCTCTGGACCGAATTCGGCGCGAAGAAGGTGCGCGCCCGCAAGCCCGGCCTGCCGCCGCGCGTGAACATCATCGGCCCCATCTACGGCACCTTCAACATGCCGTCGGACCTCGCCGAGATCCGCCGCCTGGTCGAGGGCATCGGCTGCACCATCAACCTGGTCTTCCCGCTCGGCTCCCACATCGAGGACGTGGCCAAGCTGCCGGACGCCGACGTCAACATCTGCATGTACCGCGAGTTCGGCCGGAAACTGTGTGAGACGCTCGACCGCCCCTACCTGATGGCGCCGATCGGCCTCTTCGCCACCACCAATTTCCTCCGCAAGCTCGGCGAGCTGACCGGCCTCGACCCCGAGCCCTTCATCGAGCGCGAGAAGCACACCACCATCAAGCCGATCTGGGATCTCTGGCGCTCCGTCACGCAGGATTTCTTCGCGACGGCCAGTTTCGCCATCGTGGCGACCGAGACCTACGTCCGCGGCTTCCGGCGTTTCCTCGAGGAGGAGATGGGCGTGCCCTGCGCCTTCTCCTTCGCCCGCCAGCCGGGGATGAAGACCGACAACGCCGCGGTCCGCGCCGCCATCCGCGCCACGCCGCACCTGGTTCTGTTCGGCAGCTACAACGAGCGGATGTACGCGGCCGAGGCCAAGGCCCGCAGCACCTACATCCCGGCGAGCTTCCCCGGCGCGATCATCCGCCGCGCCACCGGCACGCCCTTCATGGGCTATGCCGGCGCCACCTACATCGTGCAGGAATACTGCAACGCTCTGTTCGACGCGCTGTTTCACATCCTTCCCCTCGGCACCGACCTCGACAAGGTCGAGGCGACGCCGGCCCGCCCCGCCGAGCGCTGGGACGCCGAGGCGCAATCCCTGCTCGAGCGGCACCTCGAGACGGAGCCCTTCCTCATCCGCATCTCCGCCGCCAAGCGCCTGCGCGACCGCGCCGAGCGCGACGCGCGCGAAGCCGGCGAGGCCGGCGTCACCGCGCCCCGCGTCGCGCGGCTGCTGCACGAGCTCGCGGAGGGCCGGGTCGGATGACCGCCCCCGCCATCGCCTCTGGCCCACCCGGCACGCCGGGCTGCCAGACACCCGTGGCATCTCCCGCCACGGCCATCCCTGCTGCGCGGGCGAAGCGCGGTAACGGCCGCGAGGCCAGTTCAAGGAGATCCGACTATGGCGGATAGCTACAGGTCCCCTTCCGGATTGACGGAAGCGGAAGCGAAGGAAGTCCACAACCTGCTCATCAAGGGCTGGGCCTTCGCCGTCTTCGCCTCGATGGGCGCGCATATCCTGGTGTGGCTCTGGCGCCCGCTGGTCTACGGGAACTCGGTCGTTCCGCCGGACTGGCGCTTCTTCTGAGCAACCCGGCAGCGTCCTGACGCCGCCCAGGAAAGGAACAGACCATGCAGAACATGCATAAGATGTGGATGCTGTTTGATCCACGTCGCTCCCTGGTTCTCGCCGCGATCGGCGTGATCCTGGTCGCCCTGGTGATCCATTTCGTGGTGCTGAGTTCGCCGCGCTACTGCGATCACCTCGGCTGGTGCTCGACGGCGCAGAATTTCACGCCAGGCCAGCCCGCGGTGCGTCCGCCCGTTCGGTAGCTTCGGGCAAACCGCTCCGGAACAGCGGACGAGGCTGGCGGCCCGCCCGTCTCGTCCACTGTCGAGGGGTACTGCGCGGCGGGTATGGCACTGTCCCGCGCGGATGGGAGGGTCAAGCGATGGCCATGCTGAGCTTTGAACAAAAGTACCGTGTCCGCGGCGGTACACTCGTCGGCGGCGATCTCTTCGATTTCTGGATCGGCCCCTTCTGGGTCGGCTTCTTCGGCATCACCACGGCCTTCTTCACCTTCCTCGGCACGGCGCTGATCCTCTATGGCGCGGCGATCGGCGGGACCTGGAATCCGTGGCTGATCAACATCGCCCCGCCCGACCTGAAATACGGCCTCGGCTTCGCGCCGATGCGCGAGGGCGGCCTCTGGCAGGTCATCACCATCTGCGCGCTGGGCGCCTTCGTCTCCTGGACGCTGCGCCAGGCCGAGATCTCCCGCAAGCTCGGCATGGGCTACCACATCCCCATCGCCTACAGCGTCGCGGTCTTCGCCTACTTCTCGCTGGTGGTCATCCGCCCAGTGCTGATGGGCGCCTGGGGGCACGGCTTCCCCTATGGCATCTTCAGCCATCTCGACTGGGTGTCGAACGTCGGCTACCAGCACCTGCACTTCCACTACAATCCCGCGCACATGATCGCGGTGACCTTCTTCTTCACCACGGTGCTCGCGCTGTCGCTGCACGGCGCCCTCGTGCTCTCGGCGCTGAACCCGCCCCGCGGCGAGCCGGTGAAGACCTCGGAGCACGAGAACACCTTCTTCCGCGACCTCATTGGCTATTCCATCGGCACGCTCGGCATCCACCGGCTCGGCCTCTTCGTGGCGCTGTCGGCCGGCTTCTGGAGCGCGGTCTGCATCATCATCAGCGGCCCCTTCTGGACCCGCGGCTGGCCGGAATGGTGGAGCTGGTGGGCCAACCTGCCGGTCGGGCGATAGGGGGAGGACCGAGACATGCCTGAATACCAGAACATCTTCACCCGCCTGCAGGTCCGGGGGCCGATCTACTCCGGCGTCCCGCTCAGCGCCGAGCACAACACCCGCCAGGCGCGCACCGGCATCAACCACCTCTTCGGCATGCTGGGCGATGCCCAGGTCGGCCCGATCTACCTCGGGATGACCGGGCTGCTGTCGATCATCTGCGGCTTCATCGCCTTCGAGATCATCGGCCTGGTCATGCTCGACAGCGTCGGCTGGAGCCTGTCGCAGTTCATCCGGCAGTTGCCCTGGCTGGCGCTCGAGCCGCCCTCGCCGGCCTATGGCCTGCGCTTCCCGCCGCTGAACGAGGGCGGCTGGTGGATCGTCGCCGGCTTCTTCCTCTCGCTCTCGGTCGTGCTCTGGTGGGTGCGGACCTACCGGCGGGCGCGGGCGCTCGGCATGGGCACCCATGTCGCCTGGGCCTTCGCCGCGGCGCTGTGGCTCTACTTCGTGCTGGGCTTCATCCGCCCGGTGCTGATGGGCAGCTGGAGCGAGGCGGTGCCCTTCGGCATCTTCCCGCACCTCGACTGGACCGCCGCCTTCTCGATCCGCTACGGCAACCTGTTCTACAACCCGTTCCATGCGCTGAGCATCGTCTTCCTCTACGGCTCGACGCTGCTGTTCGCCATGCATGGTGCGACCATCCTGGCGCTCGGCCGCTTCGGCGGCGAGCGCGAGATCGAGCTGGTGCTGGACCGCGGCACCGCGGCCGAGCGCGGCGCGCTGTTCTGGCGCTGGTGCATGGGCTTCAACGCCACCTTCGAATCGATCCACCGCTGGGCCTGGTGGTTCGCCGTCCTCTGCCCGCTGACCGGGGGCATCGGCATCCTGCTGACCGGCACGGTGGTCGACAACTGGTACCTCTGGGCGGTGGAGCACAACTTCGCGCCGCAATACCCGGCCGGCAGCTTCTCGGGCCTGCCCGACCCGGCCACCCTGCCGCCGGCCGAGCCCTTCACCGCCCCCTCGGTCGCCCCGGCCCTGGTGCCCACGCCCACGGCGCCCACCCCCCTGGGAGGAGCAGTGCAATGAGCCTCGTCATCAAGGCCGCGGCGGCGGCGGCGGCCCTGCTTGCCGGCGGCGCGCTGCTGACCACCTTCGAGGCCCCGCCGGTCGAGACCGTGCAGCTCGGCTTCCGCGGCTTGGCCATGGAGCAGGTCTACAACCCCCGGTTTCTGGCCCGTGACGAGGCGGCGAACATCGTCCCCGCCGTCATCCCGAAGGTCGGGGCGGCGGGGCCCAAGGCCGGCGCCATCTACCGCAACGTCCAGGTGCTGGGGGAGCTCTCGGTCACCGAATTCGCCCGGACCATGGCGGCGCTCACCACCTGGGTGGCGCCGGCGCAGGGCTGCAACTACTGCCACAACCCGGAGAACATGGCCTCCGACGAGGTCTATACCAAGGTCGTCTCGCGCCGGATGCTGCAGATGGTCGCCCGCATCAATGCGGAGTGGAAGCCGCATGTCCAGGAGACGGGCGTCACCTGCTACACCTGCCACCGCGGCAACCCGGTCCCGGCCGCGGCCTGGAGCCAGATCACCACGCCGCCCCGCACCGCGGGCCTGTCCGGCGGCACCGCCGGGCAGAACCTGGCCAGCCCGGCGGTCGGGCTGTCCTCCTTGCCCTACGACCCCTTCACCCCCTTCCTGGCGCAGGGCGAGACCCCGGCGAACATCCGGGTGGTGGCGCGGGACCACCTCGCCGGCCGGCCCAACCCGGGCACCAAGGAGACCGAGTGGACCTATGGGCTGATGATCCACATGTCGACCTCGCTCGGGGTCAACTGCACCGCCTGCCACAACAGCCGGGCCTTCTCCCGCTGGGAGCAGAGCACGCCGCAGCGGACCAATGCCTGGCACGGGATCCGCATGGTGCGGGACCTGAACCTCAACTACATCACCCCGCTGGCCCCGATCTTCGCCGCCCATCCGAACGGCCCGGCCAGCGGCCCCGTCAGCGCCCGGGTGGGGCCGGAGGGGGACCCGCTGAAGGTGAACTGCAGCACCTGCCATCAGGGGGTGAACAAGCCCCTGCTCGGCGTCTCCATGCTGCGGGACTACCCGGAGCTGAACGCGGTGCGGGACCAGGGGGCGCCGCCGCCGATCCGGCAATGACCGCCGCGGCCCGGCGCCTGGCGCCGGGCCGCCCGGCCAGGCCGGCAGCATCCCCGGGGCAGGTCGCCGGGGTGCTGCCGGCCACGTCACATCCGCCTTGCGGCGGCGGGTTTGGCGCGGGGGATGGGTTGCGGGGTTACCGGCATCGGCTATATGGAACCTGAACCTTCCCGCGCGCCTGCCTGGCGCGGTCAACCGTCCGTTGCTGCTCCGAGGACGTCACCGCATATGAATTCGCTCGAGCTGAACAAGGTCTTCGCCGCGGTGCTCACCGCCGGGATCACCTTCATGGTGGCCGGTCAGGTCGGCAAGATCCTGGTCCACGGCGAGAAGCCGCATGAAAGCGCCATCCTGATCGGCGACCCCTCCGGCGGCGCCCCCGCCGGCTCCGGCCCGGCGGCCCCCGCCGGGCCGGAGCCGATCTCGGGCCTGCTCGCCAGCGCCGATGTGGAAGCCGGCCAGCAGATCGCCGCCCGCAACTGCGGCGCCTGCCACAGCTTCAACCAGGGCGGCAAGGCCGGCATCGGCCCCAACCTCTACGGCATCGTCGGCGCGCCGCATGGCCATGCCGAGGGTTTCAACTATTCCGCCGCCATCAAGGGCAAGGCCGGCCCCTGGAACTACGACGAGCTGAACGCCTGGCTGTACAAGCCGGCGACCTATGCCCCCGGCACCCGCATGGCCTATGCCGGCCTGGCCAATACCCAGCAGCGCGCCAATGTGGTCGCCTATCTGCGGAGCCTGTCGCCCAACCCGGCGCCCCTGCCGCCGGCCGGCCAGCCCGCCGCCGCCGCGACCCCCGCCGCCCCGATGGGCACGGCCCCGGGCACCCCCCCCGCCGCCCGGCCCGTCTCCAATGCGGAACTGGCGCCGATCGGCCCGCTGCTCGCCGCCGCCAATGTCGAGAACGGCGCCGCCCTGGCCCGCCGCACCTGCGGCGTCTGCCACACCTTCACCGAAGGCGGGCGCAACGGCGTCGGCCCCAACCTCTATGACGTGGTCGGCAAGCCGCATGGCCACCTCGAGAATTTCAACTACTCGGCGGCGCTGAAGGCCAAGACCGGCCCCTGGAACTACGAGGAGCTGAACGCCTGGCTCAACAAGCCGGCGACCTATGCCCCCGGCACCCGCATGGTCCTGGCCGGCATCCCCAAGCCGGAAGACCGCGCCGACATCATCGCCTATCTGCGCAGCCTCTCGCCCAACCCGCAGCCGCTGCCCTGAACCGGGGGGCTGAAGGAAGGCCCCGGGGGCGACCCCGGGGCCTTCGTCAATTCAGCGGCTCAGCTCCCGGGTCATCGCCTCGATCCCGCCGAGGGTCAGCGGGAACATCCGCTTCTCCATCAGCTGCAGCAGCAGCCCGGTCGAATGGGTACGGTCCCAGGCGGCCTGCGGCATCGGGTTCAGCCAGGCGCTGCGGCGGAAATGCCCGGTGATCCGCTGCATCCAGGCGGCGCCCGATTCCTCGTTCCAATGCTCCACGCTGCCGCCGGGCTGGATGACCTCGTAGGGGCTCATGCTGGCGTCGCCGACGAAGATCGCCTTGAAGTCCGGCCCGTATTTCCGCAGCACCTCGAGGGTCGGGACCTCGCTTTCGCGCCGCCGCCGGTTGTCGGTCCAGAGCCGCTCGTAGGGGCAGTTGTGGAAGTAGAAATGCTCGAGGTGCTTGAACTCCGCCCGGCAGGCGGAAAACAGCTCGGCCGAGATCCGCACGTGGTCGTCCATCGACCCGCCGATGTCGAGGAAGAGCAGCACCTTCACCGTGTTGTGCCGCTCCGGCACCATCTTCAGGTCCAGCGACCCGGCATTGTTGGCGGTGGAGCGGATGGTGTCCGGCAGGTCCAGCTCGGTCGCCGCGCCCTGCCGGGCGAAGCGCCGGAGGCGGCGCAGCGCCAGCTTGATGTTGCGGGTGCCGATCTCGATGCTGTCGTCGAGGTCGCGGAATTCGCGCTTGTCCCAGACCTTCACCGCCCGGCGGTGGCGGCTTTCCTCCTGGCCGATCCGCACGCCCTCGGGGTTGTAGCCATGGGCGCCGAAGGGCGAGGTCCCGGCGGTGCCGATCCACTTGGAGCCGCCCTGGTGCCGGCCCTTCTGTTCGGCCAGCCGTTCCTTCAGCTTCTCCATCAGCGCCTCGAAGCCGCCGGCGGCCTCGATCATCGCCTTCTCCTCGTCGGTCAGCAGCTTCTCCGCCAGCTTGCGGAGCCACTCCTCCGGCAGCTGGCGGGAGAGGTCGCCGTCCTCGCCGCCCTCGGGCAGCTCCAGCCCCTTGAAGACCTCGCCGAAGACCCGGTCGAAGCGGTCGAGGTGCCGCTCGTCCTTCACCAGGGTCGCGCGGGACAGGTGGTAGAAGTCGTCGACGCTGTAGTCGGCGACCCCCTCCTTCATGCCCTGCAGCAGGGTGAGGTATTCGGTGATGCTCGCCGGGATGCCGGCGCCGCGCAGCGCGTAGATGAATTGCGCCAGCATCTGCGGGGCCCCCTAGCGCTGCCGCTGCCGCGAGAGGAAGGCCAGCCGCTCGAACAGGTGCACGTCCTGCTCGTTCTTCAGCAGCGCCCCGTACAGCGGCGGGATGGCGGTCTTGGGGTCCTGGCTGCGCAGCACCTCGGGCGGCAGGTCCTCGATCATCAGCAGCTTCAGCCAGTCCAGCAGCTCGGAGGTCGCCGGCTTCTTCTTGAGTTCCGCCACGCCGCGGACCTGGAAGAAGACGTTCAGCGCCTCCCGCGCCAGCTCCTGCTTGATGTCGGGGAAGTGGGACTGGACGATGCGCTCCATCGTCTCGCGGTCGGGGAAGCGGATGTAGTGGAAGAAGCAGCGGCGCAGGAAGGCGTCCGGCAGCTCCTTCTCGTTGTTCGAGGTGATGATGACGACGGGGCGGTGCTTGGCCACCACGGTCTTCCGCGTCTCGTAAACGAAGAACTGCATCCGATCGAGCTCGAGCAGCAGATCGTTCGGGAATTCGATGTCGGCCTTGTCGATCTCGTCGATCAGCAGCACCTGCGGCCGGTCGGCCTCGAAGGCGTCCCACATCTTGCCGCGGACGATGTAGTTGCCGATGTCGTGCACCCGCGCGTCGCCGAGCTGGCCGTCCCGCAGCCGGGAGACCGCATCGTATTCATAGAGGCCCTGCTGCGCCTTGGTGGTGGACTTGATGTGCCACTCGACCAGCGGATAGCCCAGCGACCGCGCCACCTCGTGCGCCAGCACGGTCTTGCCGGTCCCGGGCTCGCCCTTGACCAGCAGCGGCCGCTGCAGCGCCACGGCGGCATTGACCGCGACCTCGAGGTCGCGGGAGGCGATATAGGACGATGTGCTCTTGAAGCCGGCCACGCCTGCCCCCCTTGCTGTGCTGGGGGAGAGGGTGGCGTCTCTCTCCGCTTCGGGCAAGGTGGCATGCCGGCAACGCCGCCGGTTGCCGGAGACCGCCCATGCCAGAGCCCACCCAGGACACGGCCGCCCTTTGGTTCGGCCGCGAGGCCGAGTCGCTGAGCGCCGCCGAGCAATCGGTGCTGGCCGCCGCCCGGCAGCGCGCCATCATCAGCCGCGACGTCGAGCAGGGCTTCGCCGAGCAGCTCAGCTTCGGCCAGCGCCTGGCGGACCAGGTCGCGGTCTTCGGCGGCTCCTGGTCCTTCATCATCGTCTTCGCGGTGATCCTGGCCGCCTGGGTCCTGCTCAATACCCTGCTGCTGGTCCGGCCCTTCGACGCCTATCCCTTCATCTTCCTGAACCTGATCCTCTCGATGCTGGCGGCCATCCAGGCCCCGGTCATCATGATGAGCCAGAACCGCCAGGCCGCCCGGGACCGGGCCGACGCGGCGCATGACTACGAGATCAACCTCAAGGCCGAGATCGAGATCATGGCCCTGCACGACAAGCTGGACCACCTCCGCACCGAGCAGATCGAGGCGCTGCTGACGAAGCAGCAGGAACAGATCGCCCTGCTGACCCGCCTGCTGCAGGCCGCTCCGCCCCGGGCCTGACGCGGCCCGGGGCGCGCCGCCTCAGACCTTGGCCAGCCCCGCCGCCTTCATCGCATCGCCCAGCGACACATCGGCCTTGGCCATGTGCTCGCCGAAGCCGGCGGCATCGGCATAGACCATCCCGAAGCCGCGGGCGTTCAGGAAGTCCTTGTATTCCTGGCTGGCGAAGACCTTGCCCAGCGCCGCATCCATGGTCGAGACCACCGCCGCCGGCAGGCCCGGCGGGCCGGCGATCCCGCGCCAGGCGCCGGAGTTGTAGTCCACCCCCATCGCCTCCTTCAGCGTCGGGATATTGGGGAAGGCGGAGAGCCGCTCCGGCGCCATCACCGCGAGGCTGCGGGCACGCCCGGCATCCAGCATGGCGCGGGCCTCCGGCACCGAGCAGGTGGTGAAGTCGAGGCCGTTCGCCGCCAGGTCCTGCATCGCCGGCGCCGCGCCGTTGGAGGGCACCCAGCGCACGTGGTCGGCCTTCAGCCCCATGGCGCCCAGCCAGCCGGCCAGCGCCAGGTGCCAGATGCCGCCCTGGCCGGTGCCGCTCGCCTTGAACTTGCCGGGGGTGCTGGCCTTGATGGCGTCGGCCAGCTGCTTCACGTCCTTGTAGGGCGAATTGATGTTCACCTGGATGCCCGGCGGGTCGTTGTTCATCAGCCCGAGCGGCGTGTAGTTCTTGTAGGTGACCTCGGTCAGCCCCTGCCAGTGCAGCATGCAGATCTCGGCGGTGATGATGCCGAGGGTGTAGCCATCGGCCGGCGCCGCGGCGATGGCGGCATGGCCCACCACGCCGGAGCCGCCGGTGCGGTTCACCACGTTGAAGGGCTGGCCCAGCTCCTTCTCCAACAGGATGGCGACGATGCGCAGCACCGCATCGGTGCCGCCGCCGGCCGCCCAGGGGCAGAGCATCTGCACCGGCCGGGCCGGCCACTTCGGCTGGGCGAGGGCCGGGCCGGCGAGGGGGCCGGCGAGCAGGGGGGCGGCCAGGGCAGTGGCGGCCCCGAGCAGGCCGCGGCGGGTCAGGTCATGCATGATTCTATTTCCTCCGGCGTCGTTATGATCAACTGCTACTCTGCCGCGCCGCGCGGCTGCAAGCGCGCACCGCCGGTGCGGTTCCAGATCCACACCCCGAGCGGCCAGAGCAGCGCGCCGATGGTCATGGCCGCCAGCACCGCCGAGACCGGCCGTTCGAAGAAGGGCAGCACGTCGCCGTCCGACTTGATCAGGCTGGTGACGAAATTCGTCTCCACCATGCTGCCCATGACGATGCCGAGCACCAGCGCCGCCACCGGATAGCCGTTCCGCTCCATCACGAAGCCGAGGATGCCGAAGGCGCCGACCAGCCCCACCGAGAACAGGTTGTTCCCCGTCGCATAGGCGCCGACCGCGCACAGCAGCAGGATCACCGGCATGATCGAGGCCCGCGGCGCCCGCAGCACGGTGGAGGCCATGCGGATCATGACGATGCCGAGCGGGATCATGATGATGTTGGCGATGATGAAGATGAGATAGAGCGCATACATGCTGCGCGCATTCTCGGTGAACAGCGTCGGCCCGGGGTTCAGCCCCTTCATGTAGAGCACGCCGATGGCGATCGCCGTGATGGTGTCGCCGGGGATGCCAAACAGCAGCGCCGGCACCCAGCCCGAGGCGAGCGAGGCGTTGTTGGACGCCCCCGCCTCGACCAGCCCTTCCGGGTGGCCGGTGCCGAAGAGCTCCGGCGTCTTCGAGAATTTCTTCGACATGGCGTAGCTGACCCAGGCCGCCATGTCGGCGCCGGCGCCCGGCAGCACGCCGATGATGATGCCGATGAAATTGCCCCGCCACATCGGCTTCTGGTACTTCTTCGTCAGCATCCACTGGTTGGCCAGGATGCTGCCGAACTTCCGCTTCGGCAGCTTCGGCGGCTCGGCCGAGGCCATGGCCCGCATCACCTCGCTCACGGCGAAGACGCCGACCAGCGCCGGGATCGGCTCGATGCCGCCCAGCAGGTCGGTCATGCCGAAGGTGAAGCGCGGCGTCCCCGCCGGGTTCTCCATCCCGATGCAGGCGATCAGCAGCCCGAGCAGCATGGAGGCGATGGCCTTGATCGGGCTCGACCGCGCCACCAGCGTCGCGCACATCAGCCCGAGGAAGGCGAGCCAGAAATACTCGTAGGTCGAGAAGGACAGCGCCATCTCGGCCAGCAGCGGCGCCATCAGCACCAGCGACAGCGTCCCCACGATGCCGCCGATGGCGCTGAACCAGAGGCCGGCGCCCAGCGCCATCTCCGCCTGGCCCTTGCGGGTCATGGCATAGGCCTCGTCGGTATAGGCCGCGCTCGCCGGCGTGCCGGGGATGCGCAGCAGGCAGCCCGGGATGTCGCCGGAGAAGATCGCCATGGCGGATGCCGTGATGATGGTGGCGATGGCCGCGATGGGCGAGAGCCAGAAGGTCACCGGCACCAGCAGCGCCGTCGCCATGGTGGCCGAGAGCCCCGGCATGGAGCCGACCACCAGCCCGTAGATCGCCGAGGCGACGATGGCGATGACCACATCCGGCGCGGCGACCAGCCGGATGGCTTCGTATAATTCGCTCATGCTACCACGGGGCTCCGAGCAGTCCTTCGGGCAGGGGCACCCGCAGCAGCTTGTAGAAGGCCAGGTGCACGATCAGCGGCGCGACCAGCGCCAGCGGCACCGCGAGCCTCGCCCGGGCCCCGAGCGCGAAGGCGCCGACCAGCACCATCAGGAAGGCGGTCAGCAGGAAGCCCAGCGGCTCCGCGGCGAACATGTAGAACAGCAGCAGGGCCGGGGGCACCAGCACCCGCAGCCCGTAGAAGCGGGACCGCCCGGGCACCGCCTCCTCCTCCTCCGGCACCTCGAAGCTGTGGCCGATGCCGAGGGCGATCATCGCCCCGCACAGCATCAGGCCGCCGCCGATGAGCATGGGAAAGGCCGCCGGCCCCACATCCTGCCCCGGCACGCCCGGCAGCCTCGAGCCGCTCCAGGCCGCAAGCCCCCCCAGCCCCACCAGGACCGCGCCGGTCACCCGGTCGGATAATTGCACGCGGCAGCCTCCTTGGATTTTCTTCCCTGGACGGCACCATAGCGAACCGGCCGGTTCCCTCCAGCCGCATATTCGTGACCGGAACGAAGGCCGCCGGCCGGGGGGAGGTTGGCGCCTTGCCCCGGCCGGTCCATGATCGGGGAAATTGCATAGCCCGCTATCGGAGACGTCCCCACAATGGCACAGCCCGCCGCATGAGCATCGCCTGGCAGGACCAGCTTCATTCCATCGAGGCCACCGACCGCGGGCTCGAATCCGCCGGCTACATCGCCAACCGCTCCATCTCCACCGCCGTCTACCTGGCGCATCACCTGCGCAAGCCGATCCTGGTCGAGGGCCCGGCCGGCGTCGGCAAGACCGAGCTCGCCAAGGCGCTCTCCTCCTGGCTCGGCCTCAGCCTGATCCGGATGCAGTGCTACGAGGGGCTCGACGAGAGCAAGGCGCTGTACGAGTGGAAATACGGCAAGCAGCTCCTCTACACGCAAATCCTGAAGGACCGCCTGGGCGCGGTGCTGGGCGAGGAGCCCGGGCTCGAGTCCGCGCTCACCAAGCTGCACGGCTTCAGCGACCTGTTCTTCTCCGAGCATTTCCTCGAACCCCGCCCGCTGCTGCGCGCGCTGCGGGAGCCGGGCGGCGCCATCCTGCTGGTCGACGAGGTCGACAAGGCCGACCAGGAATTCGAGGCCTTCCTGCTCGAGATCCTCTCGGACTACCAGGTCTCGATCCCCGAGATCGGCACCATCAAGGCCGATGTCCCGCCCATCGTGCTGCTCACCTCGAACAGCCAGCGCGACCTGGGCGACGCGCTCAAGCGCCGCTGCCTGCACCTGCACATCGGCCTGCCCGATGCCCGGCTGGAGGCCCGCATCATCGCGACCCGCGTCCCCGGCGTGGAGGAGAACCTCCGCCGCCAGCTCGTCGCCTTCGTCCAGCAGATCCGCACGCTCGACCTGAAGAAGCAGCCCTCGGTCAGCGAGACCATCGACTGGGCCCGCGTCCTGGTGCTGCTGCACGTCCGCGAGCTCGACCCGACCCTGGTGCGGGAGACGCTGAACGTGCTGCTGAAATTCGAGAGCGACATCGAGGCGGTGGAGCCGCAGCTCGGCGAGCTGCTGCTGAAGGCGAAGCGCGAGGCGGTGCCCGTCCGGTAATGGCCCAGGGGATGAACACGCCGCTGCTCGACTTCTTCCGCGCCGCCCGCAGCGCCGGGCTCCGCATCTCGCCGGCCGAGAGCATCGACGCGGTGCAGGCCGTGCAATTCGTCGGCTTCGAGGACCGCGCCCGGCTGCGCGACACCCTCGGCCTGGTGCTGGCCAAGACCGCGGAGGAAAAGCGCGCCTTCGCCGCCTGCTTCGACCTCTTCTTCACCCGCGCCGGCTTCCGCGAGGAGACCGCGGGGGACAGCGACCCGGCGGCCCCCGCCGAGGGCCAGCCGGAAGGGCAGGGCGAAGGCCAAGGGGAGGGCCAGGGCCAGGGCGAAGGCGGCCTCTCCCGCCTGATCCTCGCCGGCGACCAGGCGGCGCTGGCCGCCGCCGCCGAAGAGGCCGCGGCCGAGGCCGGCGTCTCCGCCATCACCATCTTCACCCAGGTGAATCTCTACACCCGCCGCATCCTGGAGCGCATGGGCCTCGGCGCGGTGGAGCGCGAGATCGCGGCCGCGCCGGAGGCGCCCCGCACCGCCCGCCTGCGCGCCGGCCGCGACCGGCTGCGGGAGCAGGTGAAGGACCTGGTGCAGCAGAACCTGCTGCTCTACGCGCAAGGGCGCAACGAGGAATTCCGCGAGCGCGTGCTGTCGCGCACCCGCATGTCCGCCATCGACCGCCGCGACCACGACCGCATGCGCCTGCTGGTCCGCGCCATGGCCCGGCGGCTGGCGACCCAATACGGCCGCAAGCGCAAGCGGGACCGCCGCGGCGTGCTGGATGTGCGCAAGACCCTCCGCCGCAACATGGGCTGGGAGGGCGTGCCCTTCCTCACGGTCTGGAAGCAGGAGACGATCGACAAGCCGAAGCTCGTCGTGCTCTGCGACGTCAGCGGCTCGGTCGCGGCCCTCGCCCAGTTCCTGCTGCTCTTCCTCTATTCGCTGAACGAGGCGCTGGCCGGGCTGCGGGCCTTCGCCTTCTCCGGCGCCCTGGCCGATGTCTCCGACCTGCTCGAGCACCAGCCGATCGACCGCGCCATCCCCGCGGTGATGGACCGCGCCGGCTTCGGGTCGTCGAACTACGGCCGCGCGCTGGCCGATTTCGAGGGCGGCTTCATGCCGCTGCTCGACAGCCAGACCACCGTCATCATCCTCGGCGACGGCCGCGGCAACCGCACCGACCCGCGGGTCGACATCCTCGCCCGCATGGCCAACCGCGCCAAGCAGATCGTCTGGCTGAACCCCGAGGTCCGCACCGTCTGGGGCACCGGCGATTCGGACATGCTGCGCTACGCGCCCCACTGCCGGGTGGCCGCGGTCTGCAACACCCTCGACCAGCTCGACCGCGTCATCAGCGACCTGCTGCGGGACGGGGCCTAGCCCGCCGGCGCCCGCGGCGCATTGGCCGGCGGCCCCAGCCAGACCGCGCCGGGATGCAGCACCGCAGCGCGCGCCGCATCCGCCACGCTCACCGTCCCCGCCTGGGCGAAGGTGCCCCGCACCTCCTCCATGAAGGCCGCCGCGGCATGGTCGCCGCCCGCCCGTCCCAGCGCCGCCACCGCATAGAGGAAGGCCCGCCCGGCGAAGCACATGTCGACCCCCACCGCCAGCGCCCGGAAGACGTCGAGCCCCGAGCGGATCGAGCCGTCGAACAGCACCTTCGCCTTGCCCGCCACCTCCGCCGCGATCGCCGGCACGCTGTCGATCGAGGCCGGCGCCGCGTCGAACTGCCGCCCGCCGTGGTTCGAGACCCAGATCCCGTCGACGCCGAGCGCCACCGCCTTCGCCGCATCCTCCGGGTGCTGGATCCCCTTCAGCACCAGCGCCCGCGGCCAGGCCTCGCGGAAGCTGGCGATGTCCTCCCAGGTCACGCCGGTGACCATGTTGCGCTGCACGAAGCCCGCCATGTCAGCGAGGCTGGCGCCCTCGCCGACGTATTTCCGCATGTTCGGGAAGGTCGGCTGCCCCTTGGTCAGCATCTCCAGCGCCCAGAAGGGCGCGCGGGCGATGTCGAGGAAGGTCCGCGGCCGGTAGCGGAAGGGCATCACCAGCCCGTTGCGGATGTCGTGCACCCGCTTCTGCCGCATCGGCACGTCGAGCGTCAGCACCAGCGCATGCGCTCCCGCCGCCTCCGCCCGGCGGATCAGGTCGAAGGAGAGCGCGTGCTTCTCCGCCGGCAGCCCATACAGCTGGAACCAGAAGACATCCGGCGCCAGCGCGGCCAGCCGCTCCATCGGCACGTTGGCGACGGTCGACGAGACGTAGGGAATCCGCGCCGCCTGCGCCGCGGCCGCCAGGATCGCATCCGCCTCCGGCCAGACCATGCCGATGTTGCCCATCGGCGCCACGCCCACCGGCGCGGCATAGTCCCGCCCGAACAGGCTGGTCCGGATGGAGACCGCCGAGACGTCGAGCGCGTAGCGTGGCACGATCCGCACCGCATCCATCGCCGCCCGGTTATGCGCCACGTTCGGCGCCCCGTCGCCGACCCCGCCCGCGACGAAATCATAGGCGAAGCGCGCAACACGCCACTTCGCCCGGCGTTGCAGGTCGGCGAAGGTGGGGAACCGCCGCCGCAGCGCCGCGGCCGGGGTTTCGGGGGCCGGTATTCCGGTGGTCGTGCCCTGACTGCCGCTCATGCCTATTCTCCCCTGCCGGCTTGGTCCCCATCTTTGCGCCATACCCGATCCCGGGGAAGCAACCACCCGGGACGCATGAGGATCCAGGCCATGCTCAACCCGCGCCTTCCCGCCCTTGCGTTGCTGCTGCTGGCCGGCTGCGTCGCCCCGGACCAGCCGCCGCAGGGCTATGCCACCCTGCCGAACGATGCCGTCGTCGGCGCCGGCGACCCGACCCGGGCCGCGATCATCGGCACCGCCTATGCCTTCGCCACCCCGACGACCCTCGCCGGCCAGCCGGCGGCCGCGGCCCGGGCCGTCGCCAATTTCGAATACCTGGCGACCGAGCTGCCCTATGGCCCGCGCTGGCGCGGCTTCACCGGCACCACCGGCCCGGATTTCGCCGCCGGCCTCGCCGAGCTGCGCCCGGCGATCGGCATCGCCCCGAATGCCCCGGCCCAGCCGGTGGTCCAGGCGCTCTATACCGCCTCCCGCGCCCTCAATGCCGGGGACCAGCCGGCGGCGGAACGCGCCCTGTCGGTGCCCATCTTCCCGGCCGGCGGCGGCGCCACCCTGCGGCGCCTGGCGGCGCTGCCGCCGCTGCCCCGGGTCGCCGCGGCCACGGCCAGGGCGGCGCAGGAACTGGACCGCCAGGACCGGCTCGGCTCGCCGCGCGGCGGCGGCGGCGGCGGCGGCGGTGGCGGCGGCGGCCGGACCTGAGGGCGGCGCCCGCCGCCCCGGCCGGCAGGCCGGGGTGAGCTGACCGCCGGAGCAAGCCAGGCCGGCCCGTCGCGCGGATGGCGGCGGGCCGGCGCTTCTGCTAGCCCGGCGCATGGCCGCCCCCGAATCGCCGCCCGCACCCCGCCGCCACCTGTCCTGGTGGCAGGACCGGCGCTTCCTCGTGCTCTTCGCGCTCGGCTTCGCCGCCGGCGTGCCCTGGCCGCTGGTGGCCGGGCAGGTGCTGCGCCAGTGGTTCACCGAGGCCGGGCTGTCGCTGACCGAGATCGGCATGCTGGCGCTGGTCGGCTGGGCCTATGCGCTGAAATTCCTCTGGGCGCCGCTGCTCGACGACCTCCGCCCGCCGGTCCCGCCCGGCTGGCTGGCCAGGCTGGGCCGGCGGCGCGGCTGGCTGGTGGTGATCCAGCCCTGCCTCATGCTGGCGATCATCGTCCTCGGCCTGTCGAACCCCGCGGTCTCGCCGCTGACCACGGCGGCGCTGGCGGTGCTGGTCGCCTTCCTCTCGGCCAGCCAGGACATCGCCATCGACGCCTACCGCATCGAGGTGCTGGCCGAGCGCGAGCAGGGCTTCGGCCTCGCCTGCTACCTCTGGGGCTATCGCGGCGCGCTGGTGGCCAGCGGCGCCGGCTGCCTCTGGCTGGTCGGCAGCCTCGGCTGGGCCGGCGCCTATGCCTATGCCGCGGGGCTGGTCGGGCTCGGCTTCCTCGCCGTGCTGGCGGCCCCGGCCGAGCCGGCGGCGCCGCCCGGCTTCGCCGTGGCGCGCGGCTGGCGCCAGCGGATGCGGGTCGCGGTGGTCGACCCCTTCGCCGATTTCATGCGGCGGCGGTACTGGCTGGCGATTTTGCTGTTCATCGCGCTGTTCAAGCTTGGCGAGGCGCTGGCCGGCGGCATGGCGACCACCTTCTACAACCGGCTCGGCTTCACCCGCACCGACGTCGCCAACGTGAGCACCGTCTTCGGGCTGGTCGCCACCCTCGGCGGGGCGCTGGCCGGCGGCTGGGTGGTCGCCCGGCTCGGCACCGCCCGGGCGCTGGTCCTGACCGGGCTCGGGCAGATGCTGTCCAACCTGATGTATGTTGCCCTGGCCCGGGCCGGGCACGACCTGCCCATGCTCTGGGCCCAGGTGGGGATCGAGGCCTTCACCGACGGGCTGGCCGATACCGCCTTCCTCACCTACCTCTCCTCGCTCACCAACCGCAGCTTCACCGCGACGCAATACGCGCTGCTGTCGTCCTTCGCGGTGCTGCCGCTGCGGACCTTCAGCGCCGCCTCCGGCTGGCTGGCGGAGCAGCTGGGCTGGGAGGTGTTCTTCCTGATGACCACCGCGGCGGCGCTGCCGGCCATGGGCATCATGCTCTGGCTGCTGCGCCGCCTGCCGCCGCGCGAAGCGCCGGCCTGAGATATTGTCCGGGCGCGTGGCCCGCAGCCCTGGGCGGGGCCACCCCGGCGGCACCATATGGGCGCCGGACCACAGGCGGAGACGGTACATGGGATTCTGGGCACGCACCTTCATCACGGCCTTCGCGCTCTGGGCGGCGACCCAGGTCGTGCCCGGCATCCATGTCGGCGGGCTGCTCGGCCTGCTGCTGGCGGCGCTGGTCTTCGGGCTGGTGAATGCGGTGGTGCGGCCGGTGCTGGTGCTGCTGTCGCTGCCGCTGACCATCGTGACCCTCGGCCTGTTCCTGCTGGTGGTGAACGCGGCCATGCTCGGGCTGACCGCGCTGCTGCTGCCCGGCTTCCGGGTGGACGGCTTCTGGCCGGCGCTGATGGGCGCCATCGTGGTCTCGCTGGTGAGCTGGGGCGCGGCGCGGGTCTTCGCCGGCCCGGACGTGTCCAACAGATAACCGCCACCGGGCGATGGACAGCGGCCCTGCCGCAGGCCAAATGACGGCATGCGCCGATCGAACCAGTCCAGCCCCGCCCCCTCCCGCCGGCCGCCGGTGCCGGAGCAGCGCGGCGGCGCCGGCGGGGTCTGGCTGCATGGCCTGCACGCCGTGGCCGCCGCCCTGGCCAACCCCGCCCGCCGGCTGAAGCGCCTGCTGGTGACCGAGGAGGCCGAGGCGACGCTCGCCGCCCGGCTGCCCCGCGCCGATGGCTCGCCGAGCTGGCGGATCGCCCCGGAACGCGCCGACCGGCAGCGCTTCGGCACCTTCCTGCCGGAGGACAGCGTCCACCAGGGCGCCGCGCTGCTGGTGGAGCCGCTGCCGAACCTCACCCTCGACCGCGCCCTCGAGCACGGCGAGGGGCCGGTGCTGGTGCTGGACCAGGTGACCGACCCGCGGAACATCGGCGCCATCCTGCGCTCGGCGGCGGCCTTCGGCGCCTCCGCCCTGGTGATGCAGGACCGCCACGCGCCGCCCGAGACCGGGGCGCTGGCCCGCGCCGCCTCGGGCGCGCTCGAGGTCGTGCCGGTGGTGCGGGTGGTGAACCTCTCCCGCGCCCTGGATGAGCTGAAGAAGGCGGGGCTCTGGGTGGTCGGGCTCGACGGCGCCGCGCCGGTGACCCTGGCGCAGACCCAGGCCGGGCTCGGCGGCCGCCGGGTGGCGCTGGTGCTGGGGGCCGAGGGCGACGGCATGCGCCGCCTGACGCGGGAGAATTGCGACGAGCTGTCCCGCCTGCCCATCGCCGCGGAGATGGAGAGCCTGAACGTCTCGGCCGCCGCCGCGGTGGCGTTGTACGAGCTGGTCCGGGGAGAACACCGATGAGTGCCGCCGCAGACGCCATTCTCGCCGCCCGCCGGGCCCGGGGGATCCTCGCCCCGCTCGGCGGCGACGCGCCGCAGGATTTCGCCACCGGCTACGCGGTGCAGCACGAGGTGGCCGAGGCGCTCGGCGCCGTCCCGCCGGCCGGCTTCAAGATCGGCGCCACGACGCGGCAGATGCAGGCCTACCTCGGCCTCGCCGGGCCGGCGGCGGGCTTCGTGCCGGCGGGCTCGGTCAACCCGAGCGGGGCGGCCTTCCGCCGGGCGGATTTCCTCGACCCCGGCGTCGAATGCGAGATCGGGGTGCGGCTGGGCCGCGACCTGCCCTTCGGCCCCTGCACGCGGGAGCAGGCGGCGGCGGCCGTCGCCGAGGTCTTCCCGGCGATCGAGATCGTCGAGCGCCGCTACGGCGACCTCGCCACGCTCGGCACCCCGACGCTGATCGCCGACCAGGTCTTCCACGCCTCGGGCGTGCTCGGCGCGCCGGTGGCGGATTGGCGCTCGCTCGACCTCGGCGCGGCGCGGGGCGAGTTCCGCATCGGCGGCAAGGTGGTGGGCAGCGGCCATGGCCGCGACCTGCTCGGGCATCCGCTAGAAGCGCTGGCCTGGCTGGCGGGCTCCGGCGCGGCCGAGGTCTTCGGCGGGCTGAAGGCGGGGCAGGTGGTCTGGCTCGGCTCGGTCACCCCGCCGATCTGGCTGGAGGGCGTGCTGGAGGGGCCGGGCGAGGTCGAGGCGGGTTTCGACCTGCTGGGCGTCGCCCGGCTCCGCTTCACCTGAGGCGGCCGATCGCAAGCCGGCATTAACCCCCGCTCTGCTAGCAAGGACCCGCCGCCGCATGAGCGGCCCCCTGCTACCGCGCCAGAATGGCATACCGGATGGAAACCCCATGCCTCCTGCCGACTGGAACCTGCTGACCGACGAGCTGCAGCTCGCGCTTTCCCGGGAGGCTCTCCGCCGCGCCGCCGAAACCCTGGCGGAACACGCCCGCCTGCTGGCGATCGAAATGGAGCAGGGCACCCTGAACGACCGCGGCGGCCCGGATGCGCTGCGGCTCTTCGCCGCGGTGGTCACCGCCACCAACCAGGACTCCTTCGGGCCGGTCGGCCACGCCTGAGGCTTCGGGCCCCAGCCTTCCCGGCTGCCGGGCGGCCGGGCCTCAGCCGGTCTGGCTGGCGCCGAGCAGCAGGTAGAGCCTGGCGGCCGGCGGCCAGGCCTCGACGATCGGGCCGCGATAGGCCCAGGCCCCGGCGCCCAGCGCCGCCAGCAGCACCCCCGAGCCGATCCAGGCCGCCCAGAGCAGCATCGCCGCCGCCCGGGCGCGCCGCTGCTCCGCCGGATTCGGCAGCGGCGGGTGGATCGGCTGCGCCTGGCGGCTGGGCGGCCGGAAGGGCGGCGGCCCCTCGGGCGGTGGCGGCACCGGCGTCGCCGCGGCCGGCGCCGAGTCGCCCGCCGCGGGCCGGACCATCCAGTCATGGCCGCATTTGGCGCAGCGCAGCAGCCGGCCGCCGCCGATCAGGGCATCCGGCACCTCGTAGGTGGCGTCGCAGGTGGGGCAGGCGATGCGCATGGGCCGGCGTAATCTGCGGGGCGGGCGGCGCGGCTGCAAGCCTTGCTTGGTCTGCCTCTGTCGCCGCCCGGCGCTGCCCGGCGGGGGGCGCGATCGCCCGTCCCGGCGCCCGGCCCCTTGGCGGCGGGGGCGGCGGGCGGCATTGTCCGCCGCATGGTGCGCTTCGAGCATGTCGGGCTGCGGTATGGAACGCCGGCCGGGTCGGGGCAGCCCGGACAGGGTAAGCCCAGCCTGGCGCCGGAGGTGCTGCGCGACCTCAGCTTCACCCTGCCGCAGGGCAGCTTCCACTGGCTGCTGGGCCCCTCCGGGGCGGGGAAATCCTCGCTGCTGGCGCTGATGCACCTGGCGCTGCGGCCGAGCCGGGGCGAGGTGGAGATCCTCGGCCACCGGCTGGCCGGGGCGCGGCGGGCGGCGCTGCCGGCGCTGCGGCGGCGGATCGGCGTGGTCTACCAGGACTTCCGGCTGCTGCCGCACCTCAGCGTCTTCGACAACGTCGCCCTGCCGATGCGGGTCGCCGGCCGGCCGGAGGCCCAGCTGCGCGCCGATGCGGCGGAGATGCTGCGCTGGGCGGGGCTCGAGCGGAAGCTGACCGCGCTGCCGGCGACGCTCTCGGGCGGCGAGCAGCAGCGCGTGGCCATCGCCCGGGCGGTGGTGATGCGCCCGGCCCTGCTGGTGGCCGACGAGCCGACCGGCAACCTCGACGGCCCGCAGGCGCGGCGGGTGCTGGCGCTGCTGCAGGAGATGCACCGGCTCGGCACCACCGTGGTGGTGGCGACCCATGCGGAGACCCTGGTGGCCGAGCACCCGGGCCCGGCGCTGTGGCTCGCCGAGGGCCGGCTGGTGCGGCATGGCTGACGGCATGGGAATCCCGGCGCGGCAACCCGCCGTGCCGCGGCTGCGGCGCAGCCGGGGGCGGGACCCGCTGGGCCTGCGGCGGGCGCTGTCGGACCGGCTGCTGCCGGCCCTGGTCGCCGCCATGGCGCTGCTGGCGGCGCTGGCCCTGGCCGGCTCGCGCGGGGCGGCGGAGCTGACCGCGCGCTGGGAAGGCGGCGCCGCGGCGGCGATGACGGTGCAGCTGCCGGCCAATGCCGGGGCGGCGCGGCTCGCGCGCGGGCTGGCGGCGCTGGAGGCGATGCCGGAGGTGACCCGGGCGCAGCCGATGGACCAGGCGCGCATGGCCGCGCTGCTGCGCCCCTGGCTCGGCGAGGCGCCGGCCATGGCGCTGCCGGTGGTGATCGAGCTGCAGCTGGCCGGGCTGCCGGTGGCGCCGGAGGCGCTGGCCCGGCGGATCGCGGCGGCGGTGCCCGGGGCCTCGGTCGAATCCCACGGGGTCTGGGTCGCCCGGCTGGTGGCGCTGGCCCGCAGCCTGCAGGCGGTGGCCCTGGCGGCGCTGGCGCTGGTCGCCGGCATCGCCGCGGCGGTGGTGGCGGTCGCGGTCCGGGCCGGGATCGCGGCCCGGCGGGAGGCCATCGCCATCCTGCACGACCTGGGCGCGACCGATGCGGATATCGCCGGGCGCTTCGCCCAGCGGGCGGGCTGGCTGGTGGCGGCCGGGGCGGCGGCCGGAACCCTGCTGGCGGTGCCGGTGCTGGCCGGCTTCGCCGACCTCGCCGCGCCGCTGCTGGGCGGGCAGCCGGCGGAGTCGATGCTCGACTGGCCCTGGACCAGCCTGCCCTGGGAGGCGCTGGCGCCGCTGCCGCTGCTGGCGGCGGGGCTGGGCTGGCTGACGGCGCAGGTGACGGTGCGGCGATGGCTGCGCCGGCTGCCGTGAGCGACCTGCCGGAGCGGCGCCTCGAGCGGCCTCGCCGCTGGCGGTGGGGCCTGCTGCTGGCCGCGCCGGCCCTGGCCCTGGCGGCGCTGGTGGCGGGCTTCGGCGCATTCCTGGTGCTGGCCGGGCGCGATCCGGCGGAGCCGACGCGCCATACCGACGGGATCGCCGTGCTGACCGGCGGGGCGGAGCGGGTCGAGACCGGCCTCCGCCTGCTGCGGGAGGGCCGGGCCGACCGGCTGCTGGTCTCGGGCGTGCATCCGCAGGTGACGCTGGCCGATGTCGCCCGGCTGGCGGCGCTGGAGCCGGAGCCGCTGGCGGGGCGGGTGGCGCTCGGGCCGCGCGCCACCTCGACGCGGGGCAACGCGGCCGAGATCGCGGAATGGGCGCGCGGGGCGCAGCTGCGCTCCCTGCGGGTGGTCACCGCCGGCTACCACATGCCGCGCGCCCTGCTGGAGCTGCGGCGGACGCTGCCGGAGGTGGCGCTGGTGGCGCACCCCGTGGTACCGGCGCGGCTGCGCGACCCGGCGGCGGGCGGCCAGCCCCGCACTTGGTCGCTGCTGGCCGGCGAATACCTGAAATTCCTCGCAGCCTGGGCCGGCGTTCCCGGGCTGCTGGGACTGCCCCTGGACCCCCCGCGAAGATGACCCCATGCTGACCTGGTTCCGTTCGGTGCTGTTCAACATCGCCTTCTTCGGCACCACCGCCGCGGTCGCCATCCTGTCGACGCCGGTGCTGCTGGCGCCGGCGCACTGGACCATGCCGCCGATCCGCTTCTGGGCCTGGCTGGTGGTGCAGGAGCTGCGCTGGATCTGCGGGATCAAGCTGGAGGTCATCGGGCGGGAGCACCTGCCGCAGTCGGGCCCGGCGCTGATCGCCGCCAAGCACCAGTCGGCGCTCGATACCGTCGTCTGGCTGCTGCTGGTGCCGAACTGCGCCTACGTGCTGAAGCAGGAGCTGCTGCGGATCCCCTTCTACGGCTTCCTGGTCGCCAAGGTCGGGATGATCTCGGTCGACCGCTCGGGTGGCGCGGCGGCGATGCGGCACCTGCTGAAGGCGGGCAGGGCCGCGGCCGCGGCCGGCCGGCAGCTGGTGATCTTCCCCGAGGGCACGCGGGTTGCGCCGGGCGAGCGGGTGCCCTACCAGCCCGGCATCGCGGCGCTCGCCGCCGCCACCGGCCTGCCGGTGGTCCCGGTGGCGACCAACAGCGGGGTGCTCTGGGGCCGCCGCGCCTTCCTCAAGCGGCCGGGGACCATCGTCATCTCGGTGCTGCCGCCGCTGCCCGCGGGGCTGCCGCGGCCGGTGCTGCTGGCCCGGCTCGAGAGCCTGATCGAGGCCGAAAGCGACCGGCTGATGGCCGGCCAGCCTGTGGATAACACCGTGGATGACTTGGCACCGCGCGCTGCGCCGTGAGACCAGCAGCAGGGTGCAAACTGCTGCACCGATAGGGTTTTCCCCAAGAAATATGCCGGGAAAATCTTTTGCATACCATTACGACATATCAGCAAGCTATTGAATCGATTGATTATTTTCCATCACGCGTCAGTGAGCGACTCGGGTCGGAACAACCCGCTCCCGGTTGCGCACAGCGAAGCGGCTAACCCCCTGGGGATTGTGGACAATCGACCGGCATGGCGGGCAGCAGGGCGGCGATCCGGTCCAGGCCGGCGTCCCGCACGCCCAGCGCCCGCAGGTGCGCCAGGGTGTTGAGCAGGTAGTCCCGGTTGGCCCCGGCGGTGCCGATGCCGCGGGCGATGGCGGCGGCGGCCAGGTCCGGGCCGGGGCGGCAGTAGCTGCCATGGCCGCGGTTGGCCACGTAGGTGACGGCCTGCACCGGCCGCCCGCTGTCCAGCAGCCGCACCGGCAGCAGGCGCCGGGTATAGACCACCTCGTCGCCGATGTTCTCCCGCGCATCGAGGTAGGCCAGCACCGCCGCGGCCTCCGCCGCCTGGACGCGGAAGGCGACGCCGCGGCAGGCGCCGCCCCGGTCGAGCCCCAGCACCAGTCCGGGCGTCTCCGCGGTGCCGCGGTAGAAGCGGCTCCAGAGGCAGAAACGGCGGTGGAAGCCGCGCAGCAGGGCCGGATGGGCGCCGAGGTGGGGAAAGCCGGGCCGCCAGATCAAGGAGCCATAGGCAAAGACATAGAGATGGCCGTCGGGATCGAGCGGCTGCGGCGTGGACATGGGAAGGGCACCGGGGGGCCGCCGGCGGCAATTCGCCTGGGGCCGGGCTTCGGGATATATCCTCCGGCGACATGTCCGCCAAGCCGTCGGCCCTTCCCGGCCGCGCGTCCGGCCGGCGCCGGCGCCTCGGGGTGCGGGCGCTGCTGGGCGCCGCGCTGGTCCTCCTCCTGCTCGCCGCCGGCCATGCGCTGCTGTGGCGCTGGATGGGCCGCCAATTGGAGGAGGGCTTCGCCGCCTGGGCCGAGGGTCGCCGGGCGCAGGGCTGGCAGCTCGGGCATGGCGCGCCGCGGCGCGGCGGCTGGCCCTTCTCCGCCACGCTGACCCTGCCGCAATTCCACTTGGCCGGCGGCGGCGCCACCCTGCCCGGCGGCATGGACTGGCAGGCCGAGGCGCTGGAGCTGCGGGTCTCCCTGCCGCTGGTCGACCGGCTGGTGGTGCGGATGCCGGGCCACCACCGCCTGCGCCTGGGCGCGCTGGAGCTGCCCTTCGCCGCCGACCGCCTCACCGCCGAGCTGCCGATCGAGCGCCACGTGCTGCCGCGCGAGGCGACGCTGGAGGGGGAGGGGCTGCGCGGCGCGGGCCTGGAGGCGGCGCGGCTGTGGCTGGCGGTCGAGACCCGCATCACCGCGATCGAGGGCGAGCCGGCGGTGACCCTCGGCGGCGGGGTGACGGGGGTGGTGCTGCCGGCCTCCCCGCTCTCGGCGGCGCTGGGGCGGAGCCTGCAGGCGCTGGAGCTCGACCTGGCGCTGAGCGGGCCGGTGCCGCCCGGGCGCGGGCCGGCGGCGCGGGCCGAAGCCTGGCGCGACGGCGGCGGCACCCTGGCGCTGCGGTCCCTCGCCCTGCGCTGGGGGCCGGTGGGCGCGACCAGCACCGCCACCCTGACCCTGGACGAGGCGCTGCAGCCGATGGGGGCGGGGACCCTGAAGCTGACCGGCGCGCCGGAGGCGCTGGACGCCGCCGCGGCGGCCGGGCTGCTGACCCCGCGCGGCGCCGCCGGCGCCCGGACCCTGGTGCGGCTGCTCGGCCGGGCCCCGGCGGAGGGCGGGGCGCCGCAACTCGAGGTGCCGCTGACCCTGGAGGAGCGCACCCTCACCCTGGCCCGGATCCCGGTGGCCCAGCTTTCGCCCTGGGCCTGGCCCGCCGCCGGTCCGCCGCTGCCCGCGGCGGCGCAGGACCCGGCACGGCCGGGCCGGTAGCATTTTAGGGGTGGCGCGGCCCGCCCGGGCTGCGCTAGGCTTCCGGCCATGAGGTTCCGCTTCACCCGTATTGCGCGAATTATTAGCCCGGCTGCCTGAGTCGCGCCGTGGGTACGGCGCGTCCTGCGCCGCCGGGGTTCGTCCCGCCCACCCTGCCTCGCGCACTGCACCGGATCCTGCCTCAATGTCCCAGTCCAATCTCGTCGCCAAGCGTTTCCACGTCACGGCGGAAAGCAGCCCCGGGCTGTTGCCCCGGTTGCTGCAGCCGCTGGCCAAGCGCGACCTCGTCGCCGACCTCTTCCATGCGGTGCGGGACGGCGAGCTTCTCCACATCGAGCTGGTGCTGGAGGCAATGCCCGAGGAGATGGTGCATCTGGTCGCCGGCAACCTCGGCCAGGTCGTCGGGGTCATGAGCGTGCGGGTCGAGGCGGCCGCGGGATTACGCATCGCCGCCTGAGGTTACAACGCCGCGGGGCGGCTTGCGGCTGACGGGTTCGTGACCCACATGCCCGGCGTGTGGCGGAACACTGGCGGCGGCAAAGTCTTTTCCCGCCGGACCCTCCGTCCGGGATCGGCCGATGCTCTGGGATGCCTTGCCTGATGCGCTGCTGCTCGCGCGCATCCAGTTCGCCTTCACGGTCACCTTCCACTTCCTGTTCCCGGCCTTCACCATCGGGCTGGCCAGCTACCTCGCGGTGCTGGAAGGGCTGTGGCTGTTCACCAAGCGCGAGCTCTACCTCGACCTGTTCCGCTACTGGCTGAAGGTCTTCGCGGTGAACTTCGCCATGGGCGTGGTCTCCGGCATCGTGCTCTCCTACCAGTTCGGCACCAACTGGTCGGTCTTCTCGGACCGCACCGGGCCGGTGCTCGGGCCGCTGCTCGGCTACGAGGTGCTGACCGCCTTCTTCCTCGAGGCTGGCTTCCTCGGCGTGATGCTCTTCGGCCTCGGCCGGGTGGGGAAGGGGCTGCATTTCGCCGCCACCTGCCTGGTCGCGGTCGGCACGCTGATCTCGGGCTTCTGGATCCTCTCGGCCAATTCCTGGATGCACACGCCGGCGGGCTACTCGATCGGGCCGGATGGCCGCTTCCTGCCCGAGGATTGGTGGGCGATCGTCTTCAACCCCTCCTTCCCGCTGCGCTACCTCCACACCATCACCGGCGCCTACCTGACCACCGCCATGATCATCGGCGCGGTCGGCGCCTTCCACCTGCTGCGCGACCGCGGCAACCAGCGCGCCCGGGTCATGTTCTCGATGGCGATGTGGATGGCCGCGCTGGTGGCGCCGGCCCAGGCGCTGTTCGGCGACATGCAGGGGCTGGTGACCCTGCAGCACCAGCCGCAGAAGATCGCCGCCATGGAGGGCCACTGGGAGACCCAGCGCGGCGCCCCGCTGCTGCTCTTCGGCCTGCCGGACATGGCGGCGGAGGAGACGCGGATGGCCATCGGCATCCCCCGTCTCGGCAGCCTGATCCTGACCCACGGCCTCGACGGCGAGGTGCGCGGGCTGAAGGACTTTCCGCCTGATGCCCGGCCGACCAACGTGCCGCTGGTCTTCTGGTCCTTCCGCATGATGATCGGCATGGGGGTGCTGATGATCGCCCTCGGCGCCACCTCGCTGCTGCTGCGCTGGCGCGGGCGGCTGTACGACACGCCCTGGTTCAAGCGCTGGGCGGTGGCGATGGGGCCATCGGGGCTGGTCGCCGTCACCTTCGGCTGGATCACCACCGAGGCCGGGCGGCAGCCCTTCACCGTCTATGGCCTGATGCGCACCGCCGAGAGCGTCAGCCCCATCGCCGCGCCGGCCGTGGCGGCCTCGCTGGCGGCCTTCGTCGTGGTGTATTTCTGCGTCTTCGGCGCCGGCATCTGGTACCTGTTCCGGCTGTTCCGCCACCCGCCCATGCCGCATGAGGAAGGCCCCCGCCGGGACGAGCCGATCCGCACCGCCGGCATCACCCCGGCGGCCGCGCCCGGCAACCGCCACGTCGCGCCGGCGGATGCCGGCCGGCAGCAGGAGCCGGTGGCATGAGCGCCGAGACCATCGCCACCATCTGGGCCTTCCTGATCGCCACCTCGGTCTTCCTCTATGTCTGCATGGACGGCTTCGACCTCGGCATCGGAATCCTGTTCCCCTGGATCCGCGGCGAGGAGGACCGCGACGTCGCGGTCAATACCGTGGCGCCGGTCTGGGACGGCAACGAGACCTGGCTGATCATGGGCGGGGCCGGGCTGTTCGCGGTGTTTCCGCTGGCCTATGCCACGATCCTGCCGGCGCTCTACATGCCGATCATTCTGATGCTGCTGGCGCTGATCTTCCGCGGCGTCTCCTTCGAGATGCGGTTCCGCGCGGCGACGCCGGGGCAGCGGCTGGTCTGGGACCGCGCCTTCTCCTGGGGCAGTTATGCCGCCACCATCTGCCAGGGGCTGGCGCTCGGCGCCTTCGTGCAGGGCATCAAGGTCGAGGAACGGGCCTATGCCGGCGGCTGGTGGGACTGGCTGACGGCCTTCTCCATGCTGACGGCGGCGGCGCTGGTGGTGGGCTACGGCCTGCTCGGCGCCTGCTGGCTGGTCTGGAAGACGGAAGGGGAGCTGCAGGCCCAGGCCGCGCGGCTGGCGCGGCGGCTGGCGGCGCTGACCCTGGCCGGCATCGTCCTGGTCAGCCTGGTGATGCCCTTCCTGCTGCCGGAATTCCGCGCCCGCTGGTTCGCCTTCCCCGCCATCCTGACCGCCCTGCCGGTGCCGGTCCTGGTGGTGGCGCTGGCCTGGAAGCTGTTCCGCAGCCTGGGCGAGACCGACGGCCATCCCTGGCGCGACGGGCTGCCCTTCCTCTGTGCCATCGGGCTGTTCTTCCTGGCCTATACCGGGCTCGGCATCACCATGTGGCCGATGATCGTGCCGCCCGAGATCACCATCTGGGATGCCGCGGCGCCGCGCTCCTCCCAGCTGTTCCTGCTGGTGGGGGCGGCGGTGCTGATCCCCGTCATCCTGGCCTATACCGCCTACGTCTACTGGCTGTTCCGCGGCAAGGTGAAGGCCGGGGCCGGGTACCATTGAGCATGGCCGCCGGGGCGCTGCGCCGCTGGCTGTGGTTCCTCGGGCTCTGGGCCGCCGGCGTCGCCGCGGTCGGGCTGCTGGCGCTGGCGCTGCGGGCGGTGATGCGCGCGCTGTGAGGCCAGCCCCGGGGCAGTGCCCCCGGGGCTGGCCCCCTTACCTCAGCGGGCCGGCGGGCCGCCGCCGACGCGGTTGACTTCCGCGTTGCTGATCCCGCCCATGATCTGGCCGGTGCCGGGCACGATCGGCGCCTGCACGCCGCGGCCGGGCCGGGTGCGCTGGATCTCGGCGTTGCTGGTGCCGCCCATGATGCGGCCGGTCCCGGGGACGATCGGCGCCTGGGCGCCGGCGCCCGGGGTGGTGCGCTCGACCTCGGCATTGCTGATGCCGCCCATGATCTGGCCGGTGCCCGGGACGATGGGCGCGGCGGCGCTGGCGCCGACGTTGGACGGCGCCCGCGGGGGAGGGGCCGAGGTGGTGCAGGCGGCCAGGGCGGCCAGCGCGGCCAGTGCCATGGCTGAACGAGACCAATTCATATCGATGCTCCTCTGGATGTTGCCGTCGTGAAACTGTCTGAAGCGTTATCTTCGGCGAAAGTTTCGCTCACGAACGCGTATGGTTGCATCGATTCGATCCGGCCCCGGGGGCGTTGACCCGCGGCGGAGGCCAAGCCCACCATGGCCGCGCTTCGGGAGGGCCTGCGATGTCCGGTTCACGCGAGGGCGCCATCGCCCGCGCCACCGCCTGCTACGACGACGGCCGCTACCTGGCCGCGCTGCGCACCCTGGTGGCGGTGCCGACCGAGAGCCAGATGCCGCAGCGCCTGCCGGACCTCTATCGCTACTGCGGCGAGGTGCTGCCGCCGATGCTGGCGGGGATGGGCTTCGAGAGCCGGGTGCTCGACAATCCGGAAGCCGGGCGCGGCCCGGTGCTGCTGGCGACCCGCATCGAGGATCCGGCGCTGCCGACGGTGCTGATCTACGGCCATGGCGACGTGGTGCGCGGCCTGGCGCCGCAATGGGCCGAGGGCCGCGACCCCTGGGCGGTGACCGTCGCCGGCGACCGCTGGTACGGCCGCGGCACGGTCGACAACAAGGGCCAGCACCTGATCGCGCTCGAGGCCCTGCGGGCGGTGCTGGCCGAGCGCGGCCGGCTCGGCTTCAACGCCAAATTCTTCGTCGAGACCGGGGAGGAGGTGGGCTCGCCGGGGCTGGCCGAATTCCTGGAACTCCACCGCGAGGCCTGCGCGGCCGATGTCTTCATCGCCCTCGACGGGCCGCGGCAGACCACCTTCATGCCGGAGATGTCGCTCGGCGCCCGCGGCGGCGTCGCCTTCGACCTGGTGGTGGACTACCGCGAGGGCGAGCACCATTCCGGCCATTGGGGCGGGGTGCTGGACGACCCCGGCTTCGTGCTGGCGCATGCGCTGGCCTCCATCGTCACGCCGCGCGGCAAGATCCTGGTCGATGGCTGGCTGCCTGCCACCATCCCGCCGGCGGTGAAGGCGGCGGTCGAGGCGCTGGTCTTCGAGGACATCCCCGGCGTGCCCGAGGGCAGCGCCGACTGGGGCGAGCCGGGGATGAGCAAGGCGGAGCGGATCTATTCCTGGACCAGCGTCATCGTCCTCGCCTCGGTCTGCGGCCATCCGGATGCGCCGACCAATGCGGTGCAGGGCAAGGCCCGGGCGCGCCTGCAGGTGCGGCATACGGTGGACGTGCCGGCCGAGACCATCGTGCCGAACCTCCGCCGCCACCTCGACGCGCATGGCTTCGGCATGGTGCGGGTGGAGGAGGCGCTGAACCGCAGCATGTTCCCGGCCAGCCGGACCGACCCGGAGAATCCCTGGGTCAGGGCGGTGGCGAAGTCGATGCGGCGGACCTCCAACCAGGCGCCGAACATCGTGCCGAATTCCTCCGGCTCCTCGCCCTCCGACCTGTTCCTCAAGATCCTCGACGCCCCCTGCATCTGGATCCCGAACAGCTACCCCGGCTGCAACCAGCACGGCCCGGACGAGCACGCGCTGGCGCCGCTGCTGCGCGAGGGGCTGGGGCTGATGGCCGGCATCTGGTGGGACTTCGGCGAGGAGCCGCCGCGATGAGGCGCCGCGCGCTGCTCGGGGCGGCGCTGCTGCCGATGCCGGCCCTGGCCCAGGGGATCGGCGCCCAGGGCATCGGCGACTTCCCCAACCGCCCGGTGCGGCTGATCTGCCCCTACAGCGCCGGCGGCATCGCCGATACCGTCGCCCGGATCGTGCAGGCCAGGACCGGGGAACACCTCGGCCAGCAGCTGGTGATCGAGAACCGCACCGGCGCCTCCGGCGCGGTCGGCGCCGCCGCCGCGGCGCAGGCGCCGCCCGATGGCTACACGCTGGTCATGGAGGGAGCGACGACGATCACTTCCCCACTGGTGAACAAGTCGCTGCCGCTCGACTACGACCTGCTGCTGCCGATCACCCAGCTCACCAGCGCGCCCTATGTGCTCGGCATGCGCGCGGGCTTCCCGGCCGGCGACCTGCGCGGCTTCCTGGCCGAGGCGCAGCGGCGGCCGGGCGAGGTCACCTTCGGCACCCCCGGCGTCGCCCATGTCGGCCACCTCATGGGGGAGCTGATGCAGGCGATGGCCGGGGTGCGGATGGAGCACATCCCCTACCGCGGCGGTGCCGACGTGGCCCGCGACGTCGCCGCCGGGCGGCTCGATGCCTGCTTCATCAGCGAGAGCAGCTTCCGCCCGGTGCTGGAGTCCGGCCGCGGCAAGGTCATCGGCGTGACCGGGGCCGGGCGGCGGCCGAACCTGCCGGGGGCGCCGGCGATCGGCGAGGTGCTGCCGGGCTACGAGCTGACCACCTGGATCCTGGTCTTCTGCCCCATCGGCACGCCCGAGCCGATCCAGGCCCGGCTCGCCGGCGCCTTCCAGGCGGCGACCGGCGATGCCGCGACCCGGGCCAAGCTGGAGGCGACCGGCAGCGACCCGGTCGTCGCCGGCCCGGCCGAGGCCCAGGCGCTGTTCCGCCGCGACAAGGCGGTGATCGGCCGGCTGATGCGCGAGGCGGGGCTGCTGGCCACGCAATGAGCGGCTTGCAACCAGAGATAGCATAACGGCATTCTCCCCCGGCAATTCAGGGGATTCCCATGCGGCGCATGATGCTGGCGGCGGTGCTGATGCTGGCCGGGCCAGCCTGGGGCCAGGCCCCCCCGGCGCTGCGGGAGGCCGTGGTCGCCAACGAGACCGACCGCAGCCTGCAGGAGCTGTTCATCTTCCGCCCCGGCGCCGGCCAGGAAGGGCCGGACCGCCTCGGCCCCAACGTGCTGCCGCCGCGCGCCAGCCTGCGGGTCGCGCTCGGCCGCACCCGGGACTGCGCCTTCGAGGTCCGCGCGACCTTCGAGGGCGGCGACGAGATGCGGCGGCGCGTCGACCTCTGCCGCAACCCGCGGGTGGCCTTCGCCGATACCGGGCCACGGCGCGAGGTGGAGGTGGTGAACCAGGCCGACCAGGGCCTGCGCGAACTCTACCTGGCCACCCCCGGCGCCCGGCCGGCGGGACGGGCGCCGGAGGCCGGCTGGGGGCCGGACCGGCTGGGCAGCGAGACGGTGTCGGCCGGCGACAGCCTGCGGCTGCGGCTGCGCAACCTCTCCGGCTGCGTCTTCGACCTCCGCGCGGTCTTCGCCGACGGGACCGAGGAAGTCCGCGAGCGCCAGGATGTCTGCCGGGTGCCGCGGCTGGCCTTCGGCGACTCCGGCCTGCCGCTGCGCGAGGTGACGGTGACCAACCAGGGCCGCCGCACCCTGCGGGAGCTCTATGCCCGGGCGGCGGATGGCGCGGCCGACCGCAACGCCTGGGGCAGCGACCGGCTGGGCTCGAGCATGGTCGAGCCGCGGTCCGAATTCCGGCTGCGGCTGCGGGGGGCCGGCTGCGCCTGGGACCTGCGTGCGGTCTTCGACGACGACCGGGAGGAGGTGCGGCGCGGCCTCGATGCCTGCGCCGCGCCGGCGGTGAGCTTCGGCCGGCCGGTGGCGGGCGAGGGCGGCTCCCGCCAGGTGACCCTGGTGAACGGCTTCAGCCATCCGGTGGAACGCGCCTTCGTCTCCCCGGCCGAGAGCGACGACTGGGGTCCGGATGTGCTGGGCGATGCGGTGCTGGCGCCGGGGGCGCGGCAGGTGGTGCGCGTCGAGGGCGGCTGCCAGGCGGATCTGCGGATCGTCTTCGACAACCGCTCGGCCGAGGAGCGGCGCGGGGTCGATATCTGCGCCGCGAGCACCATCGCGCTCCGGCCGGGCTGGACGCTGGAGGAAAGGCCGGGCCCGGCGGCGGAGGCCGGCGGGCCGGAGAAGGCGGCGCTGCAGCCCGGCAGCGTCCGGCTGCGCAATGCCGCGGCGCTGCCGGTGGTGGAGCTCTACGCCGACCCGGCGGGGGCGGCGCAGCGCGGGCCGGACCGGCTCGGGCGCACCGTGCTGGGGGCCGGGGAGAGCCTCGACTTCACCCCGCCGGACGACCTGCCGCCGGGGCCCGGTCGCTGCCAGGCGGACCTGACCGCGGTCTTCCGCGACGGGCGGGAGTGGCGCCTGCCGGCGGCCGATCTCTGCACGGGGCAGGAGCTGGTGCTGCAATGAGGTGGCTGGCCGCACTGCTGCTGCTGCTGGCGCCGGGCCTGGCGCTGGGGCAGGGATTGCCCGAAGGGCTGCGCGGGACCTGGGTGCAGGGCGACTGCGCCAGCCCCGCCGCGCTGCTGCAGGTGACGGCGCGGGCGGCGGCGCGGGTACCGGCGGCGGGCAGCGGCCGCCTGCTGCGCTTCACCGCGCTGCGGGAAGCGGGCGGCTGGAGCATCGGCACCGCGCGCGGGGCGGAGGCGCCGCGGCTGCTGCTGCGCCCGGCCGGGGAGGCGCTGGAGACCGCCGAGCCCGAGGCGAAGACGCGCGACGACCAGCTCCCGGGCGCGGCGCCGGTGGCCCGCTGGCAGCGCTGCGCCGCGGTGCCGGCGGCGCTGGCGGCGCGGCATGGCGAGGGCTTCGCCCTGCTGGCGGCCCTGGAGCACCTCGAGGCGGCCTGCGCCGGGGAGGCCGGGGCCTGCCTCGGCGCGCTGGTCGGGCAGGCGGATGTCTCGGGCGACGGCGAGCTCGGCAGCGCGGAGCTGGCGCGGCTGGCGCGGGGGCTCGGCTGGGTCGTCGCCCTGCAGGACGGCGCCACGGCGGAGACCCTGGGCGCGGCGACCGGTGCCGCCGGGCTGGCCGGGGTGCTGGCGGCGCGGCTGCTGGTCGAGAGCTTGGACTACGACGGCAACGGCCGGCTCTCCCCGGCCGAGCTGGGCCAGGACCGGGCCGCCGTCGGCGCCGCCCGCGGCACCGCGGCGGGACGGCCCTTCGACCCAGCCCTGGCCGCGCCCGGGCTCGACGCCCTGCGCGGCCTGATGTCGAGCCTCAGCCTATTGAAGTAGGCCCAGAGCAAACTCCGATCCGATGGACTCATCAGACCGGAGATATTTGCTCGCCAGAACAACAGGCTAGAGCGGAAACCGCTCTAGCGCGCCAGGCTGAACTCCATGGCGCGGGTCTGCTCGGAGAGCTGCGGCGTATAGGCGATCCCCTTGCGCATCGCCCAGACATTGACCTGGTGATGGATCGGGATCACTGCCGCGTCGCGCTGGAAGCCGATGCGGATGGCCTCGAAATACAGCTTCTCCCGCGCCTCGTTGTCGATGGTGGTCAGCGCCCGGTCGACCAGCCGGTCGAGGTCGGGGTTGCTGTAGTGCGAGGGGCGGAGGCGGGTGCTGCGGCCGCGCGGCGGGTCCGGCGTCGCCAGCATGAATGAGAGATGGGTATCGGGCTCGCCGGTCGAGGTGGACCAGCCGGTGAGCGAGATGGAATGTTCGTCCCGCACCCCGCCGGCGGTGAAGAAGACGCTGGCCGGGCTGGTCGAGACCGCGGTGCGGACGCCGATGCGCGACCACATCTGGGCGATGGCCTGGACGATCCCGTCGTCGTTCACGTAGCGGTCGTTCGGCCCGTGCAGGGTGAGGTTGAAGCCGTCCGGCAAGCCGGCCTCGGCCAGCAGCTTCTTCGCGGCATCGATGTCGTAGGGCGGCACCCGGATGGAGGGGTCGTAGCCCATGCTGCCCTCCGGCATGGCCTGGCCGGTGGGCAGCGAATTGCCCTCCATGATCTGCCGGCGGATGCCCTCGCGGTTGATGGCGAGGCTGAGCGCCTGGCGCACCCGCACGTCGCGCAGCGGGTTCTGCGGCAGCACCTTGCCGTCGCGGTCGGTGACGTAGGGCGACTGCGGCCGGTTGGCATCGACGTAGAGGTAGATGAGGCGGAGGCCGGGGCGGGACTGCACCGTCAGCCGGGTGTCGCGGCGGATGCGCTCGACGTCGCGGGTCGGCACCGTGTCGATCGCATCGACGTCGCCCGATTGCAGTGCCGCGACCCGGGCGCTGTCGTTGCTGATGAGCCGGTAGGTCACGCGGTCCCAGGGCTGCTTCGGCCCCCACCAGTCCGGGTTGCGGGTGAAGACCGCGCGGTCGCCGATGGCGAAGGAGGCCAGCTTGTAGGGCCCGGTGCCGATGGCGGCGCGGCCGCTGTTGTACTCGGCGGTGCCGAGCGCCTGGCCGTTCACCTCGCCCTGGCGGCGGCCGACGATCGAGAAGCTGCCCATCATCTGCGGGATCAAGGGCACCGGCTCGGCGGTATGCAGCCGGATGGTATGCGGGTCGACCACCTCCAGCCGGGTCACCGGGCGGATGTACTGGCCCATCGAGGTCGGGCTGTTCGGCACGTTGGGCGCGCGGGCGAAGGTGAAGACCACGTCGTCCGCGGTGAAGGGCGTGCCGTCCTGGAAGCGGACGCCCTCGCGCAGCTTGAACTCCCAGGTCAGCTCGTCGACGGCGCGCCAGGAGGTGGCAAGGCCGGGCGCCGGGCGCTGGTCGAGGTCGGGGTGCACCAGCCGGTCGAAGACATGCCAGGCCAGGGCGTGGTTGGGCGAGAGGTCGAAGAAATGCGGGTCCATGGAGGTGAAGGCGCCGCCCACCGCGATGGTGAGGTCGGCGGCCTTGGCCGGCATCGCTAGGCCCGCGGCCAGCGCCGCGCAGAAGGACAGTCCTCGCAGATGTCGCATTGCCCCGTCTCCCAGTGTTGCCGCCGCGCGGCGGATGCTTGCAGCCAAGCAAATCATGGACCGCCGCTGTTCCGGCCGCGGCTTGCAAAACCGTAACATCGGGTGATGGATGGCGTCATGCCCGATCCAGCCGCCTTGCCGCCGCATGCTTCCGCCCCGGCCGAGGCGCTCGCCGCCCTGGAGGCCGGGCCGGAGGGGCTGACGTCGGCGGCGGCGGCGGCACGGCTCGCCCGGCACGGCCCTAACCGCCTGCCGGGGCGGCAGCGGCCGGGCCTCGCCCGGCGCTTCGCCGCGCAATTCCGCAGCCTGCTGGTCCAGTTGCTGGCGGTGGCGGCGCTGGCGCTCGGCGTCCTCGGCCATGCCGTGGATGCCGGGGTCATCGCCGCGGTCATCCTGCTGAATGCCGGGATCGGGCTCTACCTCGAGCAGAAGGCGGAAGGCGCGCTGGCGGCGGTGGTGGCGCTGCTGGCGCCGCGGGCGCGGGTGCTGCGCGACGGCCGGCGGCAGGAGGTGGCGGCCGAGAGCCTGGTGCCGGGCGACGTGGTCGCGGTGGAGGCCGGGGACCGGGTGCCGGCGGATCTGCGGCTGCTCGAAGCGCAGGCACTCCGGGCGCAGGAAGCGGCGCTGACGGGCGAGTCCCTGCCCGCCGACAAGGCGGTGCCGGCGGTGGCCGCCGCCGCGCCGCCCGGCGACCGCCACTGCATGCTCCATGCCGGGACGGTGGTGGTGGCCGGGACCGGGCTGGGGCTGGTGGTGGCCACCGGGGCGGCGACCGAGGTCGGCCGGATCGGCGTGCTGCTCGGCGCGGTGACGCGGTCGGAGACGCCGCTGCTGCGCCAGATCGCCCGGCTCGGCGGCTGGATCGCCGTCGCGGTGCTGGGCTTCGCGGTCCTCGCCTTCCTCGCCGGCACGCTGCTGCATGGCCAGCCGGCCGGGGCGATGCTGCTGGCCGCCGTGGCCCTGGCCGTCGCCGCCATCCCCGAGGAGCTGCCGGCGCTGGTCACCGTGACCCTGGCGGTCGGGGTGGGTCGCATGGCCCGGCAGCAGGCGCTGATCCGCAATCTGGCGGCGGTGGAGACCCTGGGCTCGGTCGGCGTGATCTGCTCCGACAAGACCGGCACCTTCACCCGCAACGAGCTGGTGGCGGACCGGGTCAGCATCGGCCGCCACCGGCTGGTGGCGAGCGGGACCGGCTATGGGCCCGAGGGCAGCCTGACCCTTGAGGATGGTGCGGTGCCGCCGGCGGAGCTGCTGGGCACGCTGCTGCCGGCGCTGGTGCTCTGCAACGATGCCGAGCTGGCGAGGGGTGCGGCGGGCTGGACCGCGGTCGGCGACCCGCTCGAGGCGGCGCTGCTGGCGCTGGCGCGGCGGGCGGGCGGCGACCATGCGGCCATCCGGGCGGCGCAGCCGCGGCGGGGCGCCATCCCCTTCGATGCGGTGCGGCGCTGGATGGCGGTGCGGCAGGCCGACGCGCTGCTGCTGAAGGGCGGCCCGGAGGCGGTGCTGCCGCTGTGTACCCGGCAATGGGATGTGGCGGGGGACCAGCCGCTGGAGGCCGCGTCCTGGCTGGCGGAGGCCGAGGCCATGGCGCGCTCCGGACGCCGGGTCCTCGCCCTGGCCCGGCGGTCCGAGCCGGCGCCGGAGGCGCCGCTGGAGCCGGCGGCGGTGGCAGCCGGTGGCTTCACCCTGGTCGGGCTGGTCGGGCTGCTGGACCCGCCGCGGCCGGAGGCACGGCAGGCGGTGGCGGAATGCCGTGCGGCCGGGATCCGCGTGGTGATGATCACCGGCGACCATCCGGCGACCGCCGGCGCCATCGCCGCCGCGGTCGGGCTGGCGCGGCCGGGGCGGGTGCTGACCGGCGCCGACCTGCCGGGCGAGGCGCTGCGGCAGGGCGCCGCCGGGGTGGATGTCTTCGCCCGGGTCGCGCCGGAGCAGAAGCTGGCGCTGGTCGAGGCCCTGCAGGCGGGTGGCCCAAGGGGCGACCAAGTGGTGGCGATGACCGGCGACGGGGTGAACGACGCCCCCGCCCTGGCCCGCGCCGACATCGGCATCGCCATGGGAATCGCCGGGACCGACGCGGCCAAGGCGGCGGCGCAGATGGTGCTGGCCGACGATAATTTCGCCACCATCGCCGCCGCCGTGCGGGAGGGCCGGGTCGTCGCCGACAACCTGCGCAAGGCGCTGCTCTTCGCGCTGCCCGGCAACGGCGGCGAGGGGCTGGTGGTGCTGGTCGCGGCCGTCGCCGGCCTCACCATGCCGCTGGCGCCGCTGCACCTGCTGTGGGTGAACCTGGTGACCACGGTGGCGCTGAGCCTCGCCCTGGCCTTCGAGCCGGCGGAGGCGGCGGTGATGCGGCGGCCGCCCCGGGCCCCGGATGCGCCGCTGCTGGACGGCCTGCTGCTGCGGCGGATCCTGGTGGTCTCGGTGCTGGTGCTGGCCGGGGTCTTCGGCGTCTTCACCTGGGCGCGGGCGGGCGGGTCGTCGCTGGCCGAGGCGCAGACCGCGGCGGTGAACGTGCTGGTGCTGTTCCAGGCGGCCTATCTGTTCAACGTCCGCCGCGCCGCCGGCTCGCCCTTCGCCGGCCTCGGCACCGCGGCGGCGAGGCCGGTCTGGCTGGCGGTGACGGGGACGCTGCTGCTGCAGCTCGCCTTCACCTATGCGCCGCCCCTGCAGGCGCTGCTGGGCACGGCGGCGATCGGGGTCGGGCTCTGGGCCGCGGTGGCGGCGGTGACCCTGGTGCTGTTCCTGCTGGTGGAGGCAGAGAAGCGCTGGCTGGAAGTGCCGGGGCGTCAGCGGCCGGAGTAGTAGAGCGTCACCGTATGGGTCGCCTCGGCGAACATCAGCCAGCGCTCGACCAGCAGGCCGGCCAGCGCCAGCAGGGCGCCGAGCGCGAGTGCCGGCAGCGCCACCCCGCCGCCGATCTGCGTCGCCAGCAGCGCGAGCAGGATGGGCGCCGCGAAGCCGCCGACCAGCACGATGGTCCGCAGCGAGGCGGCGTGCTTGCGGGCGATGCGGAAGCCCATCTCCCGCAGCAGGTAGTTGCTTTCGGTATGCGGCGGGTCGAGCGGGCGGACCTTGCCGATGAAGCCGAGGCTGGTGGCGCTCTCGGCGGTGGCGACCGGGTCGCCGCCATCGATCATCCGCCAATAGGCGAGCTTGAGGACCAGCGCGGCCAGGCCGAGGGTGATGATGAAGCTCGCCGGCCCGCCGACCACGCCGCCGAGCGCCGAGACGCCGGCCAGCAGCGCCATGCCGGAATAGCCGGCCAGGAGCAGGTAGCCGGGCGCCACCAGCGGGTGGTGCCACTGCCGGATGGGCTTGAGCGAGGCATAGATCATGGCGGTGCACCAGACCGTCACCGCCGCGCCCACCGCCGCCAGCAGCCCGGCCAGGGTGGCGAGGCCGGGCAGGTCGGCCAGCAGCGCGGCGCCGAAGCCGATCGCCGGGACATAGGTGACGACCGCGGCGACACCCTCCCGCGACAGCCAGGAGGACCGCCACTGGCTGAAGGCCCGCCAGGCCCGGGTGGGATTGCCGAGATGCAGCATCGAGGAGACGAGGCCGGCGGTGATCAGCAGCAGCGCCAGCACCAGGCAGACCAGGGCGAAGGCCGGGGTCGCCGGGACGATGCCGAGCGGCCGCAGCAGGCCGAGCCAGAAGAGCAACCCGTAGCCCGCACCGGAGGCGGTGGTGAAGAAGACGATGGACGGCGCCGGGTTCATCGCGTCAGGACCTTGTCCATCCACCGCAGCAGCGGGTTCTTGATGTCCATCGCGGTCGGCACGGCTTCCTGCGGCGTGGCCGCGGCGCTGCTGCGCTTGCGCGGCGGCAGGTACTTGTTGACCGGCTTGTAGCCCAGCTCCGGCATCAGGTCCTGGCCGCCGCGGGCGGCGACCAGCTTGCTGACATCGCTCTCGGGGTCGCCGAGGTCGCCGAAGTGGCGGGCATTGGTCGGGCAGGTCAGCACGCAGGCGGGCTGGCGCTGCGCCTCGGGGATGGTCTCGTTGTAGATCCGGTCGATGCAGAGGGTGCATTTCTTCATCACCCCCTCGTCCTCGTCCATCTCGCGGGCGCCATAGGGGCAGGCCCAGGCGCACAAGCCGCAGCCGATGCAGATGTCGTGGTCGACCAGGACGATGCCGTCCTCGATCCGCTTGTAGGAGGCGCCGGTCGGGCAGACCGTCACGCAGTCCGGCGTCTCGCAATGGAGGCAGGAGCGGGGGAAGTGGACGGTGCGGCCGTCGGCGCCCTCGCCGGCCTCGTAGCTGTGGACGCGGTTGAACCAGACGCCCTCGGCCCCGGCGGAATAGGGCTTCAGGTCGGGCAGCGGGCCGCTGTGGCCCGAGGAATTCCATTCCTTGCAGTTGGTCGCGCAGGCCTGGCAGCCGACGCAGGTGTCGAGGTCGATGACGAGGCCAAGCTTCTTCTGGCCGGGGGTGATCTCGGGCAGGCAGGTCACGGCTTGGCCTTCGTTGAATAGCGGAGGATGTCGGGGCGGTCGGGCATGTGCGGCGGCAGGCCCAGCGTCTCCGGGTGGGGGCTGGTGATGCCCTCCTCCCCGGGGGCGCATTTGCTGACCTTCACCCGCAGGTCGTACCAGGCGGCCTGGCCGGTGACCGGGTCGGCGTTCGCCTGGCGGAAGCCTTCCTGGGCGGGCAGCCATTCCGAGATGACGTGGTTTAGCAGGAAGCCCTTGGTCGATTCCGTGCTGCCGGGGTCGAGGTTCCAGGCGCCCGAGCGCTTGCCGATGGCGTTCCAGGTCCAGACCGTGTCGGGGTTCACCCCCTCCATCAGCGCCACCTGGCACTTCAGGCGCCCGGCGCGGCTCTCGACCCAGACCCAGTCGTCCTGCTCGATGCCGAGCGCGGCGCCGCGGGCGCGGGCCATGTAGAGCTTGTTGGAGCCCAGGATCTGCTTCAGCCAGGCATTCATCGAGCCCCAGGAATGATACATCGCCATCGGCCGCTGGGTGATGGCCGAGAGGTCGAATTCCCCGAGGTCCTGGCCGGTGTGCTCCAGCGGCGCGTACCAGATGGGCAGCGGGTCGCAATAGGTCCGCACCCGCTCCCGCAGCCGGTCCGGCGGCTGCCTGGTGCCATGGCCTTCGGCGGCGAGGCGGAATTTCTGCAGGGGCTCCGACCAGATCTGCATGACGATCTGGTCCGACTTGCCCATCAGCCCCATGGCCTTGGACTGCTCGAGGTAATCCTTGTTCGCGTGCTTGTAGTAGGACTGCTCCGGCGGCAGGTGGTCGCGCCAGAAGCAGCCGTTGTCGATGTAGCGCTGCAGCTGGTCCGGGTTCGGCTCGCCGACGCCCTTCTTCGTGCCGTCGGCGCCGCGGAAGCCGGCGAGCGGGCCGACGCCGGGCATGCGCTCATGGTTGACGATGTAGTCGGGGTAGTCCTTCCAGCGCGGACTGCCATCGGGCTTCGTGAAGGCCGGCAGGCCGAGGCGGGAGCCGAGCTCGATCAGCACGTCCTGGAAGGGGCGCACGTCGCGGTCCGGCTTGAGCACCGGCTGGCGGATGGCATCGCCGGCGCCATGGGCGCTGCCGATCGGCCGGTCGAGGATGCTGATGCAGTCCCAGCGCTCGAGATAGGTGGTGTCCGGCAGGATCAGGTCGGCATAGGGCACCGTCTCCGAGTAGTAGGCGTCGGAGTAGATGACGTGCGGGATGGTGTATTCGCCATCCGGCTGCTGCTCGGTCAGGATGCGGATGACCTCGCCGGGGTTCATCGCGCTGTTCCAGGCCATGTTGGCCATGAACATGAAGAGCGTGTCGATCTTGTAGGGGTCGCCGATCCCGGCATTGCCGATGACCGTGTGCATCATCCCGTGCAGCGCCAGCGGCGCGTCCCAGGAGAAGGCCTTGTCGATCCGCAGCGGATTGCCGTCGTCGTCCACCAGCAGGTCGTCCGGCCCGTGCGGGAAGGACAGGATGTTGCCGGCGAGCGGGGTATTCGGCTTGGCGCCGCGGCCGGCCGGGCCGGGGCCGGGCGGGATCGGCCGCGGGAAGGGCGACTTGTAGCGCCAGGAGCCCGGGGTATCGACCGCGCCGAGCAGCATCTGCAGCACATGCAGCGCGCGGCAGGAATGGAAGCCGTTGGAATGCGCGGAGATGCCGCGCATGGCGTGGAAGGCGACGGGGCGGCCGACCATCGTCTCGTGCCGGCGGCCCCAGACATCGGTCCAGGGCTGCTCCAGGGTGATCGCCTGGTTGAAGGCGACGTCGGCGATCTCGGCGGCGATGGTGCGGATGCGGGCGGCCTCGATGCCGCAGCGCTCGGCGACCGCCTCGGGGGCGTATTCCGGCGCCAGGTAGCGTTCCGCCATCAGCTGGAAGACCGGCTGGGCCTTCCGGCCATCGGCCAGGGTGAAGTCGCCGACCATGACGGCGGAGAGATCGACCAGGGAGGCATCGACCGCGCCGCGGGCGCGGTCCCAGGCCAGCGGCTTGCCGGCCTCGTCGCGGGCGAACAGCCCGTCGTCGGCGCCGCCGGGGTTGCGGACCACCAGCCAGGAGGCGTTGGTGTAGCGGGCGAGGAATTCGAGGTCGATCTGGTCGGTGCGCAGCAGCTCATGCGCCAGCGCCAGGGCGAACAGCCCATCGGTGCCGGGGCGGATGCCGACCCATTCGTCGGCGATGGCGGAATAGCCGGTGCGGACCGGGTTGACCGAGATGAATTTGGCGCCGCGCGCCTTCATCTTGGCCAGGCCCATCTTGATCGGGTTGCTGTCGTGGTCCTCGGCGACGCCGAACATCAGGAAGTACTTGGCGCGGTCCCAGTCGGGCTCGCCGAACTCCCAGAACGATCCGCCGATGGTGTAGAGCCCGCCGGCCGCCATGTTGACCGAGCAGAAGCCGCCATGCGCGGCGAAATTCGGGGTGCCGAATTGCGCCGCCCAGAAGCCGGTGAGGCTCTGCGACTGGTCGCGGCCGGTGAAGAAGGCGAGCTGGCGCGGGTCGGTCTCCCGCACGTGCTTCAGCCAGCCGGTGGCGGTCTCGAGCGCCTCGTCCCAGCTGATCTCGGCATACTCGCCCGAGCCGCGCGGGCCGATGCGCTTCAAGGGCGCCCGCAGCTTGGCCGGGGAGTATTGCGTCATGATCCCGGCGCTGCCCTTGCCGCAGAGCACGCCCTTGTTCACCGGGTGGTCCGGATTGCCCTCGATGTAGCGGACCTGGCCATCCTTCAGATGCACCCGGATGCCGCAGCGGCAGGCGCACATGTAGCAGGTGGTGGTCTTGACCGTGTCGCCGATGGGGGTGGAGTATTCCACATGCTTATCGGGGCTGGGCGACGCCAGGGGCCGCAATTGCGAGGGCGTCGGCGCTTCCGGCATTGATGATGGTCCCCCAGGCTAACGACTGAAATGTCAGTTAGCCATGGGTGCGGGGGAAGGGCAAATCACTCGCCCCTCCCCGGGGACGTCACGGCCGGGCGATGCTGCCGACCCGGCCCGCGGTCTGCGCCCCGTCGATCACCAGCTCCGAGCCGTTGACGTAGCGCGACTGGTCGGAGGCGAGGAACAGCACCCCGTCGGCGATGTCCTGCGGCTGGCCGAGCACCCCGGTCGGCACGCTGGCCAGGGCGATGGCGCGGGGGTCGAGCGGGGCGTTGCGGCCGGAGCCGGCCGCCCCGACCGGGATCTTCTCCCAGATCGGCGTCTCGATGATGCCGGGATGGACGCTGTTGCAGCGGATGTTCTCCCGCGCGCATTCCAGCGCCACGGATTTGGCGAAGAGCCGCACCGCCCCCTTGCTGGCGGAATAGCCGGCGAGGCCGGCCGAGCCGCGCAGCCCGGCGACCGAGGAGATCAGCACGATGGAGCCGCCGCCGGCCCGGCGCATGGCGGGGATGCTGTGCTTGACCGAGAGGAAGACGCCGTCGACGTTGATCGCCATCTGCCGCCGCCAGTCGGCCAGCGTCATGTCGACGATGCTGGTCATGATGCCGATGCCGGCGTTCGAGACCAGCACGTCGAGCCGGCCGAAGCGCTGCTCGGCCGCGGCCACCACCTCGGCCCAGCGGTCCTCCTCCGTCACGTCCTGGTGGAGGTAGGCGGCCTCGCCCCCGGCCTCGCGGATGGCGGCGGCCAGCGCCTCGCCGCGGGCATCGTCGAGGTCGGTCAGCAGCACCCGGGCGCCTTCGCGGGCCAGGGTGCGGGCGCAGGCGGCGCCGATGCCGGAGGCCGCGCCGGTGACGAGCGCGACCTTGCCTTGGACCTGGGGCATTCCTGGGTTCCTCCGGTTGCTATTGCAGCCAGAGTGGCTCCTTCAGCTTGCCGAGGAAAGCCGCGTGCCGTTCCAGCTCGGCCTCGCTCGGCAGGATGGGCCGCGGGGTGCGGGGCCGGGCCAGCCCGTCCAGCGTCACCACCGGCCCGCCCATGTTCAGCGCCAGCACGAAGCCGGGCTGCCGGCCGCCCATCAGCTCGAGGTAGACCTGGGCCAGCAGCTGCACGTCGAGCAGCGCATTGTGGCTGTCCCGCATCGAATTATCGATGCCGAGGCGGCGGCAGAGCGAATCGAGGCTGTTCGGCATGCCGGGATAGCGCTGCTTGGCCAGCATCAGGCTGTCGACCATGCGGGCGCGGTCGAGCGGGCGGTGGCCGGCGCGGACCAGCTCGGCATCGAGGAAGCCGAAGTCGAAGGGCGCGTTGTGCGCGACGATCGGCGCATCGCCGAGGAAGTCGAGCAGCCCCTCCGCGATCTCGGCGAACTTCGGCTTGCCGCGCAGCATCTCGATGGTGAAGCCGTGCACCTTGCTGGCCTCGGGCGGGATGTCGCGCTCGGGGTCGATGACGACGTGGTAGACCCGGCCGGTCGGCATCAGGTTCACCAGCTCGATGGCCGCGACCTCGATGACCCGGTCGCCGGTGGCGGGGTCGAGGCCGGTGGTCTCGGTGTCCAGCACCAGGGCGCGCTGGGCCTTCTCCGCGGGTTTCGCCTCGCTCATGCGGTCCATCCTCCGGCCGCGGTGGAGCTAGCCAATCGGGCCTGCCGGCGCAAGGCGCGGGGCCGGGCTCAGCCCGGCCGGGCGCCGGAGCGGGCGACCAGGGCGGCGATCCGCGGCCATTCCGCCGCCAGGAAATCCTTGAACCGCTCCGGGCCCATCTCGGGCCAGAGCACCGTCGCGGTGCCGTCGAAGAACTCCTGCACCCGGGGGTCCTGCATCGCCTCCCGCAGGCCGGCGGCCAGCCGGGCGACGATGGCGCCCGGGGTGGCGGCGGGCAGGAACAGGCCCGCCCAGGGCAGGAATTCCGCCTCGGGGATGCCGGCCTCGGCCATGGTCGGGACCTCGGGGGCGAGCCGGACGCGGGCGGGGTCGGTCACCGCCAGCGCCCGCAGCCGGCCGTCGCGGACATGCGGGATGCTGGTCATCGGGTAGTCCCACATCACGTCGACGCGGCCGCCGATGACGTCGTTCACCGCCTGGGCGCCATTGGCATAGGGCGCGTGGATCAGCCGGATGCCGGTGACCTGCTGCAGCATCTCGACCGCCAGGTGCGGCGCGGTGCCGACGCCGGTCGAGGCATAGGTCAGGGTCTCCGGCCGGGCCCGGGCGGCGGCGACCAGCTCGGCCATGCTGCGCCAGGGCCGCCCCGGGCTGGTGACCACCATGTTGGGCGAGGCGCCGAGGCCCTGCACCGGGACGAAGTCCCGCTTCGGGTCGTAGCGCAGGGCGGGGTAGAGCGCCGGGGCGGCGGCGATCGGCCCCTGGCTGCCATAGAGCAGGGTATGGCCGTCGGGCGCCGCCCGGGCCACCGCCTCGGCGCCGATGGTGCCGCCGGCGCCGGGCCGGTTCTCCACCACGACGGGCTGGCCGAGGATCTGCGACAGCCGCTGGGCCACCACCCGGGAGGAGCTGTCGGTGATGCCGCCGGCGGCGAAGGGGACCACCCAGGTGATGCCGCGGCTGGGCCAGGGGGCCTCGGCCGCGGCGAGGCCGGGCGTGGCGAGTGTCGCGGCGAGCAGGCTGCGGCGGGCGATCCGGACCATGGTTGCTTCCCCCTTCCGTTCTTGCCGGCAGGGTATCACCCTTGGCGCCGGTTCAAGGAGGCTCCGATGAAGATCAAGCGCATCGAACATGTGGCGATCGCGGTCCGCAACCTGGATGCGGTGCGGGATACGCTGGCGACGCTCGGGATCAGCTGCGACCACGAGGAGACCCTGCCGGAGCACCGGATCCGCCTGGCCATGCTGCCGATCGGCGAGAGCGCCCTCGAGCTGCTCGAGCCGCAGGACGAGACCGGCGCCACCGCCGAATGGATCCGCACCCGCGGCGAGGGGCTGTTCCACATCTGCCTCGAGGTCGATGACATCGAGGCGGCGCTGGCCGAGCTGAAGGGCAAGGGCATCAGGCTGCAGGACGAGGTGCCGCGCAGCGGCCACGGCGGCCACCGCATCGCCTTCCTCGACCCTGCCAGCACGGCGGGGCTGGTGGTCGAGCTGGTGGAGATGACGGGCGCGCATTGAGTTTCGGGCGCATGAAATCTCCGCCCGGGACGAAACTCGCGGACCGGTGATTCGCTGGCCAACAGCGCCTTACCGACGCCCGGCCATGCGGCCGGGTCCCGGCATGAGAGGAAACGCCGTGGCCACTCTGACCGCCTCGCCCCTGGCGAGGCCGCTTCATCCGCTGCATGCCCTGTTGCTGGCCTTCCCGTTGCCGCTGTTCCTGGGCGCCCTGCTCAGCGACCTCGCCTACCGGGCCAGCTTTCACGTGCAATGGTCCAATTTCGCCTCCTGGCTCATCGCCGGCGGCCTGTTCTTCAGCGCCTTCGCCGTGCTCTGGGCGCTGGTCAACCTGTTCCGCCGCGGCTCCGCCAGGCGGGGCCGCCTGATCCTCTACTGCCTGCTGCTGCTGGCGATGTGGGCGCTGGGCTTCGTCAATGCCCTGGTCCACGCCAAGGACGCCTGGGCGGTCATGCCCGAAGGCCTCTACCTCTCGGCGGTCGTGTCGGCCCTGGCGCTCGCCGCGAGCTGGATCGGCTATTCCGGGTTTCATACGCAGGAGATGGCATGATGCGCTCGGCTCTGTTGATGGGCGCCCTGGCGCTCGCCCTGGCGGGCTGCGACGACGACCGGGTGCAGGCGCAGCACGGCCCCAGCCCGACGCTGCCGGAGCCGCAGCGCGGCCTGCTGCCCTCGATGAAGATCCCGCGGCCGGCGAGCTGGGGGGATTCCCTGCCGACGGTGCCGGCGGGCTACCGGATCGCGCCCATCGCCACCGACCTCCGGATTCCCCGCCAGACCCTGGTGCTGCCGAACGGCGACATCCTGGTCGCGGAAGGGGCGGGCGGCAGCGCCCCCACGGTGCGGCCGAAGGACATCATCGCCGGCTTCATCAAGAGCCTGGGCAAGACCTCGGTCCCCGGCGGCAACCGGCTGACCCTGCTGCGCGACGCCGACGGCGACGGCACCTACGAGATGAAGGGCGTCTTCGCCGACCGCCTCAACGCGCCCTACGGCCTCGCGCTGGTCGACGGCGGCCTCTACGTCGCCAACCAGGATGCGGTGGTGCGCTTCGACTACCGGGACGGCCAGACCCAGGCGAGCGGCCCGCCGGTGACCCTGACCGAGCTGCCGGCGGCGATCAACCACCACTGGACCAAGGCGATGACCGCCAGCGCCGACGGCCGCTTCCTCTATGTCGGCATCGGCTCCAACAGCAACATCACCGAGCGCGGGATGGACGCCGAGATCGACCGGGCCATGGTCTGGCAGATCGACATCCGGACCGGCGCGCACCGGACCTATGCCACCGGCCTGCGCAACCCGACCGCGCTGGCGATCCAGCCCGGCACCGGCCAGCTCTTCGCGGTGGCGAACGAGCGGGACGAGATCGGCCCCGACCTGGTGCCGGACTACCTGACCTCGGTGCGCGAGGGCGCCTTCTACGGCTGGCCCTACAGCTACTGGGGCCAGAACGTCGACCACCGGGCGCAGCCGCAGAATCCGCAGAAGGTCGCCGCGGCGATCGCCCCGGACTATGCGCTGGGCTCGCACGTGGCGGCGCTCGGCCTGGCCTTCTCGGGTCCGGCCATGGGCGGGCGCTTTGCCGACGGCGTCTTCGTCGGCCAGCACGGCAGCTGGAACCGCAACACCCCGGTCGGCTACAAGGTGGTCTTCGTGCCCTTCCGCGACGGCAAGCCCGCCGGCGAGCCGGTCGACTTCGTCGCCGGCTTCCTGAACGGCGAGGGCAATACCCGCGGCCGGCCGGTCGGGGTGACGGTGGATCCCCGCGGCGCGCTGATCGTCGCCGACGACCTCTCGAACACCATCTGGCGCATCACCGCGAACCAGTCCCTGCCGGCGGGCGCCGGCGAGGGCAGGGCGCCCGAGGTCCGCTGACGCCCCGGCAGCCGGCGCGGGACCCGCGCCGGCCGCCGCCCCTCAGCGGCCCGGCGCGTCCTTGACCACCACGACGAAGGCCTCGATCAGCCGCGGCATCTCCTCGGCCCGCGCTGGCAGCTCGTCGGCCGCGAGGCTGAGGCTGTCGAGGAAGCGGCCCGCGGCGGTGTAGAGCGAGAGCTCCAGCCCGTCGCCGACCACCTCCGGCCGGCAGACGATCTCCTCGCCCGGCGCCTCCTGCCGCGCCATGGCGACGAAGTCGCGGATCTCCTCGATGCCGGCGGTCTCCTGCCCGGCCTCGCCCAGGAAGTCGCTGACCTCGTCGCCGATCTCGGAGGGCGGCACCAGGGCCAGCGGCACGCAGCCGCCGGCCTCGAAGGTCGCCGCGCGCCAGCGGTCGAAGGCGGCGGTGCGCTTGGCGTCCTCCGGGCTGTCCTCCTCGGCCTCCTCGTCCGGCGGGCCCTCGGCGGCGATCTCCTCCCAGCTCGGGATGGTCCAGTCGAGCTGCACGCCGAGCAGGACGCCGAAGCCGGCATCGGCCAGCTCGTCGGTATCGGCCGGCGGCAGGTCGCGCGGCTCCATCCCGGCGACCAGGTCCAGCAGCACCCGGCGCATGGCGGCGGGGTCGAGCCGGGCGACCGCCTCGGGCGAGCGCCAGCCGGGCAGGAAGCGCAGCTCGAGCGTCGCCGGCAGGATGCCGGCGGCGATCAGCCCGCTGCCCAGCGCGGCGGCCTCGGGCACCTCGCCCTGGACCAGGGCGACCGGCAGGGCGACCAGCTCGGCCCAGCCCGAAGGCCCGGCCTCGGCGCCCTCGGCCACCGCCAGCAGCGCGCCGACCAGGTCCTCGGCCATGTCCTCGCCGAGCCGGTCGGCCGCCTTGCGCACCGCCAGCTCCAGCACGCCGGCCCGGCCGCCGGCCAGCAGCGCATGGGCCAGCGCCTCGAAGCCGGCGCCGTCCTCCTCGGCGAAGGCGGCCAGCAGGCTGTCGGCCAGCGGCCCGGGGACGGTGCCGAGCCTGGGCTGGGCCGGGATGATCCGGGCATCGAGGCCGAGCGCCTCCAGCGCCGCGGCGCCGCTCAGCATGCGGGCGCGGTCGCGCCAGGCGAGGCGGTTCTCCACCGTGTCGATGCGGCCATCCATCCAGCGGCGGAAGGCGCCGCGGTCGGCCCGCTGGACGAAGACCCGCACGCCATTGGCCGCCAGCTCGGCGGCGACGGCGCGGTTCACCGCGGTGACGGTGGCGAGGTCGGCCTCGCCCAGCCGGAAATCGCCCGTCCGGTAAAGGTCGAGCGTCTCGGCATCGGGGAAATGGGTCAGCAGGACGGCATCGAGTTCGGGGGCGAATTCGCGGGCGAGCGCCGCGGCCTGGCCGACTAGTCCGTCATTGAGGCCGGCTTTGGGCGGCATGGCGGAGATCCTGAGGGAAAGGGGGATGATATGGGGGCCCGGCCGGCGCCAGACCAGCCGGGGAAGGCAAGCCGGCGGCGGGACCGGGGTCCCGCTAGACGCCCAGCCGGTCGGCGCAGCCGGCGAGGAAGCCGCCGAGCGCCCGGTGGAAGTCCGGCTCCTCCAGCAGGAAGGCGTCGTGGCCCTTGTCCGAGGCGATCTCGACGAAGCTGACATTGGCCGCCGCGGCGTTCAGGGCGCGGACCACGGCGCGGCTCTCGCTGGTCGGGAAGAGCCAGTCCGAGGAGAAGGAGGAGACGAAGAAGCGGGTCCTCGTCCCGCGGAAGGCGGCCGAGAGGTCGCCGCCATGCTCCGCGCCGAGGTCGAAGTAGTCCATGGCCCGGGTGATGGTGAGGTAGCTGTTGGCGTCGAAGCGGCGGACGAAGGTGCTGCCCTGGTGGCGCAGGTAGCTCTCCACCTCGAAGACGTCCTCGAGGAAGGTGAGCGAACTGGCGCCGCGCAGCCGCCGGCCGAATTTCCGGGTCAGCGCCTGTTCCGAGAGGTAGGTGATATGGGCGACCATGCGGGCGACCGAGAGGCCCTTGGCCGGGATCCCGCCATCCTCCCAGTAGCGGCCGCCGCGCCAGTCGGGGTCCGAGTGGATGGCGGCGCGGCCGACCTCGTTGAAGGCGATGTTCTGGGCGCTGTGGTAGGCGGCGGTCGCGATCGGCGCCGCGGCATAGACCGCGTCCGGGAAGGTCGCCGCCCATTCCAGCACCTGCATCCCGCCCATCGAGCCGCCGATGACGCCGAGCAGCCGCTCGATCCCGAGGCGGTCGACCAGCAGCTTCTGGGCGCGGACCATGTCGCGGATGGTGATGTTGGGGAAATCCGTGCCCCAGGGGCGGCCCATCGGGCGGCCCTCGGGGTCGGTCATCTCCTCCCGCGGGCCGGTGCTGCCCATGCAGCCGCCCAGCACGTTGGCGCAGATCAGGAAGTAGCGGTCGGTATCCAGCGGCAGGCCGGGGCCGACGATGGTGTCCCACCAGCCGGCCCGGCCGGTCAGCGGATGGGTCGCCGAGACGTACTGGTCCGCGGTCAGCGCGTGGCAGACCAGCACCGCATTGGTTCTGGCGGCGTTCAGGGTGCCATAGGTCTCGTAGGCGACCGCCATGGGCGCGATGACCATGCCGCAGTCGAGCGCCAGGCCCTCCGCGAAGAGGGCGCGCTGGTGGTCAACCTGGGGAAGCGGGACGACGGGTGCTGACATGCTCGGTTCTGCTGGCCTGGCTGCCAGGAATAGGCCCGCCGGGCCGGCTCTTCAACGGGCGCCGCCGGCCGAGGGGCGCGGGGTGGGGCCGGGGGAGCCTTGGCGCGGGGCGGGGCAGCGTCTATTGCTGCCGCGAAAGACGCCCCGGACATGACATCTTCAGACAGCGACTTGGCGCCAGCCCCCGATACCGCCCCCGGGTCCGTCCCCTCGGACCCGCTCGCCCAGGCGCGGGCGGAGATCGATGCGCTGGATGACGCGCTGCACGATCTGGTGATGCGCCGGGCCGCGGTGGTCGCCCGGCTGGCCGCCAGCCGGGCCAAGGCCGGCAGCCCCAGCCCGCTGCGCCCGGGGCGGGAGGCGATGATCCTGCGCCGGCTGCTGGCCCGCCACGCCGGGCCGCTGCCGCCGGTCGCGCTGGTGCGGCTCTGGCGCGAGCTGCTCGCCTCCTCCTCCGCCCAGCAGGGCGGCTTCACCGTCGCGGTCCATGGCCGGGGGCCGGAGCGGCTGGCGCGGGAGCATTTCGGCAGCCTGACGCCGCTGGAAATCCTGCCCAGCGCCGCCCGGGCGCTCGCGGCGGTCGCCGGCGGCGAGGCCCAGGTGGCGGTGCTGCCGCTGCCCGAGGAGGGCGAGGCGCCGGAGGCGGCCTGGTGGCTCGGCCTCGACAGCCCGCGGCTGCAGGTGATCGCCCGGCTGCCCTTCCTCGCCGCCGGCGGGGAGGAAGGGGCCCTGGCCGTCGCGCCGGGCGCGCCCGACCCGAGCGGGGCCGACCGCTCGCTGCTGCGGCTCGAGGCCGTGGGGGAGCCCGGCCGTGCGCCGCTCGCCGCGGCGCTGGCCGCGGCCGGGCTGGCGCCCCGGATGCTGCAGCTCCGCCGCGACGGCGGGGTGCTGCGGGCGCTGGCCGAGGTGGATGGCGTGCTGACGGCCGACGACCCGCGCCTGGCCGGCCTGCCGGTGGACCGAGCCCTGCCGCTGGGTTTCTACGCGGTGCCCGAGAGAGGAGACCAAGGCTGATGTCCGCTTTGCTGCCGCGCCCCAGCATCCTGTCGATCGAGCCCTATGTCGGCGGCGAATCCAAGATCCCGGGCGTCAACCGGATCATCAAGCTCTCCTCGAACGAGGGCGCCTTCGGCGTGCCGCCGGGGGCGCAGGCGGCCTATGCGAAGCTGGCGGCCGAGCTGCACCGCTACCCCGACGGCGGCAGCACCGCGCTGCGCCAGGCGATCGGCACCCGCTTCGGGCTGGACCCGGCCCGGATCGTCTGCGGCAACGGCTCGGACGAGCTGATCGGCCACATCATCATGGCCTATGGCGGCGAGGGCACCGAGCTGGTGATGAGCGCGCATGGCTTCGTCATGTACGACATCGCCGGGCGCTACGCCGGCTGCCGCGTCATCAAGGTGCCGGAGCGGAACCTGACCGCCGACGTGGACGCGATGCTGGCCGCGGTCGGCCCGCGCACCCGGCTGCTGTTCCTGGCCAACCCGAACAACCCGACCGGCACCATGCTGCCGGCGAGCGAGGTCACCCGGCTGCGGGCGGCGCTGCGCGAGGACGTGCTGCTGGTGCTGGATGCCGCCTATGCGGAATACGTCACCCGGGAGGACTACGACGCCGGCGTGGCGCTGGTCGAGGCCGGGACCAACACCATCATGACCCGCACCTTCAGCAAGGTCTTCGGCCTGGGCGGGGTACGGCTGGGCTGGACCTATGCGCCGCCGCACATCACCGACGTGCTGAACCGGGTCCGCGGGCCCTTCAACGTGAATGCCCCGGCGGCCGCCGCCGGCGTCGCCGCCCTGGCCGAGGCCGGCTGGGTCGAGAAGTCGGTCGCCCACAACAGCGAATGGCGGGCCAAGGTCAGCGACGGGCTGCGGGCGCTCGGCGTCGCGGTGGTGCCGAGCGAGGGCAATTTCATCCTGGCCGACTTCGGCACCGCCGAGCGCGCCCAGGCCGCCGATGCGGCGCTGAAGGCGCGCGGGCTGATCGTCCGGGCGATGGCCTCCTACAGCCTGCCGCAGTGCCTGCGCATCACCATCGGCACCGCCGAGGAATGCGGCATGGTGCTGGATGCGCTGACGGGCTTCCTGCGTGGTCGATGACAGGCGGGGCGAGCCGCTGTTCGAGCGGCTCTGCCTGATCGGGGTCGGGCTGGTCGGCAGCTCCATCGCCCGGGCGGCGCGGGAGCGCGGCGACATCGCCCGCACGGTGGTGGCGCATACCCGGAAGCCCGAAACCCTGGCCCGGGTCCGCGCGCTCGGCTTCGCCGACGTGGTCGAGGCCGATCCGGCCGAGGCCGTGCGCGGGGCGGATTGCGTCATCCTCTGCGTGCCGGTCGGCGCCTATGCCGGGGTTATGGCGGCCATCGCGCCGCACCTGGCGCCGGGCTGCGTGCTGTCCGACGTCGGCAGCACCAAGGGCAGCGTGATCCGCGACCTCGGGCCGCTGCTGCCGCCCGGCGTGCACCTGGTGCCGGCGCATCCCATGGCCGGCACCGAGCATTCCGGCCCGGATGCCGGCTTCGCCGACCTGTTCCGCGGCCGCTACGTGATCCTGACCCCGGTGCCCGGCGGCAATGCCGCGGCGGTCGAGCGCATCGCCGAGCTGTGGCGGCGCTGCGGCTCCATGGTCGAGCGCATGGATGCGGCGACCCACGACAAGGTCGTCGCCATCGTCTCCCACCTGCCGCACCTCATCGCCTTCACCATCTGCGGCACCGCCGACGACCTGGCCGAGGAGACGCGGGAGGCGGTGCTGAAATTCGCCGCCTCGGGCTTCCGCGACTTCACCCGCATCGCCTCCTCCGACGTCGACATGTGGCGCGACATCTTCCTCAACAACCGGGAGGCGCTGCTCGAGATGCTGGCGCGCTTCACCGAGGATGCCCAGGCGCTGGGACGGGCGGTGCGCTGGGGAGAGGCGGGCTTCATCGAGGACCGCATCCGGCGCGGGCGGCGGATCCGCCGCGGGCTGATCGAGCGCAAGCAGGCCTGATCCCCCGATCCCCCCACCCGCCCCGCCGCCGGCATTGACAGCAGCCCCTCGCGTCACGCAATTTGGTCGATCGACCAAGAACGGGACGAAAGGGGCGGCTATGTCCACGGCTCTGGCTGGCGTCACATCGATGCTCGACCGCGGCGAACCGGCGGCCCGCGCCCGCGCGGTCGCCCCCGTCCTCGAGGCCGCCGGGCCGCGGATCGAGGCCGACAAGGCCATCCCGCCCGAGGTCCTCGGCGCCATGCACGGGGCCCGGCTGTTCCGCACCCTGCTGCCCCAGGCCTATGGCGGCGAGCAGGTCACCCCGGCCGCCTTCTACCGGATGATGGAGGTGATCGCCGCCGCCGACGGCTCCGCCGGCTGGTGCCTCTGCCAGGCCTCCGGCTGCTCCATCGCCTCGGCCTACATGGCGCCCGAGGTGGCGCGGGAGATCTGGGGCCCGGCCGATGCGGTGCTGGCCTGGGGCTTCGGCAACGGCGCGGCGCAGGTGGTGCCCGGCGGCTACCGGGTCAGCGGCACCTGGGCCTTCGCCAGCGGCAACCGGCACGCCACCTGGATGGGCGGGCATTGCCGGGTGATCGAGCCGGATGGGTCGATCCGCAGGAATGCCGACGGCAGCCAGCACGAGCGCAGCATGCTGGTGCCGCGCCGCATGGCGCGCTTCCACGATGTCTGGAACGTCGTCGGCCTGCGCGGCACCAACAGCGACACCTATACCTACGACGCCATCTTCGTGCCGGAGGAGTACGGCGTCTGCCGCGACAGCGACGCGGAACGCCGCATCCAGGCGCCGCTGTACCAGTTCACCACCAGCCATCTCTACTCCGCGGGCTTCGCCGGGGTCTCGATCGGCATCGCCCGCGGGCTGCTGGATGCCTTCGTGGACCTCGCCAGGGGCAAGACCGCGGCGGCGGCGACCAGGCCGCTGCGCGACAGCGAGGTGATCCAGAACGGCATCGCCCAGGCCGAGGCCAAGCTGCGCTCCGCCCGCGCCTGGCTGATCGAGGTGCTGGAGGAGGCGCATGCGGTGGCCGAGGCCACCGGCCGCATCACCATGACCGAGCGGGCGATGATCCGGCTGGCGACGACCTCGGGCATCCAGCGCGCCAAGGAGGTGGCCGAGTGGGCCTATCACGAGGCCGGGGCCAGCGCGATCATGCTCTCCGGCCCCTTCGAGCGGCGGATGCGCGACATCCACGCCTCCTCGCAGCAGGTGCATGGGCGGAGCGCGCATCTCGAGATGTGCGGCCAGCACTTCCTCGGGATGAATCCCTCCGGCCGGTTCTTCTGAACCGGGGCTACTCGGCGACCGCCCCGGCCCGCTGCGCCAGCGCGCCCCAGCGCCGGCCCTCGCCGGCGATCAGGGTGGCGAAATCCTCCGGCGAGGGGCTGGCGACCGCCGCCGTCGCCGCGAGGGCGAAGCGGTGCCGGACATCCGGCAGCCGGAGCACCTCCTCGGCCAGCCGGTGCCAGCGCTGCAGGATCGCGGCCGGGGTGCCGGCCGGGGCCAGCAGCCCCTGCCAGGAGGAGGCGACGAAGGCGGGGTAGCCGCTCTCGGCCATGGTCGGCACCTCCGGCAGCGCCGGCACCCGCTGCGCGGTGGTGACCGCCAGCGCCTTCAGCCGCCCCGCCTGCACCTGGCCCAGCGCCGAGGAGAGCGTCACGAAGAGCCCGTGCACGTCGCCAGCGGTCGCCGCCGTCACCGCCGGGCCGGCGCCGCCGGGATAGGCGACATGGACCATGTCGAGCCCGCCGGCCAGCTCCCGCAGCAGCTCCATCTCCAGCCGGTTGAGGCTGCCGGCGCCGGGCGAGCCGTAGTTCACCTTGCCCGGATTGGCCCGGGCATAGGCCACCATCTCCCGCACCGAGCCGAAGGGCGCCGAGGGGTGCACCACCAGCGCATCCGGGGTCTCCGAGACCAGCGAGATGGCGGCGAAATCCTCGACCGGCCTGAGCCGTAGGGTACGGGCGAAGACCGTGGGGTTGACCGCCAGCGTGCCGACATTGCCGAGGAACAGGGTATAGCCGTCGGGCGCCGCCCGGGCGGCGGCTTCCATCCCGACATTGCCGGCGGCGCCGGTGCGGTTCTCCACCACCAGCGGCTGCCCCAGCGCGGCCGAGAGATGCGGCTGCATGATGCGGGCGGCGAGGTCGGTGGCGCCGCCGGGGGCGAAGGGCACGATGAGCCGGACCGGCCGTTCCGGATAGGTCGCGGCCCGGGCGCCCGCCGTCGCCAGGCCCAGCCCCGCAGCCGCCAGCAATCCCCGTCGATCGATCATCGCCCGTCTCCCCCTGGCCTCTCGGGGCCGTTCGGGCAACGATGCCACCGTGCCCGGCCGCGCGCCAGCGGCGCGGCGGGCGGCTATTCCGCCGCGCTGGCGCCGAATTGCGCGGCATGCAGCCGCCGGTAGGCGCCGCCCGCCGCCAGCAGCCCGGCATGCGAGCCCTGCTCGAGGATGCCTGCCTCGCCCACCACGATGATGCGGTCGGCGTTGCGGATGGTCGCCAGCCGGTGGGCGATGACCAGGGTGGTGCGGCCCTCGGCCAGCTCGCCCAGCGCCTGCTGGATCTCCCCCTCGGTGACGGTGTCGAGCGCCGAGGTGGCCTCGTCCAGGATCAGGATCGGCGGGTTCTTCAGGAAGATCCGGGCGATCGCCAGCCGCTGCTTCTGCCCGCCCGAGAGCTTGACGCCGCGCTCGCCGATCAGCGTGTCGAGCCCCTCCGGCAGGGCCGCGATCACCTCGTCCAGCCGGGCCCGCCGCGCCGCCGCGGCGATCTCGGCCTCGCTCGCGCCCAGCCGGCCGTAGCCGATGTTGTCCCGCAGGCTGCCGGCGAAGAGGAACACGTCCTGCTGGACGATCCCGATCGCCCCGCGCAGCGAGGCGAGGGTCATGTCCTGGATGTCGATGCCGTCGATGGTGATGCGGCCGGCCTCGACGTCGTAGAAGCGCGGCAGCAGCGAGCAGAGCGTGGTCTTGCCGGCGCCGGAGGGGCCGACCAGCGCCACGGTCCGCCCCGCCTCGATGGTGAGGTCGAGGCCGCGCAGCACCGGGCGCCCGGGCGCGTAGCCGAAGGTCACGCCCTCGAACCGCACCTCGCCGCGCAGCGGCCCGGCGTCGCGGGCGCCGGGGCGGTCGGTGACGTCGGGCGCGGTCGCCAGCAGCTCGAGGTAGCTGCGGAAGCCGGCGATGCCGCGGGGATAGGTCTCGATCACCGCGCTGATCTTGTCGAGCGGCCGGTAGAAGACCCCGACCAGCAGCAGGAAGGCGACGAAGTCCCCGACCGAGAGGCGTCCCGCCACGATCAGCATGCTGCCGGCGAGCATGACCACCACCTGCACCAGCCGCATGCCGAGGTAGTTCAGCGTCTGGCTCGCCGCCATGATGCGGTAGGCCTCGAGCTTGGTCCGCTGGTAGCGGTCGTTGTCGGCGGCGAAGAGCCGGCGCTCATGCGCCTCGTTGGCGAAGGCCTTGACCACGCGGATGCCGCCGACGGCCTCCTCGATCCGCGCGTTGAAGGCGCCGACCCGGCCGAATTGCGCCTGCCAGTTCTGCGTCATCCGGCCGCCGTAGCGGGCCACCACCCAGCCGACCGCCGGCACCACCAGGGCGGTCAGCAGCGCCAGGGTCGGGCTGACCAGCAGCATGAGGGTGAAGGCGCCGAGGAAGGTCAGCACCGCGATCAGCAGGTCCTCCGGCCCGTGGTGCGCGACCTCGCCGATGTCCTCGAGGTTCTTCGTGACCCGGCCGACCAGGTGCCCGGTCTTCTGGTTGTCGTAGAAGCGGAAGGACAGGGTCAGCAGGTGGTCGAAGGCGCGGCGGCGCAGCTCGGTCTCGATGGCGATGCCGAGCACGTGGCCCCAGTAGGTCACCACCGCCATCAGCGCGGCATTGGCGAGGTAGACCGCCAGCAGCCCGACGACGGCGAGGCCGATGAGCTGCAGGTCCTGCTGCGGCAGCAGCCGGTCGATGAAGGCCCGCACCGCCATGGGGAAGCCGAGCTCCAGCATGCCCGACAGCGCGGCGCAGCCGAAGTCGAGCGCCACCAGCCGCAGGTGCGGCCGGTAGAAGGCGGCGAATTGCCGGATCATGGCGCCGCCCGGTGCGGCCGGGGGCGGCGTGGCCGGGCGGGCCGGCGGGTCGTCGCGGGAGGGGTCAGGATCGGGGCCTCGGGGTCAGGGCGCAGGGCCGGAGCGGCCACCCTGCCGGGCGGGGCCGCGCCAGGCAAGCGCCCACCGCGCCTCAGTCGCCGGCGAGCCGCGGGCGGAGGTGCTCCAGCACCCGCCGGGCCAGCGCCTCGGCCGGGGCGGCGGTGGTGTCCAGCCGCAGCTCCGGCCGCTCCGGCGGCTCGTAGGGGCTGTCGATGCCGGTGAAGTTGCGGATCGCCCCGCGCCGCGCCTTCTCGTACAGGCCCTTGGGGTCGCGCCGCATGCATTCCTCGAGCGGCGCGTCGACGAAGACCTCGACGAACTCCCCGGCCTCCAGCATCGACCGCACCATCCGGCGCTCCGCCCGGAAGGGCGAGATGAAGGAGCAGAGGACGACCAGCCCGGCATCGGCGAAGAGCTTCGCCACCTCGCCGGCCCGGCGGATGTTCTCGACCCGGTCGGCGTCGGTGAAGCCCAGGTCGCGGTTCAGCCCGTGCCGCAGGTTGTCGCCGTCGAGCGCATAGGTGTGCCGTCCTTCCCGGTGGAGCAGCTGCTCCACCAGCTTGGCGATGGTCGACTTGCCCGAGCCCGACAGGCCGGTGAACCACAGCACCAGCGGCCGCTGCCCGTCGAGCGCGGCCCGGGCCCGCCGATCGACGAGGAAGGCCTCGTGGTGGATGTTGGTCGCCCGGCGCAGCGGGAAGGCCACCATGCCGGCGCCGGCGGTGCGGTTGCTGAAGCGGTCGACCAGGATGAAGGCGCCGGTCGCGCGGTTCTCGGCATAGGCGTCGAGCGGCACCGGCCGGGCCGCCGAGAGGTTGCAGAAGCCGATCTCGTTGAGGCCGAGCTGCCGCGCCGCGGCGTGCTCCAGCGTGTTCACCTCCACCCGGTGCCGGATGCTGGTGACCGTCGCCGGGGTCCAGAGGTGGCCGATCCGCATGAGGTACTGCCGGCCCGGCAGCATCGCCTCCTCGTCCATCCAGAGCAGGTGGGCGGCGAATTGGTCGGCGACCTCGGGCCGCCGGTCCGGCGGCGCCAGCACGTCGCCGCGCGCCACGTCCAGCTCCTCCGCCAGCGCGATCGTCACCGCCTCGCCGGCCGCGGCCTCCGTCTGGTCGCCCTGCGGCCCGAGGATGCGGGCGACCGTGCCCTGCCGGCCCGAGCCGGCGACCGCGAGCGCCTCCCCCAGCGCGACCCGACCCGCGGCGACGGTGCCGGCGAAGCCGCGGAAGTCCTGGTTCGGCCGGTTCACCCATTGCACCGGAAAGCGGAAGGGCCGCGCCGCGGCATCGGCCTCGACGTCGACCGTGTCGAGGTGCTCGAGCAGCGTCGGGCCGCGGTACCAGGGCGTGTTTCCGGACCGCCGGGTGACGTTGTCGCCGAAGCGGGCGGAGGTCGGGACCGGCACCATGGTCTGGAAGCCGAGGCCGGCGGCGAAGGTCAGCCAGTCGCCGACGATGCGGTCGAACACCTCCTCGGCGAAGCCCACGGTGTCGATCTTGTTGACCGCCAGCACCACGTGGCGGATGCCGAGCAGCGAGCAGATGTAGCTGTGCCGCCGGGTCTGCGTCAGCACCCCCTTGCGGGCATCGGCCAGGATGACCGCGAGCTCGCAGTTCGAGGCCCCGGTCGCCATGTTGCGGGTGTACTGCTCGTGGCCCGGGGTATCGGCCACGATGTAGGACCGCCGGGCGGTGGCGAAGAAGCGGTAGGCGACGTCGATGGTGATGCCCTGCTGCCGCTCGGCCTCGAGGCCGTCGACCAGCAGCGCGAGGTCGACCTCCTCGCCGACCGTGCCGTGCTTCAGGCTGTCGCGGGCGACCGCCGCCAGCGTGTCCTCCATGATCAGCCGGCTGTCGTGGAGCAGCCGGCCGATCAGCGTCGACTTGCCGTCGTCGACCGAGCCGCAGGCGAGGAAGCGCAGCAGGCCATGCGCCTGGGCGCGGGGCGGCGGGCGGCCGGGCATCAGAAGTATCCCTCGCGCTTCTTGCGTTCCATCGAGGCCTCCTGGTCGGTGTCGATCAGCCGGCCCTGGCGCTCGCTGGTGCGGCTCTCGCGGATCTCGGCCAGCACCTGGTCGATCGTCTCGGCCCGGCTCTCGTGGGCGCCGGTCAGCGGCCAGTCGCCCATGGTGCGGAAGCGCACCCACAGCGTCTCGGGCCGCTCGCCCGGCTCGAGCGGCATGCGCTCGTCGTCGCGCAGGATGAGGGCGCCGGCGCGGCGCACCACCGGCCGCGGCGCGGCGAAGTAGAGCGGCACCACCGGGATCGCCTCGGCGGCGATGTAGTCCCAGACGTCGAACTCGGTCCAGTTGGACAGCGGGAAGACGCGCATCGTCTCGCCGGGGCCGATCCGCGTGTTGTAGAGGCTCCAGAGCTCCGGCCGCTGGCCGCGCGGCTCCCAGAGGTGCCCCGGCGCGCGGTGGGAGAAGACGCGCTCCTTGGCCCGGGCCTTCTCCTCGTCGCGGCGGGCGCCACCCAGCGCCGCGTCGAAGCCGCCGGCGTCGAGCGCCTGCTTCAGCGCCTCGGTCCCCATCGTCGCCATGTGCAGCTGCGAGCCATGGGTGAGCGGGCCGATGCCGCGCGCCAGGCCCTCCGGGTTGGTGTGGACCACGAGCCTGAGGCCGAGCTCGGCGACGCGGCGGTCGCGGAAGTCGAGCATCGCCCGGAAGTCCCAGCCGGTGGCGATGTGCAGCAGCGGGAATGGCAGCCGGCCGGGGGCGAAGGCCTTCAGCGCCAGGTGCAGCACGACGCTGCTGTCCTTGCCGATGGAGTAGAGCAGCACCGGCCGGCGGAAGCTGGCCGCCACCTCCCGCAGGATGGCGATGCCTTCGGCTTCCAGCCGCCGCAGGTGCGGAGAGAGGCGGGCGGGGGCGGTGGTCTGCATCAGGATCGCTGGTCCTTGCTGGCCGCTGCCGCGGCGGTATCGGTTGGAATGTCCCGGCCGGCTCCCGCCGGCGGCGTGCCGCGCCCGCCCATGCCGCGCCTCAGGCCATCGAGGGCCAGTAGTCGGCCGGCTTGCCGTGGTGGGCGAGGAAGGCCTGGGTATCGGCCCGCAGCTGCTGGCGCAGCCGCTCGCGCACCGCCGCCCCGGGCCGGGGCCGCGGCACCGCCGCCTCGCTGGTCCGGTTCACCTCGGGATTGGGCACGCCCGCCAGCTCGGCCGGGTCGGCGCCGAGGAAGCCGCAGACCTCCGCCAGGCTGCGGCGGTGGTCGGCGCGGTAGTCCTCGTAGAAGATCACCTTCACCCGCGCCTCGCCGAACAGCGCCAGGAAGGGCTGCAGCTGCCGCCGGTAGTTCGAGCGCTCGACCGCGCCGCGCTGCGCCGCCGGCGTCTGCACCCAGTCCTCGAAGGGCGGCAGCGCCGGATCGTCGCGCCGGGCATGCCGGTACTGCGAGACGATGCGCTCGAGCGGGTCGCGGACGAGGTAGATCAGCCGGATCGGGCCGAGGTGGCCCATGATCCGCTCCGGCACCGCCTGCACCAGGGGGAGCATGGTGTAGGCGACCGTGGCCTCGCCCCGCAGCGGAAAGCCCCCGGCGCCGGCGAAATGCGCGAGATAGGCCTGCCATGCCGGGCTCGCCGGGTCGGGCCGCAGCTGCGGCTGGCGGTCGAAGAGGTGCAGCTCCTTGGCATCCGGGATGAAGATGTCCGGATGCTGCGCCAGCTGCAGCGCCAGGGCCGAGGTGCCCGACTTGGCGGCGCCGATGATGAGGAAATTCGGCTTCACCGCCTCCGGTCCGGGCGCCGCGGGCGGCGGCGCCTCGCGCGACAGGACGGTGAAGCGCGAGCGCGGCACCCGGTCCTCCGCTAGCTCGCCGCAGATCCCGGCCAGCGCCACCGCCGCATCTCCGTGCATGGCCGGGGAGGGGTAGTAGCGGTTCTCCGTCACCATCCGGCCATTGCCCATGTCGAGCGCGACCGGCCTGCCGCCGCGGGTGATCTCGCGCAGGCAGAGGCCCTCGGAGGGCACCGGATAGCCGGAGGTGCAGGCATAGAGGACCACGTCCTGCGCCCGGCCGCGCTCCTCGTAGAAGCGGACGATGCCCTCGACCTCGGCGGCGGTGGTCATGCCGGTCGAGACATGCAGCTCGCCGGCGTAGTGGCGGCAGAGCCAGTCCTGCAGCCGGCATGGAGGTTGGTCGCCGAGGGGATCTTGAGGAAGGCCGGGCGGAGCGCCGCCATCTGCAGCGCCGAGGTCAGGTCCCAGACCGAGGTCGAGGAGGCGATGCCCTGCTCGGCGCAGCAGGCCTGCAGCTCGGCATGCTCTGGTCGGGGGTGAATTCCAGCGCCTCGCGGTGGGCGCCGTAGGTCGGGCCATAGGCATTGCCCGGCACCGGGTGCGGCGCCTCGTACTGTGGGGGCGAGAGCAGCTCGCGGTTGCTGCGCTTCTGGAACTTCACCGCGTCGACCCGGCGGACCTTCGCCGCGACGCCGATGAGCTCCCGGGCGATCGCCATGTCGCCCCTGTGGTTGCAGCCTATCTCGGCAACGAGGCGGACCATCCGGCAAGCTCCAGGGACTAATTCATTCTATAATCATAATTATATGATCACAAAACAAATCAGCGCCGGTGGCCGGCCGCCCCGCCCCGTTTCAGTCCGCGGTGATGCGGGCGCTGCGGATCAGCGCCTCGGTCCGCGCCATCTCGGCCCTGAGGAAGGCGCCGAAATCGGCCGGGCTGCCGCCGACGATCTCGGAGCCCAGCTCGAGCAGCCGTGCCCGGCCCTCCGGCGTGCCGACGATCGCCAGGATCTCCCGGTTCAGCCGCGCCGCCACCGCCGGCGGCATCCCGGCCGGGCCGATCACCGCATACCACTCCGCCACCGCGAAGCCGGGGATGGCGGCCTCGGCGATGGTCGGCAGTTCCGGCGCATAGGCCTGCCGCGCCGCCGCGGTCACCGCCAGCGCCCGCACCTGCCCGGCGCGGACGAAGGGCAGGGTGGAGCTGGCGTTGCCGAACATCAGCTGCAGCTGCCCGCCGACCAGGTCGGCCAGCGCCGGCCCGCCGCCGCGGTAGGGGACGTGCACCATCTCGATCCCCGCCGCCTGCTGGAACATCTCCCCCGAGAGGTGCACCGAGGTGCCGATCCCCGGCGAGCCGTAGGCCAGCCGCCCCGGGTTGGCCTTGGCATGGGCGATCAGCTCCGCCACCGAGCGCACCGGCAGCGCCTTGTTCACCACCAGGATGTTGGCGACGTTGGCGAGGTGCAGGATCGGGGTGACGTCGTCCACCGGGTGGTAGGGCTGGCGGGTCAGCAGCGCCGCGGTGATGAGGGTGCTGATGGTGATGCAGAAGGTGTGGCCGTCGGGCGCCGCCCGCAGCGTCTCCACCACGCCGGCCGCGCCGGCGCCGCCGCTGCGGTTCTCGATGACCACCGACTGCCCGAGCGCCGCGGCCAGCGGCGGGCCGATGAAGCGGGCGAGGATGTCGGTGGTGCCGCCGGGCGGGAAGGGAATGACCAGCCGCAGCGGCCGGCTCGGCCAGCCCGGCGTATCTCGGGCCGTCCCGGCCAGAGATAGATTTTGGGCCGTCCCGGCCCGGGGTAGGTTTTGGGCCGTCCCGGCCCGGGGCATATCTTGGGCCGTCCCGACCCGGGGCAGGGCCGTCATGGCGAGCGCCGCGCTGGAGGCGGCGACCAGGGCGCGCCGTCGGATCGGCATGGCTGTTCCTTCCGGTCGGATCGCTGCCAGCCTATCGCGCCCCGCCGCGGCGCAGAAGCCGGCTTCAGGACGGCTGGCTGATGAGGGCGAGCTCCGCCGCCGGGCGCGGCCTGCTGAACAGGTAGCCCTGGGCCTCGGTGCAGCCCAGCGCCGCCAGCGCCAGGAACTGCGCCTCGGTCTCCACCCCTTCGGCCGTGGTGCTCATCTCGAGGGCGGCGCAGAGGCTGACGATGGCCCGGACGATGGCGCCGCTGGTCCGCGTCTCCGCCAGGTTCTTCACGAAGCTCTTGTCGATCTTGACCTTGTCGAAGGGGAAGCGCTGCAGGTAGCCGAGCGAGGAATAGCCGGTGCCGAAGTCGTCGAGCGCGATGGAGACGCCGAGCCGCTTCAGCCGGTGCAGGGTGGCAAGCGTCGCGTCCGTGTCGCGCAGCATCACCGTCTCGGTGATCTCCAGCTCCAGCCGCGCCGGCTCCAGGCCCGAGTCCCGGAGCGCCGCCTCCACCGCGGGGACCAGCCGCGCGCTGGCGAATTGCACCGGGGAGAGGTTGACCGCCACCTTCTCCCGCCCCGGCCAGCCGGCCGCCACGGCGCAGGCGTGCCGCAGCGCCCATTCGCCGAGCGGGACGATCAGCCCGGTCTCCTCCGCCAGCGGGACGAAGCGTTCCGGCATGACCAGCCCGCGCTCCGGGTGATGCCAGCGCAGCAGGGATTCGAAGCCGGTGATGCGCCGGTCCCGCAGCCGCACCTGCGGCTGGTAGAAGAGCTCGAACTCCCCCGCCTCGATCGCCCGCCGCAGGTCGAGCTGCAGGCTGCGGCGGAGCTGGGCGTGGCTGTTCATCTCCGGCTCGAAGAAGCGGAAGGCGCCGCGGCCGGCCGCCTTGGCGCGGTAGAGCGCCATGTCGGCGTTGCGCAGCAGCTGGTCCGGGTCCGGCCCGTCCTCGGGCGCGACGGCGATGCCGATGCTGGCGCCGACGATGACGTAGTGGCCGTCGAGGTCGAAGGGCGCGCCCAGGGTCTCGACCAGCCGCTGCGCCAGCAGGGCGACGCCGCGCGGATGCCGCACCCCGGTCTGCACGATGGCGAATTCGTCGCCGCCCAGCCGCGCCACCGTGTCCTGGTCCCGCACCTCGGCCAGGATGCGCGCCGTTACCACCTGCAGCAGCCGGTCGCCGACCGGATGCCCGAGCGTGTCGTTGACGTCCTTGAAGTGGTCGAGGTCGAGGCAGAGCACGGCGCAGGCGTCGCCGTGCTGGGCCCGCAGCACCGCCTCGTCCAGCCGGGTCCGCAGCAGGATGCGGTTGGCCAGGCCGGTGAGGCTGTCATGGTGCGCGAGGTGGGTGATCTGCGCCTCGCTCCGCCGCTGCTCCTCCAGGATCCGCAGCTCGGTGCGGGCCTGGTCGAGCATCTCGCGGCTGCGCCACTGCCGGATGCCCAGCAGCACGACGCCGAGGATCACCGCCACCAGCAGCAGCGCCCCGCCGATGGTGTAGCCGGCCTGCCGGTACCAGAGCCGCAGGATGTCGGCCAGGGTCCGGGTCACCGTGACCACCACCGGGTATCCCTCCAGCGCCCGTGCCGCGATCAGCCGCTCGACGCCGTCCAGCACGCCGGTGCCGCGGGCGGTGTTGCTCTCGGCGATGCCGAGCAGCTGCGGGAAGGTCAGCTGGCCGGCCGGGGTCGGGATGCCGATGCTGGCCGGCGCGCGCGGCCAGCGCGCCATCAGGTAGCCGTCGCGCCGCCAGAGCGAGATAGTGCCGTTCTGGCCCAGCACGATGCGGCTGAGGAATTCCTCGAACTGGGTCAGGCCGACGCCGACGCCGACGATGCCGAGGAAGCGCCCCTCCGGCGTGGTCAGCCGCCGGGTGAGGTAGATGTTCCAGGTGCCGGTCTGGACGTTGCGGGCCGGCGGGGCGAGGTAGCTCCGCAGCTCCGGGTTGTCCCGCAGCATGGCGAAATGCGGCCGGCTGGCGATGGAGAAGACCGGCTGAGGCCAGGCCCGGGTGGAGGCGATGGTCTGGCCCTCGGCATTGGTCAGGAACAACGCCTCGATCTGCGGCAGCGCCAGGACGCGGGCGTGCAGGTCGCGGTTCACCGCCCGGGTCGAGAGCATCTCGTTGAACTGCTCGGTGCTCCGGATGCCCATCGCCTCGACCAGCTCGACCAGCCCGTCCTGCAGCAGCTCGACCGAGCGGAAGGTGTTCTCGGTGTAGTTGGCCAGCACCAGCGCGAGGTTGCCGAGCTCGCGCTCGGCATCCTGCATGGTGCGCCGGTGCAGGTGGGCCAGCAGCACCGCGGCGCTGAGGGCGGTGGCGAGGGCGACCAGGACGCCGGACAGCACCAGCCAGCGCAGGCTGCGAGGACGCCGCGGGCGGGATGCGGCCGGGCGGGGCGCGGCGGCGGCGCCCGGACCGGACCCCGGCGCGGCCAGCCCCTCCGCGTCCCGGAGCAGGGATACCGGCAGGCTGGCAGGAACGATGCCAGGACTCGCATTCATCGCCGGGAACTTGCCTTGGAGCGCATGTGACGCCAGAGGCTACCCCATTTCCGGCCCCGGGTGTACAACCGATAGTTGGAATGCCCGGCCGGGCTCCTCGATTTTTCCCGGCTTGCAACGACCTCCCCGGCGTCCCATGTTGCTGGCACTCCCGCAGGCAGAGTGCCAGGCGCCCGGATCGCGGGGGCCGGCGCCGGCCGCGCGGGGCAAACAGACCAGGCCGGGGAACCTTCCCGGCCGGCGCCCGGAAAGTACGCCCATTTCATGACATTTCGCCCTCTGCACGACCGCGTCGTCGTTCGCCGGATCGATGCCGAGCAGAAGACCAAGGGGGGGATCATCATCCCCGACACCGCGCAGGAGAAGCCGGTCGAGGGCGAGATCATCGCCGCCGGCCCCGGCACGCTGACCGAGCAGGGCACCCTCCGCGCGCTCGACGTCAAGGCCGGCGACCGCGTCCTGTTCGGCAAGTGGTCCGGCACCGAGGTCAAGATCGACGGGGAGGACCTCATGATCATGAAGGAATCCGACCTGCTCGGCGTGATCACCAAGGCCTGAGCCAAGCCCGCCTTTCAGCCCCTCATTCCAGGAATACCCCCATCATGGCAGCAAAAGACGTTCGCTTCGGCGAAGACGCGCGCAAGCGCATGCTCCGCGGCGTCGACACCCTCTGCGACGCGGTGAAGGTGACGCTCGGCCCCAAGGGCCGCAACGTGGTGCTCGACAAGTCCTACGGCGCGCCGCGCATCACCAAGGACGGCGTGACCGTCGCCAAGGACATCGAGCTCTCCGACAAGTTCGAGAACATGGGCGCCCAGATGGTGCGCGAAGTGGCCTCGAAGACCAACGACATCGCCGGCGACGGCACCACGACGGCCATCGTGCTGGCCCAGGCGATCGTCCGCGAGGGCGCCAAGGCGGTCGCCGCCGGCATGAACCCGATGGACCTCAAGCGCGGCATCGACACCGCCGTCGCCGCGGTCACCGCCGAGATCGCGCTGCGCAGCCGCAAGATCAGCACCGAGGCCGAGACCGCCCAGGTCGGCACCATCTCCGCCAACGGCGAGAGCGAGATCGGCGCCATGATCGCGCAGGCGATGCAGAAGGTCGGCAACGACGGCGTCATCACGATCGAGGAGGCCAAGGGCCTCGAGACCGAGCTCGACATCGTCGACGGCATGCAGTTCGACCGCGGCTACCTCTCCCCGTATTTCATCACCAATGCGGAGAAGATGGTCGTCGAGCTCGAGAATCCCTACATCCTGATCCACGAGAAGAAGCTCTCGGCGCTGCAGGCGATGCTGCCGCTGCTCGAGGCCGTGGTGCAGTCCGGCCGGCCGCTGCTGATCCTCGCCGAGGACGTCGAGGGCGAGTCGCTGGCCACCCTGGTGGTCAACAAGCTGCGCGGCGGCCTCAAGGTCGCGGCCGTCAAGGCGCCGGGCTTCGGTGACCGCCGCAAGGCGATGCTGGAAGACATCGCCATCCTGACCGGCGGCGAGGTCATCTCGGAAGACCTCGGCATCAAGCTCGAGACCGTGACCCTGGCGCAGCTCGGCTCGGCCCGGACCATCCGGATCGAGAAGGAGAACACCACCATCGTCGCCGGCGCCGGCGGCAAGGACGCGATCAACGCCCGCATCGCCCAGATCCGCGCCCAGGTCGAGGAGACCACCTCGGACTACGACAAGGAGAAGCTGCAGGAGCGGCTGGCCAAGCTGGCCGGCGGCGTCGCCATCATCCGCGTCGGCGGCCAGACCGAGGTCGAGGTGAAGGAGCGCAAGGACCGCGTCGACGACGCGCTGCATGCGACCCGCGCCGCGGTCGAGGAAGGCATCGTGCCCGGCGGCGGCGTCGCGCTCGCGCGTGCCGGGCTGGTGCTCGAGGGGCTGAACGCCATCAACTCCGACCAGAAGTTCGGCATCGAGATCATCCGCCGCGCCGTCCGCATCCCGATGCGGCAGATCGCGGCGAATGCCGGCGAGGACGGCGCCGTCGTCTCCGGCAAGGTGCTGGAGAACGCCGACTACGCCTACGGCTACGACGCCCAGACCGACACCTACAAGGACCTGGTCGCCGCCGGCATCATCGACCCGGCCAAGGTCGTCCGTGCCGCCCTGCAGCATGCGGCCTCGGTCGCCGGCCTGCTCATCACCACCGAGGCGATGATCGGCGATCATGTCGAGCCGCCGGCCCGCGACGAGGGCTGAACCGGCGGCCGGCCCCCGCGGGGGCCGGTGCGCCATGGCGTGAAGGCCGGGGGGAAGCGCTGCTTCCCCCCCGGCCTTTTCCACATGGGCCTTTTCCTATTTCAGCCGCCCCCGCATCATGCTGAACCCGGCCGCCGCCAGCGCGAAGCCGACGCCCGCCGCCAGCGCCAGCTTCGGGCCGCCGCCGAGCTGGAAGGCGATCGCCACCAGCGTCGTCCCCAGGGTTTGCCCGGTCAGCCGCGCCGTCGCCTGCATCCCGCCGGCGCCGCCGCTGCGGGCCATCGGCGCCGCCGAGAGCATGGTGCGGTTGTTCGGCGTCATGAAGAAGCCGAAGCCGGCGCCGGCCACCGCGACGGCGACGGCCAGTACCGGCATCGGCGAGCCCCCCGGCAGCAGCACCAGCGCCAGCAGCGCGACCGACAGCACCCCGCCCCCGAGCATGCACAAAAGCGCGGTCGGCATCCGGTCCGACAGCCGCCCGGCCAGCGGCGCCGCCACCGCCAGCGCCAGCGGCCAGGGCGTCATCAGCAGCCCGGTCTCGAGCTGGTCGTGGCCATTGGCGATGAAGTGGAAGGGCAGCGAGACGAAGGTCAGCGACCAGGCGGTGAAGGCGCAGACCGAGGCGGCGACCGCGACCGCGACCGCCGGCAGCCGCAGCAGGTCGAGCGGCAGCAGCGGGGTCGGCGTCGCCAGGTCCCGCCGCACCAGCGCCACCGCGGCGACCAGCCCGGCCGCGACCCCGGCGAGGCCGGCCAGCGGCGCCGTCAGCAGCAGGTCGGCGCCGAGGAAGATCAGCCCGAAGGCCAGCGCCGCCAGCCCGGCCGCCGCCCAGTCGAAGCGCCGCCGCGCCCGCGGCGTCTGCGGCAGGGTCAGCGCCCCGATGACGATGCCGGCGATGCCGAGCGGCACGTTCACCGCGAACAGCCAGGGCCAGGGCCCCAGCGCCAGGATGGCCGAGCCGATGGTCGGCCCCGCCGCGGCCGAGATGGCCACCGTCATCGCATTCAGCCCGATGGCCCGGCCGAGCTGCCGCGACGGGTAGGTATAGCGCACCAGCCCCGCCGTCAGCGCCATCACCGCCGAGGCGCCGAGCCCCTGCACCACCCGGGCCAGCACCAGCAGCGGGAAGGAGGGCGCCAGGGCGCAGCCGAGCGAGGCGACCACATAGACCACCATCCCGCCGAGGAAGACCCGGCGGAAGCCCAGGATCTCCGCCAGCGAGGCGAAGGAGATCAGCGTCGCCACCACCACCACCTGGTAGCCGTTGGTCAGCCAGATCACGCTGGCCGGGTTCACCCCGAGGTCGCGGCCGATCGCCGGCAGCGCCACGTTGATCATGGCGGTGTCGAGCACGGTGATGACGATGGAGACCAGGATGGCGGCGACCGCGAAGCGGCGCCGCGGCTGGGGCAGGCCGTCCTCGGCGGGCGTCATCCGCCGGGGGGCCGCGCCGCTACCCGGGACGCCGCCGGGCGACAGGGGGCCGCCACCGCGCCCGGGGCACGGGGTTCGCCGAATGTTTGGATGCCTTCCTCCCGCATCAGGCCGGGGCGCGTCGTGGCGCCCCGGTCGTTCCCGCCGTGGCCGGCGGCCGCTGAACGCTACTCGGCGGCGGCGGCCATCGGAACCCGCGGCAGCGCAACCCCGACCAGCACGTCGCGCGTGACCAGGGCGGCGAGCTGCGCCTCGTCCCAGCCCTCGGTGCCCGCGGGGCGCAGCGGCAGCACCATCCAGCGGTAGTCGGCGGTGCTGTCGATCACCCGGAGCTGCACGCCGGGGGCGATGGTGGTGCCCCATTCCGCCAGCACCGCCCGGGGCTCGCGCACCGCCCGTGAGCGGTACTCGAAGGACTTGTACCAATGCGGGGGGTAGCCGAGCACGGCCCGCGGGTAGCAGCTGCACAGCGTGCAGACCACCAGATGGTGCAGCGTGGGCGTGTCCTCGAGGATGCCGAGCGGCGGCGCCCCGGCCATGGAGACGCCCATCTGCTCCGCCGCGGCGGCGCCGTTGGCGACCATGGACTTCCGCCATGCCGGATCCAGCCAGGCCCGGGCCACCATGCGGGCGCCGATCTCCGGGCTGGCCCGGTCGGTGCTGGCCTGGCGGGCGGCGATCTCCTCCTCGGAGACCAGACCTTTGGCCTTCAGGGCGGTGACCAGCCGCTCCAGCAGGGCGAGGGATTCGGGGCGGGCGGGGGCGCTCATGCTGCTTCCTTCACCGGCTTCGGCGCCGGTTCCAGCCAATGCTCGAAGATCTCCACCAGCAGGCTGTCGCCGGCCTCGCCCTCGGACCAGATCGGCGGCTGGTCGAACAGCACGTGGTAGAGCGGCCGGGCCGGTGCCGGGCGGCCGAAGGCGAGGTCCTCGGGGTTGGGGAAGCTGCCGAGCACCCGCTCCACCCGGCCGTGGCGGCCGCGCAGGTAGTGCGGGGTGCGGATGTGGCAGCGCCCGCGCGCCTCCGGCCAGTCGTCCTTCACCCGCACCCGGTCGCCCGGGGCGAAGCCATGGGAGAAGGCCGGGCTCATCGCACCTCCTCCGCCGCGATCACGCCCTTCTCGACCATCAGCGCGGTGATCGAGGTCAGCCAGCGCTCGTAGTAGGTGAGGGAGAAATACTCGGCCTCGGGGATGGACTCGATGCCGCGCCGCAGCTCGTCCACGGTCATCATCTTCTTCTGCGCCAGGATCTGCCGCAGCGCGTCGACCCGCTTGCCGAAGTCGTCCGGCGGGGCCTCGTCGCGCTCGACGGGGGTGCAGCGGTAGCGGCTGGCGCCGCCGAGGTCGTGGATGGCGGGGATGGGGGCGTCGGTCATGGACCCCAGGCTAGGGCGCGGGCGGGGGGGTCGTCCAGCGCTGCTACTCGATCGCCTCGCCGGCGCCGATGCCCCAGATCTCGCTCCGCCTGATCCAGCCGCGGTAGTCCCCGACCCGCGCCTCGCACCAGGCGCTGGCGGCCTCGCAGCGGCGGAGGCTGCCGATCACCCCCGGCCGCAGCCGGGCGACCGGCTCCGCCGCATCCTCCGGCCGGTGCCGCAGCGCCCGCTCCTCGCCCTGCACCAGGAAGGTGCGGCGGGCCGAGAGCAGCGGCTTCTGCACCCAGCCCTCGGTGCCATCGGGGTCGCGGATGCGCCGCCAGGCCTGGTGCTCCTCGATGATCTGCACCGGCAGGTCCTTGCGCTGGTAGGTCCAGTCGATGCGGAAGCGCAGGTCCGGCCCGATCCGGAGGTTGACCTGGTTGGAGCCCAGCGCGGCGAAGCGCGGCAGCGGCCTGCCGGTGTCGCTGCCGGCCGGCGGCGCCGCCGGCGGCGCCGGGGCGGGCGCCGGCGGGCGGGTGACGGCGGC